>CAIRYW010000029.1 GCA_903882905.1 uncultured bacterium | reverse complement strand
CAAATACTTCTTTACCCGATTTTAGCCCTTTAAGGGCTTCTTCCTCAAATTTTTTGTAATCAAATGTTTCTTGTTCCATGTCTTTTAAAAAATTTACAAATTTACTGTTTTTATTTTAGACACAGTTTCATGAATACCCTCAAAACAGCTAAATTAAGCCTCTTGGAGATAGCTCTAAGAGGCTTAGAGATATCTCTGAGGGGCTTAGAGATACCTCTGAAAGGTTTAGAGATATCTCTGAAAGGTTTAGAGATACCTCTGAAGGGTTTAGAGATACCTCTGAAGGGTTTAGAGATAGCTCCAAACGATTTAGAGCTTCCTCTAAACGCCTTAGAGCCTCCTCTAAATGCCTTAGAGCTTACTCTGAATGACTATATTTTAAATTAAAATTATAATAATTGCTTAAATTTAGGAAACAAAAAAGTTATTTTCGATTAATCTATTTTCCTGTTTTTAATTAAAGTTTAATTAAAAAAGCCTAAACTTGTATTAACAAGTTTAGGCTTAAATCTCCTACAATTAAATCTTTTTGATATTTTATGCTATAGGTGTATCTGTTGATGGAGTATCCGTTTCAGGTGTTTCTGTATCTGTTGAATCAGTTGCAGAATCATCTTTTGAAGTTTTGATTCTTGGACCACGATTTGCCGGGTTCGACAATGACTCTCTTTTTTGATGCAAAATAACTGAAAGTTCATTTTTTTTACCCATATAACCACTAAGAGAATCAGTAGTTGCACTTGCATCATCATACCAATCATCACGAAGATCGTTTACTATTTTAATCTGTTTGATTTTTGCAGCGTCAAAACCTGCAATTTTCCCGAACTCAGTTTTATATTTAAGTTCTTTTGCTTGTAGATTAGCTGTATGTCCATCTACATCAAACACAATGTCAGGATTGTGATCTAGAATGTCTTGTTTACTTGCTTTTAATGTTTCCAACACAAATGTCGAAAATTCATCTTTGGTGCTTGCTGTCATTGTTAATTTTTTTTTAAGATTCGTAAAAAAGTTTTTTTCTGTTTGTAAATTAATATTTTCAAAACGATTCAAAAACTGGTAAACGGCTTTTATAATTGGTTGGATGGTATAGCGAGAGTTTAAGAGTTTGCCCAATCGGGACCTAAACTATTTATAATTTATCTTTCTATTTATCTTCTAAAAGTATTGTTTTTACTAATAATTTGTAAAAGTAGAATTAAATATTCACAATAAGCATATTTTTTTCACTTATTTTGTTAATTTTTAGTTAATGTTGCTTTGAGGGTCTTTTTACTGTGATTATCATTGAAATTATATTACTTTTGTATTGCTTTAAAACATAAAAAGACGTTAGCTTTCAAAAGCCAAGTTCCTGTGTCTTATCTTAAATATTAATCGCCTCAGGGAATTGGGGGAATAAATAATAATAAAAATGAAAAAGTTTTTTTCTTTTTTGTTTTTTATTTTGCTGATGCAGTGCACAACTATGGCTTTCGGCCAATATCTTTATAATTCTGTAGGCAACAATGTGGGCAGGATCGATGCCAACTATGTGTATGATAATACCGGAAATTTGTTGGGTAGGTTCGATGCTAATTATATTTATGATAAAACTGGCAGCTTGCTAGGTAGAGTAGATGGAGATTTTATTTATGATGCCAAAGGCAATATAAAAGGGAGAACAGAAGGCAATTATATTTTTGATGCTTCAGGCAATTCACTAGGTAGGTTTGAAGGAAATTATGTTTATGATAAATCGGGAAGTTTGCTTGGACGTTTCGAAAATGTTAAGACTCAACAAGCAGTATTGTTCTTTTTTTTCTTCTTTAATTGAACCAATACCCAAATTAGTTTCTGTTTATAGTACTTGAGCTAAGGTACACAAATTGAATCTATAAACTGTAGTTTTGAAAACTATAATAAAGAGAATCTTCCATGCTATGTCATATTTAATAAGATGTCTCGCCTCAATATATTTCCAAACAACAGAGCATAAAAAAACCCCACTAAAATTAGTGAGGTTTTAAATAAAAGATTGGCGGCGACCTACTCTCCCACAATTGCTGCAGTACCATTGGCGCTAACGGGCTTAACTTCTCTGTTCGGAATGGGAAGAGGTGATCACCGTTGCAATAGCCACCATAAGATCTTAAATATCTTTATGATT
>CAIRYW010000028.1 GCA_903882905.1 uncultured bacterium | reverse complement strand
TAATACATCACTCTATGATCCCGCAGCCACTGGATTATATGTCTGGGGAACATCGACTTTTTATGGAAATGTCACAATTGTACCTGGAGCAAGTTCTGGAAAAGTTTTAACTTCAGATGCTAGTGGTAATGCTAGTTGGCAAGCTGCTACAGGAGGTAGCTCGGGTGTTACATCTTTGTCATCCGGAACGGGAATAATTCTTAGTCCTTCTCCAATTACTACTACTGGAAGTATTTCTGCTGATACAAATGTCCTACAAAAAAGAGTATCAACAGCTTGTGCTGCTAATCAAGCGATAAAAAGTATTGCTGCTGATGGCACACCAACTTGTGTGAATGTTGTATCTTCTTTAACAGCTGGAACAGGGATAAGTCTTAGTCCTTCTCCTATTACAACCACTGGAACTATTTCAGCAGATACAGCTGCTGTTCAAGTGCGAGTTAGTGGTAGTTGTGGTACAAATCAGGCAATAAAAAGTATTGCATCAAATGGCACTGTAACATGTGTGAATCTTCCTTCTTCTGCACTTTGTACGTACGGCTCCAAAACTTATTCATCAGGTGCGGCGTGCAAGACGCAAACCTCCTTTGTTTCTCAATCATCACAATGTGCAGCTTTAACGTGTCAGTCAGACGGCACTATGGTTAATAATTGGACTGTCCTCTGTAGTTCTCCTACTTGCGGTCAATAATAAAAATTAAATTTATAAAAAGTTATGAAAAAAAATCTATATAAAATATTATTTTCCATAACTTTTATTTTAGTTGCATCATTTGGAATTTTCACTGTTTTTCACCACTCAAATATTGTAAAAGCTCAAAGTGTTACAGCAAATCTTTCTGGTTATGCTTGGTCATCTAATATTGGTTGGATTTCTTTTGCAACAAGTACGCAAAATGTTAATGGTGTGCAAATTTATTCATCAGGAACTACTACTGGTTATGCTTGGTCATCGAATATCGGTTGGATAAAGTTTGGGGGACTTTCTGGTTTTCCTGTGGTATCTGGATCTGGTACAACTGCAGCAGATGCACACTATGATGCTTCGACAGGATTGATGACTGGTTGGGCAAGAGCTTGTGCTGGGACAGCGAATGGAGATTGTAGTTTGATGACAAGTAGAACAGGTGGTTGGGATGGTTGGATTTCTTTATCGGGCAAAGCAGTTGATAACAGCAATTATGGAGTTAAATTAGATGGTTCTCATAGTTATGCTTGGGGTTCTGATGTTGTTGGTTGGATTGATTTTAACAAGGTCACTGTAAATAATCTTTGTGCTAATCCGACGTACAGTTGTAATTCTGATAATACAGGAGAGATAAATAGTTGTACTGGAGCAACAACTCTGTGTCAAACTGGTTATGCTTGCTTTCCTGCATCTGGCCGTTGTGCGTTTAAATCCTCTATGTCCGTTAACACTTTCACAATTTCTCCTAACACCGTTAATGCCTATAGTGCTACGACTACTACAGGAGGGAATTGTAATCTCTCTTGGACGCTAACTAGTCCTGACGCAAGTACAAGTTGTGCTATATATCGAGGCACTTCAGCCTCAGTATTTTATCCAACTTATCCAACTATTATAAATAACAATAGTAGTACAACTGATTCTAGAGTTCAAAATGAGACTACATATAAATTTGTATGTGGAGAAATGGCAACCAACAATCCAGCGATCCTAATATCTAGCTCAACACCAAAATACGCTACTTGTTATATCAATCCAATTTCAAAAGAAGTTAATTAGGAGAAAAAAACCAAAGGCCGTCCTTTTTGAAGATGCAAGGACGGTCTTTGGTTTTTAGGTTGATAATTTAATTTATATCAGTATAATAGCTTTATTATGGTAGTAAGAATGCGAAGCACCCGGTCACATACCGGAAATAGAAGAAGTCACCACGCTCTCAAGGCGCCAGCTTTAACTGCTTGCCCAAAATGCAAAAGTGCTAAGTTAAAACACCGAGCCTGCGCTAAATGTGGATTCTACAAAGAAATTTCAGCAATAAAAGTTGTTACAAAATCTGAGAAGAAGGCGGAAAAAGTAAAAAAAACAACGAAAAAATAAACCAAAAGTTTTAATAAAATAATGTTCTTTATTCACAACAGCTAACAGCTCAAAGCTAACAGCTAATATGGCAAACAGGCACCTTTCAAGATCAATCGTCCTCCAAACTTTATTTGAGTGGGATTTTAATGGTAATAATAATTCCGCTATTCCCGAAATTATGACAAGGGATATTGAAGAATTTGCCTCGGGGGCAGGTGATGATGATTTTATGAAAGCTCTTGCTGTGGGTGTTGCAAGTAAAAGAAAAGAACTAGATAAAATTATTGAAAAAGCTGCGCCAGATTGGCCTTTAGATAAAATTGCAAATGTTGATAGAAATGTTTTACGTATCGGTCTTTATGAACTTCTTTTTTCAGACCGAACTCAGGTGCCGGCAAAAGTTGCAATTAATGAAGCAATTGAACTTGCAAAAACCTATGGAGGAGGTACTTCAGGAAAATTTATAAACGGAGTACTAGGTGCAGTTTATAAAGAACTTGGAGAACCGGGTAAAGATGAGGAATCAAAAAGAAAAAAGAAAAATATGTTAGAAGTTCCTTACGAAGAAATGCCAATCGAAAAACTTGTAGGCGCTGTGGTTTATGCAAAAGATGGAAGTTCTTTGTATTTAGGATTAGTGCATGATGTTTTTGGTAAGTGGACTCTTTCAAAAGGGCATACTGTGGAGGGAGAGAGCGATACGGATGCTGTCAAAAGGAAAGTTCTAGAAGAAATGGGTGCAAATGTAAAAAATGTTTTTGATAAATTAGGAGAAAATGAATATATTGCCACCCATCCAATAGAAGGTAAGGTTAGAAAACAAGTAATTTACTATATGGCAGAAGCTGAATATCGAGAACTCAGACTCGGAAACTCTGGAGGATTGGATGATGCAAAATGGTTTAGACTCTCAGAAATACTTGACCTAAATTTTTATGATGATATTCTGCCGATTGTGACAAAGGCACTGAATATCTTGGCTTCCAAGAAATAAGTATAAAAAAGCCTTTAAATATAAGGTTTATGGATTTAAATAAATTAGAAAAAAAACTCGGATTTAGCTTTAAAAATCAAAGTCTTATTAAGACGGCTCTTACTCATCGTTCATATTTAAACGAAAATAAAGGTAAGGTTTTTGAACATAATGAAAGACTTGAATTCTTAGGCGATGCTGTTTTAGAGTTATCAGTTACTAGATTTCTTTATGATAAATTTCCCAAAAAACCAGAAGGTGAATTAACTTCACTCCGTAGCGCTCTTGTAAATTCTGTAATGCTTGCAACCGTTTCAAGTGAACTTGGGTTTGAAGATCATCTTTTACTTTCACGTGGTGAAGCTCGCGACACAGGAAGAGCAAGGCAATATATTATGGCCAATACTTTTGAATCTGTTGTCGGAGCAATTTACCTTGATCAAGGTTATGAAGTTGCAGATAAATTTATTGAAAATGTTTTATTTCCAAAACTGAGTCTTGTTGAAAAAAATAAACTTTTTATGGATGCAAAAAGTTCTTTTCAGGAAAAGGCTCAAGAAATGACAGGTCTTACTCCAGCATATAAAACTCTGAAGGAGATTGGTCCAGATCATGACAAAGAATTTATTGTTGGTCTCTATGTTGGAAAAGACCTAATCGGCGAAGGAAAAGGTAAAAGCAAACAAGAGGCTGAAACAGATGCGGCAAAGAATGGTTTAGAAAAGAAAGGGTGGTAGGCATAGTTAAAAGTTTACAGTTGATAGTGGATAGTAAAACTTGGAGGCGTAGCCTCCAAGTTTTTTTCAAAAATCTCAAAAAAATGGTAATATTTTAGCTAATGAACTTAAAATCATTAGAACTCAACGGTTTTAAATCTTTTGGTAAAAAAACCACTCTTGAATTTACTACGCCAATTACTTCTATCGTAGGTCCAAATGGAAGCGGAAAATCAAACGTCGCAGAAGCTTTTAGATTTGTGCTTGGAGAGCAGTCAATCAAAAGTATGCGAGGTAAAAAAGGTGAGGATCTAATTTTTAACGGATCGAGCGATGCTGGCCGATCAAACCGAGCCTCAGTAAAACTTTGTTTTGATAATAAAAAGAGATTATTTAATGTTGATTTTGATGAAGTGATTATTGAGAGAGTGGTTTACCGAGACGGTGTAAATGAATATTTGATAAATGGCAGCAAAGTCAGATTGAAAGATATTGTTGAGCTTTTATCTGGTGCTCACATAGGCTCATCGGGACATCATATAATTTCTCAAGGAGAGGCAGATAGAATTTTACACACCAGTCCAAAAGAAAGAAAAGAGATGATTGAGGACGCACTTGGTATTAAAATTTATCAATACAAAAAAGAAGAGAGCCAAAGAAAACTTGAAAAGACTGATGAAAATATTAAACAGGTTGAATCTCTTAGGCGAGAAATTGCTCCACATCTAAAATTTTTAAAGCGTCAAGTTGAAAAAATAGAAAAATCAAAACAAATCCGAGAAGAACTTGTTTTGAAATCTAAAGAATATTTTGCATTAGAAGAAGCGCATATCAATTTTGAAAAACAAAATCTTTACAAAGAAAGGCTTTTACCAGAACAAGAATTAAAAGATCTTCAAGGAAAATTAAAACAAGCGCGTTTAATAATTGAAGAAAGTCAAAAGGGAACCGATGAATCTTCAAAGATTTTAGAACTCGAAGAGAAACTGGGTTCATCGAGGAAACATAAAGACGAAATTGTACGTGAACTTGGACGTATCGAAGGAGAAATTTCTTATATTCTAAAAACAATTTCAATCGAAAAAGAGAATTTGGAAAACTCCGGTAAGCCTGTACCAGTATCCGAAATTGAGATTTTAGCTGATGAGATAAGAGAAGAAATTCAAAAAGCAGAGTCGGTTGGAACAATTGAGATTTTTAAAGAAACATTGAGTAAAGTTTTGAATATTTTTTCAGCCTTTATTGGTAAAAATAAAAATTCACATTCGCCAGCCCTCGAAAGACTTCAAAGTGAACTTGAAACGCTCAGAGCCAAAGAAAAATCACTTCAAGAAAATCTTAATACTGCAAAGTCTGAAGAAACATCTTTTGTATCTGAATATGAAGAAAAGAGAAGTGAAATGGAGAAAAATAAAGACGATACTAAAGAAGCAGAAAAAGAAGTCTTTAAGGTTGTTGCAAGACAAAATGAACTTCATGGTATTTTGGATAGGCTAGTTCAAAAAGAAGAAACTCTTCGCTCAGATGAGGATCAATTTAAGATGGATTTAGGAGATATTGGAAGAATCGCAGGCATTGAAGCAGTAAAATACGAAACACAAAGAATTTCCGCATCTATAGATCGAAAAGATCAACATGAAAAAAGAAACTACATGGAACGACTTAAAATCCGTCTCGAGGAAGCTGGAGTTGCTGGAGCAGATGAAACTCTGAAGGAATATACAGAGACAGAAGAAAGAGATGTATTTCTTGCTCGTGAACTTGAGGATCTTGTTAAATCGAGTGTCGGTTTGATGGATTTGATAAAAGAACTGGAACAAAAATTAGCGGAGGAATTTAAAATTGGGATTGATAAAATAAATAATGAATTTCAGAATTTTTTTGCTCTTATGTTTGGTGGAGGAAAAGCCTCATTAAAAATTATTAAGCAAGAAAAAAGAATAAGAGGGGAAGATGATTTTGATTTGGAAGAAGAGAAAGAAATAAAATATGAAGAGGGGATTGATATAGAAATTTCTTTGCCGCATAAAAAAATCAAAGGTCTTATGATGCTTTCTGGTGGAGAAAGAGCGCTTACTTCTATTGCGCTTCTTTTTGCAATGAGTCAAGTCAATCCACCACCATTTGTAATTTTGGACGAAACAGATGCAGCACTTGATGAAGCTAATTCTCGCAAATACGGAGATATGGTTGAATCACTTTCAAAAAGTTCAGAACTTATTGTTATTACCCACAATAGAGAAACAATGTCTCGAGCAGGAGTTTTGTATGGGGTAACTATGGGTAAGGATGCCACCTCAAAACTTCTTTCTATTTCGTTTACGGATGCTGTCGAAGTGGCTAAATAATTAAAATTCAATTGATTTTTTTTTCATTTTTGATAGATTAATCTGCAGCAGCAGCTCATTCGTTCTGCTGAACACGACGACTGTCGTAGAAAGGAGGGGAAATAACGTGAAATACTTTCACACCGGCGATCATTCGCCGCCCGTTGCGGACAAACACATCCGCGTACAATAAAAGCCAAGGCGGCTCGTCAAAAGAGCAACACAGGGAACCCTGAAAATCCTATCCGCAACATAAGGCGCGGTTCAACATAACAAGGGGTAGTAAAGCGGGCCAATCTCTTACGATTGAGCCCGCTGAACCTTATCTATATTTGACCCAGCACTGAAAAATGGTCTTGATTACTTAAAAATGGACTGGGTTGACCAAACACACTTGTTTTGATAGTATTTCCGAACATGTTAAAAATCAGATTACAAAGAGTAGGAAGAAAACACGAGCCGGCATTTAGGCTTGTTTTGACTGACTCAAAGAACAGTACAAAAAGTGGTAAATTCCTTGAGGTTTTAGGAAATCACGATTTTCGCCTTGAGAAAAATACAAAGCTAAATAAGGATAGAATTCTTCATTGGATGAAAGTAGGTGCAAAACCATCAGATACAGCACACAACCTTTTGATTGAGAATAAGATAATCACAGGCAAAAAAATAAACGTTTTACCTAAGAAAACTGTAGCAAAGAAAGAAGAACCGGTAGTAGAAACTCCTGTAGCATCGGTTGCAGAAACACCAGCTCCAGAAGCAAAAGTTGAGGAAGCTCCAGTAGAAGCAAAAACTGAATAAAATAAAAATAGTTACCGAAAAGCACAAAATCCGCCTACTGGCGGATTTTTCCTTATGGCGCCAGTCGCGCCTCCAGAGGCTTTTTCGATAACTATTTTTATTTTACTTGGCACCCGGGGTGCCAAGTTTGTGGGACTTATTTATGTCTTTACTATTTTCTGTTTTTTTTCTACAATTACAGAAGCAGATAAAAACGGGGAAGTCATAATAATTTGCCCGGTCGAACAACTGCAAGATTTTCTTTAAAAGATAAGTAAATAGAACCCATCTCGAAAATAATGAACTTTACAAATTGAAAAATTTTGAGGGAAAAATGAAGGATGAGGAGGAAGGTTTAATTATATTAAGCCGACTGACGAAACTTTATTTTTTACCAAAATTTTTCAATTTGGATGTTCAAGTGTTGTTTTAAGAATTTCTTATAACGATTATTTTCGAGATGGGTTCTCCAGAACTATATGAACGAAAGAGATGTTGAATTTCTAGAATTTGTTATTAAAGCACTAGTTGAAAAGCCAGATGCAGTAAATATAGGTAGAACAGTCGATGAAATGGGGGTTCTACTAACACTTACAGTCGACCCTATCGATATGGGAAAGGTTATCGGTCGCGCAGGAAATACTGCAAAAGCTATCAGAACACTTTTGAAAGTCGTTGGTATGAAAAACAATGCAAGAGTTAATCTAAAAATTAATGAACCAGAAGGAGGAATGAGAGAACGAGAAGGAGCTCCAGTTTTGTCTGCAACAGCTCCATCAAAATTGAAGAGTGTTGACGAGGCAATGGATGATCTAAAAATCTAATAGATAGAAAAGTATAATTTGTTTAAAAATCCGCTAGAAATCCTAGCGGATTTTTGTTTATCTACTATGTTATAATTTTTGGACTTATGGATCCCGTTAGAGACCCTTTAGTTAAATATAATGAATAAAATAACAAATTGTAGTAAAAATAAATATAAAGACTTAGTAGCTAAGCACGACGACAATGTAAACATTGTCTGTCTCTAACGGGATGGAGGAAAAATACAAAGATAAAAAAATAATCGCTTTTGATTTGGACGGAACACTTACAGAAAGCCGAACTCGCATGGATGAGGAAATGATTAAGCTTTTTTCTTCACTTATTTCGAAGTTTAAAGTCGGAGTTATTTCGGGTGGACTTTTGAGTCAATTTGAAAAGCAATTATTTGAACCATTGGGAAAAGATCCAAATTTATCAAATCTTGTTATTTTGCCAGCAAACGGAACTTCTTTTTACACATTTGAAAATGGTGAGCTTAAGGCTTTATATAAAAAGGAATTGGCAGAAGAGGAGAAGAAAAAAATTACAGAAGCTTGTCTAGAAGTAATTAAGGAAACGGGCTATGAACAACTTTTTATTGATAAGCGTGGAAAAATTGCCGATAAGGAAGGTCAAATGAGTTTGGCTATGTATGATCCAGATTGGGAACTTAGTGAAAAAATAATCTGGGATCCTGACCGAACCAAAAGAGAGCCAATAAGAAAATTATTGCAAGAAAAATTGCTAAATTATGAAGTCAAAATTGGAGGTACAACGACTCTTGATATTACTCCTAAGGGCGTCGATAAAGGTCTTGCGATGAACGAAATTCTCGAATATTTTAAATTGCCAAAAGAATCTGCTCTTTTTATGGGAGACGCAATATTTCCTGGTGGGAATGATTATGCGGCGGCACAAGTTGTAGATGGTATTAATGTCTTAAATCCAGAAGAAACGAAAAAAAATATAAAATATTTATTGGGCGAGGGTATATACAGAATTGAGACAGATTCAATGGAATTTGAAAATTTAGTAGAAAGACCTGTGGTTTATTTTGCGACTGAATATGGTATAAGTGACAATCTTCCAATTTATGCAGGAGGCCTTGGGGTACTTTCTGGAGACACAATTGAAGAAGCGTCTGAAAGAGGTTTACCTTTTATTGCAATTGGGCTTTTGTATTCGGAAGGATTTAAAGTCACAAACGCTCCTTTAACTTCAGTTGTTGATCCACTTTTTGCGGGCTTTACCTTAATTAAAGACAAAGAAGGAAAGGAGGTTAAAATTTCTGTTCCAATGAAGGAGGGAATATATTTTGCCCGAGCGTGGCAATTGAAAAAAAATACCGCAAGACTTTTTTTGCTTGATTTTTCTGTTCCAGAAAATGATGAAACAAAAATAAATATGACTAAGGAGTTATATCCAGTAGAATTTGAAAAAAAATTAACTCAAGAAATTTTACTTGGTATTGGAGGTCTCAGGCTTATAAAAGCACTTAATATTCATCCTTCGATTTATCATTTGAATGAAGGACATACTGCTTTTGCTCTGATGGCGCTTGCAGCTGAAAATTCTTCAAAGTTTGGCGGTTTCGTTAAGACCTTGGAAACTTTTAAACCTTTTGTGGTAGCTACAAAACATACACCACTTCCAGATGCTGGACTTTTCATAAGTAAAAATGACGCAGAAAATTTTCTGGGCCCATATTTTAAGGAAATGAAAATAAATTTAGACGATTTTTTTACATTAGGAGCGCAGACAGACCAAAATGTTTTTTCGGCCACAAGATTTTTGGTTAAGAATGTAATACGTGCAAATGCGGTAAGTAAAATGCATGCATCTGCAGAAAAAAAACTTCACGAACATAGCCAATTGTTTGAAATCACAAATGGGGTTTCTGCTCATAGATGGCAAGCTAATGTGCTCAAAGATGCTTCACTTTTGAAACCTGAAGTTTTATGGAGAGAACACATGAAGCATAAAGAAGAGTTAGCTTTGATGATAAAAAGAAATACTGGACAAGAATTAGTCCCAAATGCCCTTACTCTAGTTTGGGCTAAAAGATTTACTCCATATAAGAGACCTGAAATTATTTTTAGCGATCCAGAAAGACTTTATGAGATTCTAAATAATCCTGTTATGCCGGTTCAAATTATTATTTCAGGAGAGGCAAACACTTCAGACGAACATGCAGTTTCTATGCTTTCAACATTGACCTCGTTACTCCAAGGGGAACTTTTTAAGGGGAAAATCATATATTTGCCTAGATATTCAATGACATTGGCGGAAACTTTGTCAAAAGGGGCAGATATTTGGCTTAATACACCTGTTCCAGAGCGTGAGGCTTGCGGGACTAGTGGAATGAAAGCTTGTTTAAACGGTGTCTTAAATTTGACTACAAATGGAGGTTGGGTTGCTGAAGCAAAACACCAAAATATTGGTTGGGTTCTTCCTGAGGAAAATTTAGTTGACATGATGTATAAAACTCTTAAGGAAGAAATAATTCCACTTTTCTTCGATAGGCCAAAAGGCATTCCTACTTTGTGGATAGAAAAGATGAAAGTTGCCATTTCGGAAATTGAAAAAAATTTTTTAACAAAAAGAATGTTGGAAGATTATGTTTCGAAATTATATTTTCCTAAAGATGCAAGTAAAAAATCTTAAATTTAAACGATAAAAGCGCCATTTAGAGGTTAAATTATGCTACAATAATCACATGATTTTTAAGAAAGACTCTATGAAAATACTTTTTGTGGCAACAGAAGCTGCTCCTTATGCGAGAGTTGGAGGTATGGGATCGGTGATGCACGATTTACCTGTTGCACTGTCAAAGCTTGGAAACGATGTTAGGTTGATGATTCCAAAATATTTAGATGTAGGAAAAGATTTAAACTTAACACTTGAGGCGAAAGGTCTTGAAGTTCCAACAGGTAACAAAGAAAAAGATCAATTCTTTTTTTGCGATGTTTGGAAGTTGCAAGCAGAAGGAAAAAAAGACGATGCAGTCACTACTTATTTTTTGGATAATCAGGAGTACTTTGGAAGTAGAGCAAATATTTACGGCTACGCAGATGACCCAGTAAGATGGGCTCTTTTTTCAAGAGGAGTGTTGGAGTTTCTTCGTTTTGGTTCTTGGATGCCAGATATAATTATGACGAACGATTGGCATACTGGTTTTTTGCCAAATTATTTTAAATCAGACTATTCAATGTTGGAGAAGTTTAAAGGTGTTTCGAGTGTTTTTTGTATTCACAATCTTTATTTCCAAGGAAATTTTAGACATAGATTTGCAGATGAAATTGATTTGGACGACGGACGATCTCCAATACCAGCGTTTGAAGATCCACGACTTCTTCAGCTTAATGGAATGCGTAGGGGAATTATGTATGCTGATGCAATTAATACAGTTTCGCCAACTTACGCCAAAGAAATATTGACACCAGAATATGGAGAAGGACTTGGAGAGTTACTTATTGAGAGGAAAGAAAATCTTTCAGGAATCATAAATGGTGTTGATTATAAAGTATGGGAAATCAATGATGATAAACTTTTAGCTTCAAGATTTTCAGCAAAAGATTTAGAAAAAAGAGTTGCGAATAGAAAAAAACTAGCAGAAGATTTGAATCTTGAAATTACAGATAATACTTTTATCATTGGAATATTAAGTAGAATGTCTGCCCAAAAAGGATTTGATCTTTTAAACCCTGTACTTAAATCTCTTTTAAGAGAATTAGATATTGCACTTGTGGTTGTGGGTGAAGGGGATCAAAGATACATGGAATTTTTTAATGAACTTGCAGAAAAATTTCCAAAAAAAGTTTCTGTAAATTTTAGATTTGATCCAAAGCTTCCTCATTTGGCATTTGCTGGAGTAGACAGTGTACTCATTCCTTCAAAGTTTGAGCCTTCAGGATTGACTCAGATGGAAGCCATGCATTATGGATCTGTGCCAATCGTCAGAAAAACTGGAGGACTTGCTGATACAGTTGTAGATTACTCTCCTAATAATAAAGAAAGTAATGGTTTTGTTTTTTCAAAATTTGACTCTTTTTCAATGCTAATCTCAGTGATGCGTGCTTATGAAAATTTCAGAAATAAACCAGTTTGGATTAAATTACAGAAAACAGGTATGAATAGAGATTTTTCTTGGGACAGATCAGCAAGGGAATATATGATTCTTTTTAATAAAGTAAAACAATCAGTTAAATCAAATATTTTGAATCCAAAGCCTAAGGGTGTTTTACATGATTAAAGGTGGTAAAATAATTACATGAGCTTAGGTGATTTAGGAAGCAATTTAAATAAACAAGGAGGCAGTCTCTATAACGATCAGAGAGGAAGGATGTTAGAAGAGGCAAAAAGACAAAAAGAAGCTCTTGAAAGACGTGAGGGAGATAGAATTAACCAAGAACTTTCGCATAAACGACTTCAAAAACAAACAATTGAAGGCAGAGTAAACAGATTAAGACAGGAAATACTTATGGCAGGCAGAAGAGGTTTCAACACAAGTTCCGGAAAAGCAGATATAGCATTAAAGGAGAGACAGTTGGAAGAATTAACTCGAGAAAAAATTCGAATGGAAGGTGAAATTAGATCACTTCAAACTGGAGCTCATGGTGCAGCCCATAATTTACATTATCAAAATCCAAGCTATTTTTAATTAAAATTTAATGAATAAATTCTTTCTCGCTCTTTTAATTTTTGTACCAGTAACATTAATAGCTGATTGGCTTAATCAACCGGCTCTTACTCTTTTTATTTTATCTGCTTTGGCAATTGTTCCTTTGGCAAAATATATTGGAGAGGCAACAGAAGAACTTACAATATATACAGGACCTGCAGTTGGTGGTTTTTTAAACGCGACTTTCGGTAATGCAACTGAACTTATAATTGGTATTCTTGCTCTGCAAGCAGGATTAATTGAAGTTGTTAAGGCGTCAATTACGGGTTCTATTTTAGGAAACCTTTTACTAGTACTTGGAATGGCAATTTTTTTTGGAGGGAGAAAAAGAGAAAATCAGAAATTTAATATTACTGCTGCAAAGGCAAGCGGGTCAACATTGTTACTTGCTGTTGTTGCCCTAGTTATTCCAGCTATTTTTTTGCAAACGTCTCCAGGTGTAGCGTCTGGTGTCGTTGAAAAATTAAGTGTTGCTGTTTCAATCTTTATGATAATTGCTTATATTGCAAGTTTATTTTTTTCACTTCATACTCACAAGCATCTTTATACTCAAGATGTTGCGGAAGTAGAAGTAGAGGCTAAGTGGAGTAAGTCAAAAAGTATTTTAATTTTACTTGTTGCAACAATTGCTGTGGCAGTGATGAGTGAAATTCTTGTTGGATCAATTGAGCCAATTGTTTTGGCTTTCGGTTGGACAGAACTTTTCATTGGAGTTATTTTTGTAGCAATAATTGGCAATGCTGCAGAACATGTTTCTGCGATTACTGTTGCAGTTAAAGATAAGATGGATTTAGCTCTTCAGGTTTCAATTGGTTCGGCTACTCAAATTGCCATGTTTGTGGCTCCAGCTCTTGTAATAACTAGTCTGTTTTTTGCACAACCGATGAATCTGATTTTCAGTACCTTTGAGCTCGTAGCTCTTGTATTTTCAGTGTTTGTGGTCAATTCTATTATCGAAGATGGCGAAAGTAATTGGTTTGAAGGGATCCAATTGCTAGTTGCTTACGTAATTATAGCTACAGCCTTCTTTTTTCATCCGTAAGGTTTATAATTCAAAAATCAAAATGCAACACCCTCTTACAATTGTAGTTTTTGGAGCTACCGGAGATTTGTTTAAAAAAAAACTAGCCAAAGTTTTTTTTGATATTTATGAAAAAGGCATTTTACCCCAGGATACTGAGATTATTGGTATTTCAAGAAAGCTTCTAACAGATAATGAATGGAGAGATTGGATTAAAGAAGTTTTAAAAAGGGAGAAATACAGTGAACAAGAAGAAAAATTTTTCTCAAAGTTTTTTTATCTACCGGGAGATATCAAGGATAAAAAAACTTTTAACGATTTAAGTATAAAGCTTGGAGAAAGAGATGAGAGATTAAAAAGATGTTCAAACAAACTTTTTTATCTTGCAGTTTTTCCAGCTTTGTATCAAGAACTTTTTGAGATGATCGCCGGTTCTGGACTTGCCATTCCTTGTGCCCCAGGATTTGATCAACAAGAAGGATGGATAAAGATTTTAGTAGAAAAACCTTTTGGTGAAAATGCAGATGAAGCAGAGAAATTAGATCTACTGTTAGGAACTTTATTTATGGAGAATCAGATTTTTAGAGTTGATCATTATTTAGCCAAAGAGACAATTCAAAATCTTTTAGTATTTAGATTTGCTAATCCCTTATTTGAAGCACTTTGGTGCAGTAAACACATAAGATCGATTTCTGTAAAAATGTTTGAAGAAAATTCTGTAAAAGAAAGAGGTTCTTTTTATGACAAAGTTGGAGCACTAAAAGATGTCGGACAAAATCATTTACTTTCACTTCTTTCTCTTATTGCTATGGAAATGCCAAAAGAATTTAGTGCCGAAAGTATCAGAAGTGAAAGAGAAAAAGTTTTGGAGCTTATCAAAGTTAAAGATGAAGCAACTAGGGCTCAATATGATGGGTACAAAAATGAAGTAGGTGTTTCTGAAAATTCAGAAACAGAAACTTATTTTAAAGCTAATTTGAAAGTTGATAATAATAGATGGAATGATGTTAATTTTGTAATCGAGCATGGAAAAGGGTTTTCAAAAACTGAAGCATTCATTGAAATAACTTACTTTGAAAATACACCAGATGAACTGTTTTTAGGAACGCCAAATAAGCTTATTTTTGAAATTCAACCTAAAGAAAAAATTGAAATTGAGTTCTCTGCCAAAAAACCAGGTTTTGGTTTTGAGATTGAAAAGCAATATATGCAATTTCATTACAAAGAAGATGGTGTTTCGCCATTTTTCTATCCCTACGAAAAACTCTTTGTAGATGCACTGTCCGGAGATCAGACACTCTTCGTTTCAACAGGCGAGATGAAAGAAGCATGGAGAATTGTTTCTGGAATTGAAAAAAATATGAAGAAAAATGATTTAAAAATCTATCAGAAAGGAATTGATAGAGGAAATTTGGAAAAATAATATGCCTGAGACTATTGATGAACAAAATATTTCTAACCCAAGAGATTTTGAAGATTTACCTTTCACAAAAGGTTCACTTTTTATAGAAGATAATAATAGGTTTGAAACGGCAGAAGAAAAATTAGACGGACTCAAGGATTTTATTGAATCTTTACCAAATACCGCAAGACCTGCTATAAAACTTCATCTTTTAAGTTTTTTCTTGAATAATCCAGACGCTACTGTTCTGGATATTGAGAAAGAGTTGGATAAAATGAAAGCTTTGGCAGTAAGAGAAAAAGATGCGTACAAAAAAAGGAGCATTTTACCAACAATTGGTATCGAGCTCGAAGTTCCAGAGAAATCAGTTTCGTATAATCTTGCTGGAATGTGCATAGAAATTGGTATACCTTCAGGTACTGATAGTTACTCTGTCTTTGAGTTTAGACCAGATTATTCTTATAGTGCAGATGTTCAAGCTAGAATACTTCATGATTTAGAAAAGCTCATAAAATTTCCTCCAGAAAAAGATGTAAAGTATTTGGAAGAATATGCTCCGCTGCATGTTAATTTAGGAATACCAGAACAATTAAAAGATGATCCAGAATTATATCAAGAGAGTCTTCTTTTATCAGATTTAGTCTCATTGTCATTTGTTTCTTCGGGAAGAATTAGTGGTAAAAAATGGTTTCCAAGCTATCGCATTCAGCCTTTGGAAAAGTATGAAAGAACTGAGCATTCAGGACTTCGTCTGGAAATTAGAACTCCTTCTTTTGAAGATGTACAAGATTACAGAATGCTTCTTGAAGTTCAGTTTTTAGCTTCAGCAATGATATCCTTCTTAAAGGAAAAATCTGGTCAGCGTATTGGAAAAAAGGAAATACTTCTTTCAACTCTTTGGAGTGAGTTAAAAGATGAATTGAATGCATTTCAAGAAAAAAATTCACGAAAACTTCTTGTACCTGAACTTAAGGTTGATGATGAAGAATTGGAAGCTAAAATGCAAGATATTTTTAATAAATATTCTAGAGAAGCAATTAAAATTATTAATGAATAAAAAAATATGAAAATTGGCTACATAGGATTTGGAAAAATGGGTTTGAATCAAGCACTTCGTCTAAAGGAGCAGGGAATTGAGATTGTTGGTTTTAATCGAAGTGAAGACGGAAAAATTAAAGCTCGTGAGGCCGGAATTGAAGTAAAAAACTCAATCAAAGAAATGTGCGAGAACTTAGGGGTTTCATCCCTAAGTTCTCGCATTATTTGGATTATGGTCAGTCATCAAGGAGTAGATGAAGTGTTAAAAGAGCTTTATCAAAATTTAAACAGAGGAGACATTATCATAGAAGGTGGAAATTCTTTTTATAAAGAAAGTATTAGGCGCGCCAAAGAAGCCGAAGGATTAGGATTTGAATTTTTGGATGCTGGAGTTTCGGGTGGACCAAGTGGTGCAAGAAACGGGGCTTGTATAATGGTGGGAGGAAAAAAAGAAATATTTGAAAAATGTGAAGAAATTTTTAAAAAAGCATCAGCTCCAAATGCGTATAAATATTTCGGCATTAGCGGGGCGGGGCATTTTGTAAAAATGGTTCACAATGGAATAGAATACGGAATGATGCAGGCAATTGGAGAAGGGTTCGAAGTTCTAAAAAAATCTGAATTTAATCTGAATTTAAAAGAAGTTTCTGAAATTTATCAAAATAAAAGTGTTGTGGAATCTCGCCTCGTCGGCTGGCTACATGATGGATTTGAAAAATTCGGAGAAGAGCTTGTTGGAATTTCCGGCGAGGTATCTCACAGTGGAGAAGGAGAATGGACTGTAAATACTGCTCGTGAACTTAATGTTCCGGTACGAGTTATTGAAGACTCTTTAGAATTTAGAATTAACTCGACAGGGAATCCAAGTTTTACTGGAAAAGTATTATCAACAATGAGAACTATGTTTGGAGGACATGAGGTGAGAAGCGAACACTTGTAGCTTCGCAAGACCTTTTGAGATTTTATGAAATAAAATCCAAAAGGTGTACCGCTCCTGTAAGGAGAAAGAAAAATAATTTTATAAAAAATAATCAATAATTAAATTTATGACTGATATTATACGTCCAGATTTTTCAAATAAAGGTCCAGATTTTGTTTACAAAGTGGAAGAATTGATTGATTATAAACAATTGCTTACTGATTTATTAAAAAAACGAGAAGAGCTAATTGTATCTGAAGAAGAAAAGCCAGAATGGGCTCAAGATTCAGGTAAGCTAGATAGATTGGAAGATGAGATTGATCGTATCAATGAATGGTTAACTAATTTAAGTACTAAATCAGATGAATCGGTTAAAGATTTTATTAAGCTAATAGAAAGTGAATCAGTCTAGTTTAACTGTGGATAAACACCTATAGGTCGGTCCTTGGGTTTATCTATTTTAAAAATTTCCAGAGTGAATCAAAAATTAATTTTTGAGTTTTGAATATTTCTTGGTCTTCTATAATCACTCCGTGCGGGATTTTATTTCTTCCGAGAGATATCATTGCAATTTTTCCTGAATATATGAGCGTATAGGTAGGGGAACCTTCTTTTTTGGAAAGCCACTTTCTTTCATCGTTACCTCGAATTTTGCCACCGGGGCCTGTAGCAATAGCTCGCACAGAAATTTTTCTTTTTATTCTTTCCTCTGTAAAGTTTGGGAAAGCATTTTTGTGATATAGATATGGACTAATAGCAGACGAAGAATAGACTTCGTACTCTTTCATTTTTTCATTTTCTGCTCTATCTAAAACATCCTCAAGTATTGATCTTATACCAGAATAGTTCTCATAAAATTTTACAACTGGTCTTTGCATTTCGGAATTAAAAAGTGATTCTAATGCCGGTGCAAAATCTTCAAGCTGTGATTCTAAATTCTCAACTTCATTTTTTTTTCTGGTTATAAGCTTGAATAAATTTTTTGGATTTTCAGCTACAAAATGTTGATGTTTACCTTGATGGAAATAGGCGACAAGCCCAAGATTTTTTAATTTCTTTAAGGCTTCGTATGTCGTGCCGCGATTTATACCACTCATTTCGGCGATTTTTCTAATGGCTGTTGGACCAGTTTGAAGTAAGGATAAATATATTAAAGTCTCCTTTTCATCAAGTCCTGCATCTTTTAAGAATGATTTTAAATCTTCCATACCAATAGTTTAAGGTTTTTATTTTATTTGTCAATAAAATTGATGACAAAATGCATAAAAACATGATTTTTATATGCATTATGACATAAAAAAATGTAAAAAATGTCAAATAAATCGTTGACAAAAAAGTATCAAGTACTAAAATGACGCAAATGAACAACAAACAGATTTTTGTTGGGTTCAGCGGAAATTCCGCTCAACACCAGTTCCTTGACGGTTCCCTTGGGAATAAGGTTGGCGTGATCAAACGCGCTCTTTTTCTCGAAGGATCAAGCATAAATGCCTCGCGTGAGATATGTCGGTGCGGCACCTCTGTCCATCTGAACTTGCTCGTGAGCAAGTCAGGGACAAGGGATAGTGGACGATTTTACTTGGATCAGTGTCTGGAGAAACTTCCGGCAGGGATTCAGGTTGAAGAGCTCGCTGTTCTCGAGGAGTGTCACCATAGTCTCGTTTTGCATCGCTCGGGAGAGGCGCAAGAGCACGAGATTTTGGGATTCAAAGGGAGGATTATCGATGCCCATGTTGAAAAAGTGTGTGAACGAATAATCCCTGCTGCCAATGTGGCGGATCTCATCTTGCTCACAAGTGTGCGCCCGGCCGAAATACCTTTTGCAAAAGCGGCTCTTTCTGCCAAAAAAACAGCAGTTGTAACATTGCATAGGGAATTGCTCGCAGATGTAGAAAGTCTTCGAGTGGTGCTCTCCAATGTTAGTGTTGTTGTTGTAAATCAGATCGAGTACAAGGCTCTTGTGGATAAGGGCTTGGACTTTGCAAAGATTCATGCACTTGGAGTCAAACTTGTTGTGGTAACAAATAGGACGAGCAACGGCTTGTTTTCGCATAACGGCTTCCTCGGAGATTTCGAGGTCAAACCAATTAAATGCGAAAGCGATGACGGTGCTGGTGATGTATTCACCGGTGCGCTCACAGCTTATTTGTCCGAACAGGATGAGGCTCTCAGTGATGTGAAAATTTGCAAGCAGATGCTAAACTTCGCAGCACTTCGCACAAGGAAGGCCTTGCTTGAGAAAACCACTATCATGCCGATTGCTTAGTTGCGATCGGTATTTTTTATTATTTTATATATTTGGGTAGCAAAGATATGTCGTCTAGTGTTGGGATATGTTTTCGTTTGATAAATCGGTCGTGGGAAGTTTTTGGTCCTTTTATATAAATTGCTTTTACGGTTGGGTGTACTTTAATAAATGTTTCGATTTCATCAGCGTGATCATTAACAAAATAGACTTTCCCATTGTTAAAAATATTGACTTGAGACTCTGTTTTATCGTTGTCAAAAACAAAGATATTTTCTTTGAAATATTTTTCAAGACCAGCTTGGCGAATTTTAAACCGTTGAAAATATTCAACACCTTTTGTGAAGAGAAATAACTTATGTTTTTTTTCTAAAAGTTTTTCTAATACTTCAATAACAGGACCATTAAGTAATTGTTTGAATTCCTGAGAAAAAAAGTCATCTATATCATTTTTGTTTATTTTGTAACCTAGTTTTTCGACATCCCTAATTTGTACCAAAAGATCAACATTATCATTGTCTCTTTGTCTTTGAGATTTTTGGATTGAATCAATAGTTTTTTCTGGAACCTCGTTTTTCAGAAAAATATTCCTAATTTGCAGTGTGATTTCAGATGTCTGAAGCAAGGTGTGATCGAAGTCGAAGATTATTGTCGCCATTGTGCTAAAATAACACAATGCAAGCTAAAAATGAAGTAATAGACATATCAATCCCGCTATCTTCTAAAACAGTGGTTTATCCAGGAGATCCTAAAGTAAAAGTTGAGGTTTTTAAGGAGTGGAGCGAAACTACGAGCAAGCTTTCAGAGATCGCTATGGGGACTCATTCGGGTACACATATTGATTCACCTTCGCACTGTCTTAAGGATGGAAAAAGAATTGAAGATCTGCCTTTGGATGTTTTTGTTGGTCCCGCTAGAGTTTTGGATTTTAGTATGCTTGAAGAAAAAATTACTAAAGAGGATTTGATAAATAAAAATGTAAAATCTGGGGAAAGAATTTTAGCAAAAACCAGAAACTCCAAAGAAGGCTTTGTAACTTGGAGAGATAATTTTGCGTACCTTGATGGAGAAGCAGCAGATTATTTAGCTGAGGTAGGAATAAAGTTATTCGGTATTGATACATGGTCAGTCAAACAAAAGGGAAGTAAAGACAATCGTGCTCACACATCTCTGCTTTCTAAAGACATTCCAATTCTTGAGACGATTAATTTGGCTGAGGTAAAGGAAGGTGAGTATTTTTTGGTTTGTGCTCCGTTAAAAATTTCAGGAGTAGAAGGAGCGCCGACACGAGCTTTATTAATAAAATTTTAAATTATAAATATGAATCCCATGGAAAAAGCAATAAGAGATTTTGGAAGCCAGTTTGATTATGTCCCAGAAATTTTTAATAAGGAAAATTTAAAACCTTTTAATAAAATTGTTGTTTTAGGTATGGGAGGTTCAAATCTTGCTCCAGGCATTTTAAATATTATTGATCCAAAATTAGATTTATATATTCATCGAGATTACGGAATACCTGAAAAAGAGGATAGTTTTTTTGAGAATTCTTTAATAATTGCAAGTTCTTATTCTGGAAACACAGAAGAAGTTTTGGTTGGTTTAGAAGAAGCTATTGCGAAAGGATTAAATATTTCAGTTATTAGTGCAGGAGGAAAATTAATTGAAATTGCCAAAGAAAAAAAACTACCGTTTATTGAAATTCCTAATACTGGAATACAACCGCGCTCGGCTCTGGGTTTTTCATTTATCGCGTTTTCATATCTTGTGAATAGTCAAATTGCAATCAAAGAAATTAATGATGTAAAAGGAAAAATCAATCCAACAACTTTTGAAATTGAGGGGAAAAAATTAGCAGAAAAAATTTCAGGGAAAACCCCGATTATTTATTCATCAAACAAAAATTTGGCTATCGCTTATAACTGGAAAATAAAATTTAATGAGACTGGAAAAATTCCTGCTTTCTATAACGTCTTACCTGAGATGAATCATAACGAAATGACAGGATTTGATTTGAACGAAAAAACAAAAATCTATGAGGACAGATTTATTCCAATATTTTTAATTGATGAGACCGACAATCAAAAAATTATCAAAAGAATGCAAGTTGTAAAAGAGATTTACGAAAATAAGAACATTGAATGCATTGAAATAAATTTTAAAGGAAATTCTTGTTTAGGAGTTTTTGGGTCATTGTTATTAGCTGATTGGACTGCTTATTATATGGCCACAAACAATGGTGCGGAATCAAATGATGTGCCAATGGTAGAGGATTTTAAAAGGAAAATTGGGTAAATTACAAATGGGAAGCGAAGGGTCTCTAAGTTGAATGAGTAAAGTCTTTTTGTTATAATATTTACAAGTTAATTAAAAATCATATGTTTAAAAAAAATATTTTTGCTGGCATTGTAGTTTTAATTCTTTTAGCAGGAAACATTTATCTTTCATTACAATATATTTCTGTTAATAAGCAATTACAACAGTTAAAAAATCAAAATATGGATAGTACATCAGTTCGTGCCCAAGCAGCTTTGGTGCTCAAGGAATATCTTAACGTAGTTTTAAATATCCAAGGAACAACTTCATCCGATGATCGCCTAAAATTAGAAAGTGATCTTATACAACTTAAAGATCCAAACATCACAGCAGAGTGGAAGAGTTTCGTTGGAAGTAAAGATGCCAAAATTTCTCAAACAAATGCTGTAAAACTGATTGGTCTTTTAGAAGACAAAATGACTCAGTAGAATTTTAATTTTGATTAAAAATGAAACAAAGCCGTTCGCGAAGCGAACGGCTTTGTTTTTTCAAATTCTATAGACTTAGAACTTTAATAATTATGTTATAATTTAAAAGTTAAAAGTTAATCCTAAAACTAATATGTCAATAACAATGATTATTGTTGCTGTAATTGTTCTCATCATTTTGTGGGTTGTTTTTTCATATAACCACCTAGTTTCTTTGGTAAATAGAACAAAAGAAGCCTGGGCAGATATTGAAGTTCAGCTCAAACGTCGTTATGATCTTATTCCTAATTTGGTAAATGCAGTAAAAGGTTATGCGACTCATGAATCTACTGCTTTTGAAAAAGTCTCAGAAGCAAGAAGTGCTGCTATGGGTGCGGGTTCACTTGCTGATAAAGCTGTGGCAGAAAATAATCTAGCAGGCGCTCTAAAATCAGTCTTTGCAATTGCCGAAGCTTATCCAGATTTAAAAGCGAATCAAAATTTTCTTCAGCTTCAAGGTGAACTTTCTGATACAGAAAATAAAATTCAATCTGCTCGCAGATTTTACAACGGTAATGTTCGAGATCTAAATATTTCAATCGAATCTTTCCCTGGAAACGTTATTGCAAATTCATTTGGTTTCAAAAAAATGGATCTATTTGAACTTGCTGACACTGATGCTGCGCAGCAACCTGTTGAAGTAAAATTCTAACTTATGGCAGTACCTCCTCGAGAGCTACATAGGGTTGCTCCTACTGTAATTATTTATAAAATTGATGAGAATAATTCTATAAAATATTTACTTGCAAAAAGGAGTGAGACTTTAAAAGTTTTTCCTGGTCTTTGGCATGTTCCTGGTGGAGGACTTTCGATGGATGACTATGACCATTTACCTTCCTCAACTCCAAAACATAAACAATGGTATTTTGTAATTGAAGAAGCTCTTCGAAGGGAAGTCAGGGAAGAAGTTGGATTGGAAATCGGTAAACCAGAATATCTCCTCGACGTTGCTTTTATAAGACCAGATGGAATCGCAGTATTAGTACTTACTTATTTTGCACCCTATGCATCTGGCGAAATCGTAAAAACTGAAGAAGCAGTTGAAACGGCTTGGGTTACTTTAGAAGAATTAAAAAATTATAATTTAATTGACGGTATACCTGGGGAAATCGAAATGGTTGATAAAATTTTAAGGAAAAGAAATGATTAATTTTTTTAAAAAATTTAAATTACTTTTAATACTATCTATATTTTTTTCTCTTAGTTATTCTGTAAATGCTCAGAATGTTCGTTCTTATCAATACGATTTAATTGATTATAAAATCCAGGTAAATAAGGATTCAACTTTTGATGTTACCGAGGATCAAACATTTGATTATATTGGTAAATACAATAAAGGGTACCGTTCAATCCCGTACAAAGATATTGGAGCAATTACGGATGTAAATGTGATAGATGGAGAAACAGGGCAAGTCTTAAAATATTCTCCAAGAGCACTTGAAAAGACAGATCCTGCAAGTTGGGGATATTTTACTGATTATAATCAAAATAATGCTTTAAATATTGAATGGTATTACAACTTGTCTAATACTACTCATAGGTGGATTATTTCCTATAAAGTTCATGGGGGAATTGGTTTCTATAATGACCACGATGAAATTTATTGGAATCTTTTTACAGCATTTGATGTCCCAGTAAAAAAAATTACAGGGCTTATTTTACCACCAGAGGGAAATTATGATTCGAAATCTATTACAGGTTTTCTTTATGCACCTGAGATAAATAAGACTAATTTTATTACTATATATGATGATAAGACAGTACGAATTAATGGTTCTGATTTTTCACCCCAAGATGCTGTTACTGTAGCTGTAGGTTGGCCAAAGGGTGTCATTCTTAAGAGTTCTTTTTGGAGTGATTGGTATTCATTACATTGGGGAGATATTTCTTCAGCTTTGGTTATAATTCTGACTTTCATTACATTATTTATTTATTGGATTTTTACCGAAAAGATAAAACAAGGTAGAGGAAATATAGTTGCAGAATATGATCCTCCAGAAAACCTTCGTCCTGCGATGGCTGAATTAATAGTTACTGAAAGAATTACAAAAAAATCTTGGCCTGCAACTGTGGTTGATTTAGCTGTGCGAGGTTATATAAAAATCGATGAAGAAAAACAAAATTTTATGGATTGGACTACTGGCACTTTACCAAAAATAATTCTCTCAGTTTTTTTTCTAGCTATAGCTGTTTTTGCTTTCGGTACAATATTCTTCCCACAGAATGGTCTAAGTAGTGATAGTACTTTCTCAAATTCTTTTCAATTCTATACATTCATGTTTGTTGTAATTATTATTTTTGGACGTGTTGTGCTCGGCGCTTTTAAAGGAGGATTTGTTCAAAAGGATTATGTTTTGACTTCACCTAAAAATTATTTAGACGATCAAGGTTTAGAACCTTTTGAAAAACAATTTATTACAAACCTTTTAGGAAATATTGAAGGTGAGTTTTCAACAAAAAAAGCTAGAAGAGGTGGCTATACAGATCTTTATCAAGAGATGAAAGATCTTGCTGATAAACTTCGTGAGGAGACTGACTCAAAAACGCACGCCTATTCAATACCTATAGCAAAACAAAAGATTTTTAATGTATTTTACTTTTTAATTTTTGTTTCTTTTGGAATTTTGTTTATTTTTTATAGCACAATAGATTTTATGCCTCAATTATTAGCTGTTTTTGGAACGTTATTATGGTCATTTATAACTAGTTTTATTTTTATTAAATATAATCCTAGACTTTCTAAAGATGGGCAGATTCTCAAAGAAGAATGGCTTGGTTTTAAACTTTATCTCGAGACGGCAGAGAAATACAGAATGCAAAATCTCACACCAGAAATATTTGAAAAATATTTACCATACGCAATTATTTTTGGAGTAGAAAAAAAATGGGCAAAAGCTTTTGAATCAATAGTGACAACTCCTCCGACTTGGTACGGGTCAACAGGTATGCATGGAGGATTTAGTGCGTCTAGCTTTGCATCATCAGGTGGCGGTTTTTCTGCTTCAGGTTTTTCTTCATCATTTGCGACAAGTTTTTCTTCGTCTTTTGGTGCGTCTGGCGGGGGAGGTGGTGCTGGAGGTGGTGGCGGTGGAGGAGGGGGGGGTGGTGGCGGAGGGGGAGGCGCAAGTTAAAATAGAATTTCTTTCTCTATCTACTATCAACTTTAAACTGTAAACTATTCAAATGGCAACACTTTATACACATCAAACAGAAAATATTGCAAAAACATGGGTGCTCATGGTATTTTTTCTTGCTGTAGTTGTAGCACTTGGAGGATTTTTTAGTTATTACTATCAAAGCTCAGGTATTTTATATTTTGCTATTATTTTCAGTATTTTTGCAAATATTTTTAGTTATTGGTTCTCAGATAAAATTGCTTTAAGTGTGGCTGGAGCAAAACCAGTTAGTCGGGGGGAATATTTTGATCTTTATAACGCAGTTGAAAATCTTTCAATTACAGCAGGACTTCCTATGCCAAAAATTTATGTCATTCCAGATAATGCACCAAACGCTTTTGCCACAGGAAGAAATAAAAATCATGCAACAGTTGCAGTTACTTCCGGTTTACTTCAAATAATGAATAAGACAGAACTCGAAGGAGTAATTGCTCACGAACTTTCTCACATTGGAAATCGAGATATTTTGCTTTCAACTATGGTGGTAGTTTTGGTTGGGATGGTTTCTCTCCTTTCAAATATGTTCATGAGAAGTATGTGGTTTGGCGGAGGAAGAAGAAATGATAATGATAGGGAAGGTGGAAATATTTTAGCCATTGTTGGAATTGTTTTAGCAATTCTTACACCAATTATTGCAACATTAATTCAGTTGGCGATTTCGCGTAAGCGAGAACTTTTGGCTGATTCATCAGGAGCCTTACTTACTCGTTATCCAGAAGGACTTATTTCAGCTTTAGAGAAAATTGGTGCGTACAATGCACCAATGCTTAAAGCAAATACAGCTACTGCTCATCTATATATTTCAAATCCATTCGGTCCAAATGAAAAAAAGATTAGTTGGATTGCAAAACTTTTCCTTACCCATCCGCCAATTTCAGAAAGAATTGCTGCACTTGAGCAGAATTAATTCTCGTTTTAGAGGACTGACCTTAAATCTTCGAAAAGGTCAGTCCTCTGGTTATTTTTTCGCATTCATTTCTTTTATTTGTTAATATTCTCTAACCATGGAGGCTTCAAACCGATTTAAGCAGGTTTGAAGAGACGGAGGCTGTCGAGCCGAGTCGGGGTCGCGAAAATTTTCATCATAAAATTATTTGTGACGGCATAGCGGTCTAGTGTTGAAATGCGAAGTAGTGTAGCATTTCAAAGTCGGAGCGCGACGGCGCGAGATGGGGTCGAAAAAATTTTTAGCAAAAAATTATTTATGACCTGCTTTGGAAAAATTAAATAATTAAGCACGGAGGGGTGCCGGAGCGGTTGAACGGGCGTCCCTGGAAAGGACGTATATCCGAAAGGGTATCACGAGTTCGAATCTCGTCCCCTCCGCCATTGACAGTTAGCTGTTGGTGCGTTGTAATAATGCATCAACAGCTAGTTTGATTCTGTAGGTAACACAAATTAAATTAATCTATTTATTAGAGGATTTTTATATTTTATAAGCCTTCACTTTAACTATTAACAGGAAGTTTTTAAATGATACAATTATTATAATTGTGAAATCAAAAAAGATATTATTAATTGGAGGTCTATTGTCGATTTTTTTAATTGGTTTGTATTTCCCGTCTAGTTTTTTAGGTAAAGATAGCTTTCTTTCTCCCGAAAAAGTTTTGGCTGATGATAGTGATATAAGTAGTCAGTTAACTTTGAATAAAGAAAGTAAGAAAATTTATTATTTTAATTATTTTAATTTTGTTGAGGACCCAAATGGTAATGAGTGTCATCAAAAATATTATCACATTTTTTTTGGACCATTTGATTATCCGGTAACTCTAAGTTTTAGTGTTGCTGTGCAAGGTAACTTATCGGTTAATGGAGAAGTTATTGATTCACCCACAAGACCTCCAACAGGTGGCGACTGTTATGTGGCTCATACTGTTGATTCGAAAATAAAAATTCCTAAAGGAACAAAAATTGATATTGCTTTAATTGGAACAGGTTACATGGGAGATTCGCTAGCTGGAACCCTAACTATCACAAACACAGTATTCAAAGATGATATGGATGCGTTACAAAAAGCAGCAAAAAATGATAATTTTGAAACCTTACACCTAATAGCAACATATGCTGATGGTATGACTAAGGATTATGTAAATAATCCCTCAGAGTCTACAGGAACTTCAGTTGCTTATGCTTCTGTGTTGGCATCTATCTCAGAGGATGTAAATAAATATGGAAGGGTTGTATCAGCAACTTCAATACACGACCACCCTCCGGGTGGAGTAGTTGGTGTTATTTCTACTAAAACTAGTAATGAATTATACGCCTGTAGAGGATCAACGATAACTCTTGATTGTGGGTACATTCGAAGGTGTTACAAAAGATGGGGGTGATAAAAATGTTCCTTTACCACCATCGTCTATGGATTTAAAATCTGACAAAATAAAAAAGCTTTTTTCTTTTCCTGGAGCAGTAGTTAATTCTTATGTTGCCGAAACCACAAGGTTTTGGAAGTATAGTGTTCCAGTTTCTACACCGGATGACGACTTTTATCAATTTATGAAATTGGATTGGCTTAGACATAGTTTCGGATTAGCTCAGGAAAAAAGATACTTGCGTGCTGTTAGAGGCGACGGAATTACAGTTACTGAACTAAATAGTATTCCTAATAATGACACGACACTTTCTTTATAATGATAACAATAATTTAAAACATGAAAAATATTCTGAATCTTAAAAAAAATCCTTCCAACATAGTCTTTGTTGAGAAGGTGCTACCCCGAAAAAGAACATGGTATTTTGAGGTTTTCAGCTTGTTTGTCGTCATTGCTATTTCTTCAGGTATTATTTTCACAATCTCTCACGCTGATAATGTTACAACCACATCAAATAACACTCCTATTGGTATATATGGAATAGTCACTTCAATTTCAAATAACTCTCTTTCTTTAGATGATTCTCATGGCTCTAAGCACAAAGGAGTTGATCTTTTTAATGTGGATTTAAGCAACATCAGTCAAATTGAGACCAGTAGTGATAAACCAGTTTCTCTTCTTCTTTCTGATATTAATGTTGGAGACAAGATTATTGCAAAAGGAACAATTAGTGGTAGTAATCTATATGCTCAAACTATTATTTCTTTTTCTGCTACAAGTTCAAAAGGGGTTATTAATGTAGCAACTTCAACAGCCACCTCAACTGAATCAATAGCCCGAACGACAGCAACGTCTAGCGCAACAACAGCTACTTCTACTTCAGATTTAATTGCTTCTACTACAGCAACCACTACGAACTCTAATTCAACATCTTCCGCTAGCTCTACCGATTCAGTTTCTACAACAACAGCTACCTCTACTGCAACCTCAACCGAAGAGGCTGCAACCACGTTAACATCAACTTCTACCTCTACAACTACACCAGAAGTTTCTACTTCTACTGCAACCTCAACTGATGTCGTGTCATCAACAACAGCCACAACAACTACGTCAGAAGATTCTTCTTCAACGTCTACAGACACAGACGTTACTTCTACCACAACTCCACCTTTGTCATATCTAATAGATCTATCAAATCAAACTGCCAGTGCTTTTGATGCAGTGAAATATATTTTTGGGCAAATGCTACATAATATTAATTTCTTTAAATTGTTTAACAAATGAATTTATTAAATAATAAAACAAAAATAATTCTTCTAACATTTTCTTTTCTTTTTATTTTTTCTATTGCTCAAAATGTTAAAGCTGACACTCTTCTTCCTGGTGACATTTCTACTTGTGGTACTTTGGCTGCAGAAGGCACTTACAATCTAACTAACGACGTTGGTGCAATAGGTGAAACTTGTTTTACTATCACTTCAAGTGGTGTAATTATTACCGGTAGCAGTAATATTTCAGGCGATATAGTTGCTGATGCAATTTCTTCTAACAGTGCTGGATTTAGTTTTTCAATAACTAACACTGTGATAAATGGAAATATCAGTTCCTATGGAAACGGAAGTGGATCAGTCGGGACTGTTACTTTCACTAATAATGCTTATAACATGGGCTCTATTTCAGGAAATGCAATTTTCAATGATTCTAGTTATAACGGTTATGATGGCTCTGTTGAAGGAAATGCAACTTTCAATAATACAAGTTCAAATGGGGGAACTATCACAGGAAATGCCACTTTCAACAATACAAGTTTTAACTTAGGAACTGTAGGGGGTAATGCTAATTTCAATAACACAAGTTCAGATCAGGGAACTGTCGGAGGAAACGCCATCTTTAATAACTACACCGCATCTTCAGGTATTGTTACAGTAAGTGGTGACACAAACTTCTACGGAACAGGAAACGTGACAGGAACAATCAAAGATTCTGTTGGTGCAACTATTACAACTTGGAATCTAATAAATAGCTCTGTGCTTCTTGGGAATTTGCAGGGTAACGCAACTTTAAATGATACAAGTTACATTGGTGAAAATGGTGTTGTCACTGGAAATGCTACTTTCAACAACGCCAGCAATAATCAAGGTATAGTTTCTGGAAATGCTATTTTTAATACTACTAGCAATAATCAAGGTAATGTTGTAGGTAATGTAATGTTCAATATGTACACCGCTACAGCTGGCACAGTCACTGTAAATGGAAACACAAACTTTTTCGGAACTGGATGGGTTAATGGGACAATCAAAGATTCCGCAGGAGCAACTATTACTACTTGGAATTTAACGAATGGTTCTGTACTTGTAGGAAATATAGATGGAAACGCAGTCTTTAATGATACTAGTACAAGTCAAGGATCTGTTACAGGTGATGCAACTTTCAATATGTTCACTGCTGCTTCAGGGGTTGTAACAATAAGTGGTAATACAAACTTTTTCGGAACAGGAGAGGTGGGTGCAATAGTTAAGGATTCCACAGGAGCAACAATTACCACTTGGAATTTCACCAATGGTTCTGTGCTTAACGGCATATTGGAGGGAGCTGTAATATTCAACGATACAAGCAGTAATCAATACTTGATTTTTGGAGATGCTACTTTCAAAGGTACGAGCAATAATGGTGGTTATATCACTGGCAACGCAACTTTTAATGATAAGAGTACAAATACAGGATTTGTTGATGGAACTACTACTATTCCAAACAGTTCTTCTAACACAACACCAACCCAAGCTTCAAGTCATAGTTCGGGAAGTTCTATCACAAGTCAAATAAAAAGTCTTATTCTAATGGGAAAACAAAAAGAGGCAGATATCTTAAAAAAAACAATATGCTTATCTTTTTGCTTCAAGTACAGCTTCTTCAACTCTTCCTTTAGTTAACTTCTCAACTACCACAGAAAATCAAAACCAAACTTTGATCGCTTCACTAAAAACACAATTAGTTTCTCTGATTACCAAATTGATTGTCTTGCTTAAAGCGCAGGTCAATCAAAAATGATTATTTAGTTATCAAAACCATTCGATTGAATTTTCTTGTTGTTTAAAAATATTTTACTTTTCAAACACTCTTACAGAGCAATGCGGACAAAAGTCCAAACCGTTGAACCTCCGCCAAGCCTTTTTTGAGGTGTTATACTGTACTAATGAACAAAGCCTACAATTGGTACTCGACATTGATCAAACCTACATGGTCACCTCCTTCATGGTTATTTGGTCCTGTGTGGACTTTTCTTTACGCGATTATTTTTTTGAGTTTTGGTACAGTATTTTATAAAGCAATTACAAAAGAAATTTCCTGGGTTATCGCTCTGCCTTTTATTCTCAATCTTATCTTTAATTTTTCTTTTACATCCCTGCAATTTGGTTTAAAAAATAATCTTCTTTCAGCGGTAGATATTTTGCTGATTTTGGGAACTCTCATTTGGGCTATAGTTTCAATATATCCACATTTCAAGTGGATAGCCTATGCACAGATTCCATATTTGCTTTGGGTTACTTTTGCAACGATTTTGCAACTGACAATAACTTATTTAAATAGATAATTTTAATAGATAAAAAATAAAAAAATGAAAGGATTCAAAAACAATATAGAAAAATTAACAATTGAAAATACAAATTTTAGAAAAGTTCTTTACACAGGACCACACAGTCAACTTGTTCTTATGAGCCTTTTACCAAAGCAAGATATTGGTCTTGAAGTACACGAAGAAAACGACCAGTTTTTCAGATTTGAATCTGGTGTAGGAAAAGTAGTAATTGACGGAAATGAATATGACGTAAAAGACGGAGATGCTGTAGTTGTTCCTGCAGGTAGCGAGCATAATGTCATTAATGTTTCAGAAACTGAATCCTTAAAACTTTATACGATATATTCTCCCGCTCATCATAAGGATGGTATTGTGCGCGTGACAAAAGAAGAAGCTGTAGCTAATGAGGAAGAATTTGATGGAGTAACTACAGAAAACGTCTAGCAGTATTGAAAATGTATTAATAATAGAGCTTTAAAAGGAGCCTATTATTTTGTGTTAAAATGTAACAACTATGTCAAAAACATTAATAATTACAGCACATCCTAGTTCCAAAGGTTTTACCCATGGAATCGCTAATGCGGTTCTAGAAAAACGAAAAGAAGCCGGAGACGAAGTTGAAATTATTGATTTGTACAAAACAAATTTTACCCAAGATTATTTAAGATTCGAAAATATAAGAGAAGTTCCTCCAGACAAAAATAGAGAAATAATTCAGCAAAAAATTACTGAAGCAAACGAATTGATTTTTGTGCATCCGATTTGGTGGCTTTCAATGCCTGCCATAATGAAAAATTTCATTGACAATAATATTACTGCAAAATTTGCTTACAAATATGTTAAAGGGAAGAGAGTCGGTTTATTAAAAGGAAAAACTGCAAGGGTTTATGTGACATGCGATGCTCCGTTTTGGCTTTATCTTATCTTGGCGATACCTTATCTTACGGTTTGGGTGGCAGGAATTTTGATGTTTTGTGGAATTGAAGTCACAGGATTTACAATTATTAGAAACAGAAAATTTAAAAATGATAACGCCCGCACGAAATTTTTAGAGAAACTCAAAAAACATTCCAAACATCAATCAATTTTCTTATGGATTCTAGATAAAGTTGCTGATATTATTCAATAATAAAAAATATATGGAAATACTTGGTAAAAATAAAAATATTAAACAATCTGTAAATAATTTCATAGAAGATGGCGATTATGAAGAAGCTATAAAATTACTTGCGCAATCTATTGAAAGTATTATTTCAGATGAGATTGAAACAGGACAAAGACAAAAATGGATTGATAGCTTTAATAATAATATGCATATTATATTTACTCTAGTTGATATGATTGATGAGCAGAATGTTGAAAAGAAAAAAAGATTAGAAGATGTTTTAAAAAAAATCCAACACCTCTCTTCAAATATTTTTAAAAGAGTTGAATCTAAAGAAGTTGAGGATGTGAATGAAGAGGAAAGAGTAGAATTAATTGGGTTAGTTCACGAATTAGAAAAAATAATTGCTGAATAAAAATGTTTATAACCAAATTTGGACATTGTTGCTTGCTGATAGAAGAAAAGGGGGTCAGAATTTTGACTGATCCAGGTTCATATACTACCGCTCAAGACGCTTTAAAAGACATTGATGTAGTTTTAATTACTCACGAACACCAGGATCATTTTCATGTTCCTTCTGTAAAAAAAATTCTAGAAAATAATCCAGAAGTTGTTATTATCACAAATACTTCTGTATGTAATTTACTCGCGAAAGAGGGAATAAAAAATGTAAAAATTGTAGATGATGGAAATAATTTTTCAGTTAAGGATTTAAATTTTGAAGCTTTTGGAAAAGATCACGCAGTAATTTATAAAGAAATGGGGCTTGTCGAAAATACTGGATATTTTATTGATGAAAAATTATTTTATCCAGGAGACGCTTTTTTTAATCCTCAAAAAATAGTTGAAATTTTAGCTGTTCCTTTTGCAGGTCCATGGATGAAGATTTCAGAAGCAATCGATTACGTGCTTACTGTTAAACCAAAAAAATGTTTCGCCGTTCACGATGGTGGATTGAATCCATCAGGACAAGGTTTTAGTAAGAGAGTTGCACCGCAAATTTTTAAAAATGAAGGAATAGAATTTATTCCACTTGAGATAAATACTGAAACAGAATTTTAAATGAAAAGAAATAAATCAATTGGTGTTTTTGATTCTGGTTTCGGAGGACTAAGTATTCTAAAAGGAATTGTAAAGACTCTTCCGGAGTACGACTATATTTACTTAGGAGATACCGCTCGCGCTCCCTATGGTGCGCGTACAAAAGAGACTATTCTTGAGTTTACAAAACAGGCTGTAGATTTTCTTTTTCAGAAAAATTGTGGACTTATCATAATTGCTTGTAATAGCGCCTCAAGTGACGCTTTACGGAAAATTCAGCGGGAGTATATTACAAAAAAATATCCAGGCCTCAAAGTGCTCGGTGTACTTATTCCCGGCGCTGAGGAATCAGCTTTAGTTACCAAAAATAAAAAAATTGGAGTAATTGCTACTGAGGCAACAGTTTTTTCAAAATCATTTGAAAGAGAGTTTTATAAAATAGATCCTAAAATAAAAATATACCAAAGAGCATGTCCACTTCTTGCACCAATAGTTGAAGAAGGTCAGGAGGACAAAGATTCTACCGAAATTATCATTAAAGATTATTTAGAATTTTTTAGGAATAAGGATATTGATACTCTTATATTGGGATGCACACATTATGGAATATTGAAAGAAAAAATTATAAAAAATATGCCTTATAAAGTTCAGGTTGTTTGTGAAAGTGATGTTATTGGAAAAAAACTAGAAGGTTATCTTGCAAGACACTTAGAAATTGAAAAAAACATAAGCAAAAATGGAAAGAGGGTTTTCTTTACGACAGACACAACGACTCGGTTTGAAAAATTAGGCAGTAAATTTTTTGGAAAAAAAATAGAAGTTAAAAAAGCTAATTTACTTGGAGGCGTAGCCTCCAAGTAAAATAAAATGAAATTTCACAAAAACCTTACATCAATAATTTTAATAGTTATACTTTTAATTTTAGCTGTTTTTTTTATCCTTAATATAAGAAAAGACAATCAATTAAAAATACAAATAATTTCTGAAAATATTGGAGGTAAGGTTTTTTCACTTGAAATTGCTTCAAACGAAGCGAGTAGGGAATTGGGTTTGGGAAAAAGAGATTCACTAGCAGAAGACGGCGGAATGATTTTTGTTTTTAACAAGTTGGATAAATATGGATTTTGGATGAAAGATACTAAATTTCCCTTAGATATTATTTGGCTTAATGAAAATTGCAGTGTTGTTGGCAAAGCCACAATGTATCCCGAATCTTTTCCAAAAGCTTTTTATCCAGATTTTCCCGCTTTGTATGCTATTGAGCTTCCAATCAATTCAGCCACAAATATAAAAGAAAGCGATATCTTTTCTTGCGAAGGAATCAAAACTATTCAAAGTTCCTAAAGTTTGTGTTATAATATCTAAAGCGCCTGGTAATCGCTCTAATGTAAATTAGGGAGGAAAGTCCGAGCACATACCCAGCACTTTATTTTTTAAATTTTAAAAAATAAAGTGCTGGGGAAGGTAGCGGGTAACACCCGTCTATATCGTTTGAAAACGAATAAGAGGTGCGAACAGAAACGCCAAAGAAGAAATTCAATGGGCTCCTGCAAAGGAGTTGCTCATACGAAATTGTGAGATGAAACGGCAAAATCCTTACTTGTGTGCAAGGTCGTATCGAACACTTTGTCCCATGGCCAAAATGTTCGATGAACCGCTTGATCTACCGAGTAATCGGATAGACAGATAAATGATTGCCTCATCCACCAATGAATGGTGTGGTCAGACAGAACTCGGCTTATAGGCGCAATTTTCACAAAAAAACAGAAGTGCTTCGCACTTCTGTTTTTTTTCGGTTATACTAATTGAAAAATGGTTAACAAAATTTTTAATATATTTAGCAAGGAGATTGTTAGTATTCATGGAATTGCATATCTTTTAGGTTTTTTTGCCTTACTTGCTCAGCTTTTAGCTTTAGTTCGTGATCGAATGCTCGCTGGTACTTTTGGGGCTGGAACAACACTTGATATTTATTACGCGTCTTTTAGAATTCCTGATTTAATTTTTGTAACTGTTGCATCTTTAGTTTCAATATCTATCTTAGTTCCTTTTTTTACAGAAGCTGAAGAAAAAGGAAAAGATACTAAATCACTAATTGATGCGATTTTTAGCGTGTTTTTTATAATAATGATTTTAGTCTCTTTGGTCGCGTATTTTTTAATGCCCATTTTGTCACCCAAACTTTTCCCAGGGCTAACTCCTGATGAAATAACAAAGCTCGTGACACTTTCTAGAATTATGTTGCTTTCTCCGCTATTTTTGGGTTTTTCAAATTTTTTTGCTTCGATTGTTCAGATGCATAACAGATTTTTTCTTTATGCATTAAGCCCAATTTTATATAACGTTGGAATCATTGTTGGAATTATTTTTCTTTACCCAATTTTTGGAATTTATGGTTTAGGTTTTGGTGTTGCTATCGGTGCATTTTTACATGCATTTATTCAAGTTCCTTTTATAGTTGATAAAAAATCTTTTCCAAAAATGACTTTCAAAATAGATTTTCCTTCAGTAAAAAGAGTCATTGGACTTTCAATTCCAAGAACCGTGACACTGTCAACTAGTTCTATTTCTGCTTTTGCCTTAGTTTCTATCGCTTCACTTTTGGGATCCGGAGCGATTACTATTTTTAATTTTTCTTTTAACCTTGAATCAGGACCACTTTCAATTATTGGAGTTTCGTATGCATCTGCAGTTTTCCCATTACTTTCTCGATTGTACGTACAAGGAAAAAAAGATGTTTTTTTAGAAAGAATGATTTCAGTCACCAAACACATAATTTTTTGGTCAATGCCCGCGGTAGTTCTCTTTATAGTTCTGCGAGCCCAAATTGTTCGAACTGTACTTGGTGCAGGGCATTTTACTTGGTCTGATACAAGACTAACAGCAGCTGCACTTGCACTGTTTTCTATTTCAATAATCCCACAAAGTTTAGTTCTTCTTTTTGTGCGAGCTTTTTATGCAGAAGGAAAAACAAAGAAACCACTTTCAATAAATGTTATTGCAATGGTAGTAACTATTGCTTGTGGTTATTTATTTGTTTTTTTGTATAACACTTTTCCAACGATTGCATATTTTTTCCAAATGCTTCTTCGTATTGAAGATGTACCCGGTTCAATTGTTGTAATGCTTGCTTTGGCATTTTCAGTAGGAATTACTTTTAATATGATTCTTCATTGGGTCGCATTTGAACGAGAATTTCCAACTTACACAAAAAATATAAAAAAAGTTACTTTTCAAAGTATTGGAGCATCTGTGATTATGGGTTATATGTCTTATTTATCCCTCAATATTTTTGATGATTTTTTAAATCTCGACTCTTTCATCGGGATATTTTTGCAAGGACTTTTCTCAGGTATTGTGGGAATCATTGCTGGAATTTTAGTACTTAAATTGATGAAAAGCGAAGAACTTGATCAAGTGATCTTGTCTCTAAAGAAAAAGATTTGGAAAGATGAGAAAGATAAGAATATTGTCCTTGATGAACTAGTCTAACTAACATTGAACAACTTAGGGGTTCAACCCCTAAGTTGTGTTTAGGACTGCCCTAAACAAATTTTGCTATAGTGCTGGTGGTGTTTTTTTGCTAATATGAGCATCAATGAATCCCGTCACTAGAAAATTGCATTGCTATCTTGATTTTTCAGCGGATGGCAGTATTTTGGGATTTGTCGAATTAAAAAGAATTTAATCAATTAAATGGCAAAAAGTTGCGATAGCAAAAAATCAATGCCATTTTTCAGTGCGGGATGAATCCGAAATACATAAGAAATTTCAGCATTATTGCTCATATTGACCACGGAAAGTCTACTCTTGCCGATAGGATGCTTGAAATTACCCATACAATAGAAAAGCGAAAGATGATGGATCAGGTTTTGGATAATATGGAACTTGAACGTGAAAAGGGGATTACCATAAAAATGCGTCCAGTTAGAATGTTTTTTGAGCACAAGTCAGAAAAATATTTATTAAATTTAATCGATACTCCAGGGCACATAGATTTTTCATATGAAGTTTCTCGCGCACTAAAAGCTGTAGAGGGATGTCTTTTGCTTGTTGATGCAACACAAGGTATTCAAGCACAAACTCTGACAGTTCTTGAAGCTGCAAAAAAAACAAATTTAAAAATAATTCCTGTCGTTACAAAAATTGATTCACCGATCGCTAGAATAGAAGATATAAAATCTGAAATTTCGAATGTTCTCAAAATAAATGAAGACGAAATTATTGAAGTCTCAGGAAAAACAGGAGTCGGGGTTCAAAAATTACTTGAAGAAATTATAGAAAAAATTCCAGCACCAAAAAATTTACTTATAGGGGAAGACACAAAAAAACTTCAGGCTTTAGTTTTTGATTTTCAATTTACGAATCATAAAGGAGTGATTGTTTTTATTCGAGTAATGTCTGGGGAAGTAAAGAAAGGAGACAAATTGATGTTTTCAGTTTCAAAGGAACAGTTTGAAGCGCTAGAAGTCGGAATCTTTGCACCTGAAGAAGTTTCTGTGGAAAAATTAACTGAAGGGCAAATTGGATACATTGTTACAGGAATCAAACAACCAGGCATCGCATCGGTGGGAGATACAATTGTTTCAACAAAAAATCCTGCAGAAGGACTTTCTGGATATGTAGAACCAAAACCTGTTGTTTGGGCCTCTGTTTTTCCAAGTGATGCTGATGATTTTAAGAATTTGGAATTGGCTTTAAAAAAATTGAGACTTTCTGATTCTGCTTTTACTTTTGAAGAAGAGTCCTCAGGTTCTTTAGGACGTGGTTTTAGATGTGGTTTTTTGGGTCTTTTACATCTAGAAATTATTACAGAAAGATTAAAAAGAGAATTTAATCTTAATTTGATTATCGCAACACCAAGTATTACTTATGAAATTGTTTTCAAAACTGGGAAAAAAGAAACTATTTATTCTCCTTCATTATTTCCTGATGAACATTTGATAGAAAGTATTCGCGAGCCGTGGGTTAAGGTTACAATTATTGCTCCCGAAAAATATACAGGACCAGTTTATCAATTATTTTATGAACACGAAGCTGAACTCCACGATTCAGAAACTTTTACAGATGGAAGAAATTCAATGACATTGTCTATGCCACTTAGAGAATTAATGAGAAATTTTTTTGATGAACTTAAAAGTGTTTCTTCTGGTTTTGCTTCTCTTTCTTATGAATTTGAAGGTCTTCGCGATGCGGATGTTTGCAGAATGGATATTCTAGTGGCTGATGAACCTGTTGTCGCTTTTGCTTCTGTAATTGCTAAAAGAAGGGTAGAAGAGGACGCAAATAAAGCGGTGGATAAACTGCACGCAGTGCTTCCAAGGCAAATGTTTGCAACCAAGATTCAAGCCAAGGCTATGGGCCGTATAATCGCTTCTAGGAGCATTTCAGCCCTTAAAAAGGATGTAACTCAGCATATGTATGGAGGCGATATTACAAGAAAAATGAAGCTTAGAGAGAAGCAGAAAAAGGGAAAGAAAAAGATGAAAGACAGAGGAACTGTAAACATACCTCAAGATGTATTTCTTAAGATGATGAAGAGGGATTCTAATTAGAATTTGCTATCTCCACAAAGCAGGGAAGTACAACGCAAGCATTCCAAGAATCATAACTACTGAAATGACGAGTGTGACTACCCTTAAGTTTTTTTGAGTTTTTTTGCCGAATAAAAACATAATTTTTAGTATAATGATATTATCATAAGCATGAGGGAGTTCAAAGACAAAAGAAAAAGAAAGGAAAAGCTCTATTCTCTTTGGAGTGTAATGGCTCTTTTTGTTGTTTTATTATTTCTTGCAAGAGGTGTTTGGAATATTTATCAAAAAGAAAAAGAGAGCGCTAATCTAGACTCTGATTCAAGAGCAAAATTGCAATCCTTGAGTGCGCAAGCGGATCAACTTACAACAAACATAAATAAACTTAGTACTGATGCAGGTGTTGATGAAGAACTTAGACAAAAATACGGAGTAGTTAAACCAGGTGAGGAAATGATTGTGGTTGTACCAGAAGATGCTACTACCTCAACTAGTACCGAGTCGGTCTATTCAAAGATTCTTGATAAAATAAAATCGTTTTTTTAAAAATTCGCGAGTATAGTTTAGTGGTAGAACTGGTGCTTCCCAAGCATCGGGCGTGAGTTCGATTCTCACTACTCGCACAAATAATAATAAATTTGTCTACTTAACTTTTGGGTGGTAAAATAGAATTAATTAATATTAAAGTGCCGGGCGGAGGTGAGCTTGGGATAAGGGTTCCCAAGCGCAAGACCTTTTCAGAATTTTTATGAGTAAAAACGAAATAAAAATTCGAAAAGGTGTACAGCTCCTGTAAGGAGCGGAAGGAGAAGAAAATTATCAGATTAAAATCATTTTGGATAAGATTCCAATTTAAAAATTGATGAAAAAAGTAGTTATATACAGCACGCCGACTTGCACATACTGCAAAATGGCAAAGGAGTTTTTTACAGATAATAAAGTTTCGTTTGAAGAATATAATGTTGCTTCCGATCTAGAGCGAAGAAAGGAAATGGTAGATAAAAGCGGACAAATGGGAGTGCCTGTAATTGATATCGGAGGAGAAATCATTGTTGGCTACGATAAACCGACAATTGTGAAGGCTTTAGGGTTGTAGGAGTAGTTTTAAGTTTTTGGTAAAATGCAAAAAATAAAAAAAGGCGAGGTT
>CAIRYW010000027.1 GCA_903882905.1 uncultured bacterium | reverse complement strand
GTCCAGCTTACTCCACCGTTTGTGGAGGTGTAGATGTAGCCGTTGTTGACATCCACCGCAGCTAGTTTGTCTCCGGTGGAGTTTGAGGTGATGGAGTACCAGTAGTGTTGTCCTGAGGAGTTGCCGTTTGTGGTCCAACCAAGACTTATTGCTGTTAGAAACAAACCATTTCCACCATTTGATCCACAATTGTAATTACAATTTAAATCTCCTGCTCCACCAGAAGCAGAGATATTGGAGTTTGATATATCAATAGTTCCAGTTAAAAGAATTACTCCTCCACTTCCTCCGTTTTGTCCATAACTACTTCCTCCATCAGCGGTGATCAAGGCTCCCCCAAAGACGACATCAGACAAAGTAATAGTTCCAGCAACACCTCCGTTGTAAGCTGTACTTGTGTTCCAATTCACATCACCATATTCACCACTGGTATTGATACCATTAGTAAAATTAGAGAATGTAAGATTTGAGATGTTGATGTCTTGACCATTTTGTCCGTCTTGAAAGCCGTCTGTATCGGTGTGAGAACTAGTAGTATCTACTGCATATGAGTTGTTGCCATTTGCACTGGTGATGGTGTGGTTTCCACCGTTTATAATGACTCCTGAGGATTTAACGGTAAAACATGTGCCAGATATATTAGAGATGTTTGAGTCTAAGGTATATGTACCAGGGAAAACTAAGGTGCCACAGGAAGAGATGGTGCCTGGAAGAATTGGAAAAGCTCCGCCGGCATATGCACCATAATGAGTAGCGTTTGCGGGGTTACCATCAGAGCTAATAGCTAAATCCGAAAGTGCTGAAAGAGTAGTGTTTGTTGTGGTGATGGTGCCACTATATATAAGAGTGAGAGTGCCATTTCCTCCATTTGATCCACAGTTGTAACTACAAATGGTGTCTCCTGCTCCACCAGAAGCAGAGATGGCGCTGTTTGATATGTCTATATTGGTGCCAGTAAAGGTGATAGCTCCTCCAATTCCACCAGTGTATTGAAGACCAACTCCTCCATTGGCGGTAACATTTCCTACTGTAGAAGTAGCGATTAATATTGAGGCACCATTTCCTCCGTTGCCACTATTTACTCCGCTTCCATCTACATCATCATTTCCACTCGCATTTACTCCATTAGTAAAACCGGTGAAAGTGATATTTTTGATTTGAACATTGGCAGCAGAGCCTCCAGAAAGCAAACCGCTCGAGGTGTCTCCGAGAGTATTGTAAGCACGAGAATCAACAGCTAATCCTCCAGCAGTTGCTGTGATAGTGACATGTCCACCTGGTGCTCCACTTCCATCAATAGTAGTGGTGCCAGTGTTGTCATCGATGAGAAAACAAGTGCCGTTCGTGAGTGAGGTGTCTGCATTGAAGTCTGCACTTAGTGTATATGTTCCTGCAGTTGCAATTTCTGCGCAGGAGGTGAGGACTCCATTAGCGTGTGCTTGCGGTGCCACTAAGAAAAAAGCAAAAGCTAGGAGTGATCCTAGAAGTGCTTTGCGGTGTTTTGTGAAGAAATTTTGAAACATATTACTGTGTTGGTGTTGGGTCAGCTGGTGGAGTTGCTGGTGTCTCTACGGGAGCGGGAGTTTCTGGAGTTGGTGCTGGTGTTGTTGGCGCAGGAGGTGTGACTTCTGGATTTACTGTTGTATCTGGAGTTGAAGATGAATCTGGTGGTGTTGAACTTGCTTCAGGTTCGGTGGTGGTGCCTGTGACGGTATCAATGACATTTTGAACTGTCTCTTTTACTTTGTCGACGATGTCACCTACAGTGTTTGATACTTTATCTATGAGTGAAGTTGAGGTTGCAGTGTCAGTGCTTGATGTGGAAGTATTTGTTTCAGTTGATGATGCGGTGTTGATAGTTGTTGAAGCAGTGTCTATTGTTGTTGACGCAGTTGTTGTAGCAACATCAAGAGTTGAAGTTGCTGTTGTAGATGTGGCAAAAGCAGGAACTTCCCCATTTCTTGTCAGAATTCCTGTGGCAGTAGATGTTCCGTACCAAATAATTCTTTTGATTTCGATGTTTCCATCTTTATCTGTACCTTGAACAATGATATTGTCTCCGATTTGGATTTGAGAAAGAGTAAGTGGGTAGTAGTGGTTAGATTCTATTTTTGTGATGGTACTTGTATCGAATGTATATGTAGTTTGATTTGTGTTGTCTCCACTTTTTGCATTATTAATACTGATTGTAGTGGTAGCAATGTCAGAGACAGTACCAACTGCACTGAAGTTTTTACTTTCATTTGTTGTGACTGAGGAATGGGTAAGATTTGCTGTTGTTGTGGCAATATCATCAGCATTAGAGATACCCCAGACAATTCCTGAGGCTACAGCGATGATTACAAGCATACGGGAGAGTTCAAAAAACAAGCTTCTATTCTTTAAAACTATTTTCTCTACTATTACAATGTCAGAAGGATCTTTTTTCTTTAGATTTAAAAGGTTTTTTATATTGTTCATGTTTTATTTACCTATTTGCGTATATTCTATCACAAAAATATTCACTGGGGGGGCAAAATGAGTGTGTATAACTTCCCTTACTTGGAAGCGTAGCCTCCAAGTAACTTATTCAATCAAAAGATTCTCGTATTCTTTTTCTTCTCTCTTTCTTCTTGTAATATCCTCTAAACTACTCAAAGCAAAATCCCTATATTTTTCTTTGAAACCAAACTGTTCCAAAATAATTTTCTTATCACAAATTTCTTTTTTATCATTGTAATCATTTACATATTCTCCCCAACTTGATTGACTCAACTTGGAGGCTACGCCTCCAATTTGGTTATTTAGATTCACATATGCGCTTAAGTGCAAAAGCTGCGTATTATCATCAACATGAACAGCTTTAAAAGTATTTGCAAAAAGAGCTCCATTTCTTTTGTATTTCTTATTAAAGTAATAAGTGTAACCACCCATACGATGCATAAATTTACTAATGCCATCATCAGCCTTCTGTGCAAGTACCAAATGAAAATGATTTGGATTTAAACAATAACAAACAAACTCAACTAAATGATTTTTTGAATTGCTGTTGTAAATAGTAATCAACTTTTTTAACTTGGAGGCGTAGCCTCCAAGTTGAAATGCTTGAACTAATTCTAATTCAAAAGATTTTTCGTAAATACTTCCAGATGGTTCGATGGAATTGAACATAAGTATACTTAGAAAAAATCTTTCAAGATCATATTTATCTAGAAAAATATTTCTTTTATCTACACCTCTATTAAAAATATGATAAATCTCACCATTTACAAACGAAACTTTTCTGTACGACATTTTATTTTACTTGGAGGCGTAGCCTCCAAGTCCGATTATTTTTTATTTTTCCGACCGACCTTAGTTTTTAAAATTTATTCATACCTCAATGCTTCAATCGGACTTTTTTTAGATGCCTGACTTGCAGGATAACCTCCAAAAATAAGTCCGATAAGAGCGGAAACTCCAAGACCCATCGCTGCCCCACTCCAAGGAAAAACAAATGTCCAATTCACACCAAGACCCTGAGAGAGACCAACCGCAATAATAAAAGATAATCCTGCTCCAAGAATAATTCCAACGATTCCGCCAATGGCAGTGAGCATTACCGCTTCAAGTAAAAATTGGGTAAGAATATCTTTGTCTGTTGCACCAAGTGCTTTTCGAAGACCAATTTCTCGTGTTCGCTCCGTTACAGAAACAAGCATTATATTCATAATTCCGACTCCTCCTACAAATAGCGCGATGGAGGCAACAGCCACCAAAAACCAAGTCAACGCAGAAGTAATTGTCGAAAGACGCGCCGCTAAATCTTGTTGAGTTTGAACCGTGAAATCATCTTTTGTTGAATCAGTAATATTGTGAGAATCTTCTAAAGTTTTTTGGATATCTACAGCAGTAGCTGGTACTTGTGCATCAGTGTAAGTTTGAATAATTACTCGATTAAAATATTTAATTCCAAGCAAATAATCTTGAGCGGTTGTGTACGGCATTAAAATCATAGCGTCAAAATTAAAAAGTGATCCACCTCCTGTTGGTGGCAGTGTTCCAACAACTTTAAAACTTTTACCTTTTACATTTATTTTCTGCCCTATAGGATCATCATTCCCAAAAAGATTGTCTACGACTTTTGATCCAATCACCACCCCATCACCTCGTGACAGTACATCATCGCTTGTAAAAAAATCTCCATTATTTGTTTTCAAATCAAAAATCTGCGCTAAATATTCTGTTGCTCCAAAAATAGTTACCTGATAAACATTCGCTTGATAAGCAGCTGTACCTGCTCCAAAAACAGTTGGCATGACGACTTTTAAATCAGGAACATTGGCTTTATTTTGTAGTGCTGTTATATCTTTTATTTTTAAGGAATCACTGTATAAAGCACTGACATCTGAAGGACCAGTTGGTTCACGGCCGGGAATTACTGCGATTGTGTTTGTTCCTAATCCTTGAACCTGTCCTAAAATAAGAGCTTGCGCACCCGCACCAAGAGAAACAACTAACATAATTGCTGTAATTCCAATTACAATTCCTAAAATTGTAAGGAGAGAACGTGAACGATTTGTCGTAAGACCAATGAGAGCTGTTTTTAAAGTGTGTTTTAATGTCATTTGTATTAAAAATTACTTAACATAATCAGAATCAATCGATAATCTATTTTTTACTTTTGTATCACTCTCAATTACACCGTCCATGATGCGAATGATTCTTTCAGAATGTTCTGCAGTTGAGGTTTCGTGGGTAATTAAAATAATTGTTTTCCCTTCCTCTTCATTTAATCTCTGGATTATAGACATAACATTTTTTCCGGATTTTGAATCTAGGTTACCTGTTGGTTCATCAGCAAAAATTAAATCAGGGTCATTAACAAGCGCTCGAGCAATTGCCACTCTTTGTTTTTCTCCTCCAGAAAGCTCTGACGGTTCGTGATGCATTCTTTCTCCAAGACCAACTGCAATCACAGCTTTTTTTGCTTTTTCTTCCCACTCCGATTCCGGAACATCAGAATAACTAAGTGGTAATTTAACGTTATCCAAAACACTCGTGCGAGCAAGTAAATTAAAAGATTGAAAAACAAAACCTAATTTTTTGTTTCGAAGTAGAGCAAGTTCATCTCCAGAAAAATTTGAAATATTTTTTCCGTCAAAAAAATATTCTCCACTTGTTGGAATATCCAAAAGTCCTAAAAGATGCAGCAAAGTTGATTTACCACTTCCTGATGGACCCATAATCGCAACAAATTCTCCTTTGCGCACGGAAAAAGTTACTCCTGAAAGCGCATGAGTTGGCTCTTCACTATCATAATAAGATTTTTTTAAATCTTTTACTTCGATTATGTTTGTCATATTTTATTTAGAATCGCAGGAATTTATTTCGTGTATGTCACGACTTTCTGCCCTTCTGTAACTCCTGAAATTATTTCTGTATTTCCATCTGAACCTTTGAGTCCAACTACAACATCAACTGATGTAAAAGTTTTCCCGTCACTATTCAAAACCCTAACGCTTTTTTGGCCACTAGTGTTAATTAAAGCACGTGACGGAACAGTGAGAACGTTATCTTTTTCATGAGTCAAAATATCAGTATTTGCTGTCATGCCCGAACGAATACGGTCATCTTTTTGAATAAATTGCAAAGTCACTTTATACGTTGGAACTCCTTGAAGCACTGTTTCAGCAGGATCAATTGCGGTGACGGTTGCTTTAAAAATAACGTTCGATCCATAGGCATCTAAAGTCACATCCGCACTATTGTTTATTGCAACTTTTGCAATATCGGCTTCTGGTACAAAGGCATCAATTTTAAATTGTCCGTTACTTATCACTCCAAAAGTATTTACACCTGGAGAAACAAACTCACCAACATTTGGATCAGCTTTTGTAAGTAGTCCATCAATCGGTGAAAATATACTATCTTTATTAAGTGCAGCTTGTGCTGCGTCAACTTTTGCTTGAGCAGCATCAATCATATCCTGTGATGACCCAGCTTTTTGGACTGCAAATTGATTAACTGCTTGATCGTATCCAGAAGAGGCACTCTTAAGTGCAGTATCTGCATTTGTCACAGAAGAAATAGCTGTATTTAAGTTTGAAAGTGCTGTATTCATCGCAGATACATAGCTGTCTATTTGCGCCTGAGAAAGAGATGATCCGTTTGGTGTTAATTTATTTACTACGGCAGATACGTCACCCAAGAAATTTTTTATTGTATTTAAATTACTCTCCGAATTTGAAAGTAATTTACTTGCTCCAATCCCAGACGAAGAATCAAGATCTGATTTCCAATTTTTAAATGCGTCGGTAACAACCAATCTTTCGTTATTCAAATTGTTTGATTGATTATAAGAATCTGTTTGAATATTGATTGTTGGATTTGAGCTCTGTGCGTTATTAAAGAAATTATCTGAATAATTAAAAACTGCATTTTGCGTTTTTACGTAACCATCTCGAGAAGCATTCAAAGCAACACTTTTTGCATTATTCAAAGTCGTCGAAGCATTATTAACATTTGATTGATCAAAAGCTAATTCTTCTGGACGCAAACCTCTTTGTAGATCAGCAAGACTAGCCTGTACTCCAGCCAAATTTGCTCGATCATCAGCACTATCTAAGGATGCAATAACATCACCTCTTTTTACCTGATCCCCAACTTTGAAATTTATAGCTCTAACAACTCCTCCTTTTTGAAAAGCCAAATCCGCCTTACCAATTGGTGTTACTGTGCCCGTAACACTTACTTTTTCAATTACATTACCCATTGCGGCCGGTGATGATTCAATTCCAGATGCACTCTTACCTCTCGTGAATAAGTAAATTAAAATAATCACAACAACGACTACTCCAATAATAAAATATTTGTTTTTAGCAAATTTTGGTATACGTTTTTTAATAGAAATAATATTCATGAAATTTTTTAGGACACTTAAACTTTTATGCTCCTAATTGTACCATAGCTATACAGACGAATTAACTCGTAAAACATTAATTCTTCGGATCAAAAAGTTTTTTTAGCTCTTCCTTTTTCTTTGGGTCATAAACAGCTTCCTGAAGTTCAATCACTATCTCCTTTTCAGAAAAATTATGCTCCTTTGAAATTTCTAAAAAATTATCAAAAGAAACTTCTTTGATTTTTATTTTTTCTCCTCCGTCTAAATTCAAATCTGAAACTTTTTTTAAGCCCTTTGCAACAAATGTGTAAATTACCCAATCGATTTTGGAAGTAGGATGTTCTGCTCGCCAAAGAATAAATCTTTCTGCCTCAAAACCACTTTCTTCCAAAAATTCTCTTTTCGCAGCAGTCAAAACATCCTCATCTTTTTCGACTCTTCCACCGAGCCCGCCTATAAAAGGTTCTTTCCCTGGTTGTTCTTGTTCCGAAAGTAATATATTTCCATTATCTAGTACTCCAAAAATAACAACAGTATCCTGTCTTTTCAGTTTTTCAAAAATAGTTCTTGTGCCGTCGTAAAGTTCCTGTTCCCAATGATAAACATCAAAAAGAATTCCGCTAAAAACCCTTTTAGCATTCTCTGGAATTGGTTGCTTTGATTTTGGACGTTGTATTTCCACATCATAATTATAACTCATATAAATTACCTGTGGATAAAGTACCATAGGTCGGTCCTTGGGTAATTTGAGATGGTGTAGAATATTGTTATATGGAATCTAAAGGATCGGATTTCAAAAGAAAAATTATTTATTTAGGAATTGCAATTGCTATTTTGCTTGTTGGTATTTTTATTGGACATAAATTTTTAGGATCTTCTAAACAAAGTGATACTCGAGTTGTCTATAGTCTAGGCAAAATGCAAAATGACCAAGAAATAATCAACATTATTAACGGAGCGCAAAAATATATTTACTTCGCTATTTATGAATTTACAAAGGAAAATATTGTCGATGCATTAATTAATGCAAAAAATCGTGGAGTAATTGTTCAGGGAATAACTGACAGAGTAAACTCAACCGACCCATACGAAAAACCGATCATAGAAAAACTTCAGTCTGCGGGAATAAATATAGAAACGGAAAAGCATCAAGACGGTATTATGCATATTAAAACTATTGTCAGCGAAAAAGCTTTTGCTTCTGGAAGTTATAACTGGACATCTTCTGCTACAACAGCAAACGACGAAGTTCTTGAGGTTGGAACTAATGAAAATTTGCGTAGCCAATATGAAAATATCTTGAAAAAAATACTTGTAGTAAATAATGGAACAAGCACAACAACAAATCCTGTAGATTATTCAAAAATAATTGATTACAAAGAAGCTCCCGACCATATTGGAGAAAGTCTTACTGTCAAAGGAAAAATAATAAATATTTATAAATCAACAGGAGGAATGACTTTTTTTGATTATTGTTCTAGCTACAAGAATTGTCCTTTCAGTGTAGTAATATTTTCAGAAAACATTAAGAATTTTAAAAATCTTTCAACCTATATTGGAAAAACTATTTTAGTTTCAGGAACAAATAAGCCTTACAACGGAAAAGCTGAAATGGTTTTGAATGCAGAAAATCAAATTAAAATAAGTAATTAATTTCCAAAAAAATGCCGCGAACTTCAAGGAGAAGTCGTGGCGCTATGAAAGAACAGAGTCAATTGTGTTGCGCTGCGAGAAACGCATGCCGGTGTCTTCCGAGACCTCCACTGACGAGGTAGTGGATGATTGACGATCCTGGTCTTGAATGAGGATCATCGTGGATGACTTGGGCAGTGCCAAGTAGGTTGAGAGGGCTGTCGATCTCTCTTTCCTCTTGACGGAGGCAACGAACCAACAAACTGTCTTCAAACAAAGAGCTAGGAGAAGGATTCATATGTTTTAGAGTAAGGGGTTGCGGTTTTTATTTACACAAATTATACACCCGATATTCACCGAATGTACACAAGTTATGCACAGCTTGTAAATTAATTAAAATTAGCTTTAATTGTAAGCTACCTAAATTCATGCTAATATTTTGCCAATAATTAGAGTAAATAAATTAATTGGAACCACGAATAAATAATCAAATCCGAGCTAAAGAGCTCCGAGTTATAGATGAAGAAGGAGAAAATCTAGGTGTGTTGCCATTTGCAGAAGCGTTGGCAAAAGCCAAAGATGCAGGACTTGACCTAATCGAAATCTCCCCTAACGCACTCCCTCCTATTGCAAAAATTCAAGATTTTGGAAAATACCAATATCAAGAAAGTAAAAAGCAAAAGGTTGCAAAATCTAAATCAAAAAGCACTGAAGTAAAATCGCTTCAAATCAAAATTGGTACTGGAGAACACGATCTAATACTTAAAGCAAAAAAAATCTCTGAATGGCTTACTGAGGGTCACAAAGTAAAATTAGACCTATTTCTCACAGGAAGATCAAAGATGCTAGATACAAATTTCCTTAAAGTAAGACTTGATAGAATCCTGAAGCTTATATCTGTGCCTTACACCATGGATGAACCAAAAAGGGGTCCAAAGGGCCTAAATGCCGTAATCGAGAAACAGAGATCCTAAAAATTTAAACCTTAAAAAACCAAGGACTGTCCTTTCTGAAGATTTAAGGACAGTCCTTGGTTTTTGTTGACATTTAGCTAGATATAGGTAGAATTGTACGAACTTCTTCTAGTATCTATTTATTGAGATTGAAGTAAAAGTCATTAAAAACTTGGCTTTTGTAGGTTTGCCAAAGATTAAAATTATACATAAATAAAGCATTAAAAATGAAAACAAATAAGTCTTTTTCAAAAAGATTGAAGGTCAGTAAAAACGGTAAAATCAAGGCCAGAGCGCCGGGTCAAAACCATTTCAATGCAAAAGAATCTAGAGGAAAGCAGCTAGAAAAAAAGAGGCAAGGAAACTTTCCAATGAGCACCGGTGAGAAACGTAGATATTTAAACTTTTAAATTTTAATTACTAATAACTAACCACTACTTACATGACAAGAGTTAAGAAAGGAGTAAACGCACTCAAAACAAGAAGAAATGTCCTAAAAGCTGTAAAAGGATATCGTTTCGGCAGAGGAACAAAAGAAAAACAAGCTTACGAGGCAATAGTTCACGCTGGCAGATATTCTTTTGCTCACAGAAAAGACAAAAAAGCTGACAGAAGAGGAGATTGGCAAGTTGTTATTTCAATTCCTTTGAAAACAGCAGGTATTTCATACAGTAAGTTCATTGATAAGATGAACAAAGCAAACGTCAAACTAAACAGAAAAATGCTCGCTGCTCTTGCGATAGAAAATCCATCTACTTTCCAAAAAGTTGTTGAAAAAGTGATGTAGGAAGCCAGTTCAAGTTAACAATATACAAAAAAAGAAAAAGCACCACCTAGGGCGGTGCTTTTTCTTTAAACAGTTACCTATCGGTTTACCTAATACGCTTTATCTTTATAGGTATCGTTAACTTTATTTTTCTTTACCATTTCAATAATTTTTGCCACTAAAATTTTTGGATCTGAGTCAAAAATTACCTGATTCTCTGTTTGCCTGTTACTTTTATCCAAAATTGTTTTAATAATTTCGTCTGTTTCCCAATCATCACTAGTCAATACACCAATAGGTTTACCGTCTTCAAAAGCAATAGTGAATTCATGAAAAGTTCCGATTCTACCAGGACCAATGATTATTCCATCTGAAGAACGTGTAAGTTCTAAATCTCTCCCAGGATAACCAAAACCTGTATAAATAATGATATCCATAAAATCTAAAGGTAATCTGTAGGTTTCAACATGTTCTTTTTCATTTTTAGCTGGTGAAAATCCAATTGATTTTCCTCCTGCTTCTTTTGCCCCCATTGCTGCCCAAAAGGGAAAACCTGTTGTTGCACCCGTTACTATAGCTGCTCCTTGAAGAGTAATCTGCTTTCCTAATTCTTTTGCAATATCATGGACTCGTGGATTTAAATGATTTAATTCTGCTGCCCCAGAAACACAAATTTTTATATCGAAATGTCCATGCCTATTTTCATCCAAAATATCTGTGTTATTTTTCTGCTCTGAATCTGCCATTTGTTTTAATTAATTAATTTTAAAAAAGTTAACAAGATAATATCACAGACTCCCCATCCTCTGGGTGGTATGTTTCAACACCTAAATAATCTTCAATTTTTTGTGCAAGGAACATAGAAGATTTTGGCTCTCCCATAACTGGAAAAACTTTTTTTAAAGTGTCTCTAGTGAAACTTACAAATTCTAAAAGATGATCCGAATCCTTATGGGACGAATACCCATCGATGCTTTCAACAACTGCATTTACAGCAACTCGATTTCCAAAAATATTTACGGATTTTTGATGATTAGCAATTTGCCTACCTAATGTTCCAAAAGATTGATACCCAGTAAGAAGAATTGTGCTTTTTGGATCTGGTAAATAATTAACCTCATGATGTAAAATCCTTCCTCCTGTAGACATACCACTACCGGCAATAATAATTTTTGGATTTGGTTCTTTAATCAATTCCTTACTTTCTTCAGCACTCCTTATGATTTTTAATTTTGGAAAAAAGAATAAATCATCACCATTTTTGATTTTCTCTAATGCAGTTTCATTAAAGTTTTTTCTTTCTTTCATGTAAATATCTGTCACTTTCATAGCTAAAGGAGAATCAAGAAATACTGGAACTTCAGGCACTCTTTTCTCTTCCACCAGAGAATTCATTTCAAACAAAAGGTTTTGAGTCTTTTCTAATGAAAAAGAAGGAATAATTAAAGTCCCTCCTCTTTTTACACTATCCTCAATAATATTTTCCAATTTATCCTTTCTTTCATTAGTTGTCTCATGATTTCTGTCCCCATAAACGCTTTCCATAATTAAATAATTTGCATCAATAATTTTTTCTGTATCTCGAAGAAGAGGTGACGGAGAATTACCCAAATCACCCGTGAAAACTATTTTTGTACCGTTGTAAGTAAATTCATACATTGCCGAGCCGAGAATATGCCCAGCATCCTTTGCTTCAACTTCAAAACCCCCTGATAGTTTAAAGGATTCGTGATAGGAAATTTCCTTCCAAAGATTCATTGCGTCATTAATATCACTTTCGAGATAAAGCGGAGGGTTGCCTGTTTTTTCTGCCTCATGAAGCATTAAGTTTGCTGCATCCCTAAACATAATCGGTGCAATTTCTTTTGTTTCAATTGTAGAAAAAATTTTTCCTTTAAAACCATCTTTAACAAATTTTGGTATTCTCCCAATGTGATCAATATGAGCGTGAGTAATTAAAAGATAATTTATTTTTGAAGGATCATATGTAAAAGGTTTTGTATTTTCTCTTGGATCTGCATCTCCTTGAACAAGTCCACAATCAACCATGACAAAAACTTTTTCCTCGGAACTTCCCTCTTCTGGCATCGTCTCTAAGACAAAATTTGCTCCTGTAACAGTTGTAGCACCAGATGCAAAAGTAAGTTTTAATTTTCTTTTCTTTTTATTTTGATCGTCCATATTTTTTTGTAATTAAAAAAGCTAAAAATCCTCCAACAATATCAAAAAATAAGTCACTTGATGTATCAAAAGAATACCTGTGACTTGAAATAGAAGTTATACCGTATCTTAACTCAAATAATTCCCATATGACACCTATCAAAAGAGAAACCGCAACCACCGATCTGAAAGATGGAAATCTTCCTTTAAAAGAGAATACGTAAGCAAGAACAAAAAAGATTCCAAAACCGCCTATTAAGTGAGAAATACTATCAAACCAACCAGAAATCCAATACAAGCCCGTCATCGTTGCAAATAGATGAACAATAAAGAGTAATAAAAATATTCCGAGACTCAAGAAAAGATATGTATTTCTGTTTGGCATGAAGTATGGATATTATACTTTTACTTTAAGTAAAAAGTAAGCAAAGAAAAAATCCCTAACAAGTAGAGATTCTTTCTTCGGATACGATTAGCGGTATTGCGCCTAACGTAAGTTAGGTGGGTGCATTCGACGGAGAGCCAAAGCTTTCCGAAAGTAGTGCTCCCTAATTTGATCATAAGTTAAGGCAATACCGCTTCGTAACCTGTATTCAGTATGGACTCTTTTTAAAGCTCCGCAATAAAAAAAGTGGATAAAAGGTGCGTATGTTGTGGATAAATAAACATAAAATCAAGAAAGTCTTTTTTCATAAGGGTTTTATAGAGTAAAAGAAAAAATATTTTATCAACAGTCAACCCCTTCACAAATTTTATAAAGGGTTCCCTTTTGTAAAAAGAAAAAACTCCTGTGGCTGAAAGAAAAAAAATTTGGTATAGTGCTCGTACATAATTAATTACAAGACATAAAAAACTATATGGAAAAAACACTAGTCATATTTAAGCCAGATTGCGTTCAAAGAGGCATCGTAGGAGAAATTCTTAATCGTTTTGAGAAAGTTGGCCTAAAAATTGTTGGAGCAAAAATGATTCATCCATCATATGATCATTATTATCACCACTATGAAAATATTGGAAAGATGATTTCTCGACGTGGCCAAAAGGCTTTTGATGTAACACTTGCAATGATGAATACAGGCCCTGTAATTGCAATGGTTCTTGAAGGTATTGAAGCAGCGTCACTCGTTAGAAAAATGGTTGGAGCAACAGAACCAAAAAGTGCACTTCCTGGAACAATCCGCGGAGATTATTCTCATATGAGTTTTGGACATGCTGACAAAAATGAAATTGGAATTCCAAATCTTATTCACGCTTCTGGAGACGCTGAAGAAGCAAAACTTGAAATCGCACACTGGTTTAGTGACTCAGAACTTTTCGATTACGAAACAGTTCATCAAAAATACACTCAACCAAGAAAATAATTTTATAGAAAAAAACCAGTGAGATAAATCTCACTGGTTTTTTTATTTTAAAAAATTTTAAGAAGCAAAAGGATTAGGTTGAGGTACAGGTGGAGTTCTTCCCATTTCATATTTGCGGCGAATTTCTGATTCAACTTCCTTGCGATCTTTTCCATATGTTAAATATGAAAGCTCTTTCATTTTGTCTGCTCGGCTTAAGTCCCCTCTTGGGAAAGGTAAAGTTTCCAAACTAAACGGTCTAACTGGTCTGCCTTTTGAAAGTAATTTTATGTATGCATTTCTGTTATCAATATTCATTAAATCAGATTGAGTAAATACTGGTTCAAATTGTTTTTCTAAATATTCTGCATCTTCTGCTCCAACTCTAAAAGCTGCAATCGAGCCAACGTTTCCAAAGACAGAATCTTTTATATCATCTTCAAGCTGAGCAATAAATTGATTGGCAATTGTAAGTGATAGTTGATACTTTCTCGCTTCAGAAAGAATTTGGGAAATAGAATCAGTTGTAATATTTTGGAATTCATCAATATAAAGATAAAACGGAGGAAAATCTTTTCCAAAAGAGTCTGCTCGAGAAAGAGCTGCCATCAAAATTTTTCCGACGATGATAAGGCCGATAAGATTTGCATTTATATCTCCTAAGCGCCCTTTTGAAAGATTCACTAAAAGAATTTTTTTGTTATCCATAATATCGCGGAAATTGAAAACAGATTTTTCTTGAGAAATAATCGGTCGCATTATGTCGTTTGCGAGAAAAACGTCAAACTTACTTGTGATATAAGGCACAATGTTTTGAAGTGAGGCCTCACCACCTGCTTTCGCAGCAATCTCACGCCAAAATTGAACAACAATTGGATTATTACACTTTGTGAGTTTTAATTCACGGAAATTTTTATCAGAAAGTACACGAGAAACATCAAAAAGAGTATTCCCTGTTTCTGGATCTTCCATCACAAGAAGTACTGCATTTCTAAAGTATTGTTCAAACATTGGACCTCCAGCAACTTTCATATCAAAAAGTTTATTGAAAATCGAAAGCATTTCGTTTACGACAAAAGTTTTTTGCTCAGGAAAATTTACATCATACTCAAGCATATTTAAAGCCATAGGACGTGCTGCATATCCAGGGTCAAAATAAATGACATCATTCACTCGCTCTGGCGGAATAATTGAGAGAATATCTTGAATATCATTTCCGTGCGGATCAATCATACAAACACCTGCACCTCTTTGAATATCTTGGGCGATCATATCTTTGAGGAAAGTAGTTTTTCCTGTTCCAGTTTGTCCAATAACATACAAATGTCTTAGACGATCTTCATCTGACATATAAATATGTGTTTGAATATTTCTATCTTTGTTTACTCCAAGCAAAACTCCATCTTGCTGTAAGCCGACTGGTGCTGGTGCACTTCTGGAAACTGCAGTCTTTAGATGTGGTGAAGTGATATTTTCTTGTGGGAAATGAATTAAAGAAGTAACTTCTCCTATAGAAAGCGGAATACTTTTTGATTTATTAAATGATCTAAAAGAAAATTCTTTAAATAATTCCTCAAAATTTTTATTTGAAAATTCTTTCCAAATAAGTGTTGTACCTAAAGTATTTTCAAATTGACCAAACGAAGCCACAATTGAGTGCAATATATCTTCAGCTTTTTCTCTCGTAGGAGCAGATGCAAGAACACGTATGTTTGTATGAACAATTGGTGTTGCAACTTTTCTTTTTATCTCCTCGACAGAGACCTCGTTGTTCTCATCTTTTTTCTCTGTTTCCTCGGTAAATAATGCCTTTATTTCTCCCTTTGCAATATCTTTTACAGTCTTAGAAAATTCTCCTATCAAACTATGGCGGACATCTATTGCTTTTTTGAGTGGCATTCCATTTTGGATTGCCTGTAGAGCTTGTTTGTATCTACCAAGATAACCATCGTTATCTCGAGTTATAACAAACTGTATTGAAGCACCCTCACCATCTCTTTCGATTTTTGAGAAAGCATTTAAAACAACATTTAAAGGATCATAATCAAATTGATCATAAATTTTTAATGGAAAAATTGGATTACCCATCAAATGTGCCTCGGCAGCAATAGAAACTCCGGAATAATTGAAAACATTATAGTCATCTTTTTTCTCATAAATTTTTGCTTTTGGAAAAACTGAAAGAAGTTGTTTTTCGAAAATATTTTTAAGACTATCTGGTACTGAAATATAAAAAACAGTTTCCGCTGAACCTTCTGCATTTGCGAGCTCTAAAGTTATTGGATCATTCTGTCCTGAAGAAAGCACACCTTCGTACCACTGCTCCATTGAAGAAATAATTTCTTCAAGTGGTTTTTTGCTTTCTTCATTACTTTTTTTATCTTCAGGAAATGCCACTTCAAACAAAGTATAGCCAAGTGATTTTACAACTTGTTCTTTTTTATCTTTTTCATTCAAAAATCCAGCTTTAAAAAACTGAACTAAAAACCTATGGAAATCGTCTTGAATGTGTGGATTACCCATCATTTGAACAACAGAGAGAGTGTTTTTTAATCCCTTTTCGGAAAGCAATGTCAAAAGTTCTTCCATCTTTTTATCGTGGGTCTCTGGTGTTAATTCAAGTGCAATTTCTTTGGCTTCTGAAGCAATTATCTTGTGCCCTTTTGCAAGTAAATCATCTGGATGCGCTGCAGCATATCGTCGTATTTCTTCACGAATAACATTGTCTTTATCAACATTTTCAAAATCTTTTGAAAGTTCTTTCTCTCGAATAGCAATTCTCTCTTTGAGAAATTTAATTTCCGCTTCAGGTGAAGAAAATTTTTCTGTAATTTCTATGTTTGAGGACTTCTCCATGCTTCAAATTATATCATCAAAATTATTTGAATTCTTTATGCAATCTATTTATTCTTTAAATCTCAGATGCTTGTGAATACAACAGTCGAAAGGAAATTTTCAAAATCAGACGTATTGTACGCCTGAGCGTCGCCTTGTTTATATTTCGTTGGACTCGTAAAAGCCACCTCAATAAATGTCTTGTCTGATTTTTGCAAACCAACTAATACAACTTTATTATAACCAAGACGCGGACCTATACTAGGAGTATCTATTGGTAGAACAAATGTATAAGAGACAGCTGTGATACCCCCTACAATTTTCTTAACTGAATCGGTTTGCTTGCGTGACTCTGTCTCCGATACAAATTGATTAAAACCCTCTCCTTTTCGAATTGCAATTAAGACATCTGGACTAGTCTTACAATCCGGGCCAAGAACAGGAACACAATTGCTTGTCTTATTATTGTCAGTAGCTATGCGAAATACATACATACCATCGCCTTCATCGTGTGGCAAAACGTCTCCCCATTCTTTAGGGTATTTAAAATTAATTCCATATTTTTCATCTGAATATGTTTTCCATTCGGAGTACTGATCTGTAGAAGTACTAGTGGATGTTGCCCTAAAACCTTTTTGTCCCCAATTAGGAGCATAATCTTGAACCTGATATAACTGCCCATCAATATTTTCAATCTTCGTCTCACCATTTTTTTTGAATGGATTATATGTAAATATGGTTATGCCAACAATAACGACTAATAAAAGTAAGGCAAAAAAAACTTTATTCATGTTTTTCATTTAATAATTGTATAACTAATTACCTAAAGATTACAGAGTCAAAATTTCAGGGCGGGATTTGCGAACAACTATTGTGTGCTCAGCGTGTGCTGCGCGCCCGCCGTCTTTGGTGGAATATGTCCAACCATCAGCATTTAATTTTATATCTCCTTTTTTTTCAACAAGCATTGGTTCAATCGCCAAAACCATTCCTTCTTCGATGACAGCGCTTTTACCTGACATTTTATAATTTGGGATATATGGTTCTTCATGAATTGCGTGCCCTACTGAATGCCCTCCTAAATCTCTTGCGGGTGCAAAGCCTCTCTTTCTTGCAATTTTTTCTATAACAGCACCAATATCATTTATTTTTCTTCCTGGGACAGCAATTTTTATTGCGGCAATCAAAGCTTCTTCCGTGGCACGAATTAATTTAAGAGCATTTTTGTCCCCAAGACCCGCAATAACCGTGACCGCAGAATCTGTAAAAAGTCCTTTATAAGAAATTCCGCAATCAAGTTTTACAATATCTCCATCTTTTAAAGTTTTTGGATTTTCATTTGGAATTCCATGAACAATTTCATCATTTATCGATATACAAATTACAGCAGGATAAGGTCTTGAAGCTCCCTCAGGAACATAATTTAAAAAAGCGGCTTTTGCTCCAGCTTTATCAATCAAGCTTTTTGTTTTCTCATTCAAAAACCAAGTGGAAACACCTGGTTTAACTTCTTTTGCAAGAGTCCTTAAGATGTTTGCTAATTTTTTCCCACCTTCTTTTAAAATTTTTATTTCTGCTTCTGTTTTTATTTTACTCATTTTGAAAGTTCTAATACAGACATTATATCCGCGTGGACTTTTTCGATTGACTGCTCTCCATTAATTTCTCTAAAATCTACATCATCTCTATTCTTATATGAAAGAATTACGGGATAAAGAAAATCGTCAAAAGCTTTCATCCTTTTTGCGATAGCTTCTGCAGTATCATCCTTTCTTCCCTGTGCCTCTGCGCGCTTCAAAAGCTTGTCTGTTGCCCACTCCGAGGACACATTCATGTAGATCATTTTGACCTTGTCAAAGCCGTAAAATGGGGCAACTGAGTCAAAAACAAGAGCTTCCGGGATCTTACGTGGAGAACCGTCAATGATCATATGCATTCTCTCTTTATATTCCCTAGTCATAACATTTGCCCATAACATTGACGCCAAAAATTCTGGCGCAAACTGGCCACCATCCACAATATCTTTTAATTTTTTACCTGTGTAAGTATCGCCACTAATCAGTTTTCTAAATTCATCTCCTGTTGAAACATAAAAAACTCCAGCGTTTGGATCTGTCTCGTTTAAATATTTTGTTAAAAGAGTTGTCTGAGTACCCTTGCCACAGCCACTTCTTCCGAAAAATACAAATAATTGCGGTTTCATAAAGACTATATTATAGGAAAATTAGTAAATTTCAAAGCCGCCCCTTCGGGGCGGCTTATTGTCTTTTACACATAAAAGAAAGAAAAATTATACGTAACGAATTAGATTGCCATTACTCCACTATTTGCTCCAAGGTTAGAAACTGTCAATGCTTGCGCAGGACTGTTAGCGTTTACATATTGAATATTTCCATTAGTGTTAACGTAAGCGTATGTGTTTGATCCAACTCCAATTGTGTTTACTGGTACATTAGTTTGGAAGACAACATTACTAGAAGAAACTAACATTACTCCACTATTTGCCCCGAGATTACTTACAAGTAATGCATCTGATGCACTATTAGCAACTGTTGATTGAACATTTCCATCTGTGTTTACGTATTGGTAAGTTGAAGCAAAAGTCGTGATTGGTAATACTGCTAAAACTGCCATTCCTAAGATACTTGTGATTATTGATTTCATATATTTGTTTAAATTAAGTTTTTATAATTCGATGAATATTTTTTTTATTTCGACCCTACTTACATAACTGTGTCGCAAGAACTGATGTTTGATTACCGAAACTTTAGAAAAGGCTTTATTATCAATTAAAAAAATTAGCATTAATAACGTAACGTGCTATGCTAAGTGTAAGTTGAATTGCGAATGCTTGGAGCAATTCAAAGACGGAGGCAGACGTGCCGAGTCGGGGTCGCAGAATTTTTCAGCAGAAAAATATCTGAGACTTTACTCCTAGTAATAAATACCTATTTAATACTTCGTAATCAAATACCGGTCCATCCGGCTTAAACAATATGGCACTCAACTCAAAAGAGAGAAACAAGCAAAAAAAATATTGAGTGCTGCTTATGAAGATTTTAGTAAATCTCTTAATTCTCATGCTTTTTTTAAGATAAACGACCATTCACTTGGCGAAGATTTGGTACAAAGTACTTTCATAAAAACATGGAGCTATCTCATCAAAGGAGGCAAAATAGATACAATGAAGGCCTTTCTTTACCACATTTTAAATAACCTAATTATCGATGAATATAGAAAACATAAATCTACTTCTCTCGATGTTCTGCTTGAGGCCGGGTATGAACCCAGTAACGACGATACAGAACGTATTGCCAATATATTCGATGGAAAAGGTGCTTCTCTATTGATCCTGCAACTTCCAAAAATGTATCAGGAGGTTATGACTATGCGCTACATGAAGGATTTCACACTTGAAGAAATTTCAAACATCACAGGTAAGTCAAAGAATACAATCGCAGTACAAACCTGCAGAGGACTTGAAAAGCTCAAAATTCTTTACAACCGTATATAGCCAAAACACGAGAAAATTCTAAAAGTCTACCTACTCCCTATTTTATAGGTTTTTCTTTGTTGTAATGGTTTAGAAGCTCCAACGGCTCGGTTGTAACAGATAATATTTTATTAATTCATGATTAATCCAAAACATTGGACAATACAAAAAAAACCATACTTATCGTTGAAGATGAGAAAAGCTTACGGGGAGCTCTCGTTGATTTTCTCCTAGCTAAAAACTTTATACCTATCGAAGCAAAAAATGGTAGAGAAGGTGTACAAATTGCATTATCAAAACATCCAGACCTTATACTTCTTGATATTATCATGCCAGAAATGGACGGAATGGCATCACTAAAAAAAATCCGAGAGGATTCTTGGGGTGAAAAAGTCCCAGTCATCATTCTTACCAACTTGAGTGCAAGTAAAGAACAACTAATAGATTACAAAATACCTAGCAGACCTACATATTACTTAATTAAATCAGATTGGAAGCTATATGACATCGTAAAAAAAATTGAAAGCATATTGGAGAACAAATAACACCTATGGATAAAAAAACAATCTTTTCCACGTCAAATGACACAATTTTCAAACTGAAAATTTTAGCTGAAGAAAAAGAAAGTGTTAGACGGAAACTTGTTGTAACTGCAAACATGCTTAGTCTTAAGGCAAAACAACTTGCTGCAACTGCTAAAGAAAAAGAAAACGTAAGACGTAAACTTCTCATCACTGCCGAAAAACTAAAAAAATCTCGTGAGACTCTTGAGAAGAAAGTACTTGAAAGAACAAAAAGTCTAGAAATGGCTAGAGCAAAAGAGGAAGCAATCCTCCTTTCAATTGGTGATGGATTGATTGCTACCGATAAAATCGGAAAAATTATTCTTATGAATAAAACAGCTGAAAAGCTGCTTGAAAGGAAAAGTACAGATGTTGTTGGAAAAGTTTTCTATAAGACTATCTCTCTGGAGGATGAAAGAGGAGTTGTCATTCCACTTGAAAAAGATCCTGTCAGTATTGCTCTACACACTAACACAACGGTTGCAACTAATACTACAGATCCTATTTATTACACAAGAAAAAACAAGACAAAAATCCCTCTAGCAATTATGGTAACGCCTGTAATTCTAAATAAAAAAGTTATCGGTACAATTAAAGTTTTTAGAGATATTACAAATGAGCGTCAAATTGACAAAGCTAAGACAGAGTTTGTTTCACTCGCTTCACACCAACTTCGAACCCCCCTTTCTACTGTAAACTGGTACGCAGAAATGCTTTTGGCTGGAGATGTTGGAGAGCTAAATCCAAAACAGCAAAAATATTTAGAAGAGGTATATCACAGCAACCAGAGAATGGTTGAGCTAGTAAACGCCCTATTAGATGTTTCTCGCCTAGAACTTGGAACATTTACCATGGAACCAAAACCAACAGATATAACGGAGCTGACACAAAATGTAATAGATGAACAAAGACCACAAATTAACACCAAAGTAATAAATTTTTCATTTTCATCAGAAAAAATCCCGCTAATAAATGCCGACCCAAAGCTTTTACGAATGGTAGTTCAAAATATTTTATCTAATGCTGTAAAATACACTCCTAAAAAAGGCAAAATAAGAATGTCAATTTCCTTAAAAGATAAAAAAAATGTTCTTTTAAAAGTTACAGATACTGGTTACGGCATTCCAAAAAATCAACACAGTAAGATTTTTTTAAAACTCTTTCGTGCAGACAATGTTCGCGACAAAGACACTGACGGAACTGGCTTAGGACTTTATATCGTAAAATCAATCGTTGAAAATTCTGGCGGGAAAATTTGGTTCGAGTCCCCCAAAGAAAATAGAGGTACAAAATTTTTTGTGTCATTTCCTGTAAATGGGATGATAAAAAAATTATCTTAATAATTAAGGGTTTATTTATAAAAAATATGAAAAAAAAATCAATAAAAAAGAAAACAATTTTGGTTATAGAAGATGAGAGACCATTGCTCGAAGCGGTTAATGCAAAGCTTGAGAAGAATGGTTTTGGTGTTATTAACGCTCGTAGTGTTGATCAGGTCTTTGATGCAATGCTTGAAACAAATGGTTTGGGAGTTATTGCTGCTCGCAGTATAAAACAAGCTCTAGATTATCTTGAAGACTTAGAAAAAATCGATGCTATCTGGCTTGACCACAATCTACTTGGTAAAGAAAATGGTATTGATTTTGTAAAAAAATTTAAAGCTAATGGAGGAAGATGGAATAATATTCCAATTTTTGTGGTTTCAAATACGGAAGGATCAGATACTATAAAATCCTACGTTAATTTGGGTGTAAGTAAGTATTATGTAAAAAGTAACCATAGACTTGATGAAATTATTAATGATATAAATTTATCCTTGGATCATCCTAAAGAAAAAACTCGTTAGGTAACAAAATTGCCCCAGAATGAATTTTAATTATCATTGCTCTAAAAAACAGTTTTGCTAAACTGTTTTTTATTTTCAATATTAATTTATCTTGTATCCTAAACAAGCAAAAAAATGATGATTTTTTAGCGAGCAGCGCGAGCTTTTAAAATCATCACCCTGTTAAATAAATTTGATATTTTTAGAGATGTGAACAATTTATTTTACTACAACTTTTCATTATCGCAGTTTTTTTACTAAATTATCAAATTTAATTTTTCAAAGAAAAATTATTTAACAGGGTTAAGAAATTATAGTCGCCAGTAGGCTCCTGAATTTCTTAATACTCCCTCATAGAAATCTGAGCATCAATTCTTTTTATCAAATCAATAACTACAGAAACAACGATAAGCAGAGCGGTTCCTCCAATTGCAATAGATGTGATTCCTGTAAATGCTTTTATTGCTAGAGGTAGAACTGCAATAATACCCAAGAAAAGAGCTCCAACTAATGTTATGCGAGTAGTAACTTTACCAAGATATTCTGCAGTTGACCCGCCTGGACGAACTCCTGGAATAAATGCTCCACTCTTTTGAAGATTTTCTGAAATCATCTTTGGATCAAAAGTTACTGCTGTATAGAAATATGTGAAAACAAAGACAAAAAAGAAATACATAGCCCCGTAAATCCAGTTGTTTGCAAGCCAGCCTAGAAGCACATTCGAAACATCAGAAATTACACCAGTACTTGCTCCTTTAATAAACTGCAAAATCATCTGAGGAAATAGAAGAAGTGAAAGAGCAAAAATAATTGGAATCACACCAGCTTGGTTTAATCGAAGTGGAAGATAAGTTGAAATTCCTCCAAACATTTTGTTTCCACGAACTCGCTTTGCATATGTTACAGGAATTGGTCTTTCAGCTTCTGTAATAAAGACCACTGCGTAGATTACTGCTGCTGCAGCAACTGCAAGTCCAAGATAAAGAGGAAGTTGACTTGCGTCGTATGAGAAAAGAAGTCTACCAATTGAAGTCGGAGCCGCCGCAATAATTCCTGCAAAAATGATAAGTGATGTTCCGTTTCCAATTCCAAATTCAGTAATAAGCTCACCAATCCACATTAGAAGGGCTGAACCTGCGGTGATGACGATAATGTTTATTACAAAATCAGAAGTAGACAATGATGTTAAAACTCCTTGTTTACTCAAAAGTATCATAAAGCCAAAAGCTTGCAGTGCAGAAAGTGGAATTGAAACAAGTCTTGTCCACTGACTGAATTTTTTTCTTCCTATTTCTCCTTCTTCTTGATAAATAGCCTTAAGTTTTTCCGACATCATAGTCAAAAGCTGCATAATGATTGAAGCGGTAATATAAGGACCAACTCCAAGCATTACAAGAGAAAGATTTGAAAGTCCACCTCCTGAAAATACATTCAGAAGTCCAAAGAATTGATTATTTTGGAAAAAATTGGCAAGTGCAATTTTGTTGATTCCAGGAATTGGAATTGCTGCAAGCACTCTAAAAATTGCCAAGCCGACAAGGGTAAAAATAATTCTCATTCTTAGAGCTTTGTCCCCGAAAATCAGTTTTAATTTTTCTGTTACCTTGGGCATTTTAAGATACACTACCTCCAGCTTTTTCTATTGCTTCTAAGGCACTCTTAGAAACCAAAACTCCTTTAAATGAAATTTTACTTGGAATTTTTTCGTCTTTCTGGCCAATAAGAATTTTAATTTTTGATACCTTGCCTTTGTATGTTGAAACTAGACCTTTTTCAGCAAGAGCTTTTGGAGTTACTTCCTCACCCGCTTTGAAAGTTTTTTCAATCTGTGAAAGTTTTACAACAACAGGTTTTGTTTGGATACTATTAAAGAAATAACCACGAAGCTTTGGAATCTTTTTTATAACTTCTCTAATTTCTGGGCGAAGTTTTCTACCAGCTCTAGCTTTCTGGCCTTTTGTTCCTCTTCCTGAGGTCTTACCTCTTTTACCTCCACGTCCAATTTCTTTTGGACTCTTTCTTTTATGTGTTCTTTTTACTTGGTGTATTTGCATAAAATTTATTTAGATTGTCTTTCAAATTTCTTTGGCTCTCTAAGAGCTTGAAGGGCTTTAATTGTTGCTTGTGCGATGTTTAGTTTATTTTTTGATGCTGAGTGAATCTTTGCGTTTACATCTTTGATACCAGCAAGCTCGATAACATCACGAGCAGCACTTCCAGCAATCATTCCTTTTCCCTTTGCTGGTGAAATTGAAACAACTGAACCTTTAAATTTTTCCTGAACTTCGTGAGGAATAGACATATTCTTCAGAAGTTTTACTTGGATAGCATTTTTCTTTGCTGCTCTGTATGCCTTATCAATTGCAAGTGTTGTATCTCCAGCCTTTCCAGTAGCAATTCCAACTGAGCCTTTGTGATTTCCAACAACTACAACAACTGAAAAGCTAAATCTTCGTCCTCCAGATGAAACTCTGGTTACTCTTCTGATGTTAATCATTCTCTGATCGTATTCTGGTTTTGATCTTGGATCCCTCTTTGTTTTTCTCTGAGGTCTTGTGTTTCTTTTTCTGTCTCCAAAGCCACCAAAAGAAGAGTTACTTCCAAAAGCTGGCTTTACAGGCATAGCAACGTCGGCAACTACATCGGCTGATGTGTCTAGAGCAATTTCTGGAGCTATAATTTCTTTTTCTTCTGTTGTGATTTCTGGTTCTGACATAAATTTAAATTAAAAATCCAATCCTGATTCTCTTAAAGCATCAGCAAAGGCCTTTATCCTTCCTGTGTAAATGTAACCTCCTCTATCAAAAACTATCTTCTTTACTCCCTTCGCTTGGATTTGTTTTGCAAAATCTTTTCCTGTTTTTGTTGCCTTTTCTGTCTTATTTCCTTTTCCTTCTATAGCACTTGAGCAAGCAACAATTGTTTTACTTTCTTCATCATTTATAAGCTGAGCATAAATAAATTTATTTGATTTAAAAATTGAAACACGAGGTCGCTCCAAAGTACCCGATACCTTTGAACGGATTCTTCTCTTTCTTGCTTCTCTTTTTATTGTTTTTTGGTTTGTCTTTGCCATATATTTATATTTGATTAAACAGTTTTCTTTCCTTGTTTTCTGTTAATCACTTCATCACTGTATCTAAAACCCTTTCCTTTGTAAGGTTCTGGTTTCTTCTGTCCGCGAACAAAAGCTGCAAAACTTCCAACCAATTCCTTATCAATTCCTGATATTGTTACTATACCCTTTTCTGATTTTACTTCTAGTCCTTCTGGAATTGTCATAGGAACAGGATGTGAAAAACCAAGAGCACAAACAAGTTCTTTTCCTTTGATATCTGCCTTGAATCCAACTCCTTCAAGAATAAGCTTTTTCTCAAAACCTTTTGTGACACCCTCTATCATATTTAAAACGTGAGAAGCAATTGTTCCTGCAAGTGATTTTACTGTACCTGAACTTTCCATAGTAAACGGAATAACAATGTGCCCATCTTTTATTTCAACATTTGCTTTTTCATTTATTTTTTTTTCAATTTTTCCTTTTGGTCCTTTTACAGAAAGAATATTACTGTTGACTGTAATTTCAACACCGGAAGGAATCAATATTGGTTGTTTTGCAAGTCGTGACATATTTTTTACCAAACTTTAAACAATAATTCTCCTCCGACCTTTGCTTTCTTTGCGTCGTCGCCTGAAAGCACTCCTTTTGAAGTTGAAACTACAAGTAATCCGTAATTATTCTTAACCGGTTTGATGTCTGATGATCCTCCGTAAATTCTTTTTGAAAGCTTAGACATAAGCTTTGCTTCTGTAATTTTTGGCTGACCATTTTCGTATGCTAGTACAATTTCCATATCCTTAACTATTTTTTTGCCCTTACTATCTTTACTGAAAGATGTAATAAATCCTTTTTCTTGAAGAACCTTTAAGATTGCTTCTGAAAACTTTGAATAAGGAACAACCGTAGTCTCCTGACGTGCAAGACCGGCATTCTTAATTTTAATTATTAGGTTTGCTACTTTGCTGTTTACCATGATGATTTTTTTATACCTGGAAGTTTACCTTCATTAGCCGCTTCTCTAAAACAGATTCTACACATACCAAAATCGCGCATATAACCGCGCTTTCTTCCGCAACGGAAACATCTTCTCACTATTCTTGATGAGAATTTTGGTGTTTTCTTTGCTCTTGCAATTGTTGATTTTTTTGCCATTTTTGATGATTTAGGATTTAGCGAAAATCATCAACCTATAAACTTTTTGCCGTTAAATTCCGAGAAAAACCCAGAAATACAACGGTAAAAAGTTTAAGGGGTAATGAAGTGCCACATGAGCAAATCGCTGTACTCCCGATTCTGTCCCTTCTTAAAGGAAACAAAAAAGCTCAAAATGAGCTTCCTTAGAGGATAACAAGCGACAGTAAAAAAGTCAAATTTTCAAAGGATTGTCCTTTGAAAATTTGACTTTTTGGTTGTCATCCCCGCGGAAGCGGGAATCCAGAAATTTGAATATAACTTGGAGGAAAGACCTCTCAAGAGGAGGACTTACCTCCAAGTCTGTCTACTGGATTTCCCTACGGATTCACCTCACTAAAGCTAGCATTGATGTAACAAGTAGCATATTTGGTAGAGGTACCAGTTAAGGTAGTTGTTGCTCCTGTTTTTGGGTCAGGGAGGTTTTCACCACAAGTTAATTTGTACTGTGTTTCGCTCTTAACTTTACTGTCGCTCAATGTCTTAGGTGTAACAATGGGATATGTGTATGTTTGATCACCTTGAGCTGATCCAGTGATAGTACAGGTTGAGTATTTGTCTTCTGTTAATAGGTTAAAGACTGGACTGCAATTTCCTCCGGTTCCGTTAGTTGAATTATATGGATTGATGGTATTAGCTTTAAAATCTTTTATTACGACTTGTCCTGATGGAAGGTTAGTACCTCCGTTTGTATCTATATATATTTGTGCGGCTGATTTTGTACATGTAAGAGTTGTAGGACTACATGTTGAACCTGCTCCATTAACAGCCTGACAATCAATATCTGGATTACATCCATCAGTTATTTTTGTTCCTGAGCAGGCGAGTTTTGGGGTGCAGATAGAGGTGGTGGTAGCGTTGCCTCCACCGCCACCAGTTAAGCTTTGTAGTGGAACTGGCGAATTTGCACAAGTTGTTCCAGTAGGACAGACTACATTTACGTTAACGAATGTAGAACCAGACTCTGACGCATTACCCCAACCAGCAGAAAAACTAGCTCCATAACTCAAATATAATTTATACGAGCCAGGTACTTGTGGAGCGGTAAAAGTTGTCCCTACACTACAAGGGAGATTATAAAAATTTTCATCGCCTTGGCAAACCTGCTTAGTGTGACAATTATGGCCATGGCTATCACAAACTCTTTTATCACTACAAGAAGAGTGCGATGCCATTGAACAACTACCTGAACGCCCCTGACCTTGAAATCCAAGACTTAAAGTAAAGTTAGCTGATTCATTTCCACATACCTTAATACCACCAGAACCCGAAGAAGAAAATGTTGCTCCAGCATTTACTTGTTGCCCATCATATGGACTGTTAATGCTCAAAGCATAAAGGGCTGCAGAAGCATGACCTGGTGCAAACATACCCCCAACAAATAAAGAGCCTAAAGCGAGAAACATTATTGTATTTCGTTTTTTCATTTTAAGAAAAAGTGCAATTAAAATAATTAAGATAATAATTCCAAACAAAATAGCAGCAATTATATAGAGAGAGAAATTTTGGCTTTGTTTAGGTAATACTTTTTCTGGATCCGTGAGACGAGATGAGTAAGTGGCAAGTATTTGATTATCTTTTTTCATAATAACTGAAACAAAAAGTTGTGAAGCATCTCTTTGAGCTTCAAGATTAAAATTAACTGTTTTATTGTCAGTATTAGTATCTAGAGCAATGTTTTGTGTTGAACTTGCAACAATTTCCCCTTTTTCATTTGTAATACTGACATTCATCGTTCCTTCTCCAAGTGTTGGTTGAGATGTGTTGATATTGGTGGCTGGTCCTGTGTATACAACAGAAGAATTAAATATGTCTCCTTCCGCTACAGATGTTTTATCAATAGTCACAGACTGAATGGTCCCATAATCTTCACCAACAATATATCGAAGATATACACCTTCAGCTACATCGTTATCTTTACCATCGGTAAAACGAAATTTTCCAGCGTAGACTCCTTTAAAATTGTCGAATTGTGGAAGCTCAAAACTTTCCTCAACATACAAACCTGCAGGAAGAACTATTGGATCATAAGTTTTATTTCCGATAACTGGAGTTGATGGTTGGCGATCATGAATTGTTATCTCAGGGAAAATAGTTACATCGGAAGAACTGCTATTGTATAGAACGACATTAAAATTTGCTTTCTGTCCATCTAGAACAGTCGGGCCTTGCTTTGGAGTAAATTCTTTATTATTAACCTCAATACTAGTATTAAAAACCTCAGCTAATTGTTTTGTCAGATTTTCTATTTTTATTTCTTTATCAAACCACCCCATTCTCACGCCAGAAGATGAATATGCTTCAACGTGAAGTACAATCTTTTCTCCTTTTTGGGTGTTGTCAAAAAACTGAGGAATTTTGTAGGAAAAATTTATTGTTTTATCTGAATTCTTTGAGACAAAAATAGGCCCTTGTCTTTCGGTATCACCAAATTGTCCTTTTGCCTTAAGGGTGTTTTCATCAAACCCTGTTAAAATTGACATTACATAATAAACTTCCGGTACATCATAGGTGTTGGTATTCTTTAATACAAAACTACCGTTAACTGTATCACCTATCACATATGCTTTATCTTGAAACAGCTCATCAATTACATTGACTGTAGTGAAATGTTGATCGGATAAACCATCAGTTGAAGTCGCTGTTTGCTGTGCAAAAAGAGACTGAGGAGATAGAAAAAAAGATGTACTAATAACTAATGCACTAAGCAAGATTCTAAAATATTTTTTCATAAAAAAATTTAAGATTATTTTTCGCCAATTAATAGTAAACCACTGTGTAAATTCTATCATACACATAGTAAAAAACCGCAAAGGTTTTCCACTTCGCGGTTTTTAAATTTAAAATAGATTAGATATTGATTATTTAACTTTACTCCAAGGGAAGCCTAGGTATCTTAGAAATTCTTCTGTTTCCTTCTTGTCTTTTGATGTTACAACAACTGTGATAGCAAGACTGAAAACATCGCGCACATCTTCATCTGAAGTTTCTGGGAAAATTGTGTGTTCTTTGATTCCAAAAGTTACGTTACCCATTTCATCAATCGCCTTTGCATTAAGACCTCTAAAGTCTTTTGTTCGAGGAAGAGCGATATCAACAAGCTTATCTAGAAAATCAAACATTCTTGCTTCTCGTAGAGTCACTTGGTAACCAATTTGGTCGCCTGCTCTAACTTTAAAACTCGCGATTGACTTCTTTGCTTGTCTTGGAGCAACTTTCTGACCTGTAATTTTTGCTAGTCTGTCTGAAATAAGCTCCTTTTTCTTTTTGTCAGCAACTTTTCCAACTCCAGTTGTTACAATGACCTTAACAAGCTTTGGGGCCTGCATAACATTTTTGTAACCAAATTGTGACTTAAGATGTGCAAATGCTTTTTTCTGTTTTTCTTTGATGGAAATCATATGATTTATTTAGCCTTCTTAACTTTTGCCTCAATGGAAACATTTGAAGCGTCAATTGGTGTTGGGATATCGATAATCTGACCTTTTTGATTTTGACTTCTTGGCTTTTGGTGTTTTTTCTTGATATTGATTCCAGGAACAAGAACTGAATTATTCTTAGGAAAAACCTTGCTGACTTTTCCAGTCTTACCTTTGTCTTTTCCCGCAATTACTATTATGTTGTCTCCTTTTTTAATTTTCATATTTTTTATTTAAACGATTTCAGGTGCAAGTGATGCAATTTTTTGAAATCCTGCTTCTGCAATTTCTCTTGGAATTGGACCGAAGATTCTTCCTCCAATTGGATCCTTCTTTCCTTTTTCAATGATAACGACTGCGTTTTCATCAAAACGAATATATGAGCCGTCCTTTCTTCTAATTGGTTGCTTTTGTCTCACAACTACAGCCTGAAGTACATCTTTCTTTTTGATAGCTTTTCTTGGTTCAGCTTTTTGTACTGAAAGTACAACAATTTCTCCAATTTCAGCATATCTTTTTTTACTTGAGCCAAGTACTTTGAAAATTCTGCCTATTTTGGCTCCGGTGTTGTCTGCTATTTGGACTATACTTCTTGGCTGGATCATGGTTTTTAATTAATTACTTTAAATGACTTTCTCTTTGAAATCGGTGAACATTCCTGAATTGTTACTTTATCTCCAATTTTCTTTGTGTTTCCTTTGTCGTCAGCAAGATACTTTTTTGTTCTTGTGACATATTTTCCGTATTTTGGAAGCTTAACATAACGTTCAACAGCAACACTGCAAGTATCTTTCATCTTATCTGAAACGACAACTCCTTCTAGGATCTTGCCCTTTGAAACTTTCACTGTTTTTTCTGATTTGATTTTCATATATTTTTCTTATGAGCGTAGTGAATTAGTAAAATAATGACCCTCGCAAGTTTTTTTATTTAAATCACCACAAAAATCAGTTGGCAAACTGATTTTTATTTTCAATATGTTGTATGTGGTATTGATTTTCATAATTTTGTAAATTTGTTTAAAAAAATTTGTTAGGGTTAGTAAAATATAGTCGCTAGCTCCTTATTTTACTAACTTTTACCTCTGCTTTCTTTGTTTCTACTACGACTTCTTTCTTTACTTCATTTAAAACAGTAATAAATCTTGCAATATCTTTTTTCAAAGTCTTTTGAAGTTTTACATTTTTTTCACGAGCTCCAGCAGAACCAAACATCAAATCCTTGAGTTTTTCTCTTTGATCGTGGATGAGCTTTTCTATTTGCTCTTTATTCTTTTGTCTAATTTCGTTAATTTTCATCTTTTCTGTTGGTTATACTCGAGCGAAGATTTTAGTTTTCATTGGAAGTTTTGTTCCAGCTTTTCTTAGAGCTTCCTTAGCGTCTTTTTCTGCAAGACCATCTACTTCAAAAATGACACGTCCTGGGTAAACCTCAAAACAGTATCCATCTGGATCCCCCTTTCCGTTTCCCATGGGAACTTCTGGCGGTTTTGATGTATATGGTCTGTCTGGGAAAATTCTAATCCACATCTTGCCTGTTTTTCCGATTGATCTTGCTACAACTTTTCTTGCTGATTCTATTTGATTTGATTTTACTCTTGCATAAGCTGTAGCTTTAAGGCCATGTGAGCCAAAAGAAACTGTAGTACCACGAGTTTCAGTTTTCAACTTTGAAAAGTTTCTTCGGGCACTTTGCCATTTTCTGTGTTTTACTTTTTTAGGGAATAACATGGTAGTAAATTAAATTATTTTTCTTTATTAAAAATTTCACCTCTGTAAATCCAAACTTTTATACCTAAATCGCCTTGAGGGATAGTTGCTCTGTATTCTGCATAATCAATATCAGCTCTAATTGTCTGAAGTGGTATTCTTCCCTTCTTCAAAGTCTCAGATCTTGCCATATCAGCACCTCCCAATCGTCCACCTAAATAAATCTTTACTCCTTCAACTCCTCTATTTGCCATAACTTTTTCAACTGTTTGCTTCATTACTCTTCTGAAAGGCATTCTTTTCTCCAAACCTTCTGCCATAAGCATTGCGACAATCATTGCATTTGATTCTGGAGATTTAATTTCTTCTACATCAAGTTTTAATTCTTGACCAGTTGAAAGTTTGTTTCTGTTCAAAAAAGTATTTATATCTTTTCTGAGTTTTTCTGCTGATTCACCATTTCTGCCGATAATAATTCCAGGACGAGAAGTTGTGATAACTACTCTGATTGTTTTTGCTCCTCTTTCGATTTCCACGCCACTAACATACATACCTTTAAGTTTTTTCTCTAGGTGTTCGCGAAGAAGAATGTCACCTTTTAGGAATTCACGGTACTTTGAATTTACAGCAAACCATCGACTTTTCCAGTCTCTGATTGTTCCTAATCTATGTGAATATGGATGAACGGTATGTGACATGTTATTAATTCTTAGCTTCTAGCTTTGGGTTTTTAGCTTTTAAAACCTTTGGTTTTGGAGCTTTTACTTCTCTAATTCCAAGCTCAACTTTGACAATACTTGTGTGTTTGCGGATTGCTGAAGCAGAACCACGAGCTCTTGGCATTGAACGCTTCAAAACAACACCCTTATTCACTGTAATTGTCTTAATGAAAAGTGATTCCTTTGAAACACCAGAATTGTTTGTAGCATTCGCGACAGCTGATTTGATCAGTTTAAGAATCACTGGAGAAGATCTTTTTACAGCAAAAGTCAAAATATTCTCGGCTGAATCGATTGATTTTCCTCGAACTAAGTCAGCAATTAGCCTAACTTTTCTAGGTGATTGGCGATAATTTTTTAGGGTTGCGACTGTCATGGTGATTATTTTTTAGCTCCGACTGGAGTTTCGGTTGCTGCTTTAGCACTTTTTGCAGCTGCAAGTTCAGCATCTTTCTTTGCTAAATCTTGTTCTTTTTGCATTTTTCCTCCGTGTTTAACGAATTTTCTTGTTAAAGAAAATTCACCGAGTCGGTGACCTACCATATCCTCGGTGACAAAAACTTCTATATGTGATTTTCCGTTGTGGACGCCAAAGATAAATCCCACCATTTCTGGTGCAATCTGGCTTGCTCTCGCCCAAGTCTTAATAACCCCAGATTCCTGTGGTTTTTTGCCGGCAATCTTCTTTAGAAGCTTTTCGTCGACATATGGTCCTTTTTTGACTGATCGTGACATAAATTAAGTTTTTGTTCCGACTTATATAGTCAGAATAAAATAAATAGCCCTTGTAAGAGCGTGCGCTAAATACTATACAAAATTAAGCTTTGTGTCAAATTAGTCTCAGTACTAGCTTGGAATATGATTAGCAATAAATACCCTGTGGACGACTTTATTTTCTTAGGAGTGAAACGACTTATACCGCTCCCGGGTATCACCTACTGGTGCGAAAATAAGAGGTGCTGTGGATAAACTACCCAAGGACGGTCCTTGGGTAATGTGGGTAGTGAAATTAAAGGTCTACTTTATTTACCAAATTAAATCCTTGCTGAATTTCATCATCGCTATATCCTTGGCTTCTTAGATCAATTACAGTTAATCCAAGTTCTTTATTCTCTGTCTTACTCTTATTTATATAATCTACTATCATTTCTACCCTCCCTTTTACAGCTGGCGGTGTATTTTTTTCTACACTAACTTCTTCTGGCTTTTTTTCAACTTTTACTTCAACTTTTGGAATCAGAACAGGAGTTATTGTCGGCGGAACACTAACTGATGACATTTGACCTCTAGCTCTTAGTGCGTATATTTCCTCTTCTTCTTTTTTCATTTTTTTTGAAAAGAAAACAATTACAAAGATAAGGCATATTACGAAAATAAATATTACTAACAAAACTGGAACCCATAATTGATAAGGTTTTATGTTTTGAAGAAACTGCTGCTGCTCTGTATCAAGAGCTAATCCATTAGCTTGCATTGTCTTACATTGATTCATATATGAATCAATGAAACTTGTATTAACAGGAAATTCTCCATTAGTATTTTTTGCTGATTCAAATTCAGTTATTGCCAATGCACAATGTTTTTTTGAAAGTAAATTTAGACCCTTTGTAAAGTGCTCATAGAGAGCCCCTGGTCCAGAAATAACATTAGCGCTATCAACAATTGGCTTGATTACTCCAATTGGTAAGGCGAAAGCAAAAGTATCGCCGTTACTATCTGAATTGCTTGTTGCATATGTCATGATTCCAATCACATTTCCATTTTCATCAAAAGCCGGGCTTCCACTCGAACCAGAAGATATTTTTGTATCTGTTTCAATTATTTGAAAATCTCCAGCATCAGAGGATTTTAATGCGCTTATGGTGCCAGAAGTATATGTTGGCACGACAATATCATGTCCAAGTTTTTTATTAAGATCTGCCGTAGAAGGAAAACCAAAAGCAAATATTTTTTGGCCCGTAACTAAACTTGAAGTCGAAACATCACTTGAAACCGGAATGGCAGGGAGATTATCCTTATTAATCTTTATTATAGCAACATCTCTTTGATCTTTTGAAAAATTATCATTTACACTAACAACTGTTGCTGGAAATCCGTCTTTAATAAAATCCGCTAAATTATCTGCAGTGGATTTTGGATTTAAGACAGTAATTGTAGTAGTTGCCTCAAGAGTAACATCCTTCAACATTGAATCTGTTAAATCTGTTCCTAATTTTTCATATGCTTTTAATCCTTCAGTACTGCTTGCATTATTAATTATTGTATTTTGCTCATCAACGGTAAGTTTGGATCCATCTTTTTTAATTAGATAGAGTATTAACTGGGCTACTACATTATTGACAGATTCTTGACTTGAAACAACGTGCGAATTAGACATTATGTGTCCTTCTGGAGTAATCATGAAACCAGTTCCAGTAACTATATCGTCAACAGGAATATTAATTGGTTTACTTAAGGGTACAGTCAGAACCTTTAGATTCAAGTAATCAAGAGCAAAATCGGAATGTAAAACAACATTACCTTTTGTCTCTCTGACAATACGTACAATTGAAGGTTGAATAAGTTTTGCTAAATCTTCACTACTTAAAGAAGGAGTCTGTGATTGACTTGATTGTGGAAAAAAAGAATTTAAAAAACTAAAAAAACCATTATCCGCAGAAGCAGTTTTTGGAATAAGAAGAAAAGAGAAAATAACAAAAAGAGAAAATGTAATTAAAGACGATCTAAATAAATTCTTTGAATTCATTAGTAAAATTATCTCATAATTATCAAAAAACAAAAAACCGTTTTTTGGCGGTTTTTTGTTTTTTGATACTACTTCGATTTAATCTTTATTTTTATTTTAGAGAATCCAAAGTGTTTGAAATCTGATTGAGAAGAATCTTAATAGAATCATATGCACTTGCGGTTTGAGTTGGTGCGCTGTTTTGATTCAAAGAAATTGTGTTGAGTGCTGGAGGAGTTATTGTTTTTGATGGCGTAATTGTATAACCGGGATACTCACTACAACTTTTTGGAAACTTCGCCCAGTTACCTGCAACCCCAGATTGCCAAATAGATTTTGCACTTGAATCATTATTTATATTGCAACAAGCTGGATAATTTTTAGGTGTTGCAGAATAACATTGTCCGAGAGAAGGAGATGGTAAAGGTGTTGGAGTAGGAGTTGGAGTAGTGGTTGGGGTGGGAGATGGTGCAGGAGCACAAGCTCCGTTTGTATACGTCACACATAATTTTGTAGCTTGGCAAGCATTACCATAGGTTTTTCCATCAGAACCACAAACTGGACTATAATCTGCCGTACAATTCAGAGTTGGTTTTGGTGTACAGCTTGCAGCTAAAATATTTACAGTTAAATTACCATCTGATTGTCCTATGATATTAGTTGCGGGTTGACCACAAGATGAACAAAAACCTTTATCATAGAAAACTACTTTTAATTTATATGCTCCGGGAGTAAGTTGTCTTAAAAGTCCTCCTGATTGGAGACTTGTTGGCACAGCAAACGGAAAGTTAGTGTTAGAACTAGAATTTGTTAGAGAAATTGAGAGCATGGCACCAAAACCACCAGAAGATGGTGTAAGACTCACTTGCATATAGGCAGTTGTTGGGATGTTATTCTTCGCAAGTACAAATGATTGATTTGATCCTATCTTCCAGTTGGTTCCATTGGTTGGGGTGAGGATGGTGATTGGTGGTATAGTAATAGGAAGATTTTTTTCAGAAAAAGCAAAATAGAACTTTGTTGAAGAATTAAGTACGGGTACGTATTTTGCGTCCCACGTGGTCATAATGTTTAAAGTCCCTGTATCTCCCGCATGAATCGTATAATAACTACCATTATCAACCATGTTTGGTGTATAGGTCTGTATACTTGTATCCCCCACAGAACTTGCAGAACTAATGACCGCAAGTCCGTCTTTGTAGAACTTGAAGTCTGAACTTGTTGCGGTTATATCTAAATCAAAAGTCACCACCGCATCTTTTATTTTGGTTTTTGGGTCTGTACCATAATAATAATTTAGATTTTTAACGGAGAAATTATTAACGGTTTGAGCAGAAGATAAAGATGGAAATACTAAGATACATAAAACAAGGGTTGCTATTGAAACTAATTTTGAATAATTATTTTTCATTTTTTATTAAATTAAAATTTAACTCCCACAACAATACCGATCGTTAGATTCTTAAAATCTATAACATTACTCAATGAGGGAATACGGCTAGAACCATAAGGATTACCATGTGCATCAGTTGGGGCAGCTTTAAAATCATTGGCATCAAAACTTACGTTATAACTCCATTGTGATTTTAAAGTAGGAGCTATAGATGTGATAGGAATTCTTTTTGTGGGTGCATCAATAGTTTTATTACCCTGAAGAGCTTGGTCGCATCTTTTTTGAAGTGCTGCATCAGCCCCCACAGGACAAATACATGTCCCATTCCAACCAACAGTGGGAGGAGGACAACTATATCCCCCACCTCCCATTGCTTGGGCATTAGAAATTTGAGTATCTGAAAAATATAAAACTGATCCTCCAATACCTAGTAAACAAATTAATAATAATTTTCCCTTCCAGTCTAAGAAAAAGTTTTTTAACATAGTTAGATTTTACCCCCCCCCACAGATAAAAGCAATGGATTGAATATAGTAGATAGTGTGCGGGTGTAATGGATAGTGATTAGTGGTTTTTAAATACCAATTTTCCAAATACCTTTTTCGAGAAAAGCTTCAATAGTTTGTCGATTTGCTTTATTAATTAAATTTGAATGAGATATTTTTTTTCTTTTGGAATATTCAAAAAGAGTTACAATCTCTTTTTCCTCTAAATAAGCAAGTCTCTTGTGATAACTATTCGTAATAGCTTTTGCAACAATTTCCTCCATTATTGATGCACTACCTTTTTCATCAAACTCTCTGAATGCATCATAATATTTTTTTCTATCGATGAATTTAATATTAATCGGTACAAATCCTTCTCGTATAAGTAAATAATTATTTATAACACGACCAATTCTTCCGTTTCCGTCACAAAATGGATGTGTGTATTCAAACTCTAAATGCAATCTTGCAATACGCTTCACAATATTTTCATGGCTCGAGGCATTATATTCTGCAATTGTTTTTTCTAATCGAGATATTACTTCCGCTGGCTTTGGAGCAATATGGCTTCCAACACGAACATATTCATTATTAATACGAAATCTTCCAGCAATATCATCTCGAATATTTGAAATAAGCATTTTATGAAGTGATAAAATGACATCAAGAGTAAGCTCTTGCTCTTTGGCTTTTTTTTCTGTATATGAAACAACTCGTGCAAGATTTTTTGCTTCAAATATTTCTCGCTCTGAGATATAGCGATCAAGATCAATTTGTAAAAGTATTTTTTCTGTCTCCTCAAGAGAAAGAGTGCTGTTTTCTATAGCGTTAGAGTTATAAACTTGTTCAGGAATTTCTGTCTCGCTTATAAGTTTTAATAAAGATTCTTTGCCAGTTGATACTTTGTAATACCTTTCCCTTAGATTTTTGATTTTATTTAAAGCATTTAATGTATTTGCCATAATGAAATTATAGTCCTTTTCACGATATTGTCAACATAATCGTGAAAAACAGAGAAAAAAGGCTAATTTTCACGATATTAAGATAAAATTTAAACAAAATTAGTTAAAATTCGTGATTATGTGGTGTCGAAAACCATAAATTGGTACAAATATAAGGAAAGCCCCGCCGGAGGCGGGGCTTTCCTGTTATTTCGTCAAAAAATTTTCGAGAGGACAATTTTTGGAGGAAAAACCTCTCAAGAGGAGGAATTACCTCCAAAAGATTTATTATCGTTTCTTCCCAACAACTCTTCTTGAAACAATGAATTTGTTTGAGTATTTCTTTGGTGTTCTTGATTTCTGTCCCTTTCCTGTTGGCTTTCCGTAAACTGATTTTGCTCTTCGTGTTCCTCGTCCTTGTCTTCCTTCTCCTCCTCCGTATGGGTGGTCTACTGGATTCATAGCAGTTCCGCGAACGGTTGGTTTGATACCCATCCATCTGCTTCTTCCAGCTTTTCCGAAGTTTCGAAGATGGTGTTCTTCGTTTGATACTTCACCTAGTGAGGCAAAACAAGCGTCAACAATTTTTCTAACTTCAGTTGATGGCATTTTAATTGAAGTAAATCCTTCATCTTGAGCAACAACTTCAGCATAAATTCCAGCTGATCTTGCAAGTTTTGCTCCTCCATTTTGTTTAATTTCAATGTTATAAACAAAAGCACCTACAGGAATGTTTTTCAAGCTCATTCTGTTTCCTGGTTTGATGTCTGTTTTTTCTGAAACTACAAAAGTATCACCAACTTTTACTGATTTTGGAATAAGAATATATCTTTTTTCTCCGTCGCGATAAACTGCAAGTCCAATGAAACCTGATCTGTTTGGATCGTATTCTATTGATGCAATTTTAGCTGGGATATCTTTTTTGTTGTAAGTAAAATCAACATCTCTGAAAAGTCTTTTGTGACCTCCTCCCTTGTGGCGAGTTGTTACTCTTCCCAAGTTATTTCTACCAACTGATCTCTGGAAACCTTTTGTCAAAGATTTTGTGGGTTCATTCGTAGTCAAAACGCCTCTAAAAGAAACGTTCGTCATGTGTCTTCTTGATTTTGTGTATGGTCTGTAGCTTTTCATATTATTAAAAATTATTATGCCAAATCAATCTTCTCTCCTTTTTTTAGAAAAACGTAAGCTTTTTTAATTGCTGATTGTTTTCCATTTTTTCCTCTTGAAAAAACTTTTTTTGAAGGTAATTTTACAATAGCAATTTTTCTCGGATTCACTTTGTACAAGACTTTGATTGCTTGTTTGATTGATTCCTTGTTTGAATCTTTTGAAACTTCAAAAGTATAAACTCCTTTCTCTACACCAAAAGCTGATTTTTCGGTTATTCTTGGTCTTGAGACAATTTGTGATGGTTCTTTTTTCATACTGTTTATTTTGAAATTCTATCTTCTAAGATTTTTACTGACTTTGTTGGATTTTCAATCAAAATATATTTGTATTTCAGTGCTTCAATTGGATTGATGTTTCTTGTCTCAAGAACTGAAACACTTCCAATATTTCTGAAACTTTTTTCAACTTCCTGACTTTTTCCAGAAAGTGCAATCAATGCAGCATTTGTTTTTTTACTCAATCTTTCAAATCCTTTAATTTTTGCAAGATTGATCATCACGTCTCTTGCATCCTTTGTCTTTGGAGCTTTGAAACTAATTTCGTCAACGAAGATTATTTCTCCATCACGAAGTTTTGCAGAAAGAATTGAAGCCAATGCTTTTGCATTCTGCTTAACGTTTACTTTTCTATCGTAATTTTTGTCGTTTCTTGGACCGTGTGTAGTTCCTCCACCAACCCAGATAGGTGATCTTGATGAACCGTGTCTTGCGCGTCCTGTACCCTTTTGTTTCCAAGGTTTCTTTCCTCCTCCTCTTACTTCACCTCTTGTCTTTGCGTGTGCTGTACCATTTCTTTTTGATGACATGAGAGAAGTTATAACTTGGTGAACCAAGTTTGCATTCCACTTAACACCGAATACTTTTTCTGGAAGTGTGATTTCTCCTGATTCTTTTCCTTTTGATGTGTATGTTTTTACGTTTGCCATAGTCGTGGTTTAGCCTTTTATTTCAAGAAGTGTTCCTTTTCTTCCAGGTACTGCACCTTTGATGTAAATAATTGAATTATCTTTGTCGATTGCAACCACATTCAATCCTTTGATTGTAATTTTGTTGCTTCCCATTCTGCCGGCCATTCTCATTCCCTTTGGAACTCTACCTCCTTCTCTTGTTCCTCCTGAAATTGATCCTGGTTCTCTTTCAGAGTGCTTTTGTCCATGACTTCTTGGACCTCCTTTGAAATTATGTCTCTTAACTACACCTTGAAAACCTTTTCCTTTTGTAACCCCTGAGACTGTGATTGCATCACCTTCTGCAAAGATTTCAACTGGTGTAATTTTGTCTCCAGCTGTCATAGCTGTATCAGTATCTTTTGTTCTGAATTCTCTTAGAACTTCAAAAGCTCCAATTTCTTTCATGTGTCCAAGCTGTGGTTTAGCAATATTTTTTTTCTTTCTTTCACCAAAACCTAGCTGAACTGCAGAGTAACCATCTTTTTTTGCTGTCTTAACTTGAACTACAAAAGAAGGTGTAGCTTCTACAGCTGTGACCACATGAACCTTTCCGTCTTTATCGAAAAGATTTGTCATATTTATTTTTTTTGCTAGGGCGAATTTCATATTTTTGGATTACATCATTTTTATGTCGATATTTACTCCAGATGGAAGAGAAAGATTTGAAAGTGCTTCAATTACTTTTCCATTTGGGTTTTCAATATCGATCAATCTTTTGTGTGTTCGCATCTCGAACTGTTCTCTGGCATTTTTGTAAACGAAAGATGCTCTATTAACTGTGTATTTTCTAATTTCTGTAGGAAGCGGAATTGGTCCTAAAACTTTTGCATCAAATCTAAGGGCTGTGTCCATAATCTGACGCACTGATGCATCAAGAATTTTGTGATCGTAGGCTCTAACACGAATGCGAAGTTTAGATACCGTCTCAGTAGGCTTCTTTGTCTCTTTTGTTTTTGTTGTTTTTTTTGTAACCATTAGGATTTTCTTTGCGAACAAAGTGAGCTTAGATAATCCTAACCCTGTTAAATAAAAATCTTTAGATTTTTCTTTTGCTTCGCAAAAGATTTAACATGGTCAAGAAATTATAGTCGCTTTGCTCCTTAATTTACTTGATCACTTTTGTGACAACTCCAGCACCTACAGTCTTTCCACCTTCGCGGATAGCAAATCTTTGCTTTTCCTCAAGGGCTACAGGCGCAACCAATTTAACGTTAAATGTAACTGTATCTCCTGGCATAACCATTTCTACACCAGCATTTAGTGTTACTTCTCCTGTTACGTCAGTTGTTCTGATGTAAAACTGTGGTTTGTATCCTGTAAAGAATGGTGTGTGTCTTCCTCCTTCTTCTTTCTTCAAGATATAAACTTCTGATGTGAATTCTGTGTGTGGTGTTACTGAACCGGTCTTTGCTAGAACCTGACCACGTGTCAAATCTTCTTTCTTTGTACCTCTTAGAAGTATTCCGGCGTTATCTCCAGCCATTCCTTCAGTAAGTTGTTTATTGAACATTTCAATTCCAGTAACTGTAGTCTTTGCTGTTGGTTTGATACCGATAATTTCAACTTCTTCACCAACTTTGATAAGCCCTCTTTCAATTCTTCCTGTAACCACTGTTCCTCTACCTTCAATTGAGAAAATATCTTCAATAGGCATAAGGAAAGGTTTGTCGGTTTCGCGCACAGGAACTGGAATGTATGTATCAAGAGCATCAACGAGTTCTAGGATTTTCTTTGCCCATTCATCATTGTTGTCCTTTGATTCAAGAGCTTTAAGAGCTGAACCCTTAATAACTGGACAATCTTTGTCAAAACCTTGCTTCTCTAGAAGCTCTCTTACTTCTTCTTCAACAAGGTCAATAAGTTCTTTATCATCAACCATGTCACATTTGTTTAAGAAAACAATCATCTTTGGCACACCTACTTGTTTTGCAAGAAGAACGTGTTCTCTTGTTTGTGGCATAACACCGTCAGTTGCAGCAATAACAAGAATTGCACCGTCCATTTGGGCAGCACCAGTAATCATGTTTTTGATGTAGTCGGCGTGTCCAGGAGCATCAATGTGAGCGTAGTGACGAGTTGCAGTTGAATACTCGTTGTGTGAAAGGTTAATTGTAATTCCTCTAGCCTTTTCTTCTGGCGCGTTGTCAATTTGATCAACTGCCTTAAGTTTTACGTCGTTTCCATTTCTACTAAGAACACTCAAAATAGCCGCGGTAAGAGTTGTCTTTCCGTGGTCTACGTGACCAATTGTACCTACGTTTACGTGAGGCTTTGATCTATCAAAAGCTTCTGCCATATGATTTATTTAATAGTTACTTTAATAATTTTGGTTCTAATTCTCCTCTGAAATAAGCGCGAAGGTCATTTCAGAAGTAACTTAGAAACCGTATCTTCGCTTCGGGCGAAGATTTTTTTACCTTCTTATAGCAAACTTGGTGCCATTTGAATCTATTTAAAATACAAAAAACACCGCAAATTGCGTGATGGTCATACTATCACAATAGTCAAAAAGATGTCAACCCAGCACCTTCTTTTTTGGAAAAAAAGAAGGTGCTGGGTATAAAAAATAGCGGTCGAGGGACCGCTAACTAGGGTTGTTTGGGCTGAGGACCAAATTTCACAAGGGCCGAAGCAATAGACCCGGCAATTCCTGGCAGAGAATTCTCCAGATAGACTCCAGATATTTTCTCTTCGTCCTCTGAATTCAAGCGCTCGAGCAACTTGATAATAGTAGAAAACGCAGGTCTGTATAAGTGGACAATCGGCACGGTGACTGGTGGCTTTTCAAATCGGCAGGTATTGCCGACCTGGATAATCCTCCACTCACGACCTTCTTCCTCATGCTTTAAAACAACCACGCCATCCGGAACGTCCCCATTCAGTTGTACCTGCGAGTCTGCAGGGACAATAAACAAGGAAATACCTTGAAGAAATTCTCCAATGGCGGCAATGTACTGTCGAAGGTCAGCGATCCCACTAACCTTCAAAATTAAAATATTTTTCATTTTTTTGTTTCCCGACAAGTGAGCCTGATATTAGACGCACTTTCCGACAAACAAAAGCCCCGCCTGAAAGGCGGGGCTTTAAGATTAAAAATCAAAAAACCTAGCCTTTCGGGCAGTTCTTAAAGAAATACTGAAAATAAAATTTGTTAATCATTTATATTTAAATGCTACTACTTTGTTTTTTAATGTCAAACGTTTTCCGAAATAATTGACTTTTAAGGTACTAAACATCAATATTCAAACATAAACCTCTGAAGCAAGTGTTTTGCTCCAGACGGAGCAGTTCATTTACATCAGGAAACAAAGAAAAACCTATGAAAAAACGAATATTAGTACTTGATGCCTTCACAAATGGGCATGATGCAGCTTGTGAGTTCATCCGCCGACGGGGATGGAAAAAAGGTGAGTATGAGATTGTTTTTTGCGGGAGTCACAACAACCTGCTCAAGCAACTATCTGAAAGCCCTGGATTTGGAGTCATCCCGATCCACAACTCTACAAAAGGAGAAGTAAAAAGCGTAACGGATGAGGTAAATAGACTTCGTGGTTTGGGTTACGATTTTTCAGTCGTCGACACTCTCAAACTTCGGGTCAATCACTGCTTGCTTGTCCCAAAAAACATCACCTCAATCGACCAGTTGGAAAGAGTCTTCTCAAAAGAAGAGGCAATCGGTCAGTGCGGAAAATTCCTCGACAGCATCGGTATCACCGCAAACAAAAGAAGTAACTGCGATTCCACAGGCTATGCGGCGAAATTCGTTTCCGGCAAAACTAAAGCGTTTGGATCAATCTCACCTAAACGTGCAGCAAAACCCTACGGACTTCGTGTGCTTGCCGAAAATATCCAGGACATTCAAAGGAACATAACAACCTTCCAACTTCTGGAAAACAAAGCCGAAGTAAAAGCTTTGACCTTTGGCATCATCGGCCACGGGAAATTTGGAAAAGCACTCGAGAAATTCGCTACTGGAATTGGTTTAAACGTCATTTGGTCTGATCCCAAAGAAAAGACCGGTCTGAAAAATTCAGATGTGGCGAGAAAGGCTGATGTGGTTGCTTTCGCTTTGCCGATTAGAAAAACACCCAGTGTTATCCGATCGGTAGCCAAATACCTGACCGAGGACAAACTTGCGATGGATATCACTTCCGTCAAAAGTCCCGCGGTACGCGAAATGCTCAAAAGCAAAGCTCAAGTGATCGGGTTTCACCCGATGTTTGCCCCAAGTCTGTCGTTTAACGACCAAACAATGGTTGTTTGTCCAGCAAGGCTTAAAAAACCTGAATGGAAAACTTGGGTGGTTAATCTGCTCGCAAGAACTGAGATGAAAATCGAGTGGAGCAATCCAACCTAACATGATATTTATATGCAGGGCGTGCAAACTAACCCTCATATGAGTAACCTCATCAATGCGGTAATGATCGCAGAGATGGGAATCTCAGTCCAAAAAAGTCTGGCTTTCACAAGTCCGTTCTACCGAGTGATGTTCTCGCTCATGGGACGACTTCTGAACCATAATGCCGATCTCTACATCGACATGCTCCTCGAAAATCCAGTTTCGCTGGAAACTTTTCAAAGGAGAGTCAAACTGGACACCAGACTTGTGCGGATGATTGAAAAGAAAAATCGCCGAGGACTACGCAATCTCTTTGCAAAAGCTAAAGCCCACTTTGGTCACGATGTGATCAAAGAAGCCGACACCCTTTTTCAACGTCAGATTGCTGTAACCAAAACGATCTACGGCAAGAACTCAATCATTCTCGAGTACTCCAAGGCAGACGACAAACCAAGACTTGGAGAAAGAATACTCAGAGCATTCGGTAAACGAGACATCAACCTGACAGGTTTCAACTTTGCTGCAATCGACGGAAACCAGCTACAATTTTCAATCAGTTTCGAATCCTCAAAATCTTCGGACGCTGTGCGACTTACGCTGGAAGAAATCGAAAAGTGGCGAGATGTTTCTATAAAAGTTGTTTCCTAAGGAGCGCCAACAGCGCTCCATTTTTTATACAAAAAAAATTATTATTCGCTTATTGGGATTAAATTTAATAGAATATTCTTAGCTATGGAAATTTTTTACGTGGTAATGTTCTTAAAAACTGAAAAGTTTCTCGGTAAAAAAAGGGGTCGGGTTGAAAAACCCAAAAAAGCAAGAAGGTTCAGTTCCTTCAAAAAAATTCCTGAAAAAATTGAATTCCCTAGAGAAACCTATTGTATCTTCACCATTCATGAGGCACTAAGATACAAATGGGTTCACGATCCCAAAAAACTAAAGCGCCATAAGAAAAAATAATTTCTCTGGCGATTTTTTTTGCAAAAAAAATGACGCCATTGAATGGTCGCCAGATTGGAAGGAACAGAGAATTATTAACTGAAGAAAACTTCGCACAGCGGAGCATAGATGTCGCTGAAACAAAGCCCTACGAAAGACATGTCATCAGGATCAACCTTTTTTAGAAACACCTCGTTTTTTTCTTGTCCAAGCGCAAGACCAATGAGCCTTTTTGCCTCAAAAGACCCATTGATTGATTCGAGGATTCTATGCAGGTCAGACCCGAAGATTCCTCCGAGTTTTGCACAGAGTGCACCAAACTCGTGCAACTCTCTTTCATTAGGATTGGTTTTCATGATTTTCAAATTTACCAAAGTAAAATTATCTTTATTCAACAAAAAAGTCAATTTTGGCAAAAAAAATACCGGACTAAATCCGGGTTTGAAATTTACGAGATTTCAATTCGATGTGACTCAGGGATTATTAAACCGCCAAAGTACGTGCGAAATATTGCAACTTTCTTTCGTGTCAAAATCCATGCACCATATCGTCTCTCCGTCTATGCGGCGGTGAGATAAAAATGAAACACATAGATCAAGACTATGTTTTGAAAGAACGTGCTCGCGGTACTCAATCCTTTCGCACCCATCTTCTTGCCGCAGGGTGCAAAACAATTCCTTTCCAGGAAAACGGTTCTCCCTGAGATGTAATATGATTGCGCCATCTTTTCGAATCACCTCGAGAACTTTATACCAGAAGCGATCTGGCATTTCTTCTTGTTTAACTGGATGGAAGCGCTTCCACACAGTAATAGGGTTTGGGATGAAAAGAATCACAACAGACACACCGAGCATTGCGAGAAGAGTTAAGGCCAAAGAAGCCAGGCTAACCGACGGAAGGAACACAATATTCATAAAACTTATATTAAAGTAATTAGAAAAAAATACAAGAAAAAAACCCCGTCTGCCTAGGCGAACGGGGCTTTTTTCAACTTTAATTATTTTACTTTCTTGATTCCACAATCACCTTTTCAATGTTTGCTGGAACTACATCGTAGTGATCAAATTCCATTGTTGATGAAGCGCGTCCTTCTGTAAGTGATCGAAGAGAAGTTGTGTAACCAAACATTTCAGAAAGCGGCACCGTTGCAACAAGAACTTTGTTTTGACCTCTCTCACCCATAGAAATAATTTGAGCTCTCTTTGAGTTTAGATTTCCTGTTACGTCTCCCATGAATTTTTCTGGAGTAACAACTTCAATTTTCATGATTGGCTCAAGAATAACTGGGCGAGCTCTTTTTGCTGCGTCTTGAAAAGCTTGAGAAGCGGCGATTTTGTATGCAATTTCAGATGAGTCCACATCGTGGTAAGAACCATAAGTAAGTTCACAAGAAATATTTGTTAAGTGGAAACCAGCAACAATTCCTCTATCCATTCCCTCTTTAACACCTTTCATAACAGCAGGAATAAATTCTTGTGGAATAACTCCTCCCTTAATTGAATCAATAAATTCAAACCCTTCTTCTCTCTTAACGTTCTTAGGAAGTTTTTTACCTTCTTCAAGAGGTTGAAGTGGTTTGATATTAAGTTTAACGTGACCGTATTGTCCTTTTCCTCCAGATTGCTTGATGTATTTGTGTTCTGCTTCTGCAGTTCCCAAAATTGTTTCTCTGTATGCTACCTGAGGCTTACCAACGTTTGCTTCAACGGCAAATTCTCTCTTCATACGATCAATCATAATTTCCAAGTGAAGCTCTCCCATTCCAGAAATAATTGTTTCTCCTGTTTCTGTGTTTGAAGAAATTCTAAATGTTGGATCCTCATCTCCAAGTTTTTTCAAAGCCATACCCATTTTCTCTTGATCAGCTTTTGTTTTTGGTTCAATTCGGAGGGATACAACCGGTTCAGCAAATTTAATTGGATCAAGAATAATCGGTTGATTTTCGTCACAAAAAGTGTGAGATGTTTTTGCTTCTTTCAAACTCACCGCTGCTGCAATTTCTCCAGCGTAAACTTTTTTTACTTCTTCTCTTTTGTTTGCTTGAAGTCGAACGATTCTTCCAAGTCTTTCTTTGTTTCCTGTTGTTGAGTTGTAAATATAAGTTCCTGATTCGATTGTTCCAGAATAAACTCTAAAGAATGTGAGCTGACCTACGAATGGGTCTGTCTGTAATTTAAATGCGAGTGCAGAAAAAGGCTCTGTATCTGATGCGTGTCTGACAATTTCTTCACCGGTTTTTGGATCAAGTCCTTTTACTGGAGGAATATCGAGTGGAGATGGAAGATATTCAACAACAGCATCAAGAATCAATTGAACTCCTTTGTTCTTCAATGCTGAACCAGTAAATACTGGGTAAATTTTGTTTTCAATTGTTGCCTTTCTCAAAGTTTCTTTTAGAACTGGCATTGCAATTTCTTTTCCTTCAAGAAAAGCTGTCATTAAATCATCATCGTGTTCTACAATTCTTTCTACAAGTTCTGCTCGGTATTTTGTTGCGTCTGCAAGATATTCAGAAGGAATTTCAGCTTCCCGGACAGTACTTCCCATATCACCTTCAAAGTAATAAGCCTTCATTTTCATAAGATCAATTACTCCTTCATGCTTATCTTCTTCTCCAATAGGAATCTGCATTCTTACTGCGTGTTTATTTAATCTTTCAAGAATAGATGCATAACTTCTTTCAAATGAAGCTCCAATTCTATCAAGTTTGTTTATGAAACAAATTCTTGGTACATGATATTTATCAGCCTGTCTCCAAACTGTTTCTGATTGCGGTTCTACTCCCGCTACTCCGTCAAAAACCACAACTCCTCCGTCAAGAACTTTAAGTGATCTTTCTACTTCCACTGTAAAGTCCACGTGACCAGGTGTATCGATAATATTAAAACGATGCATCAAAGATTTATCAGTTCCCATATATGTTGGGTTCCAGAAACATGTAATAGCCGCTGCAGTAATTGTGATTCCTCTCTCTTTTTCCTGTTCCATCCAGTCAGTAACAGCTTCTCCTTCGTGCACTTCTCCAATCTTGTGACTCATTCCTGTGTAATACAAAACACGCTCAGAAGTTGTTGTCTTACCCGCATCGATATGCGCAATAATACCGAAATTTCTAACTTTTTCTAAAGGATAATCACGTTCCATAAAAATATATTTCTATTAATTAATTATTTTTTAATAAATTACACGAAAGATTAAAATTTTTAGAAAAGTTCTAGGCAGATTTGAGTATCGCGCCCAAGCTGTATTAAAAATACTGCGCGGAAGCGAACGGAAAATCTAACGACGAAATTTTCAAAAATTTTAATCTGTCTACCAAGCAAAGTGGGCAAAGGCCTTGTTAGCTTCTGCCATCTTGTGAGTGTTCTCACGCTTTTTAACTGCTTCACCTTCATTCTTGTGAGCTGAAATAATTTCTTCTGCAAGTTTTAAGTGCATTGGTTTTCCTTTTTTGTTTCGGGCAGCTTCGATAATCCACTTCATTGAAAGAAAATCTCTTCTTTGTACACGGATTTCTCTTGGAACTTGATAGTTAGCTCCTCCAACTCTTCTTGAGCGAACTTCCATAAGTGGTCCTGTATTCTTCAGTGCACTTTCAAAAATTTCCAAAGGATTTTCAACTTTCAAATCTTCTTTGATTTTTTCTAGTGCTCCATAAACAATTTTTCGAGCAGCATTTTTCTTTCCGCTTCCCATAACGTAGTTTATGAATTTAGAAATCTTTTCAGAGTTAAACTGAATGTCTTCCTTTACAATATTTCTGTTTTTTACTGGTCTTCGCATAATTAGTTTAAAGTTTATAGTTTACAGTTGATAGATTAATTAGCTGCTTTAGGTCTTTTTGTACCATACATTGATCTTTCTTTTCTTCTCTTTTCTACTCCCGCAGCATCAAGTACACCTCGAACAATTGTGTATCGAAGTCCTACGTCTCTAACCTTTCCTCCTCTTAGAACTACCACTGAGTGTTCTTGGAGATTGTGTCCTTCACCTGGGATATAAGCTGTTACTTCCAACCCATTTGTAAGACGCACTCTCGCAATTTTTCTGATAGCTGAGTTAGGTTTCTTTGGAGTCTTTGTGGTTACTTTTGTACAAACCCCTCTCTTAAATGATGAACAGTAAAAAGTTGGTTTGTTTTTTAGAGCATTAAAACCACGTCTAAGGGCTCCAGCTTTAAGCTTTTTTTCCTTTTGTCTTCTTGGTTTTCTGATTAATTGATTTATTGTTGACATTTTTTTCTACTGAAACAAAAAAGCCCCAAATGAAGCTTTCGAATACTTTAATATGAACCGGCGATAAATGCAATAGCCTTTGAATATGTGAGCAAAAAAATAGCGAGACAGAAGGCTCTCGCTAAACGAAATGCTTTATCGGCTTAAAACCGACCGCACCTGATAAAATCAGGAACACGCTTTCTTGCGCTAATACGCCTGCCAATTTGGCGCAAATTAAAGTTGAAGGAACGTGACATGGCGTCAAGGCGCCTGCGAAGGTTCAGTTTGATATACATAACTCAGATTTAAGTTTATGCCTAATACAAGAAATTACAAAGCCAAACCTGTGAACAAGTGAAACAAAAAAGAAACTAAGGGTTGAATAAAACCAGCTAGAAATACAACAAAAAAAATAAGAATAATAAATGAGTAACCTTCAATTTTATGTACAAAGTTTCTGAATTGAAGAGGAAAAAGTGCACCCAGTATCCTTGAACCATCAAGTGGAGGAATAGGAATAAGATTAAATATAGCCAAATAAATATTTACAAGCACTATATAAGAAGCGAGCGTCACAGCAGAAACACTAAAAGCACCGACGCCAGCAAACCTAACATATATTGAAAAAACCAAAGCTAGAAAAATATTTGCAGAAGGACCCGCAACTGCCACAACCGCTTCGCCCCATTTTCCACCTTTTAAATTATATGGATTGTAAGGAACCGGCTTTGCCCAACCAAAAATAACTCCACCGATTAAATATGAAATTGCTGGAAAAATAATTGAACCAAACATATCAATATGCTTCAAAGGGTTCAAAGAAAGTCTCCCTTGATACTTTGCTGTTGGATCACCCAAAAAATAAGCGGCATAACCATGTGAAATTTCATGAAGGATAACAGACACTATAAGTGTCACAATTGCGAAGATAAAGTTGATTTGCATTAGCGCTTATGATAACATCTTGGAATTACGTAGCAAAGCTAGCGTAAAAAAATAATCATGAAAACCTGTCCAATCACACAAAAAACATCAAAAATGCAAGGAAAATACTCAAACCGCACTCGTGCGACTAAGTTTAATCCTTGTGGAAAAAAGCGCGTTCAAGTAAACCTTCAAAAGAAGAAAATTTTTATTCCTGAACTACAAAGAAGTATTTCCCTTGTGCTTTCAACAAAAGCTATAAAGACTATCCAGAAAAACGGAGCATACAAAACTCTTAAGACTGCTGGTTTAATTTAAATTAAAAACAAAAAAGCCCCGCCTTTCAGGCGGGGCTTTTTTGTAACAAAAGAATCCCTTACTCGTCATAGTTTGATACAATTAATAGAAGTTTGGAGTTATAAATTAAAACTAAAAATATGACATTCACAGAACAAAAATTTAACATACCAACAATTGAAGGGATTTCTCAAAAAACAATTGATGAGCATTTGAAGCTTTACTCAGGCTATGTAAAACACGCAAATTTGATTTTAGAAACAATTGGTGAGATGAGTAAATATACAGATCCAACAACTCCAATGGGACCCGGCACAACCTACGCAATTAATGAAATGCAGAGACGATTCGCTTTTGAATTCAATGGGATACGAAACCATGAATATTATTTTGAACAACTAGAAGGCGGAGTAAATCACGGAAATGCAGAAAGTGCGCTTTCAAAACAAATGGTAAAAGATTTCGGAAGCTCAATGGCCTGGTTTGAAAAATTTAAATCACTTTGTATGACAAGAGGAATCGGATGGGCAATTCTTTATTACGACAAAAAATCTGACAGACTCTTAAATGCATGGGTAGACGAACAACACCTTGGACAATTAAATGGTCTGGATTTTATTTATGGAATTGATATGTGGGAACACTCATACATGCTCGATTATGTTCCAGGAGACAAAAAGAAATATGTTGAAAGCTATTTAATGGCAACAAATCAAGCTGTAGTAGAAAAAAGATTCGACGACGCAAAGGAATAAAAAATACCGCAATGTTCTTTGCGGTTATTGACCTCCACAAGAAGTCCAAATTTCGAGTGGTGCCCAGAGTGCAGATGGCTGACTGTCCCCATTCAAAAAACCCTCAGTAACCACCACTTTTTGTCCCACACTACTTTTGACCTTCTTGCGCAACTCATTGGAAAGATAAGGCTTCCCCCCCTTTCCCCTTTTGATCATCACCGATTTTCGGGCGTTGCATGGAAAAGTACAGCGCTTTTCCCCTTCGCTCACAAAAATCGTTCCAAATTGCCCCCGAGGATCGTATTCAATAATGAAACCCTTCTTTGGGTGAAATCTCGCCTGATCCATTCCTTTACGACTACTATGAACTTCCCTTTTTTGGACTTCTTCCTTGCGATCATAAGAAAAAAATGCCCCGCTGAACCTATTCGACATTGCAAACCCTCCAGTAGAAGGTCTTTGGGTAGTTTAAAATACCTGTGACAAAGACCTTGTTAATTTAAACTATACTTCTAACCAAAGATATTTCAAGTACTTATTAAGTTTTTTTTCTAAAGACAAAATACAAAACCAATTCTAAAAAATATATAGCTAGACATGAGAAAATCGAGAAATTTGCAAGATAAACAAAACTCCCAGGAATTTTATTTATCATTTGCGCCACAAACACAACCCAAGCAAGTGAAAATTGCAGAGCTAAAATTAATGGATAAAGAATGTATCCCAAAAAACCAAACACTCCCAAAATTATTCCTCCAATAGTTATAAAAGGTACAACTGGCAAAACCAAAATATTTGTAACAGGGGCCAAGACAGAAAAATTTCCCATTTGATAGAGGATATAAGGTGTCACTAAAATTTCAGCCGAAATTGTTTGAGCTAAAATTTCTCTCACTCCAAATCTTTCAGTAATTCCAATTAATTTTTCTTCCATAACAGGTGAGACATTTATAATTGCAAAAGTAGCAAGAAAAGTTAATGCAAAAGATGGATCAAAAACTAATGTATATGGATTCCATAAAACCATTAAAGTAGCTCCAAGAAGCAATGCTCTATTCTGCCTAATTTTTCTCCCTAAAATTTTTCCAGATAATCCTATAACCGCTGCAATTGCTGCGCGAATAACTGAAGCCGAAAGTCCTGCCATTAAACAAAAAACTATTAGGAGAAAAAAGATAACAAAAATTCTCCGTCTTATGTGAATACCAGAAAAAATTATAGTTGCAAATGAAATAACCAAAGCGATATTGTAACCAGATAAAACTACAATATGAACAATACCTGCGTGTAAAAAAGAATCAGAGAGATTTTTTGGCAACGCAGCTTTGCCAGCGATAACCATTCCATCAAGTAGAGACGAGTACGGCTCCAAAAAATATTTCGTGATATTTTCTTCTAAATAACTTTTTACCAAATAAATTTTCTGTAAGAAAATATTTCCTGTAAATCCGTTGTCCGTTATTATTTGCGGAAAATAAATTTCATATAGTACTCCATCTTTTTTTTCATACGAAGCATAGTCAAAAGAATCATCAAAATTTTTAATCGGTTTCAAACTGCCTCGAATTTCTAAACCTTCACCGTATGAATACTCAAAATTTTCAGGAACTACTAATAAAATATTTGAACCTGAATTAACTTTTTCTCTACCAAATTCAGTGACAATTTCATCTGCTTTAAAAATAAATCTCTGGTTACCTCCCGACGAACTCAGTTCTCTTTTTTCAAATCCACTGAGAATTATTTTCTGGCCATTGTATTTATTTAATTCAGAATCAGAAAAATTTTTCTCTACTTCATTAAATCTTAGTCCTCCAACAAAAATACCGAGAAAGAAAACGGATATAAGAAATAAGATAAAAGAATCTTTTTTATATAATTTTTCTTCTAAAATACCCGAAACCAGAAAGGAAACTGAAATCAAAAGAAAAAATACCCCAAAATATTTAGGGATTAAATTTATGGAAGTAATAAATACTCCCAACAAACATCCTGTAAGAAAAAAACAAACTATTTTACCGATCATTTTTTCAAAATTACTCTCTTAGACTTGGAGGTAATTCCTCTTGCGGAGGTTTTTCCTCCAAGTCTTATTACTTATTCCTTGTAAACTCTTCTACAATCTTTTCTTCATCGATCTTAGATAGAGACTTTTTAAATCTGACATTTGATTTCCCTTTTACTCTGGCTTCACACTCACCCCAAGTTTTATGAATTTTTATTTCTCCATTCACAAAACTTACATATGAATATGCCTTGCCAGAATTTTTTGATTTATTTTTTTTCTCTTCAACTTTTAGAGAATCGGCATTCAAATCCAAAATTGGAATTTTGTATTCTGATATTGCTCCATCAAAAAGATTTGGTGTTTCACCAGTAGCAAAAGCCGTCGCTATCTCATCACACCTTTCGTTTCCAACTACTCCAACATGTCCTGATACTAGCTTCCATGAAACGTCAAAACCAGAAGAAGCCTCATCCAACTTTTGCCATAAATCTTTATTCGAAACATCTTTTTTATCTTTTGTTCTCCAGTCATTTGCCTTCCATCCATTTATCCAAGAAGAAATTCCTTTGATTACGTAGCTTGAATCGGAATAAAGAGTCACTGAAGTTGTGAGGTGTGAGGTGCGAGGTGCGAGGAAAGAAAAAGCTTCAATAGCTCCTGTAAGTTCCATTCTGTTATTAGTTGTATTTTTTTCTACTCCTCCAAGTTCTTTAACTCTCACCTCGAAACTCTCACCTCGAAACTCATTTTGATTTTTTTCAGGAAAAATCAAAATCGTTGCCCACCCCCCCGGACCAGGATTTCCTCTCGAAGAACCGTCACTAAAAATAATTATTTTATTCATTAAATAAATTATATTACATAAAAAAAAATCCGCCTAAATTACTTCGGCGGGGTTGAAACTGTTGGAGATTTTTTGAATATTTCCAGAGAATATTTTTTCACCCTAAAGTGATACTTCTCACTGAGCGAGATCCCCTTCTTTGGGAAGAGTTCTCTTATTCTCAAAACAACTAGATTCTCCAAAATGTCTAACTCAATTGAGCTTGCTTGGTCTTTGCCTTTCTCGCAACACTCCCTATAAATCGTCAAATTTCCTTCAGCGAGCATAGACATTTTTACCAAGCGATTCAAAATTAAGTCATCAGTTCCTCCTACCCTTCTGAGACTTAAAATATCCTCCTTCGACATGCTCCCTGAGGAAATCTCTATCTTATCCCAAGGACAAGGATAGTCATCATCCATAGCAAGAGAAAGCTGGTCGGTGAAGGACAAGCGAAAAAACTCGTCAATATCGTCAATCATGAAATGGAACCTCCTGAATAAATTATGTGCTTGAAGGAAAATATGTCAATCGATTCAGTTTAAAATATCGATGATTCTTATTCTTGCCTTTGGCCAACCAAAAAAAGATTTCTCAACATTTCCTACAACTCTTAAAATTTTTCCTTGTTCAGATTTTTTTATCAAATCTTCTGGTGTAAAAAAAGAAATTGCTTCTATAGTTTTTCCACTTTTTCCTTTCAAAGAAATTTTTAGATGTTTCTTTTCTTTTCCAAAAAAATCTACCTTTTCAAAAACTCCTCCGCTAAAAATAAACAAAGGTTTTTCGTTCGCCATACCAAAAGGAGAAAGTTTTTCTATTTCATTTACCAATCTCAAATCAACTTGCTCCACATCAATTTCTCTATCAACAAAAGTAATTGGGATTTCCCTTGTTTCACTTTCGGATTTTTCGTATGCTTTCTCAATTTCATCTTCGAACAAATGCACTGTTTCATTTGAAAGTGAAAATCCCCCAGCCATATGGTGCCCACCAAAGTCCGTGATTATTCCTTCAGTTACATTTTCCATAATTGCTTTGACACTTACTCCTTGTGGCGCTCGACAAGAACCTTTAATTTTTTCTGTCACCATTTCTTTGCCCCAAAGAAAAACTGGTTTGTTTTCTTTTTCAACAAGAGTACCTGCAACAATTCCAAGAATAGATGGCTTCCATGCTGGACTTCCAACTACAATAACTTTGTTAGAAAAATATGGAGAATATTTTGCTTCCATCATTTTGTGCACTTCCTTTGAAAGATGAGCACTGATTATTTTTCTTTCATTATTTATTTTTTCAAGTTCTGTAACAATTTCTTTTGCCTCATCTTCTGAAGTTGTTGTAAGTAAGTGAAACGCATCAATAGATTTTCCCATCCTTGATGCTGCGTTTATTCTTGGAGTTATCATAAATCCAATGTCATCTTCAGTTAAGTTTTTCATTTCAATCTTTAAAGTCCTAAGCAATTTCTGAATTCCGATTCTTTTGCTCTTTCGCAAAACGAGCATCCCGTATTTTGCCAAGACTCTATTTTCTCCAACAAGTGGAACCATATCCGAAAGAGTTGCGATCCCAACAACATCCATAATCCACTTTTCAAATCCTAGAGGCAACTCAAACCTGCCTGCCGGCAGGCAGGTTCCTTTTTTAATAATTGCACAAACAACTTTCCAAGCAACAGCTGCTCCACAGAGCATTTTCTCTGGATACTTTGGAGAAATTTTTGGATTTACGATTGCGAATGCATCAGGTAAAATTTTGTCAGGCTCGTGATGATCAGTAATAATTAAATCTACTCCGAGACCTTTTGCGAATTTTGCTTCCTCGACGTCTCCAATTCCGCAATCAACAGTAATTATCAAATTCACACCCTGTTTTGCAATTTCCTCAATTGAATCTTTATGTAATCCAAAACCTTCTTCATTTCTATTTGGAATATGATTGATGAAATTACTAAAATTTATTTTTTTAAAAAAATCGTGAAAAATTGTTGCCCCAGAAAGTCCATCTGCGTCATAGTCTGAATATATACAAATTTTTTCATTCCCTTTTATAGCTTTAATAATCCTTTCTACTGCTTTTTTCATATCATGCAAAAGGAACGGATCGTGAATTTCTTCCAAAAATGAAGGCTCTAAAAACAAACCGGCTTGAGCAGGACTAATCCCTCTATGAAACATCAAATGAGACAAAAGGGATGAAATTCCAGCAAAACTATCAGATTCGGCCTGTGTTAATTCTCTCCTTACGGAATACTCTTTCTTCATTCGCCAATTATAGCATCTGGTATAATGTAGACATGAACGAAAAAGATTGCATTTTTTGCAAAATAATTACAGGAGAGATACCTTCAGAAAAAATCTACGAGGACGATTGGTCTTTGGCATTTTTGGATATTAATCCTGTAAATACAGGACACGCTCTTGTAATTCCCAAAGATCATTTTGAAAATATTTATACAACCCCGGATGAAACACTCGCCAGACTTTCGCTTGTCACAAAAAAAGTAGCCGTTGCAATAAAAAATGCAGTTGATGCCGAAGGAATAACCATAAGTATGAACAACGAACCAGCTGGCGGACAAGTAATTTTTCACACTCATTTTCATGTTGTTCCTCGTTTTGAAAAAGATGGATTAAAACTCTGGCCTCAGAGAAAATATAATGATGGTGAAATTTCTGCCACTGCCGAAAAAATTAGAGAAGAATTAAAAGATTAAACACAACTTGGGAGCTTCGCTCCCAAGTTGAATTATATATATAAAAAAATGCCTAGCTCACGGATTCGACGTGTCTAGGCTTTTGAGATTTTGTTTCAGTTCCTACTCATCTCGATAGGAACAAGGGTATCTTTCCAAACCCCTTTACTAAAGTGACGATAGTAGTAACCAGATTTATATTTAACATCCTGAGTATAAGTGACTCGACAATAAATCGTCACTCCTGGCTTTAGCTCAACCAACAGAGGTACGATGTCTTTGCCGGACCTATCCCTTTCAATTGGCCCAACCGACTGGATGCGCACGACGTAGCCGTCGTCCACCATGTAGCGGAGGTCAATTGGCTTGCCTGCCTTCAGGTAATCCAGCGCAACATTCACACACGCCAGGATAAAGGTACCAAGCAAGCCCATTCCAGCAGCCCCAGCGAAGAACCTGATTCCTTGCAAATGCAGACTCGTGTCGATTAGGAGATTGCCTAACCAGAGACATGCACAAACCAGCGCGATGCTTTTAATAACTTCACGATAACGTTTTTTCATTCTGCCAACTCTCTCTTTCTTTTTTTTGTTGAATGAACAGATTTTCACTTTGTTCCATCAGATTCTCCAAGCGTTTCTATTGCTTGCGTCCCGATGGAGGTGAAAACAGTTCAAGTAAAAAAGTACTACTAAAAAACTTCTTTGTCAATATTCACTTGGAGGTTCAACCTCCAAGTTTTATTTAAAAAAATTTTTGAAAAAAGAAACTTTTTCTACTTTTTGATTTTCCTGAATTGCAACAATCCCAGGAAGAGTTCCGTTTGCCAAAAAATCGAGCATTGCTCCACCACCAGTTGAGACGAAATAAATTTTATTCATAATTCCAAGTTTTTGAATTGAGGCAATTGTGTCTCCTCCTCCAACAATAGAGGTAGCTTTTGATTCTCCAATTGCTTTGGCGCATGCATCATTTCCTAGTGTTGCCCCTTCTTCAAAATATCCCATAGGGCCATTCCAAACAATAAATTTTGAGTCATCTATAATTTTTTTTAATTCTTTTTCTGTTTGTGGACCGATATCCCATATTTTTTCTCCAACAGAAACTTGATTTGGTTTTTTTACGTTTATAAAACCTTTGCTTTGAACTCGGAGGTCGGTCGGCAAAATAATTTTTCCGAGTTTAACGGCCTCATCCAGATTTTTTATTTCCGGCGAATCAAAAGCAACAGAATCCCCCACAAAAAAACCTTGATGTTTAAAAAAACTATTTGCGATTGCCCCGCCAATAAATATTTTGTCTGCGACATTAAAAAACTTTTTTACTAAAGGAAATTTAGTATCAAATTTTACTCCCCCTAAAATTAAGGTAAAAGGATGTTCTGGGTAAAACGCTAAACTAAGTTCTTTGATTTCCCTCCCAAATTCAATGCCAATAAATGAAGGCAAAAGCTTTGGAAGTAATACAACTGAAGCGTGGTTACGATGTGTTACCGAAAAAGCTTCGTTTACATAAACATCTGCATAACTTGCTAAGTGCTTTGCAAAATTTGGATCATTTGTTTTTTCTCCAGGCCAGTTACGAAGGTTTTCAAATAAAATTACACCTCCGTTTTTCATGCTTGAAACTTCTTTTTTTGTTGAAGGAGCAAAAATATCTTTTACAAAAACTAATGTAGGAAAAGTTGCAACCAAATATTTTGCGACTGGTTCTAATGTTCCTTTATCGTCTTCTAAATGAGAAATTAAAATTATTTTTGCTTCGCTTTCTTTTAAGAATTTTATTGTTTCAAGAGTCCTTTCTATTCTGAATGGATCTGTCACCTTTCCGTCTTTTATTGGCACATTCAAATCAGTTCTAAGTAAAATTGTTTTACCTTTTAGATCTTTAGCATCTTTTATTGAGGGTAAATCAACGGCCATTTTATATCGATAAAACTATCTGAATAAATTCTTTTGGATTAAGGCTCGATTTTCCGACAAGCAAACCATCTACCCCTCCAAGCGTTACAATCTCCTTTGAATTTTTTGCATTAACTGACCCCCCATAAAGAATTGCGATCTTTGTTCCTATTTTATTTCCATATAATTCTGACAAAGTTCTTCTGATGAAGATTGTAGTTTCGCGCAAAAGCTCAGGAGTGATAGCTCCCTTTCCCTCAGTTGAAATCGCCCAAAGCGGTTCATAAGCAAGAATAATTTTTGAGGCTTCATTTTTTGAAACACCTGCAAGCGTTGATTCAATATTGGAACGAAGATCAATAAAAAATTGCCCGTCTCCATCGCGAGTTTTTTCACCAATACAAATTATAGGTGTGATTTTATTTTCTAATGCTCTTCTAATTTTTTTTGAAATAATTTCTGGTGTTTCTCCCATAGATCTCCTTTCTGAATGTCCAACTATACAAAAATTTACTCCAACTGATTTAAGCATATCTGCCCCAACTTCTCCTGTTAGTGCTCCACCTGAATAAACAGACAAATCTTGCACTCCAAGAGAAATATTTTTTGGAAGTTTTTCGAAAATTCCAAGATATGCGCTCGGTGGGCAAATGACAATAGATTTTTTTCCTTTAAAATTTGCTCGTCCAAAACTCTTTTTAATCGAATCAATAATAGATTTTGCAACAGTTGTCGACTTTGGATTCATCTTCCAATTAGCAACAATAATTTTTTTACTCATAGAGATATTCTAGCAAATAACCACACCTCAAACTAGGACAGCTAATTTATAAAATATAAGAAATTTAATTTAAAACTTCACTCCAATCTAGAATATGCCACTTTCCAAAAGGAACTCCTCCAAAAACTATGTTCGCCATATTCGAGTCATAAGTTAAATCTCCTCCACCAATGTTGACAGTCTTAGCAACTATTCCGCCTAGCGAACCATTAGAAAGATTAACTTCTCCATTTGGTGCCAAAATAACAACACCAGAACCACCACTGGAAACATTCACAGTACTTACGCTTGAACTTGTTGTAATTAGAGTCAAAAAACTTCCAGATACATCAGAACCATTTAACGATCCACTACCTGACAAATCCATAATTCCTCCAGAAATAATGTATCCACTGTTAGTTCCAAGAGAACTATCAAGCTGAATTTTTCCTGAACCGGAAAGTGCTACACTTCCGCCAACAAAACTCACCTCACCTAAATTTAAAATTCCATCTCCTGTAATTGAAAGGTTTCCTCCGACATGGAGTGCATCTACATTAAATAGACAGCCGTTACTTACATTAATATTCCCTGTCACATAAAGATTTCCAAAGTTTGCTGGATTTCCACTATCGCAAGCTAGAGTTAAATTTCCAGATATTTTTTTTATCGAAGTACTTGTCCCAGTGTGACCCACATCTATGTCTCCTGTATAAGTATCAACATCTGAAACTATATCCGTTTGATTTGAGACTGCAGTTTTCCAATCAGAAATATTTGTATCTGTAATTGGAAAATTCAAAGAAGTTGGATCGGAGCTCTTTGAAGTATCACAACTTATAGAATTTCCGGATGAATCAAGTAAATAATTTTTTACCTGACAAAAACCAGTACCCAAAACTTTTGTAAAATCAATTTCATGAGCCCAAGCATTTCCTGTAATATTGAGTGGCTTATTAAAATCGCTTGAAGTTCCTATAATTTTACCGACGTTGGTTGAATCTCGATAAGCAACAGTCGTTGAACCTGAAATAGTTAAATTCTCTCCCCCAGAAATATTCCCGTTTGAATAAACATCCCCGTTCACAGCCCCTCTTGTCATAGTTAGCCCGCCCGTTCCAGCTTGAATTGCATATTTAAGATTTAAGCCAAAGTTTTGGGACAAAACTATTTCTGAAAGCCGAGTATTTGAAGTAGAATTTCCAGTCGTAATTATTTGTTTTTTATTTGCCGAATCTGTAATAGCTATTGAATCTGACAGATCTCCAGAGGAAAATGGAAGAGTAGCACCAACTGAAACTTCGTGACCTTTGTTTATCATATAAAACGCATTATCGTTTGCCACATCAGCGGCAATATAACTTTGTTTTGATTTCAAAAAATCGCTTGAATTTTTTACCTGACTTCCTGTCGGCAGGGTTCCACCTGAAATAAGTGTGAGCGAAATAATAATAAAAAATATTAAGGTCACCATGACGACCTGCCCTTTATTTTTTTTTACAATTTTATTATCAGTTTTCATATGAATTTCTCAAAATTGCTGAATCATAAAAATTATTCACAGGAATATTTGAGGCCTGAATTGCCATTTCAATTTTTATCCCCGTCGAACTAGCACTTGTGAAATATCTAAAGACTAAAGATGAAACATCAGTATCTTCTGAAGTAAGTGGACCTAAAGTTGTCCCATTTTTGTCTTCATAAATTCGATTGTCTAAAAGATAAAATCTTACAGTTCCAGGATTTTGATATGAATCAAAATTATTTAATGTTAAATATCCATTTGGAGTTGAGGTTGCTGTATTTACCAAATCAACAGATTTTGAATTTCTAATTTCTCGAACTATTCTATCCATTGAAACCATCGCGGAATTTTCTACGGCGCGCTCATTTTTCATCCTATTGTAAGAATGAAAAATAACAGAAAAACTCCAAGTAATGGCCCCAATAAAAATGGCTAATAGAGAAATATAAATAATAATTTCAATGAGACTGAAGCCTGAGTCATGAATTTTGAGTTTTGAGTTATTAGTCATTTATTTATTGAAGTCATTGAATATATAAGTTTCTAAACTTTCACTAGTTGTAGCATTCCCTTGATACCAAGAAACAGTTATATCTACCTTCTTGCTATCTGCATCAAATACACCACCAGAAGACACAACATTAAAAGTTGATGAGTCTCTTGAAACATCAGAAAGAGAAAAAGTTCTATCAAATTTTCCATCAATCATTGACGGCTCATTAATAATGGTCCAAGAATCCGTAGACATACTATATAAAAGTCGATAATCCACACCAGAACTAAGTGGAGCAATATTTGTTTTCCAAGACGAATCTCTAAGAGAACGAAGAGCTTCACTGCCCTCTTCAAGAAGCATAGAAGCTTTTATAGAATTTGTATTTTTTGAAGTAAATTGAGTCAGTACCGAAAAAGTGTAAAAAACAGTAAGCCAAACAATAAGCATGACTGCTGATGCAATAATTATTTCGATCAAGCTAAACCCAGCACCTTTTCCGCCAGAGCGGAAAAGGTGCTGGGTCTTTATTTTTGATTTATTTTTTTTAAACAATTAATTAATATTATTAAGTACTGTGTACATTGGAGTAATCATAGAAACAGCAAAGAAACCTACTGCAAGTCCAATAATTACCATGAGAAACGGTTCAACAATCTGCGACATGTCTTTAGTTTTTTGCTCGACTTCTTCTTCATAATATTCAGCTGTTTGCCCGAACATTTCAGAGAGTTTCCCCGTCTCTTCGCCTACGCTTGCCATTTCCGCAACAAAAGCTGGATAAATACTTTCGTAATCTTCAAATACCTTTGAAATTGGTTGCCCTTTTTGGATAGCGACTGAAACTTTTTCCATAACATCTCTATATAAAGAATTTTGAAGTACGTCTCTGGTAATCTGCGCACACTTTACAACTTCCACACCAGAAGCTAGAAGTGAAGACATTGTTCTTGTGGTCCTTGCAGAATTTGTTTGAACAACTATTTCACCAATAACTGGAATTTTAATAATTGCTCTATCAATAAACCATTTACCTTTTTTTGTACGAATCGTAGAAATAAAAATAAATATTATTGCAATTAAACCAGCAAGCATAAGAATATAATGATTTTGAAGCAAATCACTTATACCCAAGACTACTTTTGTTGAAAAAGGTAAATCTGCATGAAGCTCTGTAAAGGTTGCTGTCAAACCCGGTACCACATAAACAAGCATCAAAATTCCAATTACAACCATGACACTAAGGATAATAGCAGGATAGATCATGGCCCCTTTAACTTTTTTCATCAAAGTATAATTTTTCTCCATTTGATCAGCTACGAGTTTTAAGGATTCGGCAAGTGATCCACTTTCCTCCCCAGCTCTAACCATTGATGTAACTAAAGAATTAAAATTTTCTGGAAAGAGTGAAAGAGATTGATTTAGAGTTTTCCCTTCAGCAATATTTTTAATGAGAGTGTTAAGAACACTTTTCATCTTGGGCGACTTGGACTGTTTTTCAATAACCTGAAGAGCTCTGGAAAGAGGAAGTCCTGCTTTGAGCATCGAACCTAAATTTCTAGCAAAAATAATTCTGTCATGAAATTTTATTTTATTTGCACTTAAAAAAGGAATATCGATATTTAAATTATGTTTTTTTATTTCTGAAAATTTTATAAGAGAAAGACCTTCTTTTTTTAATTCATTAAACAATTCAAATTTATCAAGAGCTTCAAAAACCCCTTCACCTGTATTATCGCCATTTTTATATGTAACTTTAAATTTCATCAGTTTTTTTCTTAATAATATTATAACATTCTTGTGATAATTCATGAGCGTCTCCGTGTTCACAAAGTCCTGTGTAAGAGGAAAAATTTTTAGCTGAAATATTTTTGAACATTCTCCTTTTTGTACTTGTCCTTAAAACTCTATGATTTGGAAAGTGTACCCATCCAAGGAAATCCACTCCTGAAGCATAAGTTTTAACAAACACTTTGTTTGGGTGTAAATAGAGTTTTAATTTTTGTTCTAAAAATTGATAGATTTGTACGGTAAGTTTCTCAAGGTAAACTTGATCTTCAGAAAGAATCACAAAATCATCGGCATAACGAATATAATATTTTACCTTTAGTTGTCTTTTCATAAAGTGGTCAAATTCGTTCATATAAATATTTACCAAAAGTTGTGAGGTTAAATTACCAAGAGGTAAACCGACATTAGTTTTGCATTGTGTGTTAAAACTTGATATCACCTGTATTAAAAGCCAAACAATATCTTTGTCTCTGATATTTTTCTTCAAAATTTCAAATAAAATTTGGTGGTCAATACTGGCAAAAAATTTACGGATATCACACTTTAGTACCCAGCATGTTTTTGTATGATTTTTGGAAACTTTTCTTGCAAAATATCTAAAACGATTCATTGCCCTATGCGTTCCCTTACCTAGACGACAAGAGTAAGAATCAAAAATAAATTTCTCATCAAAATATGGGGATAGAATTCTGTAAATTGCATGGTGGAGTAACCTATCGCGAACCGAAGCTTTGTGAATATCACGAGGTTTCGGGTCGGAGATTTTGAACGGTTTATATTCACCATGAGTATACGTTTTATCCTTCAAACTATTATGCAAATAAAAAACATTATCTAAAAAATGTAAAGAAAATTCAGCAACATCTTTTTTCTTTTTCTTATCTTTCAAAAATTCTCGCCAAGAGGCAAGTAAATTTTCTACAGATATGATATCTTTATATTTATGGCGAAGCCTTCTACTCTCTCTCTCTCTCTCTCTCTCGGTGGTGACACTTCTATTCTCCAACGAATCAAAGAGGGATATTTGATTTGGCTTAGTATTGCTAATCATATTCCAAAAAACCAACGTTATACAATTGGCGGGAGAATTGAAAATAAATTTTTAGATCTTTTGGAACTTTCATATATAGCCTATTTTACCGAAAAAGAGAAAAAATCGGAAAAAGTCTCCAGATGCATTCTTTGTTTAGATACCTTAAAATTTTTAATGCATGTAGCTTGGGAAGCCAGACTCATTTCCCACAAACAATATGAGGAAGTCGCTCTCAAACTTGAAGAAATAGGAAAAATACTTGGTGGCTGGAGAAAAAGTCTAGAAAACCCCGAAAAGAAAAACCGCACGTTGTAAGTGCGGAAAAGTAAACACTTTCGAGAGAGGAACACGAACTTGTTGTCAGAATTCCACCTGTTGTCTGGCTTGGCATTGTTGCCATTGAGTTTCAACTTCGCATCATCGCTGTTCAGGTTGAACACGTTCGGGTTGTCATCGCGGTCGGTAATTTGTATGCAATGCCATCTTTACCATTGCCAATTTGAATATTTAAAAAATACAAAAATTCAGCTGTATGTTATTTGGAATCGAAAATCCTCGAGCATCGCACACCAAGTTGATTTCTTTTTTTGAAAGAAAACGCACATCCTCTGCAAAAAGCCGTGGCCATTTGCATTCTCAATATGCGCCAACTGGAGAGGTTCGAGAAAACCGTAGCCGTCTCGTTAACCAAACCGAAATTAGTATAGCAAAAAAAATTTCAAAGTATCAAAAATTCAAAGTTTTAAAGAATCAAAAAAATACAAAGAGTTTAAGAATTAAAGTTTACTTGCGAGAGAGGAACACGAACTTGAAGTCAGAACGCCACCTGAAGTCTGGCTCGGCATTGCGGCCATCGAGCGGCAACCCCGCACCATCGCCGTACAGGTCGAACACGCACGGGTAGCCATCGCGGTCGGTAATTTGTTTCATAGCAATCAACATCCATTCTTTTCCTTCATAAGACAAGCGAAGTTGTGGACCAACTTCTGCGGGACACAAATCTAATTCTAATGTTTCTGCTTTTGCGTATATTTCATCTGTTGTGGCACCGTTTGGAAAGCCAAGTTCACCTACAGTAAACCTTACCAATTCGTAATTTTCTTTTTTCTTACTGAATTCTGTTTTGTATAAAATATCTTTTCCCCAGTCAGATAGATAGATTGATTTTCCTTTTAGTTTCGCTTCAGCTGTTTCTGGAGAATTTACTGCTGGGTCAGTTTCTAGTGTCATCATAAATATTTTCTTGTCTGGGAAAGATTCGTAGATATGTTTTATGTTTGGATATTGTTTGATTTGGTTGTATATGTCTACGTTCCATTTTCCAATGTAAGCTACAGTATTTTCATCTACTTCATTTTGATTTGTGGCAATCTGGCTTGGTTCGCAAGCAAAAAGAATTGGCAAATCTTCTTTGACATTTCTTTTGCTTCTAATTTCTTCAATGCGAGGGTCTTTTTGATAACCGAAGCCTTCGATGGTAGAGTTGATTTCGTATATAAATTCCAGTTCTGTTTTTGAAAGTTTTTCTCCTGTTTTGGTTTTCTTCTCAATATCCGTAAGCCTTTGCATATCTCTTTCTTTTTTCAAATATTGATCTTTGTCGGGAAACTCATTGAGTTTATCTTCCAAGACTTTTCCCATGTGTGGGTCGAGGTTTTGTTTGTAAGCTACTCCTCGCACTTCTGCTATTTTTCCACTTTCCATACGGATTGCGATTCTTGGGATAGTTGGTTTTTTTTCGTCGTCCAAAGAATAGAAAACATAAAAATCACCTGCAGATAATTGTGTTTTTGCTGTTTGCTCACCGGCTGTGCACCAGCCAGTCCCTTTTCCTCGAATAGTTTTGACTAATTCATGAGGATCGGTGTCTTGATCAAACTTTCTCCACTTACCTTCTTTTACAGGAAGAAGATGCTCAGGAATTGGATTCATTAATTCATTTGCCCAAGCATAGAGTTTGGAAAAATCTTCTTTAGTTAAGTGTTGTTCGAAAACTTGTCTTTCAGCTGGTTGGATATCGTGTTCCCATTCGAGAGGTTTTCCTTCATATTTTTTTATCACTGCATCAACAACATAACCGAGAGCTTCGTAATTAATATCAGGAAATTGTTTAACAGTACCTTTTGATCTTTTTGTAAATTCTTTTTTCTCTTTATCAAATTCTTGAAGTTTTATGACATTTCTAAAAATCCAGTATTTTAATTCTCGAGGAATGTAATTTGAGTCTGTGGAATGAAAATAGTCTAACCACTGTTCAAGAGATGATTTTTGATCAGAAAGCACTCCTTCGGAGTTTTGTCTTTTCATTTCTGCTTTTTGTTCCTCTGAAGCATTTTGATAGTCGCCAAGTTGCCCACGTTCACGCATAATATTTTCCTGAAGTTTCCAGTATGATTCTGGTATTTCTTCTGGTTTGGTGACATATTCATCAAGAACCATTTGTTTCAGAAGTTCAAAACCTCGATCTTCTCCTGCTTCATTTTTAGCATTAAAAACTTTTTCTAGCCTGTCTAAGTAAGCATCAACTCTTTCTGCTCTGGTATGAGGAGATTCTCCGTCTCTTCGAGCTTGAAAACTAGCTCTCTCAACAGGTTTTGAGCCAGCTAGGTCTGGATATTTTTTGTCGAGAAATTCGGGGTTGTTGAAATTTGGTTTTTCCATACCTAAAAATATAACACCTTTTATTGGATTTATAAATTACGAAACAATGCCAAAAACTTACTCTGAAATCACCCTGAGAACTTCTTCAATGGTAGTCAAACCTTTAACGGCTTTAACAATTCCATCCTCTACCATAGAAAGCATTCCTTCTTTTTTTGCTTGTATATCAATATCATCCGAAGAAGCATTTTTCATAATCAGTTCCCTAATCGTTGGAGTGACTCTAAGAATTTCATAAATACCAATTCTAGAATGATATCCATCTGGATATTCTTTTGATGGATTTTGTTTCCAAAACTCCACATCTTTCCAATCAACATCTGGACCAATTATTTTTTCTGTTTTAAGTACCTCCAAAACTTTTGGTGCATTGATTTTTGAAATAAGATTTTTTAACTCCGATGCAGAAAGTTTATATTTATCTTTTGGTTTCTCCAATCTTCTCACAAGCCTCTGCCCAATGACTATTTTAATTGTTGAGACCAAAAGAAATGGTTCACATTTCATATCTATAAGTCTTGGGATTGCTCCTGCAGCAGAGTTTGTGTGCAAAGTTGAAAGCACTAAGTGCCCAGTAAGAGCTGCATTAATTGCAAGAGATGCTGTTTCATTATCTCGAATTTCTCCCACCATTATTATGTCTGGATCTTGTCTAACCAAAGATCTTAATCCTGAGGAAAAAGTAAAACCAATTTCAGGCTTTACTTGAGTTTGATTGATTCTCTGCATCTGATACTCGATAGGATCTTCAATCGTTGAAATATTTACATTAGGTGTGTTTAAAAGTTCAAGCAAAGTATAAAGTGTAGTTGTCTTTCCGCTTCCAGTAGGTCCTGTAGTTAAAAACATTCCAGTAGTAAGTCTTGTCGCTTCGTGGATTTTTTCTAAACCTTCTCCATAAAATCCCAAACCTTCGAGTGTAAATCCTGAAGAATTTTCGCGAAGTAATCGCATTACAGTTTTTTCACCATAATAAGTTGGCAACATCGAAACTCTAAAAGAAACTTTTTCAATTCCGATATCAATTTTAAATCTACCGTCTTGTGGAAGTCTCTTTTCATCTAACTTAAGACTTGAAAGAACTTTAATTCTAGCGGTAATACCCGCTCCGGTATTTTTTGGCAAGATCATAACATCATGAAGTATTCCATCCACCCGATAACGGATAATGACTTCATTCTCATACGGCTCAATGTGAATATCAGAAGCAGATTGTAAAATAGCATGCTTGAGTAGAGTGTCTACGATTCGAACCACAGGAACATCTTCCGCCATTTTCTTTAAAGCATCCGCACTATCATCAGTTGAATGAGTTGGGAGAGAATCTGATTCAGTCTTAATAATGTCTCCGAAATCTGCTTTAAGACTTTTTTGATATTGAAGTATTCCTGATTTAATTGACTCTACGTTTGTTAGTCTTGGTAAAATTCTCAAACCAGTTTTTTTCTTGATGAAATCTATTTCTGAAAGATCGTCAGTATCAAGCATTGCAACTTCAAGCTCTGTTTCAGTTTTCTTAAAGGCAATAAGATTGTGTTTCCTCGCAATTGGCTCTGGAATTAATGAAAGTGTATCTAGGTCTAATTTTTTTTCATTTAAATCAACAAAAGGAATTCCTAAAATATAGGCACTGATTCGGCTAAAATCATCTTCGCTTATTTTACCTTCGCTTATTAAAACTTTTCCAATGCTTTGATTTTTTTCTTCTGATTCTTTTTTGGCAATAGCAAAATCAGTTTTTGAAATTAACCCTGAATCGATAACGAACTTTTCTAGTTGTTCTACATTTATAATCATATTTCCTTTAATTATATCGTGTTAGAGGTGAAACAAAAAGTGGATAGCGAAACAAAAAAAACCAAGGACCGACCTTTTCACCACAAGGGCACTTTTTGTTTTCTAAGTCGCTCTGCTCCTAACAAAACAAAGTCGTGAAGATTCAAGGTCGGTCCTTGGTTTTTTTGTTTGACTTTTCCTCCAGAATATAATAAACTATGGAGGTCAAGTTCGCCCACCGGCGGGCTTTTCTTTTTAGAAATTAGCAATAAAAACATGATAGACCTAAAAGTAATAAATTCAGTTCTAGGACAATTAGAAGAAGAGCGTGGAATCCCTAGAGAAAAAGTAATGGAGGCTGTTTCAGTCGCTCTTGCTACTGCCTATAAAAAAGAATACGGAAAAAGAGGACAAATAATAAGAGCAGATTTTGACCTAAACACAGGAAAAACTGACTTTTTTCAAGTAAAAATTGTTGTTGATCCAAATGACGTCATTATGGAAGACGACGAAGAGGAAGAAGGTGAAACAAAAGTTCGCTTCAATCCAGAACATCATATTCTTATAGAAGACGCAAAGAAAATAAAAAAAGATGTTGTGGTTGATGAAGAAATTGTTTTCCCACTTGAATCAAAAGATGATTTTGGAAGAATCGCAGCTCAAACAGCAAAACAAGTCATTATCCAAAAAATCAGAGAAGCTGAAAAAGTTTCAGTCTTTGGAGAATTTGGCGTTAAAGAAAATACAATTATCACTGGTACTGTTCAGAGAATCGAAAGAGGAAATGTCCACTTAGATATGGGACGTGCTTCTGGACTTATACCATACGAAGAACAAATTCCAGGAGAAAGATACCGACAAGGTGAAAAAATCAGGGCTTTGCTTACAAAAGTAGAAGAAAATCCTCGTGGAGTATTTTTACGTCTTTCAAGAGCTCATCCAACATTTTTGGAAAAACTTTTCGAACTTGAAGTACCAGAAATTGTTGCGGGTACAGTAGAAATCAGAGCAATCGCAAGAGAAGCTGGTTCAAGATCAAAAATCGCAGTCTTTTCAAAAGATGCACATATCGACCCAGTTGGTTCTATGGTAGGACAGAGAGGAGTTAGAGTTTCTACTGTCATGAGTGAACTTGGTGGAGAAAAAATCGACATTATTGAATGGTCAGACGATGCAAAATTATTTGTTGCTGATTCCCTTTCACCCGCAAGAGTTGAAAGTGTAGAAATAAACAATGAAACAAATACAGCGACAGTTGAGGTATCAGAAGACCAACAGTCACTTGCCATTGGAAAAGGTGGACAAAATGTTCGTCTTGCAGCAAAACTAACTGGATTTAGAATCGATATCAAATCAACTAAAGGAACAACTGAAGGAGAAAATATAGACGAAACTGAATCTACCGAAGAGTAATATAGAGTATAAAAAAGCCGGCGCCTTTGGC
>CAIRYW010000026.1 GCA_903882905.1 uncultured bacterium | reverse complement strand
GGTGGAGGTGGAGGTGGATCAGTATCAATTGGCGGAGGTGCAACAGCATCTTCTCCAAATTCTGCCATTATAAATAATGGTGCTATCTCAACTCAAAGTTCACAAGTTACACTAACATTGTTTACGCAAACAGGAACTAAGATGATGATTTCGAACACTGCTGATTTTGCAGGAGCGGTTTGGGAACCATACACCTTAACAAAACAGTGGACACTTTCATCTGGAAATGGACAAAAAACAGTATATGTAAAATTTATGGACGCAACAGGTGCTGTAAGTGCTATAAATCAGAGTATGATTACTCTTGAAACTTTGGTAGTTCAAACAACTCCAGAGTCAGTTACTACTCCTACAGTTTCAACAAATCAAACTCTTTTTTCTAAGAATCTCAAAATGGGTATGTCTGATCCCGAAGTAAAACTCTTGCAAAAATATCTTAATGCTCACGGGTTTGTTGTTGCAAAATCGGGAGTAGGGTCTTCAGGACATGAAAATAATTATTTTGGAGCGCTTACTAAAAAAGCAGTCAGTAAATTACAAAAGACAAACGGTATGACTGCTGATGGGGTGATTGGTTCAAAAACAAGAAAATATTTGAATACGCAATCATAAGAAATATATAAGAATTAAAAAACCTACATCATTGATGTAGGTTTTGTGTTTTTATATAGTAATTGACTTCTTTTTCCATTCTGATATAATCTTAAAGATTATGTTCCCTCGGAAGAAAATAAACTAATGATTACCGTAGACGCGAATACGGTAGAAGGCCAAACCTGACATATCTTCGGATAGGAAAGGGAGTTGGAGGATCTCCGATATTGAATGGAGACAAAGAGAGATGATCCTAATACGATCTTCAATCTGCAACGGCTGAAAGGCAGCCCGAGCTAATAATCCTACATAGGAGCATTCCTGAGTACCAAAGCCCTAAAAAGCTCTGGGAATTGCTGGCGAGCCTGTGACGGGAGTCACTGCCACCAAAGCCTAAACCGAGGTACATCATCCCGTAAATCCCCCCAAGCAACCAATAGACGCAGAAGGGGATTTTTTTCTTGCTAAAAAATTCTCTTCATGCTAAATTTCAAAAAAAGAAACCATGCCAAGAAAAACAAATAACCACGTTCTTAATTCAACGGAGTTCGATCTTGCGACCAGTCCAGCGATATTTATTCGCAGAGATGTCCCATTGTTCCAAAATCATCCGACAGTAGAAGCGCCTAAATTTAAAATGACAAAGGTAGCAAGTCGTACAGCGATGCGTACCCTTCTTGTTTGAAAATAGTTACATCTCACAGACAACTGTGGGATTTTCTTTCAAACAAATTTGAATCTCCTGACAGTAGAGTTATTTTTAGTAATGACCACTTCTTAACCTGTAATCAGGTCTATTAGGAAGAAAGCAGGTCTACTGGCATATTTTCAATATTTCGGTGGCAAAAGAGTCATACAAAATACCCTTGCAATGCAAGGGTATTTTAATGGAGCCGAAAGTCGGGCTCGAACCGACGACCTATTCTTTACAAAAGAATTGCTCTACCAACTGAGCTATTTCGGCATTACCATAACAATTGCTTGTTATGGATTTGGTGTTTTTGGTGTTCGCGACTTGCGAACATGTTTGATCGTGCTTTCTTTTACCGTCTTGATAAATTCAGAGGGTGTATGCGGATGATTGTGATCATGATCCGAGAGAAACGCACGAACCTTTTGTTTGACGACTTGTTTGATCTTAATTTCTCGAGAGATCTTGCGATACAAATTGAGAAGCCAAATCAAGATAATTTTGAGCATCGATCGTAATCGTTTTTTAATGGCGATAACAAGAGATGTTTCAAAAACATCAGTCGGAACG
>CAIRYW010000025.1 GCA_903882905.1 uncultured bacterium | reverse complement strand
TTCCATTAATAATATATAAATTGGTATAAGAACATATGAGAGTATTGTTGCCCATGCTGAACCAATAATTCCGAATTTAGGAATAAAAATAATATTTAATAAAATATTTGTTAGGGCACCAACAAAAAAAGAAATCATTATTATTTTTGTCTTATTTTCTGTAATTAAGTATTGCTGGGCGACCATTATGACTGAGACAGTAATTCCAGCCCATGTGTATATTTGTAAAATAATTATGGAATTCATATAGGCCCTTCCAAAAAGAAATAATATTAAATATTTTGCAAAAATAAATTCAAACAGTGCAATAGCTAAGGATATTCCAAAAATAAGTAAAAAAAGTCTTTTAATTCTTGTTTTATATAAAGAGTGATCTTTTTCTTTTGCGTTGACAACAGCAGGAAGCATTACTGCACAAATAAGTGCTGGGATAAAATACCAGATTTCAGCAATTTTAACTCCAGCAGCATAAATTCCGAGTGAAGTTGTATCTATCATTTTTCCGATCATAACCTGGTCTATTTTTGTGTAAATTAAATAAAAAGCAGAGGAAAGAATAAATGGCCAAGAGTCATGTAGCATCTTTTTTGCAAGTTCAGTATCAAGAGAAATTTTAATACGATTTCCTTCTTTGAGAAAAAACCTCAATAGAATAAGTGCGGAGGTGGCTGCTTCAAAAATTAAAGCAAAGATGAACCAACCTGTGCCTAGTCCTTTATAAATAAGAAATAATTTTAATAACGACACAGCAATTGTTGATATAAATTGTGAGATTGATGAATACTTGTATCTGACAATTGATTGAAAATAGGAATCCGTAACATTAAGAGCACTAAAGATAATTTGCAGAGAATAGATGGCAATTAGCAGAGTGGTGTAGATATCATTTTTTATACCAATTGATGCAAGTATCGAGATAAAAATTACCAGAATACCCCCTATAAGTTTTAATGAAAAAGCTGTATTAATGACAGCATTTTTTTTATCTTTATATTTAATCAGATCTCTAACTATTATATTGTCTATTCCGAAAGAAGAGAGAAACACAAAAATAGTAACGAAACTTATAACATAATTTAAAACTCCGTATCTTTCTGGACCAAGGTATCGAGCAACAAAAGTACCGACAAAAAAAGACATAACAAGAGAAAAACCCCTTGCTCCAAATGCCCAACCCATATTTCTAAAATATTTCTGGAAACCAGCGTGTTGCCACTTTTCTTTAATGTAAGAGATTGATAGGGGAGGCATAATTATTTAGTATTTTTATACTTTAGATAAACTTTCCTAATCCCATTTTCTAAGTCTGTTTTTGCAATCCATCCGAGTTTATTTATTTTCTTTACGTTCAAGAGTTTTCGAGGAGTGCCATCTGGTTTTGTTTTATCCCAAATTATCTTCCCTCCAAATTCAACTATTTTTTTTATAAGTTCAGCTAAGGATTTTATTGTTAAGTCTGTTCCTGTCCCAATATTGATTATTTCTCCACTATTGTAATTTTTCATTAAAAATACAAGAGCTTCTGCTAGATCATCTACAAAAAGAAATTCTCTTTTTGGTTTTCCTGTGCCCCATAAAATTACTTCTTTTGAGTTTGAGTTTTTTGCATCATCAAATTTTCGAATCATTGCAGGAAGAACATGGCTTGTTTTTAAATCAAAATTATCTCCAGGACCGTAAAGGTTGGTTGGCATAGCTAAAATAAAATTTGTGCCGTATTGTTTGTTATAAGACTGACACATTTTTATTCCAGCAATTTTTGCGATAGCATAGGCATCATTCGTTTCCTCTAGAGCTCCAGTCAAAAGTGAATCTTCTTTAATTGGTTGCTTAGCAAATTTTGGGTAAATACAAGAACTTCCAAGAAACAAAAGTTTTTTTACTGTAGATAGATAAGCGTTGTGAATAATATTGTTTTGGATAACTAAATTCTGATATATGAAGTCGGCAGGAAATTCAGAGTTTGCTACAATCCCGCCAACTTTAGCCGCTGCTAAAAAAACATATTCAGGTTTTTCTTTTTCAAAAAAAATTTTAACGGCCACGCTATCTTGTAAATCCAATTCATTTCTATCTTTAGTTAGAATATTTGTATAACCTTTTTTATTTAGCTCACGCACAATCGCGCTTCCAACAAGGCCGTTGTGTCCCGCGACAAAAATTTTTGAACCTTTATCCATGATTTATTTTTTGCTGACCTCTTTTAGATCTTCTTCGCACATTATCTTCACTAATTCTTTAAAAGAAGTTTTTGGCTCCCAACCTAAATCCTTTTTTACTTTTGAATAATCACCAATAAGCAAATCTACTTCTGCCGGTCTGAAATATTTTGGGTCAATCTCGATAATTATTTTACCTGTTTTTTTGTCGATTCCTTTTTCCTCAATTCCTTTTCCTTCCCAAACAATTTCAAAATCAAAGTGTTTGCCAGCTTCCTCTACGAATTCTCGGACAGAATGTGTCTCGCCGGTAGCTAAGATGTAATCCTCAGGTTTTTCTGCTTGAAGCATTTGCCACATTCCTTCTACATAATCCTTGGCGTAGCCCCAGTCGCGTTTTGCATCTAGGTTTCCAAGATAAAGTTTTTCCTCAAGTCCAGCTTTGATTTTTGCTAAACCTAAAGTAATTTTTTTGTTACGAAAGTTTTTCCTCTTCGTGGTGATTCGTGGTTAAAAAGAATTCCATTTACAGCAAATAGGTTATAACTTTCTCGATAATTTTTTGTAATCCAGTATGCATAGACTTTTGCAACTCCGTAAGGGGAGCGAGGATAGAACGGAGTAGTTTCTTTTTGTGGCACTTCTTGAACAAGACCAAACATTTCTGAAGATGATGCTTGGTAGAATTTTGTTTTTATTCTCGAATCTTTTATTGCATCTAAAATTCGAAGTGTGCCAAGTCCATCGATATCTCCGGTGTACTCAGGCATATCAAAACTTACTCGCACATGGCTTTGTGCTCCAAGGTTGTAAATTTCATCTGGAAAAATTTTTTCAATAAGGCGTGAGATATTACTACTGTCACTTAGATCGCCATGGTGAAGAAATAGGTGAGCGCCTTTTTCGTGAGGATCTTTTAATAAATGGTCAATTCTCTCAGTATTAAAGGACGAGGATCTCCTTATAATGCCATGCACTTCGTATCCTTTTTCGAGTAATAATTCTGCTAAATAAGAGCCATCTTGCCCGGTGATTCCGGTAATTAATGCTTTTTTTATCATTTGCGTATTTTATCACAATTATTATGCTTTAGGATATATGGATGGTAATATTTATAACCACACTATATATAAGGTGTTAAGAATTTAACAATTAATTAATTATTCCAATGGAAAAGACACTAAAGAATTGCATAATCGGACTTGTTTACGTTATCCCTTTTATAGCGCTCGTTGTGCCTTCAAGTATGTTTTTCCCATTCATTACAGGGAGGACATTTCTTTTTAGGGTTGCTGTTGATTTGAGTCTAGGACTTTATTTAGGTCTTGTTGTTGCCGATAAAAGTTATAGACCAAAAAATAATCCGATTATTTGGTGTGTAGGAGCTTTAACTTTGGTTGCTCTTGTTGCGGATCTTTTGTCACCGTTTCCATTTAAGGCGCTTTGGAGTAATTTCGAAAGAATGGAAGGTTTTGCTACTATTGCTCATTTAGCTGTTTTCTTTTTGGTTTCTTCTTCAGTTTTGAAAGCAAAGGATTGGAAAAGATATTTCTTTGTCTCTTTTTCAGTTGCTATTTTTATGGCTTTTTATTGCGGACTCCAGATGGCTCACGAAATTTCAATTGATCAAGGGAGTATTCGTATCGATGGTCTTTTAGGAAATGCTGCATACATTGCGATTTTTTTCGCCTTTCATTCTTTTCTATCTTTAATGTTTTTACTAGAAGGTTCTGGGAAAAAACTAAAGGGAATTGCAGAGAGTGTTTCTTTTGGAGCAGTAATGTTTTTCTTTTATTACATATATAAAATTTCTGCATACAAAGTTCATCCAACAAATGCAGGTTGGGCTTTACTTGGATTATCTGTCTTTATTCCAATTGTTTTGTTGCTTCTTCGATATCTTGATTTCACAAAAAAACATACAAGAGAAAAGATTGAAAAAATTTCCTCTATTTCAACTTATTTGATTTTGTTTGTTGTATTTTCGTATTTGGTTTTTGAAACACAGACTCGAGGTACAACTCTCGGTCTTATTGGCGGTCTTATTGTTGCAGCTATTTACATTCTCTTTAGAGAGAAAAATGATAAAGTCGCTCGTTATTCCTCAATAGTTTTACTAGTAGCTTCATTTGTTATAGTCGGAGGTTTTTTTGCGGTCAAGGATACAAGTTTTGTTAGAAATAATTCAACTCTAAATAGATTTGCCACAATTTCATGGAATGAGGCTAGTGGTCAGGCAAGACAAATGATTTGGCCAATAGCAATTAAAGGTGTAATGGAGAAACCTCTCTTAGGTTGGGGGCAAGATGGATTTATTTACATATTTAGTAAATATTATGATCCTCATCTTTGGAGTCAGGAACCTTGGTTTGATAGGGCTCACAACGAATTTCTAGATTGGGCTGTTGCAGGAGGTGTTCTTGGTTTTCTTGCGTACACTTCATTATTTGTCTCTGCTTTGTGGATTATCATTCGATCAAAGAAATTTTCTGAAGTTGATAAAGCTATAATTATTGGATTGCTTGCAGGTTATGCATTTCATAATCTTTTTGTTTTTGACAACTTAATTAGTTATATTCTTTTCTTTTCAATCTTAGGATTTATTGTGGGTAGCGGAACTCCGGAAATAGAGGAAACAGGGAAAAAAGATCAGAATAAAATAATTGAAATTTTGAAAATGTCAGCGCCCTTTGGTTTGGTTATCGGAGTTATCTTAGCAATTGTAATTAATTACAATCCTTATCAACAAAATATTACTTTAATTTCTGCACTTACAACAATTCAGCCCCAAAATGGAGTACCGTATTCTTGCACAAATTTATTGCAAAAAATAAATGATGACGGAACTATTAGCGGCACTTGTAAAGATGCGAAGCCTACAATTGATGTCTTCAAAAAAGCATTGGCTTTTGGGGCTCTTGGTGAAGCAGAGACAAGACAATTCCTTATTCAGAGTGCTACTTCAATAAACCAAGATAAAAATATAAATTATCAATCTAAAGTTGATCTAGCTCAGTTGATTATGTCCGAGGAAGACAAACAAATAAAAGAGAATCCTTTGTTCGTGACACCTTATTTTGATTACGGTGGTTATCTTGAGGGGATTGGTATGTTTGACCAAGCAAAGCAGGTTTTTCTTAGAGCATCAGAACTAACTCCCACAAGACAGTTTCCTTATATGAAGCTTGGTGAAATTGCAATGAATCAAAAAGATATACCAGGAGCAATAAATTATTTCAAAAAGGCATACGATCTAGATCATACTTATAAGGATGCAGAATCTGTTTATGCAGTTGCACTCATTAAAGGAAATAGATTACCAGAAGCTGAAGATGTAATGGCAGATTTAGTTTCGAGTGGAAATGGTTTACAGCAAAACATTATTCAAGCTTTGGTTGATAGTGGAAATTCTGATTACGCAAAAACTTTGTTAACAAATAGAGTTGCAGAGAATCCAACAGATTCAAATGCATCAAAAGCTCTATCAGAGCTTGCTCAAACAAAACCTACTCCAGCTCCAACAAAATAACCCAAGGACCGACCTATGGCACTTTATCCACAGGCTCTGTTACTTAGTTGTCTCCTTGCGCCATGAAAAGTTTGACTTTTCGGTCAGATATGCTACTATATAAGGGTGAGATGTAGCAATATCAATTTGCTAACTTCGAAAAAGTAAACATTCACAAAACCCCGCTCCGGCGGGGTTTTGTGTGTCTATTTTGACCTTAATTTTAAAGGTTTTTTGATATCGAGATTTTTTTTTGGACCAATATGATGTATTCTATTACTAAGCGCTTTGCCACGGCTGGCGGCTGCACTCACAAAATAATGTTTACTTTGGAGTTAGCCCCGCCAGCCCTGACAGTGCGTTTGACACTTTTTTCATGGCATTAAACATAAAAGAAAACGAGGAACTTTCTCTCCATACCACTTTCAAGGCAGGAGGTGAGGTTCTTTTTTTTATAGAAGCTTTTTCAAAAGAGGATTTGATAGAAGCTGTATCATTTGCCCAAAAAAAAGATTTAGAAATTGTGGCTCTTGGAGGGGGGTCTAATACTTTATTTAAAGACGGACTTCATAATAGAGTTGTAATAAAAGTTTCTATTCCAGGAATTGAAGAGAAAGAAGTTGGAGAAAATGTAGAAATAAAAGCTGGTAGCGGAGTATCTTGGGATAAACTTGTATCTTTTTCTACAAAAAAAAATCTGTGGGGATTAGAAAATCTTTCTAGTATTCCAGGATCTGTTGGAGGTGCTTGTGTGCAAAATATTGGAGCCTATGGTGCAGAATTAAAAGATACCTTGAAAGAAGTTTTTGTTTTTGATTTAAAAAATAAAAACTTTACTACACTTCAAAAGGAAGAATGTGAATATGGATATCGAGAAAGTATATTTAAAAACAAAAAAGGATATTTAATTCTGGAAGCAACTTTTTTACTCAAAAAAAATCCTAGTCCAAAAATTGAGTATAAAGATCTGCAAAAATTTTTCCTGCCTGCCGGCAGGCAGGTCAAAGATTTAGTTCCGCAGACTTCAGAAGAAGTTAGGGAGGCTGTAATTTCCATTAGAGCTAAGAAATTTCCTAGTCTAAAAGACTATGGTACAGCTGGCTCTTACTTCAAAAATCCAATTGTTGATATGGCTACATATGAGCGTCTGCTTAAAGAATACCCAGATATGCCTGCACACGAGTCTGAAGGTGAAATGAAGCTTTCAACAGCTTGGATTTTGGATAAAGTTTTAAATTTGAAAGGCTACAGTGAAGGACAAATTTCTCTTTGGAAAGATCAACCTCTTGTTGTTGTAAATGATGGATCAAAAAGTTCAGAAGAAATTATTTTATTTACAGAAAAAATAAAAAAAATTGTTTTTGATAAACTAAAAATAAATCTTGAGGAGGAAGTAATAATAATTTAAAATT
>CAIRYW010000024.1 GCA_903882905.1 uncultured bacterium | reverse complement strand
TGGAATTAAGTTTCAAAAAAAAATAATTTAAATATTATGAAGATAAAAAAGTTTGTAAAAAAAATTACACCAAAGTTTTTGTTAAACAAAATCGCAAAAACATACAGAAAAATTGAGAAAAAATATTCAGGAAAAATTTCCTATGCTCAATGTGGAGAAGATCTTATTATCAATTTTATTTTTGATCAATTAGGGAAAAAAAATATATCCTATCTTGATTTAGGGGCTAATCACCCAATATGGATTAACAATACTTATTTTTTTTACAAAAAAGGAAACACTGGTGTAAATGTAGAACCAGATGGGGATCTATTCAAGAAAATCAAACGAGTAAGAAAAAAAGATATATGTTTAAACATTGGAGTTGGTACAAAAAAAGAAAAGATGGACTTTTATTTAATGTCTTCTTCTTCATTAAATACTTTTTCAAAAAAAGAAGCTGAGGCTCTTACTTTAAACAATAAGCAAAAGATAAAAAAAATAGTTCAAATAGAACTCTTATCTGTAAACCAAATAATTTCAGAATATTTTGTTAATAGTTTTCCGAATTTTATATCCATTGATATAGAAGGGTTAGACTACAGTATTTTGAAATCGTTTGATTTTACTAAATACAAACCCGAAGTATTTTGCGTAGAAACACTTACTTATACTGAAGATAATACTGAGGGGAAACTTACAAATATTATTGAGTTAATGAAAGAAAATGGATATTTTGTGTACGCCGATACTTATATAAATACAATTTTTGTCGACAAAAAATCTTGGGAAAATAAATAAGAGTAATATTATAAAAATGAAAACAGAAATAAAAAACATAATTAGACCATTCTATAGAACTTTAAAAACAAGTTATTTTTATGTGCTTTATTTAAAGGATTTTTATGTTTTCAAAAAAAAATCTGACAAGAGATTCCGCCTATCATTTTTAGATAGATTTCCTCAATTACATGACAAAACTTTATTTACCCCATTCGATACTCATTATGTTTATCATCCAGCATGGGCCGCAAGAATAGTGAAAAAAATAAATCCTCAATTTCATGTAGACATATCGTCAACTCTTCATTTCTGCACAATACTTTCAGCCTTTATACCTGTAAAATTTTATGATTATCGCCCAGCAGAACTTCATCTTTCAAATCTTACCAACGAAAAAGCTGATCTTACAAAGCTTTTTTTTAATAACAATAGTATTCAATCAATCTCTTGTATGCATACGATAGAACATATCGGTCTTGGACGTTACGGAGACCAAATTGATCCGGAAGGAGATCTTAAAGCAATCAATGAACTCAAACGAGTAACAGCTATAGGAGGCACTCTACTTTTTGTCATCCCAATTACTGGCATCCCTACGATTATGTTTAATGCTCATAGAATTTATTCATATGAACAAATAATTAAATATTTTGAAGGTTTTGAATTAAAAAAATTTAGTCTTGTTCCTAATACCTATAAAGGTATAAATTTTATTGAAAATGCCACAAAAGAAGATGCGAACAAGCAAACTTATGGTTGTGGATGTTTCTGGTTTGTAAAAAAATATGGATAATTATACTTTAATGAATTTATTAAATTAATCTAAGGCAATTAACAATGAAAGAAAAAATATTAAATGTTGGTCTACAAAATGAGGGCACTCGTATTTTATGGATCAAAAAAACATTAAAAAAAATCCCCGCAGGCTTGAAAATTTTAGATGCTGGAGCCGGAGAATGTCCATTCAAAAAATTTTGTTCTCATTTAAATTATGTTTCTCAAGACTTTGGACAATATGACGGTAAGGGTGATAAGAAAGGTTTACAAACTAAAAATTGGGATAATACTAAATTAGACATAGTGAGCGATATCACAAAAATCCCAGTATCAGACAACTCCTTTGATGCAATAATGTGTACGGAAGTATTTGAACACATTCCAGATCCTGTTTCTGCAATTAAAGAATTCTCAAGAATCCTAAAATCAGACGGTTATCTGATAATTACATCCCCTTTTTGTTCTCTAACTCATTTTGCTCCGTATCATTTTTCAACAAGTTTTAATAAATATTTTTATGAACATAACCTAACTAAGTACAATTTTGAAATTAATGAATTGACACCAAATGGTAACTATTTTGAATATATAGCTCAAGAACTATGGAGACTTCCTTCTATTGAAAATAATTATTCAACCTCAAAAATGAGCTTCATCTCGAAAATATTTATATACCCACTATTAATTATTTTAAAAAGAAATTCGAAAAAAGATAACAGGTCATCAGAATTACTATGTTTTGGTTACCATGTTTTTGCTAGAAAAATAAAATGATTTATAATTTTAGAAAAAATGTATACTAAAGAAAATACAATCTCTCTTGTTTCTATAATATTACCTACATTTAATGGATCGAAATTTATTTCAAAAGCGATTGAAAGTGTTCTATCTCAAACATTTTCAGATTTTGAACTTATAATAATTAATGATTGCTCTGTAGACAAAACCCAGATAATAGTAGATTCATATAAATCTAAAGACAGCAGAATAATAAGCTTAGCAAATGTAAATAACGTAGGTATAGTAGAATCCTTAAACAAAGGAATAAAAATATCTAATGGTAAATATATAGCCAGAATAGATGACGATGATACATGGAGTGATATAAATAAATTAAAAGAACAAGTAAATTTTCTCGAAAGAAATCCAGAATATGGATTAGTGGGAACTAAAGCAAGAATTATAGATACCGATAACAATATAATAGGAGAATTAGGCACGTTAGTAACAGATGAAAAGATAAGGAAAAATATTATGATCAGCAATCCATTTTGTCATTCATCAATCGTCTTCAGAAAAAAAATACTTGGGAAAGAATTCCTCTACCATAAATTAAAATATACTGAGGATTGGGATCTTTGGATCAGAATTGGGCTTATTTCAAAGTTTAAAAATCTAGATATTTTTGGTGTAAATTATTTAAAAAGAAAAGGCATGTCATCAAAAAACACAAAAAGTAATCAAATTTACTACCAACTAAAAATACTTTTGAAATATGGTTTCCGCTACCCAAAGACATTAATCTCAATATTGAAACTAATTAATTACGCGATCTTCTACTAAAAAATGAGAATAGCAATTCTTTACATTTGCACTGGAAAATACACTGTCTTTTGGAAAAACTTTTACTTAAGCTGTGAAAAATATTTCATTTCAGAATCCGAAAAGCATTACTTTGTTTTTACTGATAGTGCTGATATTGATTTCGAAAAAGAAAACCCAAATATTCACAGAATTTTTCAAGAAAATCTTGGCTGGCCCAATAACACCCTCAAAAGATACGAGATGTTTTTGTGTGTCGAAGATAAACTTTCACAGTTTGATTATATTTTTTTCTTTAATTCAAATCTTTTACTCCTTAAACCAATTACAACTGAAGAATTTCTACCCAATGAAAAAGAAAATCTTGTGGCCTGCTTACATCCTGGATACTTTAACAAAAAAAGAAAAGAATTTACTTATGATGAAAATGAAAGATCTTCAGCTTTTATAGCAAAAAATGAAGGAGTAAGATATTTTGCGGGTGGTATTAATGGAGGTAAAACATCATCTTTTATTGAGGCCATAGAGAAAATGAATGAAAGCATAAAAAAAGACTCTAAAAATAATGTCACGGCTAAATGGCATGACGAATCTCATTGGAATAAATATTTATCAAAAAGAAATGACATAAAAGTGTTATCGCCTTCATATCTTTACCCAGAATATTCAAATATACCTTTTGAACCTAAAATACTTATTAGAGACAAAAGAAATTATGGAGGATTTGCAAAACTTAGAGGAAATTTTAACCTTAGACTTTTTTTAGAAACAATAAAATTCAAACTAACTAGATACTTGAGATCTATTTCAGAATAAACCTTATTACATCGTCGTCAATAAACCAATCATATTTTTTTAATTTATCTCCAAAAACCCCTAACAATTGATCTATCGTCGGATAACCATCAGTACCAAAAAGACGAGCATCATCGATTAAAATAATATCTTTGAAGTCTTGCCTATCTTTTAAGATAAGATCTACCTCAAAAATAATTGGACTTACTCCAAGTTTTGATTGACCAGTCATACCACCTGAAAAATGCCCGTCAAGCCAGAATACGACATCTCTTTTTATACCCTTTAAAACTGTAGGTAATTTTTCTGCACTATCACCCAAAACTAGTTTTACTTTTTTCGATGTTCCAAAAATTTTCAATAATCTTTGATAATAATAATCAGCAATTTCGATTGAATATATTTCATCAAATGAACTTAATTGAGAAAATATCATATACCCCATAAAAGAACCGGTCTCAACTAAGACCTTATTATTGGAAATTTTTGCATAATTTTTAATAATCGCCTGCTTAATTATGTGTGGAGGATTACCAATCTTTCCGTTTAAAAGCCAAGAAATTGTCCTTAAAATGTCTCTGACCTGATGAATATAATTTCTAATCATATATAAATCAATTCTAACATAGGTAATGATATAATTAAAAAATATATGATAACAATTAAAATTCAAGGTGGTCTGGGGAATCAAATGTTCCAATATGCCTACGGAAGAAAACTAGAGATTTCTGGAAGAAAGATTGTTTTTGATGTTTCTTTTTTTAAAGGCAAAAAAGCTAATATTAATACGGCCAGAAATTTTAAACTGAATAATTTTAATATTGAGACTAAAGCACAATTTTCTGACAAACAAGATAAATTCCAAGTATTTTGTAATAAAATAAAAAGACGGTTTGATTTTAAAATTGAAGAGTACTTCCAAAGTGAAAAATATTTTAAAGATATCGAAGAAATAATAAGAAAAGAATTTACTCTTAAAGATCCACTAGGAATTGAATCGAGTGAGTGGAAAAATAAAATCGAAAATATACCTACATCTGTATCACTTCACATTCGTAGGGGCGATTATGTAAAAGAACCAAAGACAAATGCCTATCACGGAGTTTGCAGTTTAAATTATTATAAAAAAGCTTACGAGATACTATTAAAAAAAATAAATACTGCGTTAGAAATTTTTGTTTTTTCTGATGATATTGAATGGGTAAGAGAAAATCTAAAATTACCATCTGTAATGCATTTTGTTTCAGATCCAAAAATACAAGACTTTGAGGAAATAATTTTAATGAGTAAGTGTACTCATAACATTATTGCAAACTCATCTTTTTCTTGGTGGGGTGCGTGGCTGAATCCTAATAAAGAAAAAATTGTGATCGCACCAGAAAAATGGTTTGCAAATCCAAAAGAGGATTCAAAAAATATTATTCCAAAAGATTGGATTAAAATTTAAAAAACTAATCTCCAAATAGCTAAAATCCTCACAAAAATTCCGTAAAATCTCATTGTAAGATTTTCTTTCTTTGTGATTTGGTTTTGATGAATTCTGTATTTTAAAAGAGGTTCTGGTAAATTATGCCCTTTAAATTTTGCTAAAACACGAGTCCATAATTCGTAATCTTCTATATGCTTAAAATCTCTATAATTCCCAACCTCCGCTAAAGCTTCTTTGCAAATAATTACGGAGGGATGAATAAATGGATTATGCAATAATGCATATTTTTTTATTTTTTCTGATTCAATTTCTGGATAATTCATTTCACCTATATATTCCCCTTTTTCATTTATTGAAATTGCCCTAGAACCACAAACTGCAACGTCTTGATTTTTTTCCATATAATCCAAAAGCTTTTCGAATCTCTCGGGTAAAGAAATATCGTCAGCATCAACTCTTACAATGTATTCCCCACTCATAATTTTTAATCCCTCATTTAGTGCTTTCACTATTCCACCATGATTCAACTTAACAATTTTAATTCTTGGATCAGAAAAACTTTCTGCAATTTTTGATGAGTTATCAGTTGATCCATCATCGAGAATCAAAAATTCAAAATCTTTGTATGTTTGATTAAGCACGCCTTCAATAGCGTCTTTTAAAAATTTTTCACCATTGTAAACTGGCATTATTACACTGATTTTTGGCATTTTATTTTTGACTCAAAAGAAGATTTGTAACTTCGTAAACGTCGCCTGCTCCCATTACAAGAATTACATCACCTTTATTTCCATATTCAAAAGCTTTTTTGGCAGCATCTATAAAATCTTTTGCCATTTCAATATTTTTTGAATTCTCTGTGACAATGTCATCAGACGCGATTGTTGGATCAAATTCTTCTCGAGCAGGATAAATTGGAAGTAAAATTGTTTTGTCAGCATTATCAAATGCTTTTTGAAAATCAGACAGTAATGATTTTGTTCGGGAAAATAGATGAGGTTGGAAAATAACAATAATTTTTGAATCAGGAAAAGCTTCTCTAGTACCTTGGATTGTCGCTTTTATTTCCGCTGGATGGTGTCCATAATCGTCGTAAACAATTGTTCCTTTTGAAGTTTCTCCTTTATATTCAAATCTTCTCCATGTGCCAGAAAATTCTTTAATGGATTTTAATGCGACATCTTTTGGAATACCAATAAAATCAGCAATTGCCAAAGCAACAGATGCATCTTTTTTTATATGAACTCCAGGAACTTTAAGAGGAAGATTAATATCAAAAAAATCTTCAGAGTTAATTATTTTTGAGACAGAAACATTTACAGCTTCTTTTATTTTTTCATCATTTAAATTTCCAACTACAGCTCCCTCTTTTGGAGTCTTTAATGCAAATTCTTTGAAAGCGAGAATTATATCGGCACTATCTTTGTAATAATCTAAATGATCATCATCAATTGTTGTAATTCCAACAACTGTCGGATTTATTTTAAGAAAAGATCTACAGTATTCGCAGGCTTCAACTACTAAATATTTACTCTTACCTGCAATAAAATTACTTTTTACATCTTTTAAAATTGATCCAACGATAACCGTCGGATCCATTCCAGCATCAATTAAAATTTTTGCAACCATTGCAGTTGTGGTGGTCTTTCCGTGGGTTCCTGAAATCGCGATTGTAAATTTATTTTTTGAAATAATTGAAAGCGCTTCTGGATATGAAATAACATTTTTTATTTTCTCTCTTACTTCCTTCATAAATTCTGGTGCAAAAATATCTAAAGCAATTGAGTATATTACCAAGTCAGTATCATCTGGAATATGTTCCAAATCTTGGCCTATAAACACATTTGCCCCCGTCTTCCTGAGTTCCTCTATTATCTCGCTAGAAGCCGTATCTGAGCCAAAAACGGCCTTATTTTCATGCAAAAACATGCTAGCCAGGGCTGAAACACCTATACCACCAATTCCCAGAAAATAGACCTTTTTGACTGTATTAAAATCTTCCATATTTGTGACCATAGAATATCACAAAGAAGTTATTTTTTTCCTACAAACTCTATAAATGCTTTGCTGTGATTTTCGAGACGGATTTTGTCTTTCTCAGAAATCATTTCATCTTTTTCATTGAAAAGAGACTCAACGTTTGGTATTAAAATTTTTTGCGGAAAAATTAAACCCCCGCGATTTAAAAGAATTTCCCCTAGATGACCTGAAGCACGAATTCCTCCAAATGCTCCGGAAGAAACAGAAATAATTGTAAATTTTCTATTAAAGGTTTCTGGAAATTTCCATAAATCAATAAAATGTTTCATCACACCAGGGACACCAGAATTGTATTCGGGAATGACAACCACTACCCCATCAGCTTTTAATAATCTATCTGAAAATTCTTTTATGGCCCTTGGACGATCATCGTATGCATCAGCCAAAAAAGCTTCTTTGGGTAAATCTTTTAAATCAATTAAACCAACATCGTTTGTGAGGATTTTATAAATATTAAAAACTTCATTTCCAACTTTTCTTGAAAATGCTCCGTGACGCATTGTACTAATTATTATTTCTATCATTTGAGAGATTTAATTAATTTCATAAACATATCATTTCTTTCGTATTCATTCTTAAATTGACTGAATGAAGAAAAAGCTGGACTAAACAACAAGACGTCACCTTTAGTACAAAATGACAAAGCTTTTTTTACAGCTTCTTTTAAATTCTTAACTTTAACGGAGTTTTCAATATTTTTTAATCTGTCTGTTCCCGTTCCAGGAATCAAAACTATCGCTTTACAAGTCTTAGAAATTTCTATAACAAGTTTTGCCGTATCAATATTTTTATCATTTCCTCCTGCAATTAAAACAATATTTTTATTTTGTGGAAAAGAATTGAGAGCCGCAATCGCAGCCTCTGGTGTTGTAGAATTATTGTCATTCCAAATTGTTATACCTTTGTAAGATTTTATCTTCTGCAATCTTCCTTCTACGCTTTTAAAATTTTCAATAGATTTTTTACTTATACTGTCTGAAATTTTCATAATTCTTGCTACCTTCAAAGCTAAAGCGATATTTTCTTTATTATGTTCACCTATTAATGGTAATTTCCAATCTAAAGGAATTTCAGACGAGTTTGCAGTCAAAAGTAAATTATTTAATTTATCGTGATATTTTGCAGTGATTAAATGTGCAACTTTTTCACCTGTAATTAAATAATCATTTTGTTTCTGGTGCAAAAAAATCTGAGCTTTATCTTCTAGATATTTTTCAAGACTACCTTTGTAATAATTTAGATGATCTTCCATTAAATTTGTAAAAACAGAAATATGCGGAGAGATTTTTGAGTCACCGAAACCTTGAAGTTGCCAGCTATCGAGCTCCATAACAACAATATCTCCCTTTTTAACTTTTTTAATCAAAGGCAAAGTAGCTGTGTCTCGAATATTTCCTGCAAGATAAACTTTCTGTGATTTTTTCTTATAAGCATCCGAAAGAATTTTGTAAATTAAAGAAGTGACAGTTGTTTTTCCTCTTGTGCCGGTAATACCGATCGTTATTACACCTTGAGCAATTCTTGAAAATAGTGACGCATCCATCTCAATCGGTATTTTATTTTTCCTTGCATGAATTATAAATTCAGAATCGAGTGGAATCCCTGCCGCTTTCAATATAAAATCTCTAAACTCAAAATCTTTGAGATCGTGTTTACCTAAGGTGTATTTAATATTTTTAAATTTTTTGAGCTTTTCTAAACTAGGTTTTAAAACTTTTTTTTCTCGCAAATCAGTGATAATTAATTCTGCCCCGCACTCAGCCAAAAAAATAGCATCCCCTAGTCCCCTCCCGAGAAGCCCTAAGCCCATTATCGTTATTTTTTTTCCTTTAAAATATTCTTTGTAATCCATAAATACCTATTATATTCATATTAATTCAATAAACATAGGTGCATGGTCACTTTCAACAAAAGATGGATTTGGAGCAATATTTGTATGATCTGTTATGTGTTCATTCAATATTTTTACTGTTCCAAGATGGGATTCTAGAGATTTTGAAATAAGTATATGGTCAATCAGAATTTTTTTATCTATTATTCTTGAGAATCTTTTCTCATCCGAAACTTTTTGGCTTGCTCGGAACAAAGAATCAGACCCTGTCGCTATAACTCCTCGAATTATCCTAAAGGCAGAAACCTCTTCAGTTGAACTAAAATCACCTGCAACAATTACTAAAGCTTCAGGATCTTTTGAAAATTTATCGTCCACGAATTCTCTTACTCTTTTTGCTTGTGAGAAACGAAACAACTCAGATCTAATAAGTCCATCTGCAGCAGTAATCTGTGTATTCATCGGAAAAATTTCTGTTTTATCTGCATTTTTTTGTTCAACCAAAAAATTAGCTTTAATGTGAACACCGATAATAAAAAGCTTCTTTTCGTTAAAAGTTGTAGTCACACCTACAAAATCCCTTCGAGACCAAATACGTGAACCGACAATATCTTCATCCCCTTCTACAAATATAGGCAGGTTAGTTTTTGCAGGAATTGATTCGCATATGACATCTTTTTGTTTATATAAAACAGCATTGCCGACTCCATTTTTTGGAGTAGCTAAAAAGTGAAAATAATTTATTCCAGTTTTTTCGATAATTCTTTTTATAACATCTTCAGAAGCAACTTCTTGAAGGAAAATAATATCAGCATTAATTTCAGAAATAATACTTGATAGACGGTCTATTCTCGCTTGGACAAACTCTTTTGTGTATATCCATTCTTTTCCAGAATGCTTCTGAACACCTTCCCCGAAAAGAAACTCAACATTAAATGTAGCTATTTTCATATTATTTCACTTGTCCGAGCTTTTAAGCTTATAACAAAATCTATTTATTAAAGTATTCGGAACTCTCCCTTATACCCCTGATAGAATTATCAATACCTTCCTGCTTTTTCTCATCTATACAATACCGCAAGCTAGTAAAAGAACGATTTATTTTCCAAAAATTTAATCTGCGCTCAAAATCATCGGGAGAAATTTCTAGGCTCCCGTATCCTTCCAGAATATGTTTCAAAGGAAATTTTTTCCCATATTTAAAATCCCAACGTGCCAACTCGAGTAAAGGATCTCCTCCAACCGCACTTTCAAAATCAATTATTCCGGAAATTTTTCCACCATTCACTAACACATGCTGAGGAGAAATATCATTATGAAGAAGTCTTGGCTCGATTTGAGGATAGCTTGCCGCTTCTTGTTTCATAATTTCATAACCTCTCTCAACTGTTTCTATGTCAGCATCTCTTCCACTTAAAGCAGGTAAAATTTTATCTCTTCTTATATATTTATTATCAACAATAAGTTCTTGAACTGAAGAAAAATTACCCTTACCCTCTCTGCTTAGTGCTCCGAATCCATCTGTTCTTATTGAGTGAAGTCTAGCAAGATTTTTTCCCAAATCACGAAGCACATCTTCTGATTCTATGGCCTTATCCAGACCAACTCCTTGAATTTTTGATTCAACACAAATCTCAATTGGATTTCCGTCTACCTCTAAACTTTCTACAAGAATTATTTTTGGAGTTGGCACCCCTGCTTTTTCACATTCACCAAAAATCCACTTTTCTTTTTCGAATTTTTCTTTTTGGCCGTGATAAATACGAAGAATTATTTCTTGACCTAATTCAGTGACAATATCGTATACTTCATTCGTCTCACCATTGAGAATTCTTTTTTGTTCTACAATTCTAGAACCTGTAGCTTTTATTACTGCATTTTCAATAACATCAGATGGGGTATTCCATTGTTCGTGTTTTTCTTCCATGTACTTTTTTTGAGATTCGTTCGGATTCATTTAATTAAAACTATATTTTTTTCCAAAAATTTATTTTGTAGTCTATATCTAATCTTGTTTTTTCAAATCAATGATCTCAAAATCATTAGCAGAAAGTTTTTGGGTGTGGATAAACTGCCATAGGTCGGTCCTTGGAATACTTGGGGTATTTTTCAACAGCCATATAGATACAATACCTATTAAAATAATTAGGGCAAGTAGGATTAAAATCATAGTAAAAAATTACTCAATACCTAAAACTCTTTTAAGTGTTTCTTCTGGCAATTCTTTGTTTTCAGATTTTTCTTCTTTTTTTGGAAACTCTTTTTGAGTAGGTTTACCCAGCACATTGTCTTCAGCAGAAGACAATGTGCTGGGTTTGCTTTCTGTATCAGCCCCAGCTTCCTTTAGAGCTCTACGTAATTCATCAATATGTTCTTGGGTTGGAACTTTTTTTTCTTTTTCAACACGAGGATTATGACGTAAGTAACTTAGAGATACTGCCTTACGTAATTCTTTTTCTCTAGATAAAGCGTCTGATTCTTTTGAATTTCTGACTTCTGTTGGGGCAATCTTTGTTGCAGGTCTTCCAAGAACTGCTTCTAAGGCAGACTCAACTGCAGTCTTCTTTTGATGGTCTGGTTTAAAGTTTGAAGTTTTTGGAGGATATGGATTTGAATTTCCACGACTGGAACCTGGACTTGTCTGAACTCTTTCGCCACCTTTGCTTGGAGAAATTTCTTCATGCCATTTCTTTATATCTTCCTCGACATTTCTTCGAGTCTTAGCAAAAACAGTTCTCGTATTCTCAATGATTTCTTTTGTGTAGTTTGTTTCTGGTTTTACAAGTGGAGGTAAAGTTTTTGCGGAAAAAGGCCTTGAAGAAACACCATCTATCATGAGTTTCAAATAAATTTGAGCAAAACCTAAATTAACCAAGTCTTCCCCCAAAAAGTACGGGCTAAATTCTTTTTCCAAAAGTTCTGAGTCAAAAGCTCCAACTCTAAAAGCAATCATGGTTCCAACGTTTCCAAAAACGGCAGCCCGCACCTCTTCAGTCATTTGCTCCACATATTGATTGGCAACTATTAGATTTAATTTATATTTTCTTGCTTCAGATAAAATATCTGCAAAAGATTCGTTGGCAAAATTTTGAAATTCATCTACATATAAATAAAAATTTGGTTTTTCTTCGAGTTCTCTTTCAGAAATATCTGCACGACTCATAGCAGCAAGATAAATTTTAGTAATAACCATACTTCCCAAAATATTTGTATTTGATTCACCTACTTTTCCTTTTGAAAGGTTTACAATCAAAATTTTATTTTGATCCATTACATCGCGCAGACTAAAAGAAGATTGTGGTTGACCAATAATATTTCTAATTAGAGGATTAGCAATAAACTGACCGATTTTGTTTTGAATAGCAGCTCCCGCTTCCTGCATATACTTTGGACCATATTTTGCAAATTCTTGTGTCCAAAATGCTTTTACAGATGGATCAGAAATATTATCTACAACTTGTTTTCTGTATGCCTCATCAGAAAGCATTCTATTAACCCCAAGAAGAGTTGAGTTAGGATATTCAAGAAGAGCCAAGAGTACGTTATTTAAAATGTATTCCATTCGAGCAGACCAAGCGTCTTGCCAAATTCTTTTGAAAACAGACATCAAGCCGTTTGCAACCAAATGTCTTTTGTCTGGTCCTATATCTTCTAAAAGATTAAACGAAATAGGATTATCTAAATCAAACGGTGCAAAATAAATTACATCTTTGATTCTTTCTTTTGGAACATATTCTAAAAGAAGCTCGGCTGTTTTTCCGTGAGGATCAATAAAAGAAAGACCTCTTCCCGCCTGAATATCTTGAATAGCAAGATTCTCAAGTAAGGTAGATTTTCCCATACCTGTTTTTCCAATGACATAAGTATGTCGTGAACGGTCTTTGAGTTTAATGCCAAATTTTAATCGCCTGTTTCGCGAATCTGTCTCGGCAAAATATACAACTTGATTAGGATCTTCTTGCATTAATTAAATTATAACACAACTAACTAATCATAAACTTAAATTACTGATACTGAATATAACTTGGAATTGGTTTGAGATTTAATACTTGTGAAGTACTGAGCATTCCTGTACTTGGCGAAAGAAGATCGTTTTTGTAGAAAAGTTTCAGGCCAGTAAATTGAACCGGCTCACTATAAATAACATCTTTGTAGGCTTTGGTCTTATTTGGTTTGCCTCCCCATCCATCCATATCCATAACAATTTGTACTTCAGGTAGTGGTGTAATATTTTGAGAATTTGTAACCATGTGTCCAGTAAATCTGTGAACTACTAAAATTTTTGGTGGCAAATTATTATCACGAACAATTTTTGCTAAAAAATCTGCCGCAAAATTTATATCCGATGCATCCATTGTTCCAATTATCGTGCCAGGTTTTTTGCCAGAAGTACTCATAGAAAATTCTGGATCCAAAGCAAGATGAACATTAGGTAAAGCTAAATAATCTTTTAGCAATGGGACCTCTGCTTGAACACTACTTTTTCCGACTTGAATATCAAGAAAAACTATTCCATTAACCTGTTTTGCTAAATCGATAGCTTTTTCAATTTGATCTTTTGGCATTCTAGATCTATACATGTTATCAAAACCCGCTGACCCTTGTGCAGAGACCGCTATATAATCAATAGCTGGAATTACAGGAGTAGTTGGATCGGCCAATTTCCACTTATTAACTTCATCCAAAAGCATCTGAAGCATCTGCTTTGGGGGATATTCTCCAAGTACACCCATCTTAGTTGAATAAAAGTTTCCGTAGTAAGCAACAATTCGATTGAATGGCAAAAGAGCCCCTGCATTTGGATAAACAGTTTTTACAGGCCAAAGATTTTTTACTATTTTTGTTGTAGTAGAAGTTGTGGAAGCGATATTTTTTTTAGTCGTGGTTGCTGTACTTGTCGCAACTGTAATGTTTGCTAAAGCCAACATTTTTTGGTCGTATAAGACTTTATCTAAAGTTGGGACAGGAACTACTGCTATTTCCTTTATACTTGTTGTTGTCGCAATTGTTGGAGTTGTTTCAGTAAAAACTAAATTAGGTACAAAAAAAATAACTAGAACAATTACGGCAACGACTGCCAAAAGAATGTATATATGTACCTTCTTCATTTAGCTAAAACTCTGATTATCTGTTTCCTCTTTTTCTAAAATTTCCTCTGACGGCTTGCTTTCAACAAAAATATCACTTTTTGTTTTTTTGTTATATTTTGAATTAAGGTAAATTGAAGCAAGAGAAAGAAAGAAAATTAAAATCCCGCAAACGTAAATAAGTAAATTTTTTAAATCTCTAGAAAAACCTGTTACTGGTAAAATTAGAACTAAAATCCCTAAAATAAGATATATTCGGTCTTTTTTCATAGGGGAAATTATATCATAAAGTTACTTGTATTGAGGCTAAGCCTCACTACCAAATTAAAATTAATATACAATCACCACGAACTCACCGCGGATTTTTTCGGAATTATCTTTAAAGATTTTTTGGACTTCCTCTGGAGTTCCAAGTAAAAATTCTTCGTATATTTTGGTCAATTCCCTCCCAATGACAAGTTTTTTATCTGGAGCGAATTTTTTAAGTGATTCTAATGCTTTTTCAATTCTATGTGGTGATTCAAAAAAAATGTAAGGTCTTTTGGATTCAGCAATTTCTTTAAATAAAGTCTCTCTACCTTTTTTGTGAGGTAGAAACCCCAAAAATGTAAATTCTCCGCCAAGCACTCCACTTGCAGAAAAAGTAGCAGTCAAAGAACTCGCGCCTGGAATTGGAATAATTTTTGCTTCAGGTAAATCTTGCCGAATTTTTGAGACTAAAATGCTTCCGGGGTCTGAAATAGCCGGAGTACCAGCGTCCGATACTAATGCTAAATTTTTTCCTTCTCTTAAAAGATTTATAATTTTATCTATTTTTGATAATTTGCTTTGCGCATAAAAACTATCAGTTGGAGTCGTAATACCATAATGTTTCAATAAATTTTTTGTGGTTCTCGTATCCTCACAAAAAATAATATCCACTTCTTTTAAAATTCGAAGTGCGCGAAGAGTTATGTCTTCAAGATTTCCTATTGGTGTTGCAATTATGTATAGATTCATTTTATTAAGATGGATTCTGAATTAAATTAAATGTTGGAATGATATTTGTTTGAACATCATAATACGGACCTTGATAGATCGCTCCATAAACAATATCAGGAAATCCTACAAAACCCTCATCGTCTTTCCCTAAAACATAAGCAAAAACATAATCGCCAGAATCTGTAATTTTTATTGTTGGATTAAAACTATTTTGAGCATTTTTCCATTCATCTTGTGTAAAACGATTTATAGAAAAAACTTTTACATATGCACCTAAACTATGCATCATAGAAAAATCTACGCTATTATTTTTTTTGTCTGCTTGAATTTTTACTTTACTCCAATTTAAAGGAAAAGTAATTTGAAAACCCAAATCTTTATTAGTATAGATTCTATGAATCTCTTTCTGGGCTGTAGTATTTTTTGTCGTATTTATAATTTGCTGTAAATCTTGATAACGTCCTCCAATATAAAAGCCTAGGAAAAAAATAACGAAAAGCAAAATATAGGAACAAACTCTTGTATACCAGGTGACTTCGTTCCATTTTATATTCATATCTATTTTTTATGAGGAACTTTTGCTGTCAACCAAGAACTAGACTGAACTTTTCCGCCATGCCCTACATTAAAAACCATTTCAATACCTAGATCTTTACAAATTTTTGCCTCAGGAATGTCCTCAGTGGTTTTTCGGTCTCCTCCATTTGCAAAAATATTTGGTTTAATTTTTTTTAGGGCACCACTGACATGATGGTCTTTGCTGTGATGTATATAAACCTCATCAACTGGTTTCAGAGCTTGAATAATTTCGGCCCTTTCCTGCTCTGGCATAAATGTAAAACCCTTTTTTCTTGTTAACCAATCATCGCAGTTAATTATTACAACTAACTTATCTCCGAGTTTTTTTGCTTCTTCAAACATTCTGACGTGCCCAATATGAAGTGGATCAAATCCCCCACTGACGGCAACAACTATTGATTTTTTTTTTGGTTTTTTTGGGCAAAAGATTAAATAAGTTTAAAGGGAAAGATCTTATTGATTAGCTAAAAATTCTTTTAACTTATCAGATCCTTCTGGTGCACTAAAACCTAGTCTATCAATATGTTCGATAATAAGTTTTGCTATAAAATCATCTGGGAAAAAATCTTCTACTTCATTTTCATCAAGATATCTCAAATTGTTGTGCTTTGGCCATTTGAGGGAATCTGCAAAAGCACTTCTTAAGAATCCATAAAGAATAGCCTTATTTTCATTTCTTACTGAATCTTCACACTCTGCAAATGCAGTTAAAAATTTTACACCATCTTTTGAGTACAATACTCGTTTTAACACAGCTCTAGCGTCACTTTCTTTAAATCTTTCAAGATCTTCTTTAGTAAATTCACTTTCTGGTTCATTCACTATTTGTCCATGTAATTTTTGTTCGTCTAACATAATTTATTAATTAATGATTATAAGTAAATAATACAATAGATTAGGAGGAAGGAGAACTAGGGATTTCGATCCTTACAGGATCGGTACACCATTCGGTCACAGGTATTTTTTTACTAAAAAATCCTGCGACCCCAACTCGGCACGTCTGCCTCCGTTTTTAAATTGCTTCAAGTGTTCGCAATTCAACCCTAGACGCACTTGCCACCCGGCAAGTGCTTGCGCGCACAAAACAAAATCCCTTACGAGATTTTTTGTGGTCACAGATATTTTCTTGCTAGAAAATTCTGCGACCCCGCCTCGCGCCAGTCGCGCTCCGGCTCGCACAACCTACCTAACGTCGGTTGTGCGCGCACTAGGGTTCGAACCTAGGACCTTTCGAGTATCAGTCGAATGCTCTACCAGCTGAGCTATGCGCGCATATACATAATATGAACAGGACCATAGATTATCAAAAAAACTTGTAAAATGGAAGTTTTAGACAAAAAAAAATAGAGCAAACAGAATTAGAAACTGAAATGCTCTTTAGCGATGACGACTTGAACAGGTTGTATTTTTTGGAGAAACTGCTCGTCCATCTTTCGGAGATTGTCATGCTCCAACGCCTTGTAAAAGGCGTAGACTCCAAAGACAGCAACCAGAACTGCCAACACATTGATTTTGTTTGCGCGCAGATATTGTGGCACTGTAAGGATGATGAATCCAAACGGACGGACGAACTGGAGCGCAAGATTCAGCATCGATATTTCTAAAGGGCTAACATAGGTTTTCATTTTATTCAGTTTTGTTTTTTTGAGAAATCCGAGATTTCTCGCTGGCAACATTTTTATCACATTTTATGTAAAAGTCAATATAATAAAAAATTTTGGAGTTTAATATAAAAAAAATCGATCAAAGCTAGGCTTGACCGAAGAGGGTTCATCAATGAGTTTGAATAATGTCATAAACGAAATTCAAACCCCCGAGGACGATTGCGACAGCAAATGCTAAGTATGCAAGATCTGTCACATGGACCTTGAAGCAAACTATATAACCCTTCATTCTGAAAGGCTTTTTTAGCTCAATCGGGATAACAGTCTCTCGGAAGAATATCATTATGACCATACCCATAACAAAAAAGAAGGAACCGATTAGACCATACAGGCTTAATTCACTCATACATTCAATTTATAGCATATTTTTATAGAAAGTAAATAGTGGTGGCGGAGACGGAGCGAATTTCTTCCTTAATTTAAATTTGTCAGCCACAAATTTAAATTAAGGACGCCGTTTTTGCTTCGCTTGTTGCTACAAGCTCAATGCAAAAACTGTTCGAATCCCACAAAAAATTCTTCGAATTTTTACGGAGACGGAGGGATTCGAACCCTCGAGGGGTTTTAAAGCCCCTGCGACTTTAGCAAAGTCGTACATTAGACCGCTCTGACACGTCTCCAAATGTTTTAGAACAGTACCATAAAATATTTACATTTTCTATTTGTTTATAGACTATTTTCGGTTAACATGTATATATTGGAAATATATGGAGAGATGGGTGAGTGGTTTAAACCAGCGGTTTACTAAACCGCCGACGAGTAATATCGTCCGGGAGTTCGAATCTCCCTCTCTCCGTTTGAACTTTACATAAAAATAGATTTTGTAATATAATTCTGTTAATGAGATCGGAAACCTCACTTAAAATTTTAATCATTATTTTTGTTTTCACTTTTTTACCAGGCCGAACTCTGGCAAGTTATCGCTTTTCAAATTTTAAAGCACACCCACCTATTTATGTTTACAAAAGCTCTCTTCCCTCACCAAAAGGACTTACACCGCAAAAAGTAAAAGAAGTTTATAATCTTCCTAAAAGTGGTGGACATGGAACCATTGCGATTATTGGTGCATATAGGGACCCAAATATTGAAAATGATTTAAACGTATTTAGTTCTGAATTTAATCTTCCGCTTTGTACAAAAAATAATGGATGTTTTGAGGAACATACAATAGACTCAAATACAAAATCAAATTCGGGTTGGACGATGGAAACATCACTAGATGTTGAATGGGCGCATGCAATTGCGCCCAATGCAAAAATTCTTTTAATCGAAGCAAAAACTCCTTCAGGCGCAAATCTATTAAAAGCGATTGACTATGCATCCTCCCGCAAGGATGTGGTTGCAATATCTATGAGTTGGGGAGGGCAAGAATTTTCTGATGAAACAAATCTCGATTCTCATTTCAAAAGTGTCTCAGGTGCAAGTTATTTTGCATCTTCTGGAGATAATGGTGCAGGAGCAAGCTGGCCAGCATCATCTCCAAATGTTATATCAGTTGGAGGTACAACTATAAATTTAAAAAATGATGGGACATTTATCTCTGAAACTGCTTGGAGTGGCTCTGGTGGCGGAGTGAGTGTTTTTGAAAAAGAACCTGATTATCAAAAAAAAATTAATATTCCAAAAAATTACGGAATGCGTGCCATACCAGATGTTTCTTTTGATGCTGATCCAAAGACCGGTTTTGCAATTTATAAAAGCGGATCTTCATCAAAAAATTGGTACGTTGTTGGTGGCACTTCAGCTAGTGCTCCGCAGTGGGCAGGTATTCAATCTTTAGGACTTTCTGTTACCCTTTCAAATATTTACAAAGATAAATTATCTGGAGGAAGTATTGAATATTTCCGTGACATCAAAAGCGGATCAAATGGTGACTGTGTATATTATTGTGACGCACGAACTCACTATGATTTTGTAACGGGTCTGGGAAGTCCAATGACTATTAATTTTTAATCATTTGATTGTGGAGTCTTAAAAAACTAAGAGCACCAGCGAGATCGGAACGCTGGTGCTCTTAATTTAGGAATTATTGAAGTATTAATCACAATTCCCCAACTACTCCCAAATACGCATTAAGATTACCAGATGGTGCATTATTTGAAAACCCCCCAAACTTCACATTTGATGCCATCGGGCTATAATTGATGATGTGAAATTAAATGAGGCTAAAAAAATAATTTTCGAAAAAAAACCTATATTTAAGGATTTTTATGAAAAAAATAAAGAAAAAAGTTGGTCAGAATATATAAATAATAGCTATCCACAGGGGTCAAATATCAGAAATAAAAAAGACTTTAGCAAAGTTTTTTTCGATACTGTCAAGAACACTTTGGGGGCAGAAAAAACAAAAAAAGCCCTCGAGTCTATAAACCAAACAGGTTTTGTTTCTACAGCCGATCATCACGGACTTCTCTGTCATCCATTCTTTTCCAATCTAGCAATTGCAAAATCAAGCAACAAAATTTTATACAGACCGAAAACACAAATTGTTTTAACTGTCGGTGCTGTATCCCCCACTAACTCCTCATTCCCTCGTTCGATTTTTTTTCATGATAATGATTTAGAACTTCAAAAAATACATATGATTTCTTTGAAGTGGAGGCAAAGACCTCTCTATGGAATTCCTGCAATTTCAAAAAGTGATTTCTTAAAACTTAAAGATTATTTTTTTGAAAAAGATATTTCAAAAATTAAAAAGAAAAAATTTTCAGACTTTATTAAGAAAACATTAGAGCAAAAAAATATTTGGGAACAAAAAAGATTTTGCGAGCAACTGACAATTTTGAATGATATTTGGTGGAATGAAATATTTGGAAACCTTCGCGGAGACCTACTCTACCTTGAAGCTGAGGAACTAGTAAAAAATATTTTACTAGATAGCCTTGAAAAAAAAGACGTACTTTTAGAAATTTTTTTTAACGAAGAACGCAGAAATTTATATCTAAAAAACTTTGATGGTATTACTGGGGCTCATAATACAAAACAAAAAACTGGTTCCTTTTTATTTTGGTATATAGATGAAAAAGAGAACAAAAGAAAGCCACTTTTTCTAAATGGAAAAAATCTTGAAACTTTAGATGAAAAAGTGAAAATCTCTTTAGATACGGAATCTTTAAAAGAGGGTTTAGACAATTATTCCCTTATGCCTTCGATGGCACTTTGTTATTCAATACTTGCCTTCCATTACGGACTGACTCTTGGAGGGGGCTTTTCTCAAATTCAATATTTGGGAGATATGAAGATTGCTTGGGGCAAAGTTTTTCCTGAATTAAAAAAAGAATTCGAAAACGTCAAGACTGATATCTTTTCAGGTGAAGCTATAATTACAGGAATTTCAAATGGGACAACTAACACCCAAGCGACACTTGCTGATTTTTTTGTCCATACAAAAAACCCCAGTGAAGCAAACAAACTTATTGAAAAATCACTATCTGAAATTAGAATTGGAGAAAGTTTAGATGCTATGATGTATGAACTTTATGAAATTGTTTCAGGTAAATACGAGCAGATTGAAGATTTGCCAACACCAAGAAAAACCTTAATGACTCAAACAGAAAAAGAAATAAAGAAAAAACAATGCCAATATTGTGGTAATAATCCTGTAAACCACAATGTTGTTTTTTTTATGCAAAGCTTAAGTGTCTTACTATCTCCGATCCTACGCCCAGCTGCATACATCGAAAACTGGCTAACCTTTAAAATAGCAAAGACGATCCTTACACCTTATATCTATTTTTTTAGACTAACTGGAATGTTAAGAATGAACACTGATCCAATTCTTGCTCATACTGAACGTGCTAGTGTGATTTGGCACGAGGCAATAAAAAGAGGAATCAAGATGGAACAATTTGTCATCTGGGGTAAACCAATAGAACAATACAGAGCTAAAATAGATAACGAATGGTTTTATTTTGAAAGTTTGCCAATTCCTCCAAAAATGAATTCTATTGCATATGCTTGGATTGATGACAAAGCCATTCTCAAAAAAAAGTTGCTGGAAAAAAATATTGCTACTCCAAATGGTGGAAGTGCAACTAATTGGGAAAAAGCTCTAGAAATATTTAATAAATTAAGAAAACCTGTTATTTGTAAACCTGAAGTTGGTTCTCGTGGCAGACATACTTCAACTTATCTTTACTCAAGAGAAGATCTTAAACATGGTTTTAGTGTAGCCCAAGATTTGTGCCACTTCGTTGTAATTGAAGAGCATCTTTTGGGAAGTGTTTACAGAGGGACTTATGTTGGAGGAGAAATTGTTGGGATTCTTCGAGGTGACCCACCAAGAATCACTGGCGATGGAATAAAAAATATTACAGATCTTATAATAGAAAAAAATAAAAACAAAAATCCAAAAGTGAAAGATGTTGCGACAGATAAAAAAATTGAAGTTTTTCTAGAAAGACAGGGATTCAATCTAAATTCTATTCTACCCAAAGGCAAAACTATAGACCTTTCAGAAAAAATTGGAATTTCTTACGGAGGTTATTCGAAAGAAATGATAAATGAAACTCATCCTAAAATTTTAGAGGAATTAAAAAAAGCCGGAGATTTGCTCAACGTACCTATTGTTGGTTTTGATTTTATCGTTGAAGACCCAACTTCGGACCCGACTGGCAAACACTGGGGAATTATTGAGGCAAACTCTTTACCTTTTATAAATCTTCACCACTTTCCTTTGGAAGGTACTCCACAAAACGTTGCTGGAAAAGTTTGGGATTTGTGGAATTGACAGAAAAAACTTTCAGATGTATTTTAAATACAAATGAAACCTTTGGCCCTTTTCAGTGTCTTTCAACCCCGTACTGGTGAGAATCAACAGCAAAAACTTACGCGTCTCATGACTGAGGCGCTTGCGATTGCTCAAGAAATCGACGACCTCTCCAGACAAGAATTGCCTCATGCAGGTCTGAGTGAAGATTACGAAAATAAATGCAATCAGATGCGGGATATAATCTCAGGAGGAGTTTCAATAGGTGTGGAAACAATTGACCAACATATCAAAACCCACACCGGCAAAATAGATCCTTCCTTCCTAAAGACTGCTCTCGATTATGTAGTCTAACTGCCGAGTCACAAACTCGTGCAGATTTTTTTCTGCTTATTTTTGATACTATTATCTCTGTAATGGAAAATATTCCTCTCATTTCAATATTTAAAAAACTTTCAGAACCACAAAAGTTGGCTCTGAAAAAGATGCATATTTTTAGCATAAAGGATTTGCTATATCACTTTCCAAGTCGATACGGCGATACTCAAAAAGCAGTAGCGATTGCAACTTTAACCTCAGGCGCAAATGCAACTATTTTTGGAAAAATTTCCAAATTAAAAATAAATAAAACTTTCAAAAGCCGAGTTGCAATTGCTACAGCAACAATTACGGATGACACTGGATCAATTAAGTCTATTTGGTTTAATCAGCCATATATTGCAAAAATGTTTACAGAAGGTGGATTAGTTAAAATTAGCGGACCAGTATCAGAAAGAAAAGAAGAACTTAGTTTTCTAAATCCACAAATTGAGTCTGTTTCAAAAATACCAGACATTGCAGGAGAATCTTTGTTCGGCGTAGATGGAGAAGGTCACTCGCTCTATCCTGTATATCAAGAATCAAAAGGTATTACCTCAAATTGGATTTATCATGCCATAACAAAAATTTTTAGTACGGATGATTTCAAAAATATCGTTGACCCAATTCCTGAAGAGACTTTACAAAAATATAATCTTCCATCTATTAAAACTGCTTTTATTTGGATTCACTCCCCGAAAAAAGAAACTGATGCACTTGCTGCAAGAAAAAGATTTGCCTTCGAAGAAGTATTTTTTATTCAGTTACGAAACCAAGTTGAAAGAGCAAAACAGAAAAAAGAAAAATCTTTTGTCATAAAAAAGACCAAAGAAGAAATAGAGGAATTTACAAGCAGATTCCCTTTTGATTTCACAAAAAGCCAAAACAGAGCTGTATCTGAGATCCTTAAAGACTTCTCCCATACCTATCCAATGTCTCGCCTCCTAGAAGGAGACGTAGGCAGTGGAAAGACCGCTGTGGCCGCTACAGTGGCTTATGGGGCTGTTATGACCAATCCAAAGGGTGAAAACTACGGTTTTCTGCAAGTGGCATATATGGCTCCTACTGAGATTTTAGCTAAGCAACATTTTGAATCTTTTATAAAATATTTTTCTCATTTGCCCATTTCCATTGGATTAATTACCGGAAGTGGATGCAGAAAATTTCCTTCAAAAGTAAATCCCGAAGGTTGGACTAATATTTCCCGCCCACAATTTTTAAAGTGGGTAGAAAGCGGAGAAATTTCAATTGTTATTGGCACACATGCTTTAATTCAAAAAACTGTTAAATTTAAAAACTTGGCGCTTGTAATTATCGATGAACAACACAGATTTGGAACTGAAGCTCGTCAAAAATTAATGCGAAAAGAATCACGCATTCCCCATTTGCTTTCTATGACAGCCACACCTATCCCAAGAACTTTAGCGCTAACAATTTATGGTGACTTAGATTTATCTTTAATAGAAGAAATGCCTTCAGGCAGAAAAAAAACAATTACTGAAATTGTACTACCAAGTGGTCGTGAAAATGTTTACGAAAAAATTAGAAAATTAGTCAACGAAGGAAGACAAGCTTACGTTATTTGCCCCAAAATTGAAGCAAGTGATCCGAACAAAACAAATACAATAAATGCAAAATCTGTTAAGGATGAAGCCATCAGACTTAAAAAATATATTTTCCCTGAATTTAATATTGGATTGATGCATGGCAAAATGACGCCAACTGAAAAAGATAAAGCTATGCTTGATTTTGAAGAAGGAAAAATAAATATTTTGGTTGCCACTTCGGTCATTGAAGTTGGAGTAAATGTCCCAAATGCAACATCAATTATTATTGAAGGAGCAGAAAGATTTGGCCTTTCACAACTCCATCAACTACGAGGACGTGTCGCAAGAAGCACAGAACAATCTTATTGTTACGTTTTCACAGAAAGTACAAATGAAAAAACGACAGAAAGACTTAAGGCTCTCGAGAGTGCCAAAAATGGTTTTGAATTATCCGAACTTGATTTGAAAATGAGAGGGGCTGGAGAACTTTATGTTGGAAAACAATGGGGACTTTCTGACTTGGCGATGGAAGCAATTAAAAACATCAAAATGGTTGAATTTGCAAGGACCGAAGCAAAAGAAATTGTCGCAAGCGACCATACCTTGAAAAAACATTCTTCACTCCTTGAAATACTTTCAAAACAAAAAGAAGTGCATTTTGAGTAAATTAGAGGAAAGACCTCTCAAGAGGAGGACTTACCTCTAATTTATTTAAGTCACTGGATAAAAGCTTATTTTTGCTATAAGATAACAAAATATCGCACGCATAGCTCAGTCTGGTAGAGCAGGACTCTTATACAGTCAAGGCCCTAGGTTCGAATCCTAGTGCGTGCACAGAAAATTAAGAAATATCTAGTTGACTAATATATCTCAAACTTTGTTTAATATATTCAGATTTATCCCTATTAAAGATTCTTATATTGCATGTCCCTTTAGCAAAGCCATTTTTATAAGTTAAATCTATTAGGCTTGAGTCTTTAATGTAAGGTTTTTCAAAAAATTTTTTTGAAATTTTAAGTCTATTTGACCAAAAATTAACATACCTATTTATCTGCATGTCTTTATACAAATGAAGTTTTACGTGCATCTCACTCTTCTTTACTCCTAAACATATTTCAGCCCATTTAACAAAAAAGGCAACCATACTTGGATCAGTATTACTAAAAGTCGTCGCATTTTTTTCAGTCTTTCCTCCTTCTGCCCAGTACAAAAACAATCCACTTAAAAATAATTCTCTCTTTGTTAACTTACCTATATCAATAGATACCTTTTCGTAAACCAACTCCAAACGATCTTCTCTCTTTTTTCTCATAGTATTCCTGTATCGTTCTATTCTCATTGGATTCAATGACCCAAGTTCTTTTATTCTCTTTTCTGACAAAGGCATTTTATTAAGCCAACCACTTAAAGTACTTTTACTAATACCTAGTTTTTCTTTTATCTGACTATAACTCATTTGCTTTGCTCTCATATCTAATGCCTTTTGTTTTAACATTTTATTTGCCATATTTATAGAGAAAGGTTTATATCAACTATTATACAACAGTTCGTGATTCTTACACAGATAAAATCCAATTAAGTACTCAGCTGTAAGCTTCAACATCCCTAATGCACCTATTTCAACCTAAAAGAAGTATAATTTTTCTTACCGTATTTTTGAGTCATCCATTTGTGAGCATCTTCTGAAACCTCTTTACCGTGTTTGTTATCAGGAGCAATCACTAAATCAACAGACCATTTTTTCTTATTATTTTTTGTCGTTTTAAGTAACACCATAAAATCAACATCTGCTGGTCTTTTCTTTTTTGTAGCAAAACTGCCAATAATTTCCATGGAGGTAATCGGTAAATTCTTTGAAATTTCTTTAATAATTTTTTCAACATTATTCCATGTCTCTTTTCGGTATTTATTTGAAAGTAGTTCTTTAGGAATTTTCTTGTTCATAAATTAAAATTATTTATTTATCCTCTCCACGATTTCGTCCCAACTCTCCACTCTTTCTACCGTCGAAGGTATATCTCCTTGATTCCACGGCATATCCATTAAAAAACACTTTATCCCTGTTTTCGAGGTATTAATAACATTACCTAGATGATCATCAATAAAAACTTCAACTTCTTCATCTTTGCATATTTCTGCTTTTCCTCTTTTTTCTCCATTAAACTGATTACTAAAAATAATTTTTGAAAAAACATTTATTGAGTGTTTCTGTAACCATTCAACAACAAAATTAAGTGTTGTATCTGGTCTTCCTGTAATAATTATTAACTCATTTTTTTTTAATTTGTTTATAGCTTCAATAGCTCCATAAACTGGAAGAATTTCAATACCCTTTTCTTTAGGATAAAAATTAATACATCTATCTATTGCACTTTTTTCATCCATCCCCCACAAATATCCAAGATCCCAAGTAATAGCGTCCTCAATTTTATAAGAGGTTCCATCAATTTTATTATAATGGTCAATCAAGACCTTACAGTAATCCGCAAGACAATCATCAAAATCAATCCCAATTTTCATTGTTTAAGAAACAACATTAAGCTCACCTTTTTCAATAGTCTTTTTTTTCTTTAAAGAAATTCCATGAGGAACAATAATTTTTTCATATTCTTCCATTTCGATAACTTCAACTTCAACTAATCTTTTTGCAATAATATCGAGCAAATTTTTGTACTGTGCCAAAGTTTCTTCTGCACGTTTTAGTGCATTGTTCATTATTAGAGAAACTTCATTATCAATTTCATCTCCAACTTTTCCAGAATATTCTTTATCACTCACCCCTTGTCCAAAAAGAACCTTTCCACCAGCCCCTTCAAGAGCTATAGGACCAAGTTTGTCTGACATACCGTACTTTGTGACCATGTCGCGAGCAAGTGCTGTAGAAACCTGCAAATCATTTGAAGGACCAGTTGTGATATCTCCAAAAATCATTTTTTCTGCAACATAACCACCAAGTGACACTGCAATATCATCAAGAAATTCTTTCTTGGATTGCATTTTTTTATCTTCAATTGGAAGTTTGAGCATATATCCTGCAGCACGCCCTCGAGAGATAATTGAAATTTTGTGGACTGGATCAGAATAAGGCAAAACACTTGCAAGAATTGCATGCCCTGCTTCATGGTATGCAGTAATTTCCTTTTCTTTTAGAGAAAACAAATGACTTCGACGTTCAGGACCGAGCATTACTTTTTCGATTGAACGAATCAAATCAAACTGCGCAACTTTTAATCTATTTTCTCTTGCGGCTAAAATTGCCCCTTCGTTCATCAAAGAATATAGATCTGCTCCAGAAAATCCAGGTGTTCTTTCGGCAATCAAACCTAAATTTATATCTTCTCCGAAAGGTTTGCCTCTAGAATGAATTTTCAAAATTTCTTCACGATCTTTTCTGTCAGGCAAATCAATAACAACTCTTCTATCAAAGCGTCCTGGACGTAAAAGTGCAGGATCTAAAACATCCGGCCTGTTTGTCGCAGCCATAATAATTACTTTTTCATTTGGTTCAAAGCCGTCCATCTCCACAAGAATTTGGTTTAAAGTTTGCTCTCTCTCGTCATTTCCTCCCCCAACTCCCGTACCTCTAACTCTTCCAACTGCATCAATTTCATCAATAAAAATAATTGCGGGTGATGCCAATTTTGCAACCTTAAACAAATCTCTTACACGAGAAGCTCCAACCCCAACAAACATTTCAACAAATTCAGAACCAGAAATAGAAAAGAATGCAACATTTGCTTCTCCTGCAACGGCGCGGGCCAAAAGAGTTTTTCCTGTACCGGGCGCACCCATCAAAAGTATTCCTTTAGGAATTCTTGCACCGATATCAATAAATTTTTTGGGATTTTTTAGAAAATCTACAATTTCCATCAATTCTTCTTTGGCCTCTTTGGCACCAGCAACATCACGGAAAGTTACTTTTTGTTTTTTATCATCAGGATCAGTAATGCGGGCACGAGATTGGCCAAAAGAAAACGCCTGCATACCAGCACCTTTTACTTGTCTTGATAAATACCAAATTAAAAGCAATGTAAAAACTAGAGGAAGAAGTATTGGACCAATAATAGTTCCAAACCAATATCCAAAACCTGAGCCAGTTGTAACATTCACTGAAATTTTTGAAATCTCATCCGAAGTAACTCCAAGTCCATTCAAAGAATCTGTTAGAGAAACATTGTCTTCTTTTTTAGAAACTTTTTCTGTTCCATCCTTGTAAGTGATGACCAAACCACTGTCAGTAACATCTATATTTTTTATAAGTCCGCCTTTTACATCTGTCGCTACTTGCGTAATATCAATAGAAGCCTTTGCAACAAAATAGTCGGAAATATAGGAATAAGAAGTGACAAGAATACCTAAGACAAGAAGGACAATCAGAATATTGCGCAAAAACTCACCTTTAACTGGAGGAAGTCCTCCTTTACCCTTTTTATTATTATTTTGATTTGGTTGTTTACTCATATGTACGCTCATTATATACGCAGAGGAAGTTTAGTAAAGATTCAAAAAGAAATGTTAAACTATTTATAGTCCTCCCGTTAAAGAAGCTTTGTTAGGAACTCGAGAGATATATTTGTAAAATAACAATATGACAATTACTTACATAAAATCAAACATACTACGGAAGCGCTTTTTCATCACAAAGGTTTCATATTTTGACGGTCGTAATTTAAAAAACTTAACGTTGAAAGTTGCCCCAAGCGCTTCCTTTCTCTAACGGGATGAAAGATTATATTCAAAACAAAAAAGCATTTTTTAATTACGAAATTCAAGAAGAATTTGAGGCCGGTATTGAACTACTTGGACTTGAAGCCAGATCCGTTCGCGCTAATCAAGGAAATTTAGATTCTTCATATATTATTGTGCGAGGAGGTGAAGCGTTTTTGGTAGGTGCAGATATTCCTGCATTTCAGCCGAAAAACTCTCCAAAAGATTACGAGAGAATGCGAAACAGAAAACTTCTTTTAACGAAAGAGGAAATCCAAAAACTCGCTACTTCGTCTGAAACAAAGGGGTTGACACTAGTACCAATTTCGTTATATAATAAAAATCGAAAAATCAAGTTAAAACTTGCAATTGCTCGCGGAAAAAAGAAATTTGATAAACGTGAGTCAATTAAAAAACGCGATACTGATCGCGAAATGAGAAGAACTTTGAAAAAAGAAAACTAGCAAAGACAGAACTTGTCTTCTAGAAGTTCCCGAAAAAATTTCAAGGCTTTGAAATTTTTTCGGGGATGCCTGGCATAGACATGTGAAATTTCTTTCTTGTGCGCAATCGAGTACCCTAAAATCTCGTAAAACTTTTAGGAAACTTAAGTGCTAAAGCACAGAAAATCGCTTCTCCATATTTTGGAGCAAACGATTTCGCGTTTGCCTTCGCTAGAGCGTAAGCTCGCGGAACATTCGCCATTCTACCAATTCCCTTCTCTCGAATTGGATAGGGTGTTATAAGATGAGAATAAGCTTGTGAACTTCTTCGATCACAAGTCGAAAATTATAGAGGATCGAAAATAATACGTTTCGTTTTGCTTTAAGTATTATTTTTTAAACCACAAGCATAACCACATTGCGTAGACTCATTTAAGTAACTCATATGCACGGGGGTTCAATTCCCCCCATCTCCACCAAAATTCTAACCCGCTTTATGCGGGTTTTTGAATTTTTAGGTGGAGATGAGAAAGCAAATTTATTTGCTTTCGTGGGAGAATTGAAAGACAGAGCATAATTTTTCCAGTAGGAAAAATTGCGAGTCGGGGCCGCGACCAAAAACTTTTGACTGAAAAGTTTTTGAGTTGTGACCAATTCCCACAACCATATATAAATTCCATTATATTAGGTAGAAAAAATATGAACACCTTCTAAATGTGTTCTAAAACCCTAACAATATTTCTCAATTGTTATTTGGTACCTTAAGTTAAGTTCGAACCTTTGATACAATTAATGTTATGAAAAAATCATATTGGATTTTGTCGTCAATTATTCTTTTATATGTCACTTTTGATGTTATTGCTGCAATAACAGGATTGGTTCCCATAATAGGATTAAATGTAGTTTCATTTTCTACTATACTAGCATCTGTTGGATTTATTATAGGTTTTGTCGGAATTATTTTAAAAAAACAATGGGCACCTATTATCGTATCAGTTTTTTTACTATGGATAACTCCAGGATATCTCAGTGTCTATACTAGTCCTCCAGAAATTAGACTAGAGATGCTAGTGATAATTTTAATTATTATATTTCTTAATTTTATAATTTATAGACAACTGAAGCTTTATAAAAATAAGAGTATGAGGAAATTATTTAAAGTTCCTTTAATGATACTTGGGGTGTTATATGTATTATTCGTTATATTTATAACTATCCCTGGGATACTGAATCTATTTGCTAAAGATATACCAACTGTGAATGAAACTGGATTACAAATTGAAAACCCTAATATACCAGATTCTGCTAACGCATATTACGATTTAGATCAAATAACAAATTCCATATATATTTCTACCTCTACTGAAAACATGAAGACCTTAAGGTCTATCGTAACAGCAACTTCTGGAAACGTTTGGGATGATAGTCTGGTAAACGATATAATTTCAAAAAATCAGAAGACAATAGAAATGTTTTCAAACGCGTCTAATAAATCATTTCTATATAATCCACAAGATAGTGATTTATCTAAAATTTCATCAGAGACAATTCTTCCAAAATATAATGATTGGAGAAACGCGGGTCTAATTGCTTCATTAAACGCATTACACCTACTAAAAGAAGGTAAAAACACAGAAGCAATGAATGAAGCAATTAAAACTATAAAAATTGGTTACTTAGGGTCAGAATCTAATCAACCTTTAATTGGATACTTAGTTGGCATTGCAATAAAAAGTTACGGATACGAAGCTGCATTAAAAATAATTAATCAGGAACACTTTAATCAAGTACAAAAACAAAACTACTTGACGCAATTAAATCTATTAAAGGATGATGGAAAAGGTCTTAAGAATTCTTTTATTCTTGAATATTATAATCAAAAGAATAGCCTTAAGGAGTTTATAGGTGAACTAGTTTCCCAAGTGAATATTCCAATTTTTACTAACATGGTTTTAAATGGTTCTTCTTATTATTACGAACAAAATCAAACTACAGAATACTTCGCAGATAATGCGAGAGAAGAAATAAATAATATTGATGTGTCTTGTAACACTAAACCTGATGTTAAAGAAAAAATGCTAATTAAACCTATTTCTTACTTTAAAATATACTTTACTGAAAATGCAGTTGGTAAAATACTACACGATACAATAAGTGCTAGTTTAGCTTCAGTTCTTAATAAAAGATGTGAAAATAACTCAAGACTTGATGATGTAATAAAATCCCTTTCAGAGAGTAATTAAAAAATTACTTCTCTATTTACAAAAACAATTTCTAACATCCTAAACCTGTCTCCACATAGAAAAATTTAACCGCCCGAATAGGGTGGTTTTAGTTTTTCTAACACCTCTACTAAGCAGAGCAAAAATTGACAAAATAAAATTATTGAGGTTATATAAGAGCATGAAACGTTCCTTACTGCTGCTAAAAAAGTGGCTTCCGCCACGGCTCAAGATTTGGTTGGATACAAGCAACTGGCCTACATTAAAAAAGTTCAGTGCAAAATTCGGTCTACTGGAGCCGAAACACATCGATGAGATGATCAGTGATCCAGCTTACCCTGCGATTTGCTTCTGCCCTCTTTGTGCCGAAGCTATCAAGGGTGATAAAAACGGTCAAGGTGTTTGGCTTTCGCATAAAGACAAGACGCCTTTGCTTCCTGACGTAAAAATTCCCAGGAAACAGACTCTCTTTGTGAAATTTGGAGGCGAAAGCTTTCAGGTTTGTTGCATTAAGTGCGCAACGACACACGCAGAGGCTCCGGATCGGTTCGGACATATCAATCAGGAAGGTGAACTGACAAGCGTCTCCCCAAAGATCAACGGCCACAAAAACGGACACCGCAAAACACCCCCTCCCCAGTAGAGGTGGTGATTTTTTTATACAAATAGACTACGGTCTAGAATCTTTTTTGGGAGTATTATTTATCCCCTTCTCTCCAAGTTCTCTTTCTTGAATTTTGCAATTAAATCTCTTTGTGAAATTTTCTTAGAAGAATTTGCGAACTGAAAGAAAGAATCTTTGCTTGTTTTTTTGAAAATAAAGTATGCAATTGAGGCACTCCAAATCCAAAGTCCAATAACAAAGAGAACAACTCCAGTATTTGAATTTGCTCCTGTGTATGGAACCTGACTTAGAAATACTCCAGAAGTATTTGAGCCGCTGTTTATGTAAGAATTATTATAAGCATAGCCCTGACCAACATTTATGACCAAATCTGCACAACTGTTGTATGAATAATTATTTCCATTCCCATTGCCACTGTTGTAATTATTTACTACTGATGAACAGATTGTCACATTTTCAGAACCAACTTGTCTGCCATATACACTCAGAGTGTTTCCATTTGTAGAAACAGTCGCAAGATATTGGTTTGTATTTGAAGAAATATAATAAAGTCCTGTGCCTCCAGATATGCCAACGTTTACACTCTGACCAATACCAACGGAAACATTACTCTGACTCAAAGTCACTGGTGAATAGTTATAATTATTTCCATTAACTATGACATAAAGTGTAACGCATCCGTAGCCAGAATTTACAGAACAAATAGTGATATTTGTACTGCCAGGGTTATATCCGTAAACATTTACTGTGTTTCCGGTTATATATGCTGATGCAATACTCGAGTTTGAATTTGAAGAAATATTATATGTGCCTGATCCCCCATAGATGTAATCTGTTACAGTTTGATTTGAATTGACGTTAAGTGAACTCTGACTTAAATAAATACTTCCTCCATTATTATAATTATTGTTGTACGGCCAACTGACGCTGTTTGATTGCGAGCCGTTGACTGTGATATATACAGAAGAATTTTGCTGAATATTATAAGTGTTGGTATTTAACGAAGTGTTAAAATATCCATTTTGATTAGTTGAGCCGATGTTAGAAGAGATAATTGAACCATTACCATTTGGATAGTAATTAAGGTTAACTGAAGCGTATGCGTCTCCATTTACTGTAATTTGAACAGAATTATTACCAGTAGAATAAAGTGATAGTGTAGGAGTCATTGCAAATGCTTTTGGAGCAAATAGACCAAATATTGCAAAAATAAATACTACAAAAAGACCTATTTTATTGAGGTTTTTCATAAAAATTCCTTTGTTATTTGCTTTGTTTTTCATGTTTTTATCTTTGTAATAATAATTTTATGCCCGTAATATACTCCTTTTTTGCATTTTTGTCAACCCAGCACCTTGTTTAATTAATAAACAAGGTGCTGGGTCAAATTGACTTTAAAGTCAAAATATGCTATCATTCTGGAACAAAGTAGATATGAGTCGCGAAAAAGAGTCGAATTTCTCAAACATAAATATATTTGTATTTTAGAAAGTAATAAAGTAAAACAGATGAAAGGAGTAATCAAAAAACTCACTGACAAAGGTTTTGGATTTATTTCAACAGATAGTATGCCGAAAGATCTTTTCTTTCACAGTAACTCTCTTGTTGGAGTAGCATTCAACGATCTTCGTGAAGGAGATGCTGTCACTTTTGAGACTGAACAGTCACCAAAAGGAATGAACGCAACAAACGTACAGAGAGCGTAAGCTTAATGTCAAAAAAGCCGCCCCTAACGGGGCGGCTTTTTTTTACTTTTAAACTTAGAAATACTTTTTCGGAAAAGACCTCTCAAGAGGAGGTTGAATTGCGAAAGCAATTCAAAGACGGAGCGCGACGGCGCGAGTCGGGGTCGCAGAATTTTTCAGCAGAAAAATATCTGTGACTTTCCCAAAAAACCCTACTGTATCATCTTGTTAGCAAGCAAACTCATCAACTTCACAGCATTCCCCTGAGCAACCTTGGCATCCTTGCTTGCAACGAAAGCATCCCATTGTTTGGTGATATTTGGATCAGCAAGTTGTCTGACATCACTCTCAAGCTTGACACGGTCATCATATGAGATAGCGCCTGTGGTGTTTAGAACTACATCAATGTATTCCTTCAAGACTCTAGAGGTTTGAATA
>CAIRYW010000023.1 GCA_903882905.1 uncultured bacterium | reverse complement strand
ACTTTATCCACACTGTGGATAAAGTGCCATAGGTCGGTCCTTGGGTTTTGGGTCTGGCTCTTGAAAACTTGGTTTTTTTGAGAAATTATGTATAATCACGAGCATATAAATATAAGGAAGAGAGCTAACCTCGCCTACTGAAACGGCAAATCTGCAAATTATTAAAAGCGCAGAGGACGAGATATTCAGGCGAAACTTGAATCCGAGTAAAAAAATGAGCATAACAACAAAAGGCGAAAAAGTCGTCAAAGTAAAAGCGGTAGTAGAAGAGTCAGAAGAAAGTAAAGCAAAGAGGGATTCTGTTATGGGGCATCTCCTCACACAGGTTCAAACACCTCCAGCAATAGGAAGCATAGTCGAAGGACCAGTCCTCGCAAATGAACGAGGTGCTGTTTATATTGACTTGTATCCATTTGGAACAGGAATTATTTTTGGAAAAGAATATCTCTCTGTTCGCGATGTAGTCAAAAAAATAAATCCAGGAGATACAGTTGCAGCTAAAGTAGTTGATTTGAGAAACCCAGAAGGTTACATTGAACTTTCACTTAAGGAAGCTAAACAAGCGCTTGTTTGGACTGAAGCAGAAAAAGCAATGAAGGAAAAGAGGACCTTCGAAGTTATTCCTACAGAAGCAAACAAAGGTGGACTTATCATCACATGGCAGGGTGTTGTTGGATTTCTTCCAGCATCACAACTTAAGAGCGACCACTACCCTCGCGTAATGGATGGTGATAAAGATAGAATTTTGGATGAACTAAAAAAACTTGTTAATCAGAAACTTTCTGTTTGCATTATTTCAGCATTAGCAAAAGAAAATAAACTTATTTTCTCTGAGAAAAATCCAGAATCAAAAGATAGAGAAGAAATTGTAAATAAATATGTAGTTGGAGATGTTTTGGAAGCAGAAATTACCGGTGTCGTAGACTTTGGAGTCTTTATAAAAATTGAAGATGGTCTTGAAGGTCTAGTTCACATTTCAGAACTTGATTGGGGACTTGTAGAAGACCCACGATCACTCTTCAAAGTGGGAGACAAAGTCAAAGCAAAAGTTATTGAAATCAAAGACGGAAAGATTTCTCTATCTATCAAGGCACTAAAATCAAATCCATGGACAGAGGCTGCTAAGAAATATAAGAAAGACGACATTGTTCAAGCTGTTGTTATCAAATTCAACAGACATGGAGCACTTGCTTCAATTGAAGAAGGCGTTGCAGGACTTGTTCACATTTCTGAATTCGGCAGTGAAGACAAATTGAGAAACAACATTGAACTTGGTAAGAGTTACCCATTCAAAATCACTCTTTTTGATCCAAAGGATCAGAAAATGGCACTTTCGTTTCAAGGAGAGAAGAAATAAACGCTTCAGAAAACTATCTTTTGTGAGCACGAGAAAATCTTGCTAGATTATCTCAGAAGATTTCGTCTCAGTCAGACGAAATGGTCTCACAAAAGATAGTTTTCTTCGCTACACAACCACAAAAAAATCCGCAAAGCTTTGCGGATTTTTTTGTGTACCAGCAATTGGAGTTTTATTGACAAATCCTATAAAAGTAATAGTTTTATACCGATGAAAATGACCTTTGATGTTACAGGAAGTCGTGAAGTTTTATCAAGAGTGCTCAGGCACCTTCGGGAAGAAGCAACTTTTGGTGACGTGATCCGTTGGGAATGCCCAAACAAGTGTGAACTGGTGATAACTTTCGTTGACAGTGATCAACGAATGTACGTCCCATATTTCATGAATTGGCTTCATTTTTCCGGAAGCTATCAGCTTGCTGAACGTTTCAGCAATATGGTAGTCAATCCGTTTTCCTCAAGTTTCAAATCCATCTCCACCTAGCCTACGCTACGGTCGGAGATTTTTTTTATTCTTCTGTAAACTGTAAACCTTCAACTATAAACTAATTAAACTCCGTCATTGCTCTAAAAACATCTTCTTTGACCATCAATTCGAGAGCTTCACCAACTTTTTTGGAAACTTTTTTTAATTCGGACATCTCTTCTGGTTTGAATTTTCCTAAAATAAAATCTCCAACTTTTACTGATTTTGGCTTTTTTGTCTTACCAGTGGGAGTCTTAGGAGAAATACCAATTTTAATTCTAATAAATTTTTCAGTTTTGATTGATCGAATAATTGATTCAACTCCCCTGTGTCCTCCCGCTCCGCGATTAAAAGAAATTCTCGCGCTTCCGATTGGTAAATCTAAGTCATCATGAATCACCACAAGCTCTTTGGCTTTTTTCTCTGAGGTAATTAGGTTCTTGAGCGAACCTCCAGATTTGTTCATAAAAGTTTCGGGCTCCAAAATCTTTACTTTTTCTTTGTTGATCTTTCCATCTGAAACTAATGCAACGTTCTTTTTATCCAAATGAAAATCAGGAAAATCAAATTTTTTTACAGCAAACTCTAAAACAATTCGTCCAGTATTGTGACGAGTGTCTGTGTATTCTTCTCCTGGATTTCCCAAACCAACAATTACATAAGACATGATTTTAAAAAAAATTATTATTAAAAAATTATTGCAATATCTATTTTCCTTTACGTCAATTGCTCGAACACGCTTCTATATATTATCATATGCCGGCATGACAGAGGAAAAAAAAATTTTGCCTGAAACAAAAAAACCTTTATTAAAAGGATTCCTCAAAGACGTTTTAGATATCGTTATTTTGGTTGTTTTTGTTTTACTACCAATTAGACTTTTTATTGCTCAACCCTTTGTTGTTGTTGGCACTTCAATGTATCCAACTTTCTTTAATGGCGACTATTTAATAATAGATGAAATTTCTTACAGATTTGAAAAACCTCAGAGAGGAGACGTTATCGTTTTTGTTCCGCCTCCAGCTCCAAAAGATCATTACATTAAAAGAGTTATCGGCTTACCTAATGAGACAGTCAAAGTTGATGGAAATACTGTAACAATTATTAATAAGGAAAATCCAAACGGATTTGTACTCACTGAGAAATACGTTTCTTCAGAAAGAGCTGGAGCAACCACAACTACACTGGGACCAAATCAATATTTTGTAATGGGTGACAATCGAGAAGCTAGTTCCGATTCGAGAGTCTGGGGAGCACTTAATGGAAATGAAATCACAGGGAGAGTTTTGACACGTCTATTTCCAATTCCGGAATTAGGCATCTGGCCTGGCAAAGCCACTTTTACAAACTAACTAAGCCCGCCTACTGGTAAGTAGGTTAAAAGCTTCCTCGGAAAAATTTTTCTGAAAAAAAATTTTTCCGAGCTTAATTCAACACGACTATGCCAAACAAAATTCAATTAAAAGGAGTGACAAAAAAGAAAACCGAAATGCTTTCTCCTGAATTAGAAAAAGCAGCTGGAATTGCAGCATATTACGGATTTACCAAACTTCCCTATATTTCAGTAGAAAAAAAAGATATCCTAAATGCGAAAAGATTTAGAGAATCACATCTAAAAAACCTTAATCCTTTTCTACATAAAAATGAGAGATTTGGAGGTTTTTTGGAAGAAAAAATCGCAATCCTTAGATCCTACCTAGAAAAAAAATTTATAAATCTTCCCCAGCCAGTAATGGGATTTTATGAAGGACCACTTGATGGCAATCCTCACATAAAAAAGACTATTGGTACCGAAACTTTTAATCTTGAAATTATTGGTGGCTCAAAAAGTATCAACGAGGCAATGCTGATTGAAGCATCATTTGTTATTCTCAAAGACCGTTATCCAGAATATGAACTTTCGGTTGTTATAAACTCAGTTGGAGACAAAGAAGCCTATTCAAAATTTTTTAGAGATCTAACAAACTACATTTCAAAAAATTCAAGTAGTTTAGAAAAATCTTGCCTAGCTTTAACAAAAAAAGATCCAACTGCCCTTTTTGATTGTGCACATGAAAAATGTAAAGAAATACAAGATGGCGCCCCTCGCCCAATTGCATTCTTAAATGAGTCTGGAAGAAATCATTTTAAAGAAGTTCTCGAATACCTAGAATCACTCTGCATACCTTACGATTTAAATCATGCACTTGTCGGTTCTCGAAGTTATTGTACCGATACAGTTTTTGAAATTATTGGAAAGAAAGATGGGGAAACTCATATCCTAGCAATTGGAGAACGATATAACGGACTTGCAAAAAGAGCCTTACAAAAGAAAGATGTCGCAGCTCTCGGATCTGCCCTTCTTATCCATCCTCATTTCGTCAAAAAAAATATTGTCAAAAAGAAGGAAACAAAGGCAAAATTCTTTTACATCCAAATTGGATTTGATGCCAAACTAAAAAGTTTGACCCTAATTGAAACACTAAGAAAATCTGGAATCTATGTTGTGCAATCTTTAGCAAAAGATAAACTTTCCTTGCAGTTAGCTCAAGCTGAAAAAATGGGTATTCCTTATATTATTTTGATGGGTCAACGCGAAGCATCAGAAAATTCTGTTGTTGTTCGAAACATGGACTCAATGTCCCAAGAAACAGTTTCTATTGAGCATTTGGTTAAATATTTAAAAAAGCTTAAATAAAAAATAGCGACGAAGTATTACTCAGTCGCTTTTCGAAATTTGGTTTTTTGATCTGCTGGCCAGCAAGGACAATGTCCAACATATGCAGGAAGCATACCTATTGTGATGTGATACCAAAACAACTTGTGACAGCCAGGGCATTCGCAAATTACTGCAAGATGACCTTGGCAAGACGACGAAAAAGGAGCATCCTTCGTGAATCCAACAACAAGACTTGCCATAAGTTGATAACTCCCACTAATAGCTTTATAGTGGGTTTCCATACAACCTTCAGTCGCATCGCCACTTCTACACGTTCTTGTACCAGATTGTGAGCCGTCGATTTTCTCTCCCCAATTAGAAACCATAAAAAGTACATCTAAATCATTCATATAACAATGAAATTATCACAGACACCTACTATTTGCAAAGATTCAAAAAATGGGAGAATTCTTGATAATTTAAAGCTCATATGTTAATATTTTAGTCCATGAAATCAGTAAACGTTGAAGTCACAAAGTCTGGCACAGAAAACAATGCCAACACAATCAGAAAATTCACAAAACGCGTTCAGGAAGCGGGGATCCTAAGACGTGTCAGAAGTCTTCGTTATAAAGACAGAAATCGCTCAAAATACGTTGTTAAGAAAAAGACTCTTTCATCAATTGACAGAAAGGCTAAAATTGAGGCACTTATCAAACTTGGAAAAAACGTAGAAAAGCCTCGCAGGAGATAAACCCTTTAAAGTTTTTATCTACACTAGTTTTTAGCAAAAAACTAGTAGAAAAATTGCTTGTAAATTATTGAGAGTAATAGAATTTAATATGTTTAATTAATATTATATGAAACAAGCAAAGCAATTTTTAATAGATAAAAATTTTCTAGGGTAAATGCAGGAGAACATCTCGTTTTCAAAAATACCAAAAACAGTCCCCGTTGATCAGGGGCTTTTTGCTTTAATGAAAGATAAAGTTTTAGGAAAAAAATACGAACTTAGTGTTGCTTTTGTCGGTAAAAAGAAAATACAAGATTTAAATAATAAATTTAGGAAAAAAAATTCTCCTACTGATATTTTAAGTTTCGAACTTGATAAAAATTCCGGCGAAATTATTTTTTGTTTTGATGAAGTTAAAAGAAAATCTAAGCTTTTTGGAAAAACTCCGACACAATATTTGAACTTTTTGTTTATCCACGGATTATTGCATTTGGAAGGAATGGAACATGGTAGTAAAATGGAAGAGAAAGAAAAACTATTATGTCAAAATTTCGAAATTTAATTTCACCAAGTTCAACAGCCACGAGAATTTCTGCGGGTATTGATATTGGAAGTCACTCAGTTAAGGTTATTGTCTCAGAAGCTAGTACACCAGAAGAAAGAATAAAACCAAAAATAATTGGTGTGGGTTATGCCTTGTCAAAAAGTGTTAGACGCGGGTACATCACAAACATCGAAGAAGTTGCCGAAGCTATCCGAGAAGCAGTTTCAATGGCAGAAAAAGCTTCAAATTACAGAATAACAAAAGCTTATTTAGGAATCGGCGGACTTGGACTTTTTGCTTCAAGTTTTTCTGGCTCAGCAGAATTAGGTCAAAGAGAAACAGAAATTACAGCGGGAACTATTGCAAACTTAACTGATGAAATCGAAGAAAATTTGCCAGAGACATTTACCATCAACAGAAGAATAATGCATGCTGTTCCTCTAACATACAAAGTAGATGGAAAACCTGTCATCGGAAAAGCAATTGGAATGCTTGGAAAAACCCTAGAATGCAAATCTCTTTTTATTGCTTGTCTTGCTCAGCATATTCAAGATTTTATTGATGCAGTTGAACTTGCTGGAATAGAAATTGAAGACGTTGCTGCTTCCCCACTTGCAGCAAGCCTTGCAACGGTAAACAAATCACAGCAAATGGCAGGACTTGTTTTGGTGAATGTTGGAGCCGAAACAACTTCAGTTTCTGTTTTTGAAAACGGTGCACCAATTTCAATCGAAATTCTTCCACTTGGTTCTGGAGATATTACAAACGACATTGCATTAGGATTTAAAATTTCTTTAGAAGAAGCAGAGAGAATAAAAAACGCTCGACCAGAAAGTATTCCTTACCCAAGAAAAAAACTTGAAGAAATAATTTCGGCAAGACTTTCTGATATTTTTGATCTCGTAGAATCTCATTTGAAAAAAATTGGAAGAAGTTCATTACTTCCTGCAGGAGCAGTTGTAACTGGAGGAGGAGCACTCAGTCCTTTCATTGAACAAGTTGTAAAAACTTCTCTCAAGCTTCCAGTAAGAAAAGCTGGAATAAAATTTGATGGAAAAAGTACTGTCACTGTAAAAGACGGCACATGGGCTGTTGCATATGGTCTGACAATTCTTGGAATAAATTCTTCATCTGAAGATTCGCATTCTATAAACATATTTAAGGGTAGATTTGTCAAAACTGCAAAAAATAGTTTTATCGCTTGGATTAAAAAAATCCTCCCGTAGTTCAATATTTGGAGGTCGTACCTCCTCTTGAGAGGTCCGACCTCCAAATGTCACCCAAAAAAGCGACTTGTTTCAGCCACTTGTCCACTACTTGCCACCGCGCTTGCTCTTGTATATTATGTATCCATTAATTAGCTAAATCACAGACCAACAAAAAGATATGCCACAAATAAAACCTGAGATGGAGACATTCGCAAGAATTAAAGTTATCGGAATTGGAGGTTCTGGAAAGAATGCTCTGAACCACATGATGGATGCTAAAGTAAAAGGTGTAGATTTTATTGCTGTAAACACTGATTCACAAGATCTACATCATTCACTTGCAAAGAAAAAAATTCACATTGGAAAAAATCTTACAAAAGGATTGGGAGCTGGAATGAATCCTGAAATTGGAAAACGCGCAGCAGAAGAAACTAAAGAAGAAATTCAGGAGGCAATCAAAGGAGGCGATATGGTTTTTATTGCAGGTGGTGAAGGAGGAGGAACATGCACAGGTGCAGCACCTATTGTTGCAAAAACCTCTAAGGAACTTGGCGTTCTCACAATTGCAGTTATCACAAAACCATTTTCATTTGAAGGACAGCAAAGGGCTCGCTTAGCCGACGTTGGAATTGAGGAACTCCGAAAGTCCGTTGACGCTATTATCGTAATTCCAAACGATAAGCTCTTAACTTCAATTAGCAAAGAAACTACCGCTAAACAGGCATTTATGATGTGTGACGAGGTCCTAAAACAGGCTGTAGAAGGCATTTCTGACCTTATAACAACACCAGGAACAATCGGAAATATAGACTTCGCAGATATCAGAGCTGTTCTTGAAAACGCAGGTTCTGCTCTTATGGGAATCGGATATGCAAGTGGAGAAAACAGAGCAACAGAAGCTGCAAAAGGCGCAATCAATTCCCCACTTCTTGATATCTCAATTCATGGAGCAAAAAGTGTTTTGTTTTCAATCGCAGGAGGTGATGATTTGACTATGTTTGAAATTCAAGACGCAGCAAAGATTATTACTGAGTCAGTTGATCCCCTTGCAAAAATTATTTTTGGAACAGTTCGAGATGAAAAATTAAAGAAGGGCGAAATAAAAGTGACTGTCGTTGCGGCAGGTTTTCCAGATGCTGGACAGAAAAAAAGTCTTTTTGAAAACAAGCCTTTCAATCTAAAAATTGATAAAGAAAAACAAGAAAAAAATACTACCGAAGACAAAAATGTAACGATGCCGTCAGAAACTCCAGCAGTGGCCGCAAAAGAAGAGGATGACGACTGGGGCGCAGTACCTGCTTTTCTCCGAAGAAGCAAGCTAAAATAAATCAAATATAAATGGAGCAATTCGAACTCGCAATTATAGGAGGCGGACCAGCAGGAGTGTCTGCAGGTGTTTATGCTGCACGTAAAAAACTTAAAACAGTTTTTTTGACTTTTGACTTTGAGAGTCAGAGCGCAGTTTCAGAAAATATTCAGAACTGGATTGGCACACCTTCTATTTCTGGAGCAGATTTTGCAAAAAGTCTAGAGAATCATTTGAAAGCTTACGCAGGAGAGAGTCTTACGATTAAAACTGGAGTAAAGGCTACTGATATAAAAAAAACAGGAACTGGTTTTACAATTATCACAACTGAAGGAGAATTTAATGCTAAAGCAATTCTTATTGCAACTGGAAGTACAAGAAGAAAATTAGAAGCAAAAGGCGCTGATATTTTTGAACACAAAGGACTTACCTATTGCGCCACTTGCGATGGACCACTTTATGGAGATGCAGATGTTGTAGTTGTGGGCGGAGGAAATGCAGCTTTTGAAACAGCTTCTCAGCTCTCCGCATATGCAAAAAGCGTAACAATCATAAACAGAAGTGAAAATTTTAGAGCTGACGCAATAACTGTTGAAAAGGTTTTAGCAAAACCAAATGTTAAAGCAATTAAAAACGCTGTTCCATTTGAAGTAAAAGGTGAAAAATTTGTAAATGGATTTTCATACAAAGATGCAATTACAGGTGAAATTAAAGATTTGGCTGTAACAGGAATTTTTGTTGAAATTGGATTAATTCCTTCAACAACTTTTGCAAAAAATATTGTAGAACTTAACACAGGTGGACAAATTATTGTTGACCCACGAACACAACAAACCAAAACCCCTATGATTTGGGCTGCTGGTGATTGCACAGACGGACTCTATCATCAAAACAATATTTCCTCAGGTGATGCAGTAAAAGCATTAGAGGATATTTATATAAATCTTCATACTAAGTAGAACTTTCAGCTGGTGGTAAATTTTTATACCACTTAAAAATTTGTTCAGATAACAAAGCAACATCTTTCCTTGCCAAATTTATCTTTTCTTGCTGTTGACTAACTATTATAGCCGCTCGATGAGAAAATATTCTTTTTTCATTTTTATCTTTTTGCACTCCTGAAATGTATTTTTTTGAATATACTGAAGGTAAATTTGAATATACTGAAGGTAGACTACTGTAAACCCCATCATATATTGTTGCACCAAGTCTATCCTGGGTATCTTCGACGTCGTCTGGAAAAGCAGAACTTACAGTAGCTATATCGTATGCTATCTTTTCTTTCTTTAGTGCATCACAAATAATCCCTAAAGATTGACCTGTCGCAATATATTCTGAAACTAAAAGTACTTTGTTATTCCTATTATTATCTGGATTAGTTTCAAAAAAATCTTCTACACTTTTAGCAATCTCTGCTAATTTCCAATCATTGACATCAGTGGTGTTAGACCTTCCAGTAGCAAAAAAGAAAGTTTTTGGGCTACCCAACCCTTTTTCTTCGTAAACTTTTTTCAAAAATGATGAAACAATAAGAGCTGGAATTCTACCTGATGCGTCATCGCCAACAACATATCCGTACTCGCCTTTCTCTATCTTACTCCTCAATTGCTTTATAATTTCTTGTATAGGTTCTCTTAATTCTTCAATTTCTGGGTACTCAAAACCTTCAGCTTTATTTCGAGAATTCTCTCCTATTGGAGCTTCAATTGATTTCGTTTGTTCCATTCAAAAAATTATATCATCTGCCAAGTTTCCTAAAAAGCGGTTTATAAATATCATCCTCTAGTGAAATTATTAACTCTCCTTTCCTTGCTTTTTTTGAAGTAAATTTCAGATCAATATCATTTACGTCTGAGATAATTGCAATTGGTCTTTGTTCCTTCCCTTCACCCATCACAAGAACTGCCGAGGAAGCCAAGCAGTCTGCAAGATTCACTTTTGAAAACTCAAATTTCTTGCCAAAAATATCCTTCTTGCCGATATAGCTTTTTATCGGTCTAAAACCAGCGTACCCTACAGACATTCCAACCACTCCCAAACGAAGCGGGATGGTTCGACTATCAGTAATCAAAATTCCTAACTTTTTTACTTTATATATTTTTTTGATTTCTTTCAAAATAATTTCGGAAGATTTAAAACAATCTTCTGGGAACAGAACTAAACCCTTTTTCGCATTTGATTCATCTATACCTGCACCAGCCATAAACATTCCATCTTTAACAGTAAGCCAGACCCATTTAGTTTCTACAGCGTAATCGCTTTCTTTTTTTATTAACTCACCTTTTTCTTTTTTACTTAACTTACCCGCTGTCCTTCCTTCAGACAAAGCAACTATTTTTGAGGTAATGACAAGAACAGATTCCTCAGGAATTTTTTTGATATGTTCTTTTATAAAAGCAATAATACTCTCGCCTTCAATAAAAATTCTAGTTTTAATTGGTTGAACTTTCATTTCCTTTTTTTAACCAATAAATATAAATATATGAAAGCGGAGTATACAAAAAACCCATAACAACTTTATAAATCCACCAAGCCAAACCCGCAAAAATAATTGTGTGCCAAGAATATATTCCAATAAATGCCACTAGCATAAATATATAAGCATCTAAAAACTGTGACCAAATATTTGAAAGATTTGATGTCAACCAAAACATTTTTCCACCAGTCTTTGTTTTAAAAAAGATAAAAGTCCATACATCTTGATACTCTCCAATAACATAAGCTAAAAGCGATGCAATAGACATTCTCACTGAAATACCAAAAATTGTATTGTATGCGTCCTTAGCCCAAGAACCGTCTGCAGACCAGGGCGTAATTTGAGAAATAAAAGTGTAGAGAAGAAAAACTAGGATTGAAAGAAATCCTGCAAAAACAAAATCTTTCGCTAATTTCTTACCATATACTTGAGCAATAACATCTGTGGTTATATAAACAAAAGGAAAGAAAAATATTGCAACGGAAAGATGTGTTCCAAAAACAAAAGGCATCAATTTAAGTCCTAAAGTATTAGATGCAAAAAGTGAAGTTAAATAGAGTGTTAACGCTATAAGTATTTTTTTGTTATTAAACATGATTATTTTGTATTTGGCTTAGCAATTTTTTATATAAATCTGGCTTCAAACACCAATCCCCATCACGAAGTGGATTATCTAAATCATCAATAACAAAAAGAATAATCGAGCCGAGTGAGACAATACAAAATTGAAATATATATGCGAGCCACATGCTTTTTACCCCAATAAAAAATGAAAGCCCAACAAGTGCAATATCAACAAGAATTGCTGTAAACTTTGTAATTTTTGGCACATTGTCATAACTAAATTCAATTCGCATTGCTCTTTTATCAACAATCTCATCCAGAGTCTTAAACATAAAAGGAGCGATATCTCGGTTTTCTTCTATGGCTTTTGAAATAAGCGGGTGAAATTTATCCATTGCTAATTTTGCTTCTTCATCTTCATTTCCATCATCTCTGATTTCATCCCACTCTTTTCCAATCGTTGCTTCCAAATATTTAATTATATTTTCTCTAAATTCTTTTGAAAGTTCAGGAGAAAGACTTTTTGACCACTGCCATAATTCATTTAACTCTTTTACTTCTTCCCTTGATGCCTCAATTAATTTATTCCAATCGCCAATTTCAGAAACAATTACAAACGCTGCAAGCACCGCAAAAATAGTACCAATCGTAGAGTAAAGCCAAGCTATACCATCAAGGTTTGCAATTAAATGATCAACATTATAGTGAACGTAGGATCCATAAAAACGCAAAGAAAAAAATAATACGCTAAAAGCGACAAGAATTATGACGAGTCTTTTTAATGATTTCATCTTTTAATATTAACATGAAATATGGCTAGCCTTAAGACTTTAAGGGCAAGGAGTAAAATCACAATTAGGACCAGTTCTTGCAACGTAACTTCCATCAGGACAAAGTTTTGCTTCCATACTACAAGCAATTCTTGTTGGTTCTTTTTTCTTGGATTGACTAGGTAGCACCGCATTTGTTTTTGGAATAGGCAAAATTAGTTTCTTTTTTTTAATATTTTGAAAAGGTGTAATTGGAGGAGTATTTTGTATTAAAATTTTTGTTTGCTCATAATAACTACCTAAATAAAATGAAACAGCTGGCACAAAAACAAAAAGCACAAAAACTGCCGCGATTTTTGAATACCATGTAACTTTATTGAATACAATTTTCATAAGGTAATTATAACTTATTTGTGCGCGATACAGGGTTCGAACCTGTGACATCCACAACGTCAATGTGGCGCTCTACCAACTGAGCTAACCGCGCTTAATCTACAACCAAACAGTCTGGCTTTCCGAACTATTAGGTGAGAGAGATTATATCAAAAGTTGTATAGAAGAGCTAAATTCTATTTTTTCTTGCTAATAAGTAGTATGTAATAGAACCTAAAATAAAATAAATTAAGTAAAGAATAATTACTATAATAAGTACACTAAATATATTATAAGGACCGCAATTATTTAAATGGAGGTCCCAATATCCACCAAACATACCGCCCGCATTACGAGAACATAATCCAAGTAAGAATACCCAGAAAACTACAAAAGGAAACTGACCGATTGGGTTTGATATAGACAATATACCCAGCAAAAAAGCTACTACTACGTGTACTATAAAAATAATAATTCCATACTTACTTGCTTTTAAAATAAAGTTTTTCATATCTATAGATTATACCTCACACAAAAAGTTCTGAACACCCTATGGAGTGTAAATAAAAAGTATAGAAAAATAAGACTAAATGCGGAAGGGGCGGGATTCGAACCCGCGTGCCGGTTTTCACCGACCATCCGATTTCGAATCGGCGCCGTTATAACCTCTTCGGTACCCTTCCAAGAGGTAAAGGAATCCTAACAATTTTTTGCCATTTTTACAAAAAATGTTATATTTCCTATTGCCTTCAGTGTGGCCCTATCGTCTATCGGTTAGGACATTTCCTTTTCAAGGAAAGAAGCGGAGTTCGACTCTCCGTAGGGTCAAAAATATTGAACTTATGCTTTAGACTGTGTATAATATATACATGAGTTCAAATATTCATCTAAAAGAAAAAGCTATTTTTTTAAGGAAGAAAGGTAGGAGTTATTCACAAATATTAAAAGAATTAAATCTTAAATCAAAAGGGACCTTAAGTGCTTGGTTTAAGGACATTCAACTAGATAAAAAGGAACAGAATTTACTCCAAAAAAATCAAGATCTTGCGGTTAAACGTGGACTAAAAAAATTTAATAGCGACAGATCAAAAAGAATTTTAAATGAGAATGAATTCGAAAGAATTGAAGGAAAAAATAAAATTGAAAATATTTCAAATAAAGAATTGCTACTAATTGGAGCGTGCTTGTATTGGGGAGAAGGGTCTAAATCTGAAAAAAAACCTAATAGTCATGCTATTTCATTCGCAAATTCTGATCCTAATATGATACGTGTCTTTCTAAAATTTATTAGAGAAATATGGAATACTAAAGAAGAAAAAATTAGAGCAGGGATACACATTTACTCTAACATTAGCCCCGATGAAGCAAAAAAATACTGGTCAAAAATAACTATGTTACCATCTGATAGATTTTATATAGTTAATCAAGTAAGTAGAGCTAGCCAAGGAAAAAGACCTTATAATTCCCTACCATATGGGACGGCTGTTATTAGAATAAATAGCAGAAAATTATTCTTCAGAATGAAAGGTTTAATTCAAGGTATTATTGATAAATTATCAACGAGCTAATATTAATATTTTAGTTGCTATGATTATATTAAGTATTGAAACATCTTGTGACGAAACGGCTATTTCGCTTTTAGAAGTTAAAGGTGGAAAGAAAAATCCTAAATTCAAAATACTTGGGAATGCTCTAAGATCACAAATAAAAATCCATGAACAATATGGAGGTGTTTTTCCTATGATGGCAAAACGTGAACACCAGAAAAATCTAACTCCTATTCTTTTAAAAGTTTTAAAGGATTCAAATTTTTTAATAAAAAATTTAGATGATAAAAATCTAAAATCTAAAAGCTTAAAGCTGGAAGCTATCCTTAGTCGAGAAACAGATCTTTTAGAACATTTTAAAAAACATATATTAAATATAAAAAAACCAAAAATCGATTTAATCGCTGTGACAAATGGTCCAGGCCTTGAGCCAGCTCTTTGGGTTGGAATAAGTTTTGCCAAAGCTTTAGGGAAACTTTGGGACATACCGATAATGGGAGTAAATCACATGGAAGGTCATGTACTCTCAATACTACCGAAAACAAGTATCAACAAACTTAAATTCCCTGCTATTTCTCTTCTTGTTTCCGGAGGCCACACTGAATTAGTTTTAATGAAAAAATTTATGTCCTACGAGATAATTGGAAAAACTCGTGACGATGCTGTTGGAGAAGCTTTTGATAAAGTTGCAAGAATTTTAGGTTTGCCTTACCCTGGTGGTCCAGAAATTTCACGTCTTGCCTCAAAAGCTCGCACCTCGCACCTCGCACCTCCAAACTTCTCCCTTCCTCGGCCAATGATTCATTCAAAAGATTTTGAATTTTCTTTTTCAGGTCTTAAAACATCTGTTTTGTATTTAGTTCGTGATATGGGTCAACTTAGCGAAACAGATAAGGAAAAAATTGCACGCGAATTTGAAGATTCCGCAGTTGAGGTCTTAGAATCAAAAACCAGAAAAGCTATTTTAAAATACAATGCCAAAAGTTTGATTGTCGGAGGGGGTGTTTCTGCAAATAAAACTCTTCAGAAAAAAATTAAAGTACTCGGAAAATCTTTGAATGTAAATATTTATTTCCCAGAGAAAAAAATGTCTACTGACAATGCAATTATGATTGCAATTTCTGCATTTTTTAATTCTTCTAAGGCAAAAAATAGGAAAAAAGAAATTAAAGCCGAAGGAAACCTAAGTCTTTAAAAAAACCAAGAAAAATAGTATTATTTGCGGTATGAACGACAAATTCCTGAAACCATACAATCCCGAAGAAACGGAAAAAAGAATTTACAAGCTCTGGGAAGAGAGCGGTTTTTTTAATCCTGATGTTTGTATAGAAAAAGGGGTCACCAATAAAGATGCTCTAAAATATTCAGTAATGATGCCACCGCCAAATGTGACTGGAATTTTGCATATGGGGCACGCTTTAATGATTACCATTGAAGATATTGTTGTCAGATATCAGCGAATGCTAGGTAAAAAAACTTTATGGCTTCCGGGCACCGACCACGCAGCAATTGCTACTCAGTCAAGAGTTGAAAAGGATATTGCAAAAAAAGAAAAACTTTCTCGTCATGATTTAGGTAGAGAAGAACTCTTGAAACGTGTTAATCAATTTGCAAAAGAAAGTCACGACACAATTGTTTCTCAATTAAAAATATTTGGTGCTTCTTGTGACTGGTCTCGCGAAGCTTTTACATTAGATGAAAAAAGGAATCTTGCTGTTCGAACTGCTTTCAAGGAAATGTACGATACAGGTTTGATTTATCGTGGACACCGAATTGTTAACTGGGACCCAAAAGGCCAGACAACGATTTCTGATGATGAAATTGTTTACGAAGAAAGAAAAGCTAAACTTTATACTTTTAAATATTCAAAAGACTTCCCTATATCAATTTCTACGACTCGACCAGAAACAAAAGTTGGCGATACAGCTGTTGCCGTTCATCCAGAAGATGAGAGATATCAAAAATATATTGGTCAGACTTTTAATGTAGAATTCTGCGGTGTACCCCTAACTATTAAAATAATCGCTGACAAACATGTTGAAAAAGATTTTGGAACAGGCGCGCTTGGTGTAACGCCAGCCCACAGTATGATCGACTGGGAAATTGCAGAGAGACATGATCTTCCTCGCGTGCAAGTTATAAACGAATTTGCAAAAATGACTGTAGGCGGAGAAAATATTCTTGGCAAAAAAGTAACCGATGCAAGGGAAATTATTGTTGAATGGCTAAAGAGTGAAAATCTTTTAGAAAAGGAAGAAGAAATTACACAAAATATTTCTACTGCTGAGAGAACCGGTGGAATAGTTGAACCAATGCCAAAACTGCAGTGGTTTATTGCTGTTGATAAAGAATTCACTCTCAAAGATTCAAAAATTAAAGGAATAGAAAGTGGATCAAAAACAACTCTAAAACAAATAATGAGAACTGTTGTGGAGAATAATCAAATTGAAATTATTCCAAATTATTTTGATAAAACCTATTTTCATTGGATAGAAAATTTACGGGATTGGTGTATTTCTCGCCAAATTTGGTACGGACATAGAATCCCTGTTTGGTACAAAAATGAAGAAATTTACTGTGACACAGAAGCCCCAAAAGACGCTGATTGGACTCAAGATGAAGATACCCTTGATACATGGTTTTCCTCTGGCCTATGGACCTTTTCGACCCTTGGATGGCCAGAAAGCACAGAAGATCTAAAGACTTATCACCCAACAAACCTTCTTGAAACTGGATATGAGATTTTATTTTTCTGGGTAGCCAGAATGGTCCTAATGTCTGGATTTTTCTTGGGAGAAATTCCTTTCGAAAAAGTTTATCTACATGGAACAGTTCGCGATGCTCAGGGAAGAAAAATGAGCAAGTCGCTTGGAAATGGAATTGACCCAATAGATGTTGCAAACAAATTTGGCGCAGATGCAGGTAGAATGGCACTTGTTGTTGGTTCTGCTCCTGGAATTGATACAAAAATTTCAGAAGATAAAATAAAAGGTTATAAACACTTTTCAAATAAAATTTGGAATATCACACGTTTTGTACTTTCTAGTACAACAGATTTTGATGTAAATGCAAAAATCACACAAGCAGATGAAATTATTTCAAAAGAATTTAATGAGACTATTTTAGATATTACAAAGGATTTAGAAGCTTTGAGAATTCATATTGCTTCAGAAAAAATTTATCAATATGTTTGGCATACTTTTGCTGATGTGATAATCGAGGATAGTAAGAAAATTATTCTGGAAGGTTCAATTGAGGAAGTAACTTCGAGAAAAAAACTCCTTGTTGAATTATTAGAAAATTCCTTAAGAGTGCTTCACCCCTTTATGCCTTTTGTGACTGAAGAAATTTGGCAAAGCATGGGAAAGGAAAATTTACTTATGATCGAAAAATGGCCATCAACAAAATAGTTAAAGCTTCTGTGTTTAGAAAATTAGAAAATGCAAATTAGTACAAATATAATAATCATTGCAATCCTCGGAGGAATCCTACCATCTTTTCTTTGGCTAAAATTTTGGTTTAAAGAAGACAAACACCAAGAGCCTCGTGGCTTAATGCTTAAAGTTTTTGTTTTTGGAATGCTTGCGGTCCCTGTTGCGATTCTGCTTGAGAAAGGAGTTTCGAATATAATTCCTGATTATACCTTTCTGTCATTTCTACTTTGGGCAATTATTGAGGAAGGATTAAAATTTGCATCTGCCTACTTCCCTGCACTTAGAACAAGGTTTGCAGATGAGCCAATTGATATGGTTCTCTACATGATAACAGCAGCCCTTGGTTTTTCTGCTTTAGAAAATAGTCTTTTCCTTTTGGGTCCACTGTCTGAAGGAAACTTACTAAAAGGTCTCGCAACTTTAGATTTTAGATTCATTGGCGCTTCACTCTTACACATATTAACTTCTGGCGCAGTTGGAATTTGTATGGCAGAAACGTTTTACAGAAGCAATAAAGCAAAGTGGTTGGCATTTTTTTCCGGAATTACCATTGCGGTTCTATTGCATGCTCTCTTTAATAATTTTATAATAGGAAGTAAGTTTGGTGTTATGATTTCTTTTGGTGCTGTCTGGATTGGAATCATTGCCATAATATTAATACTAGAAAAAATTAAAAAGATTAAGAACATTCACAAAATATGAAAAAATCATTTTTTAAGAGATTAACAGGATCAAGAACTGAAGATGAGGATGATAAGATACTCGAAATTGAGAAGCCTAATTTCTTAGACGATGAAGATTCAGATTCTGAAGGAGAATTAACGGTGGATGTTTACGAAACTCCTTCTCATATTATTGTAAAAACTCTTATAGCTGGTGTAAAAAAAGAAGACATGGATATTGCCCTATCGAGAGATATGGTTGCAATTCGTGGCAAAAGAGAAGAAGAACAAAATATTGATGAAGGAAACTATTTTCACCGTGAATTATATTGGGGTACATTTTCAAGAACAATTCTTCTTCCCCAAGAAGTAGATATCGAAAGGGCTGAGGCAGTTGAAAACCAAGGAATGCTGACAATTCGTTTACCAAAAATAGATAAAGGACGCCAAACAAAGCTAAAAGTTAAATCGTTGTAGAAATATTTTTTAGAAAAACCCTCACCTTCTGAGGGTTTTTTAATATGAAAAGATTTTTACCTTTGGATAAAAGTGAAATTCTGCATAAATATTCTTTCATAGGATATGTGAGGATATATTTAAAATGCAACCACTCTATTTTTTCCTTATTGTTTCCGCCCATATCTGGACGAACTTTATTAAAATGTTTGAAAAATCTTTTAAAAACCCTCCAAATAATTATCAATTTAGGAAAATCAAAAAGAATCACAGTATCAGCTTTCTCAATTCTATCCTCGACTGAGCGCTTAAAATTACCATCTAATATCCATTTATCTTCTTCCATCAATTCCTTGACCAATTTTCTGAATTCATCTTGATGGGATGCTTTTTTGCCTTCTTTCCAAAAAATTTTATCTAGATGATGTACAGGAATATCTAGAATTTTTCCTAACTGATTAGCAAGAGTGGTCTTACCAGATCCCGGGCAACCAACTATGATTATTTTTTGCATATTAAATTACAAAATATCTTTTGGAAGTGTAATAAGATAGATTCCCAATCCAAGACTAATTAAAGCCATTATTGAAAAAATTGAAATAAAACCATAATTTTCTATAGCGTATCCTCCAACTACAGCTGCACACCCTGTAGCAATTGCAGTAAAACCTTCCCAACCTCCCCATTCTGCAATTTCTTTATTTCTATCTGTATGCTTCATAAACAAAGCGTCAAATGCAGGATTACTCAGCGCGAATGATATACCAAGTAAGATTTGTACCAAAATTAACTCACTTATACTTGATACAAAAATATACATGCAAAAAACTACTGCTCTCAAAAAATACCCTGTAGCATATAATATTTTTTTATCTTTAACAGAAGTCTCCCAAACAGTAAAAGAAAGCATTAAAACTCCAGACACAATTGAAAAAGCTGCCCACGATAAACCAGCTGAATAAATATCACCTCCAAGCTTAACGACGTAAAGAGTGTAGAAAGGAGCAAATACACCTAAGACAAATGTCATGGTAGTACTGACAAACAACAAAATCTTTAAGCTATTATTTTTACTCATAGAATAATTATATCAAAAAATTAGACCTTTGATTTTAGTGGCTAGATTTATAAAATAATGATATAAATTAACACATGCCGGGGTAGCTCAGTTGGTAGAGCATGTCCCTGAAGAGGATGGGGTCGGCGGTTCGAGTCCGCCCCCCGGCACCAGAAAAACGCGCTTATGCGCGTTTTTTTTCTTGTGCCAGTGGAGAAAGCGCCGGATGACGCTTTCATGCGGACTCAAAAGGTGTACTTAGACTGTAAGTTTCGAGATTCCGACCTTTTTATTTATTTCGTAGTAGTACTATTTCCTAGAAAAAAACTCTTAATTCCATCGCCAAGTGAGTTTTGGGTTGTAGTTATATTATTGTTTGTAGTTTCTAATTGATTATATAATTTCATCATGGAATTTAGATAAGGCTGAACATAGGCATAAGCACCTATAGTTAAAGCAATAATCACAATCCAATAAATAAATCGGAAAAAACTTCCAACTCTATTACTCCTTCTTATACCTTTAAGAATTTTATTGTTTTCCTCAACAAGAGCTTTTGTCTGTCTAAGAAGATTTTCTATTTCGTCATCCATTGTTTGATAATTATAACTTATTTTCCCAGCGAGCAAAAATACCAGCAGGTAAAAGTCTACTTGAATCTTTTTCCTCAATTGTAAGTTCACCCGAGGAAATCTCTCCACCAATTTTTTTCAATTCTGAAAGATTTTCCTCGTACGCAATTGGTGAATATCCAGAAGCATAACCATTAATTAAAAAGAATAATGGATTATCAGATAAAATTTTCTTTGCATCATCCACTAAAGGCAAAAAACTTTCTTCGATTTTCCAGATTTCCCCTTTTGGACCTCTACCAAAAGCTGGTGGATCCATGATAATTCCGTCATATTTATTCCCTCTCCTAATTTCTCTTTTAACAAAATCATGTGCATCATCCAAAATCCATCTAATAGGTTTTTCGCTCAAACCAGAAATCTCTGCATTCATTTTTGCATGTTCAATTGAAGTTTTTGAAGCATCAACATGCACAACTTCAGCTCCCGCTTTTAAACACGCAATACTAGCTCCACCAGTGTAACCAAAAAGATTTAAAACTTTTATTGGTCTATCTGCTTTTTTTATTAAATCTTGCATCCAAAGCCAATTTGAAAGCTGTTCTGGGAAAATGCCGACATGCTTAAATTTGCTCAAATATATTTCAAAATTTAATCCGCCGATTTCGATTTCCCATTTTTCTGGAACTTCCTTCTTAATCTTCCAACTAGACTTTTCTGTACCTTTAACAAAAATTGCATCGGCATCATTCCAAATTTCTTCAGGTAATTTCTTTTTCCAAAGAACCTGAGGATCTGGTCTGCTTAGGACAAATTTTCCGTAGCGTTCAAGCTTCAGTCCATCGCCTGAATCAAGCAGTTCATAATCTTTTTGTGGTTTTGTTATTTCTATCATTGTTTAGCTATTTTAGCATTTTTTGTTCAAAATTCTTTTTAAAACCTTTGTGCCACCGGCAGGAATCGAACCTGCATCGAGGAATTAGGAACTCCTTGTTCTATCCATTGAACTACAGCGGCAAATTTAACCCATAGAGAGTATCTCATCTGAAATTAGCTTTATCAAGGAATGCATCAATTTCAAAGATTTATTCCCTTTTAAAATAGTTATTCTGCACATACCATATTCAGTTCTACCACGAGTCCCACCATCATTTATCCTTAACGTAAATTTTTTATAATTTATATTTGTGATATTTTGCCAATACATCATAGATTTTATTAATTCAGTTTTTGTATTAGTAAATACACGAACTGTCACATGAATATTTTCATCCTTAATTCCTAAAATTTTTCTTATTATCAATAAATACACTTGAACCATTTTTCCATCAGAATTAGTAAACGCACAAGTGTGTCTTTTGTGTCCTTCTGCCCAGTAAAGCATAGCTAAAAGTAAAACATACTCTCTGTTTTTTCCTTTGAGGAGTTGCTTTGCGTAGTTGTTCGCTTCTTGTTCATTTTTTAACCTCCTGATTTTACTTCCGCCCTGATTTGATTTTAAAATATTTTTTTGTATCTCGGATAATTTTATCCCTTGTATATGGTGCCAGACAGTTGATTTGGGCAAGGATAATTCGGACATAATATTAATTATGCTTTTTCCTTCCCCTCTTAGTTCTTTTATTTTTTCGATCTTATCTAAAGAGTGAACTCTCACAACATAATTATATCAACTCAATGGAAATAGTACAATATTCCCATTAAATAACTTATTAGTTCTAGTTACTAGCAAAAAAGGCGAGGTTT
>CAIRYW010000022.1 GCA_903882905.1 uncultured bacterium | reverse complement strand
TGGAGTGGAGGTGATAGAGAGCCAATATTGATTTCCTAAATCAGAAGATATGTCAACGAAGGAACCTGTGCCGCCTGTCTGTTTGTAGATGTCACCATTTTGTACAACCGCATACACATCACCTGATGGAGTGGAGGTGATGGAGAACCATTGTTTAATTCCTAAAGCAGAACTAACATCGACGAAGGATCCTGTACCTCCAGTTTGTTTGTAGATGTCGCCACCACCACCAACAACTGCGTAAATATCACCTGAGGGAGTTGAAGTTATGGAATACCAAGTTTGACTTCCTGCACTTTGAGCAGTAAATAGTCCTGTTCCTCCTCCCGAAGTAACAACTCCCACCGTCGAATTATTCGTCACAACATTTCCTCCTTTACCACCTAATCCTGTACCAATTCCACCGCCTCCATTTGAAGTAATACTTCCCAAAGTTGAAGTTGCAATTGAAATATTTCCTCCAGCTCCTCCTGCGGTGTTTCCAGTTGTACCTCCGTTACCTGAAGAGTTGATACCACCTCCGAATCCTGAGAAAGTAATATTTTGAATTGTTGTTGTTCCGTAACCAGAACCTCCGTTTGCGGTGGTTGAGGTTGCAACTATTGCGTATGAGGTGTTACTACTTGATGCGGTGACTGTGTAGCCTGCACCGTTAATAGTTGCGTTGTTAGCTTTGATATTAAAACATGTTCCTGAAATGTTTGTGAGAGATTGACCTAGTGTGTAGGTACCTGAAGTGATGATGGCTCCACAGGAATTAATTGTTCCTGGGAAAACTGGGAATGATCCACCTCCGTATGCACCGTAGTCTGTTCCGTTAAATATGAGGTGAGCGATAGCAGAGAGAGTTGTACCTGTTGTAGTAAATGTTCCTGTGTTTGTGATACTCAAGGTTGAACTTGCAGTTAGTGTGTATTTATTGTTTGAAAGATTTAGGTTTGTTCCTGTGATTACAAGAGCTCCTTTACCTATGTTTGTTATGTTTCCTGTTGTCGAGTTTGAGATTGTTGTTGTAGCTGCAGAAGAAACAGAGATAGCAGATGTTGATGTTGAGTTAGTGAGAGTAAGTGTAGCTGTTGATGTAGCTGCTCCTGTTTGTGTGATACCTGCGACTGTTGAGGAGGTGATGGAGATGGTGCCGGGGGAGACGTAGATTGGAATGGCTTTATAGATGTCGCCATAATTTACAGTTCCATACACATCACCATTAGGAGTGGAGGTGATAGACATCCAATTTTTACTTCCCGCACCCTGTGCCACAAAAGCTCCTATGCCTCCTGTTTGTTTGTAGATGTCATCACCCCATGCAGCTGCATACACATCACCATTAGGGGTGGAAATTATACTCCGCCAACTTTTACTTCCTGCACCCTGTGCCACGAAACTTCCTGTTCCTATGGTTTGTTTGTAGATGTCGCCACCATCAACTAACGAATACACATCACCTGATGGAGTTGAGGTTATTCCATACCAATTTTTACTTCCCGCACCCTGTGCCACGAAACTTCCTGTGCCTCCAGTTTGTTTGTATATATCTCCGCCATATACACTCGCATAAACATCACCTGATGGAGTTGAGGTTATTCCATACCACTGTCTACTTCCCGCACCCTGTGCCACAAAAGCTCCTATGCCTCCTGTTTGTTTGTAGATGTCGCCACTATTTACAGTTGCGGCCGCATATACATCACCATTAGGAGTGGAGGTGATTAACCAATATAACCTTCCTGCGCCTTGTGCCACAAAGCTTCCTGTTCCTCCTGTCTGTTTGTAGATGTCACCTTGGGCTCCACCGGCATACACATCACCATTAGGAGTGGAGGTGATACTAAACCAATCTTGACTTCCCAAATCAGAACTAACGTCAACAAAAGAACCTGTGCCTCCAGTTTGTTTGTAGATGTTGTCACTACCTGCAACTGCATACACATCGCCTGATGGGGTGGAGGTGATGGATCGCCAATTTTGACTTCCTGCACCTTGTGCCACAAAAATTCCTAGACCGTTTTTCCCACCATTAGAAGTAACCACCCCAGTCGTGGAATTTGTTGCGACAATGTTTCCTCCAACACCTCCCAAACCTGAACCAATACCATTCCCTCCGTTTGAAGTAATAGTTCCTAGAGTTGAAGTCGCAACAGAGATGTTTCCTCCTGCACCTCCTGCTGTGTTGCCACTGTTAGCAGAGTTACCTGAAGAGTTAATACCTCCACCGAATCCTGTAAAAGTAATATTTGAAATTGTAGTAGTTCCATACCCTGCTCCTCCGTTTGCTGTGGTTGAAGTTGCGATGATGGCGTATGAAGAATTACTACTTGATGCGGTGACTGTGTAATGACTACCACTTCCATCGATTACTACATTATTTGCTTTAATATTGAAACAAGTTCCTGATACTCCAGTGATACTTTGTGAGAGGGTGTATGTTCCTGATGCGATGATAGGTGCGCAAGAAGAAATGGTTCCTGGAGCAAAGTAAGGAAAGAGTCCTCCAGAGTAAGCTCCGTAGTCAGTACTATTGATAATTAAATGAGCAAGTGGAGAAAGGGTTGTGTTAGTTGTAGTAAGAGTACCAGAGTATGTAATTGAAAGTGTTGAACTCGCTGTCAGTGTGTATGTATTGTTTGAAAGATTTAGGTTTGATGGTGAAGTGATGACAAGAGCTCCTTTACCATTGTTTGTGATGTTGCCAGTTGTTGAGTTTGAGATTGTTGTTGTTGCTGCAGATGAAAGAGATATTGCAGATGTCGATGTTGAGTTGGTGAGAGTGAGTAGAGTTGATGCTGTTGAACTACCTGTTGCGGTGATACCTGCGACTGTTGATGTGGTGATGGAGATGGTGCCGGGGGCAGATAATGTGCCTGCTGATAGTTTGTAGATGTCACCAGGACTACCATCAACCGCATACACATCGCCTGATGGGGTGGAAGTGATTCCGTACCAATATTTATTTCCTACATTTTGTGTCACAAAACTTCCTGTGCCTCCGGTTTGTTTGTAGATGTCGCCACCATTGGCAACTGCATATACATCACCTGATGGGGTAGAGGTGATTGATATCCAAATTTTACTTCCAGCACCCTGCGCCACAAATGCTCCTGTTCCTCCGGTTCGTTTGTAGATGTCAGTATTATATCCACCCGCATACAAATCACCTGATGGGGTGGAGGTGATAGAGTCCCAAACTAGAGTCCCCAAAGCGGAGCTTACGTCGACAAAACTTCCTGTACCAGCAGTTTGTTTGTAGACGTCGCCGCCATATACAACCGCATACACGTCGCCTGATGGAGTAGAGGTGATTCCGTACCAATTTTTAGTTCCCAAATCAGAACTTACATTAACAAATGAACCTGTTCCTCCTGTTTGTTTATAGATGTTGTCACTACCACGTGCAGCCGCATATACATCACCAGAAGGGGTAGAGGTAATGGAGATCCAATATCTACTTCCAGCACTTTGTGCCACAAAACTTCCTGTACCTCCTGTTTGTTTGTAGATGTCTCCACTTTCTGCAGCTGCATACACATCGCCTGATGGGGTGGAGGTGATAGAGTCCCAAACTAGAGTCCCCAAAGCGGAGCTTACATCTACAAAACTTCCTGTACCTCCTGTTTGTTTGTAGATGTCACCATTTAATACAGCTGCGTACACATCACCCGACGGGGTGGAGGTGATTGCAAACCAACTTTTACTCCCCGCCCCCTGCGCCACAAAAGCTAATTTCGCTCCCCCATTAGAAGTAACAAGACCTGTCGTTGAATTACTAGTTACAACATTTCCTGCATTACCACCAGAAGTAGTTCCCTGTGCACCATTTGAAGTAATGGTTCCAAGAGTTGAAGTGGCTATTGAAATACCTCCTCCATTTCCTCCTGGGCCAGATGTGTTTGCGTTTCCACTCGCATTAATCCCCCCTCCAAACCCTGTAAAAGTAACGTTCTGTATTGTAGTAGTTCCATAACCAGAACCTCCGTTTGCAGTGGTTGAGGTTGCAACGATTGCATAAGCGGTGTTACCTCCGGCGGCGGTGACTGTGTAGTGTTGAGTAGTAGTACTTGTGATGGTTACTCCTGTTGAGGTAATAGTAAAACAAGGACCATAAACATTTGTGAGGTTTTGAGTAAGTCTGTATGTTCCTGCAGCAGCAAGAGTTCCACAAGAGTTGATGTCTCCAAGACCGAGGGTACTTGCTTGTGCTCCGTGTGCAAAGAAAAAAGATAAAGCGAAAAATATTCCTAAGAATATTTTTCGCTTTAGTATTTTTTTTAAAAAAAGTTTCATTTAATTTGTTGTAGGTGGTGCTGGAGTTGTATCAGGTGCTGGTGGTGTTGCATCAGGTGTAGGCGGAACATCTGATGCAGAACTTCCAGCTTGCCCATTCAAATCTCCAGCAGGAGTATTTGTTTGGGTTAAAGTATCGATAATATTTGAAACTGTATCTGAGGCAGTGTTGATAATATTTTCTAAGATTGTTGGAGTAGTTGATGATGTGTCGGGAGTTGAAGAAGAAACATCTGGAGTTGATGATGCAGTTGTAGAAGCAGTATCAGTTGCTTGCCCATTCAAATTCGTATCCAAATTTGTTTGGGTAGAAGTTGAGGTTGTTGTTGCTGTCGTAGTTGCAGTTGTTGTAGCAGTAGTTGTTGCAGTAGTTGTTGCAGTAGTTGATGTAGCAGAGAAAGAAATGATGTCTTCTACATCTTCAAGATTCTTGTTGTTGATATAACCACGAGCAATAATTGTATCTCCGACTTTGATATCTGAAATAGAAAGATTAACAGGTGTGTCATCATTTGTTTCAACTTTTTGGACAGTTGATAGATTAATGTTGAAAACATCTACACCTTCGTATTTTGAACCAGCTGAGTCATCTAGATAAAGTGTCCCGTTATCTATAGCGGCGACAGTACCATATATACCAGTAATGACATCTGTTGGAGAAGGAACAAATGTTGGATTAAAGATAGAATTAATTGTTGAGGTTGCTTCATCTGCATTAGAGATTCCCCAAACAATTCCTGAGGCTACAGCGATGATTATAAGCATTCGAGAGAGTTCAAAAAATAAACTTCTATTCTTTAAAACTATTTTCTCTACTATTACAATGTCAGAAGGATCTTTTTTCTTTAGATTTAAAAGGTTTTTGATTTGGTTCATATTTTATTTTACCTATTTATTATATATTCCTGTATATTCTATCACAAAAATATTCACTCGGGGGGGGTAGTTTTGATGGGGATAACTTTTACTTTTCTTCCCTCCTAGCTCGCTTTCAATTTATAATTTTATAATATATAATTCAAAGCATTAAAAAGATAATATAAAAAAATAAATGAAATTTCTAAAAATTTTTAAATTTAAAATCAGTGAAATGAGTATTCCAGGAGCAATTATACTATCAGGATTAATCGTCGGTATTTCAATATTTATCACCACATGGTTTTTCTTTGGTGGATCGAATAACAAAACAAAATTGTTTTTAGATAATCCTCCCCGAATTAATGCTCCACAAAATACTTTAACTCCACAACAAATTCAGATGTTACAACAAGCTCAACAGCAGCGATTGCAACAAGGCACATCAACAACAAATGTTGTCCCCCCAGCACCAGTTCCTACACCAGTACCTAAACCTAAGGCAAAGTAGATCTCATTAGTTAAGTTATAAAAAGCGACGCAAACTTATGTTTGCGTCGCTTTTTATTTATTTCGTAAACTTGAAAAAAAAGATTGATTATGATACACTCTGTAGGTCATTAATCTCCTGTCTTTTAGCAAAGCCCGACTTTGTTTTGTAGGACTGGGAAAGTTATAATTTATAAAAAACAATGCAAAACTTAATTTCTTATATACAAATAATTTTAGCAGTTATCTTAGTTGCTTTAATTCTTATCCAACAATCTGACGCAAGTGCTGGAGGTGCTTTTGGTCAATCAGACAACTGGGGCGCAGGCTTCCACACAAGACGTGGTTCAGAAAAAACTATTTTTATCTCTACTATAGTAATAGCAATTCTTTTTGTTGCTTCTGCTATCATCACTCTTCTTATAAAATAAACTCTGAAATGGGAAATTGAATCCCGTTAGAGACTCTGTAGTTAATAAATTTAAGTAAATTATAATTTTGAACAAAGATATGCATAAAGATTTAATAGTTAAGCACAACGGCAATGTAAACATTGCCTGTCTCTAACGGGATGAAAGCTTTTCTCCTTCGCTTTTTGCGAAAAATTGGTGACAAAATATTTGATTCTTTAAAATTTATGGGAGTATTTGAAAAAACTCTCTTCTTCTTTTTTGGAGCAATTTGCATACTTACTTTTGGATTTATTCTTCAAAAAATTAGCGACAAATTTTCTGTAGAGGTACCAACCTACGGTGGATCAATTACCGAAGGAGTTATCGGCTACCCAAGATATATCAACCCAGTCCTCTCAGTTACTGATGCAGGAAAAGATATTGGAACACTTGTTTATTCAGGACTACTTAAAGCAAATCCCGATGGAAGTCTAAAACCAGATTTAGCAAAAGATTGGAGCGTCTCATCTGACGGATTAACTTATACAGTAAATATAAAAGACGATGCAGTCTTTCAAGATGGATATCCTGTCACCGCAAACGATGTTGAATACACGATAAAAAAAGCAACCGATCCTGTTATCAAAAGTCCCGCCGCTCCTAATTGGGATGGGGTCTTAGTAAACGTAATCAACAACAAACAAATCCAATTCATTCTAAGAAAACCCTACACACCATTCATTCAAAATCTCACTCTAGGAATTTTGCCCGAACATCTATGGCAAAATGTTCGCGCAGAAGCCTTTCCTTTCAGTCAATTTAATTTCAATCCCGTTGGCTCTGGCCCATATAAAATCGAAGAAATCAAAACGGACAAAGGCGGCCTCCCTCTTTACTACAAACTAATACCTTTTGATAAATACACGCTTGGTAAACCTCTACTTTCTGCAATTTATATTAGATTTTATGAAACAGAAAATGATTTAATCAGTGCTTACCAAAAAGGAGAAATAAATAGTCTTGGATCAATTAATCCAAATAATGCAGGCATACTTGCAAACCAAGGTGCGCGAATAATTCAAGAACCACTTCCAAGAATTTTTGCTTTATTTTTTAATCAAAATCAAAACAAAATATTTTTAGATATAAATGTTAGAAAAGCTCTAAGTACTGCAGTAAACCGAAATGATATTATCCAAAGCGTTCTTGGTGGATATGGAACTCCAGTAGAGGGGCCTTTACCTTATTTTGTTTCGCCAAACCAAACTGATTTAAGTGGAAACGAAACATCAGACCAAAGAATTCAAGCGGCTAAAGCAATACTCGAAAAAGCTGGTTGGAAACTTTCTGCTAATGGAATTTATCAATTGACAGTAAAAAAAGTTACAACGGATTTAGCTTTTTCAATTTCAACTTCCGATGTTCCAGAATTAAAAGCCGTATCGCAAAAACTACAAGACACTTGGCAAAAAATGGGAGCAAAAGTAACAGTTCAAGTTTTTGATTCAACAGACTTAGAACAAAATGTTATCAGACCACGAAAATATGACTCGCTACTTTTTGGAGAAGTAGTTGATAGAGGTGAGGATTTATTTGCTTTTTGGCATTCAAGCGAAAGAAATGATCCAGGATTGAATGTTGCTATGTATACAAATATTGATGTTGATAAACTTCTCACCCAAGCTCGAACAACCACCTCAGAGGAAGATTTAACTAAAATCTATCAAAAATTAGGAACAGAAATTTCAGCAGATTATCCAGCTGTTTTCATATATTCTCCTGACTTTATATATGTAATTCCAAAAAATCTTAAAGGCATAGACACACAAGGAATCACATCCCCTGCCGAAAGATTTCTATCAGCAAGCAATTGGTACACCGATACCGAAAAAATTTGGAAAATATTCACCCGCTAAAATTTTTAAAAAAAAATTACTAATATTTACAAGAAATTAATTAAATCATAACTAACCGTTTTCATAATTTTAAAAAATTAAGCGGGCAAACAAAATGGACAAAGATAAACACATAGATAAAAAAATAAACAACATTGGTGCAACTCGTTTTATTAGAAAAGAAGTTACTGAAACCAATTCTGGAAATACTCCTATAAAAAGGCGTTCACAGCCTTTTACAGCAGAAACTCTGCTTCCACAAAAACCACAAACAAAAACACCTTTTCGAAACTCAGGAACCCAAAACAGATTTGCAAACACAAAAAAACCTTCACCTGTACTCGAAGCAATACAATCAGCAAAAGAAAAAGATACACACACCAGGTCAGCCCATAAAGGATCAAACAAAATGCCACATAGGCCTCAGCACCAATTACCCAGACGCAATGACGATTTCAAACCAATACCACCGCTCGAAGATAACATTAGAATTATTCCTCTTGGTGGAGTAGAAGAAGTTGGAAAAAACATGACAATGATCGAGTACAAAGATGACATCATTGTGATTGACGCAGGTTTTGGATTTACAGACGGAGATACGCCAGGAATTGATTATATTTTGCCAAACACAAAATATTTAGAAGAAAGAAAAAGTAAAATTAGAGCGCTCATTGTTACTCACGGTCACCTAGACCACACAGGAGGAATTCCCTACATCATGGAACGTATTGGTAACCCACCAATTTATACAAGAAATCTTACAGCTTTGATGATAAAAAAACGTCAAAGTGAATTCCCAACCGCTCCAGAATTAATTTTTAAAATTGTTGATAAAAATGAAGAGTTAACAATCGGAAATCTGAAAGTAAAATTTTTTGGTGTGACTCACTCAATTCCTGATACAGCCGGAGTTTGTATTAGAACACCTTGGGGAAATATTATTACTCCAGGAGACTACAAACTTGCTCACGAAAATGAAATACCAGAAATTGACGAAGAAAAAACATATTCAGAACTAGGAAAAGAAAAAACCCTACTTCTTATGACTGATTCAACGAATATTGAAAACCCAGGATTTTCTACTCCAGAAAAATATGTACACAGAGACTTATCTGAAATTGTAAAAAATGTAAAAGGCAGACTGATTATTGCGATGTTTTCTTCTCACATTTCAAGAATTATTAAAGTTATCGAAGCCTGTGAAAATACAAATAAAAAAGTTGTAATAGAAGGCCGAAGTATGAAAAACAACGTCGAGATTTGCAAAGAAGCTGGCATCGCAAATTTCAAAAAAGATACAATCATTCCTTCTGCCGAAATGCATAATTATCCGCCAGATAGAATTGTAATTTTATCTACTGGAGGACAAGGTGAAGAATTTTCCGCTCTCTCAAGAATGACAGCAAAAAATTACAAATATGTTCAACTAACCGAAAACGATACAGTTGTGCTATCTGCCTCAATTATTCCTGGAAACGAAAAAGCTGTTCAAAAATTGAAAGACAATCTTGCTCGTCATGGAATAAAAATTCTCCATTATCGAACATCCGAAGTTTTCCTTCACTCAACAGGTCACGGAAACAGAGGTGAAATCGCTTGGCTTCATAATAAATTAAAACCAAAATTCTTTATTCCTATTCACGGAAATCACTACATGCTTCGCCTTCACGCAGAACTAGCAATGTCGCTTGGAATGCCAAAGGATCATATTGCCGTACCAGATAACGGCTCTGTAATTGAAATTGAAAATGGAGAAAAATTAATTGTCAGAAAAGAAAAAGCCCCTTCATCCCCTCTTATGGTTGATGGATTTGCTGTTGGAGATATGCAAGAAGTAGTTCTTCGTGATAGACAACTCCTTTCAGAAGACGGAATGTTTGTCATTATCGCAAGTGTAAATTCTCAGACAGGTAAACTAAAAAAATCTCCAGATATTATTTCTCGTGGATTCGTATACCTACGTGAAAACCAAGAACTTCTTCGCCAAGCACGAAATATTATCAAAAAGACTATTGAGGATAATACAGTAGGTCAACATCCAATAAATTTTGATTTTATTAAAGATGCTCTAACAGACAACATCGCTCGTTTTCTATTCCAAAAAACTGCAAAACGTCCAATAGTCATCCCTGTTATCCTCGGCGTCTAAACCCGAGGTTGAATTGCGAAATGCCCAAGGACCGACCTATGGCACTTTATCCACAGGTATCAAGAAATATAATCAAAAAAGTCGCGCCCGGAGGGCGCGACTTTTGTTTTGTTTTTATTTTTTTTACTTTACAAACTTAGAACTATTTAAGTCCATGCTTCTTAGCAATAAGATTCCAGTGTTTTTTTAAATCTTTTGCAAGACTTTCAATTTCTACCCCACCATCTTTTGCTTTCCCTTTGTATTTCTTAACCATCTTATCAACAATTTTAATATATTTTTCTTTATCAATATTTTTTACATTTTCAATTTGCTCAAGAACTTCTCCTTTTGCTTTAACTGCCCATCCTTTTATTTTCTTCTGCGTCTTTTTTCCCTCATCTGTTCCGTATAAAAAAAGCGCACCAGCAAGCGCAGCTACAGCCGCTCCCGCTACCCCAACGGCTAAACCAACTTTCACTTCACTATTTTTTTGTTTCTTTACCATTTTATTTTACAAATTAAACCGCGCAATCTTTCATTTAAACGCGATGCTGTTAATTACTAATCTTTGTTTTTCCTCTTCTTTTTAAAAAAAGAAAGGATCGAAAGTAAATTTGAAGCCTTCTTCCCTTCTGCTTTCAAATTAATTCTTGCGTTATGAACATCATTAATGATTTCCTCTCCTTCTTCCTTAATTTTTTTTGATAGAAAATCAATATTTTTAAAAACCCTAATCAAATAAATCAATATAACCACAAAAAGAATCGTGATGAGAACAATACAGATTGTGGTAATAAAAAAGAAAATATCAGATTTTATTAATGATTCCATGCATTTATTGTAGCATTAAAATACAATTTAAAAACCCAGTCGTTACCCAGTCTGCTTAAGCAAGTTTAACGTCCAACTTTCTCTTTTTTCTCTATTGCATAGGCCAGGATAACTAAGAGCACTCCAATAACAAGATTTAGGAAATGATCAGCACTATTGAGCAAAATTAAGCCAAAGAGACTTCCTCCGGTTGGAACCAAGATAAACCCAAAAACCGTTAAGATTAAATAAAAAACACCAAACACTTTCAGAGCTTTTATTGATGATTGAGGTTTCAAAAAACCAAAAGCTAAAAGAACAATTCCAGTTAGAATGTGAACCATATCGTGACCAACATCAGCCGAAAAAATCGCTCCATTTCCAACAATTGGATTAGGAACAAAGCCCAAAAATCCCACTAAAAGAAAAATTGTTCCGAATATCAATGTAAGTTTTTTTGTCATCTTTTTTTACCCGCCTAAATTTTAAAAATTTTGGTGGGTTAATTATTTTTAATATATGAATTATAACACTCAAGTAGTAATACGTTGAACACAGGTAAAAAGTTCCATCTAAATTGATTATTATTTATCCCAACCAAATTCACAATAGAAAATTCCGTTTTTATAACATTCAATTACCTCTCGAATATAAGGAATCGTATTTTGAGGTAAATCATCAATCAAAAACCAACTCAAATCACTACACTTTTCTGGTTCCATATTTTTAATTTCTCCACTCCACTTCTTTGGTTCAAAGAAAAAATCCATTCGCTCATCAGCTCCAATTCTATGCATCACTACTTTCAAGGCCAAATCTTTTGTATCAATCTCAACCCCACTTTCTTCTTTAGCTTCTCTTGCGGCCGCAAAAGTCAAAGACTCGTTTCCATCAACATGACCTGCAACAAGTCCATAATTTCCATCTTCATACCCTGTGTTTGTCCTGCGAAGAAGCAAGATTTTATTTTCTTTTCTAAACAACAAATAAACCGACGCAATTAATTTAAATTTTTCACTCATTTTTACTTCTTCAAAACCCAACCTTCCTTGAGTAGTGGCTCGGCTTTTTTGAACTTAAGAGTCTCCTCTTTTCCATCTTTAACAATTGTTACAATATCGTTACGTCCTAATTTTTCGTGGGCAACAACAGGTCTTGAGGATTGCTCGGAAGCATTTGTTTGCGGAGCTAAAGTATCTTCGTGGGTTTCCACGGTATTTGAAATTTTTTCAAAATTTATTGGACCAGTTATATTTGGAAGAGCTTCTTTGATCATACTTGCAATTGAAATTTCCATTTCTCTAAAAAGTCTCAACCCTTCTTTTTTGTATTCAACAAGTGGGTCACGTTGACCATATGCACGCAAATTCACGCTCCCTCTCAAATAATCCATCATCTCCAAGTGATCCATCCAGAAAAAATCAATCGCTTGAAGAAAAATTCCTCTCACTCCCAAAAGAAGTGCTTCCTTTCCAATTTCGTTTTCTTTTTTCTCGAGGATTTTTGGAATTTCTTCATCACCCAAAAATTCTTCAGCCAAAACTTTTCTTACCTCTTTCTCGTCTCCGACCAAAATTTTTCTTCTTTTTGTATAAATTACACTTCTCTGATGATTTAAAACATCATCAAATTCCAAAACGTGTTTTCGAGAATCAAAATGCAATCCTTCAATCTTTGTCTGAGCAGTTTCGATCGAATGACTTACCATCTTACTTCTTATCGCCTCATCCGGAGCAAAACCCCTTTTCATAACACTCTTTATTGTGTCAGTAGGAAAAGCCTTCATCAATGAATCTTCGAGTGAAACGAAAAACTGAGTCTCTCCTGGATCTCCTTGTCGGCCAGAACGTCCTCGAAGCTGATTATCAATCCTTCTTGCTTCATGTCGCTCTGTCCCCAAAACAAAAAGTCCTCCAACTTTTTTTATTTCTTCATATTTTTCTTGATCAAATGGAATTCCTCCAAGCTTAATATCCACTCCTCTACCTGCCATGTTTGTAGCAATTGTCACAGCACCTTTTCTACCCGCAGCAGCAATAATTTCTCCTTCTTTTTCATGATTTTTTGCATTCAAAACTTCATGTGAAATTCCAGCTCTACTAAGTCGAGCAGAAAGAAGTTCATTTCTATCAATCGAAACAGTACCAATCAGCACCGGCTGACCTTTTTCATTTAACTCACGCACTTTTTTTGTAATGGCACTAAATTTTCCGTCTTCGCTTTGGAATATCAAATCCGGCTGGTCAATTCTTTTTACATCAACGTGTGTTGGAACAACAATAGTATCCAGGTGGTACACCTTCAAAAATTCTTCTGCAGAAGTTTTAGCTGTTCCTGTCATTCCTGCAAGTTTTTTGTATAGTCTGAAATAATTTTGAAAAGTAATAGATGCATAAGTTCTCGTTTCATCCATTATTTTTACTCCCTCTTTGGCTTCAATAGCTTGATGCAAACCTTCAGACCATCTTCTTCCAGGCTGCATTCGGCCAGTAAACTCATCAACAATCATTATTTCACCATTTCTGACTACATATTCTTTATCATTATGAAAAAGGGCCTTAGCACGAACAGCTGTCTCCAAATGATGAACATACTTAATACCTTTTTCTGTATATATATTATCTACACCTAAAACTTTTTCCGCTTTTGAAATTCCATTATCTGTTAGAGATATTGTTTTTCTCTTGTGATCAATTTCAAAATCTTCTCCTTCCTGCAATCCATCAGCAATTTTTGCAAAAACTACATAAAGATTTTCTGCTTGAGCTGAAGGACCAGAAATAATAAGAGGGGTTCTTGCTTCATCAATTAAAATTGAGTCAATTTCATCCACAATAGCGTATGCAAATTCTCGTTGACGTAAATCCAAAGTTTTATAAGAAATATTGTCGCGCAAATAATCAAAACCGAATTCATTATTAGTTCCATAGGTAATGTCAGCTGCGTAACTCTCTACCCTTGTAACAGGTCGCAAAAAATCATAAACAACTTTATAAGCTGCAATTTCATCTCTTTTTTCATCGAGACTTTTTTCTTCCTTTGCTGGAATGTGTGTTTCGTCGTACAAATATGAAGCATCTCCGTTGATTACTCCAATAGAAAGTCCAAGAAAAGAATAAATCTGTCCCATCCAAACAGCATCTCTCCTAGAAAGATAATCGTTTACAGTTACAAGGTGAACTCCCTTTCCAGTAAGAGCATTTAAATAAATTGGCAGAGTTGCTACCAAAGTTTTTCCTTCCCCTGTTCTCATTTCAGAAATTTTTCCACGATGTAGTGCCAAACCTCCAATTAATTGCACATCAAAATGACGCATATTTACTGCACGCTTTGAAGCCTCTCTAACTGTCGCAAAAGCCTCGGGCAAAATATCATCAAGCGACTCGCCTGCGGCAAGTCGCCCCTTAAATTCTGTTGTTTTCCCCTTCAAATCAGCATCAGAAAGAACCGAAATAATCGGCTCAAAATCATTGATTTTTTTGACTATCGGATCAGCCTCCTTGAGGAATTTACTGGTCGAATCGCCAAATAATGTCTGCAAAATTGCCATTCGAGCATTTTAGCATATTTTAGGCCTTTTAAGATACCCAAGGTTGAATTGCGAACAACTTGGAGCAATTCAAAGACGGAGCGCAACTGGCGCGAGTCGGGGTCGCAGGATTTTTCAGCAGAAAAATACCTGTGACCGACCTATGGGTGTTTATCCACAGGTATTAAGAACACTTCTTACAAACTCCGAAGAATTCCAAGGAGTGATCTTTTATAGTTTTAAAATTACTCGATTTTGAAACGAGTTTTGAAGCTAATTTTTCAATATCACAACCCTCAAGTTCTTCGACAAATCCACATTTATTACAGATTATATGGTGATGATGATGTTCTCCGAGTTCATAATATTGGGATTCTTTATGTAAATCTACCTTTCGCAAGATTCCTGCTTCCTCAAAAGAAGCAAGTGTCCGATATATAGTCACTAAATCAATATCCTTTTTCTTGAGTTTTTTGCTTATGTCCTCTGCGCTTAAAGGCTCGCACTTACCAGAAAATGTCTCGAGAATTAAGATCCTTGCAGGTGTAACTTTGAGACCAGTCTTTTTTAGAATTTCTTCCATATTATGCAAACCGGGTAATTATAAAAATCAAAATAATTCCCGCAAGCGTAAGTCCAATAGTTTTGAAAGAACTTTCTTTACTGTGTGCTTCAGGCAAAATATCACTCGCACCTATATATAGAAGAAAGCCGGCAAAAAATCCCAAATACAAAACCAAAAAGTTTTCTGATACTTTAAACAAAAAAGTTGATGCAACTCCTAAGACTGGGGCAAAAGCATCAAGCAATAGAAACCATCTTGCACTCTTCAAACTATTTTTATTTGTTAAAACTAAAGATACTGTATTCATTCCATCTGTAAAATCGTGCGCAATCACTGCAACAGCAACCAAAAGTCCAACACTATTACTTATTTGAAATCCAAGACCAATTCCCACCCCGTCCATGAAACTGTGACCTGCAAGTGCAAGAGCTGAAAGAATTCCAACGTGAGGATGCTTATGCTCTGGATATTCATCTTCATGTGAGTGATGAATCAAAACCGATTTTTCCAAAATATGAAAAATAAGAAAGCCTGAAACCAAAGCAACCATTACCCACGTTGAATTAAATCCATTCACATTTATAAGATTTATAATTTCTGGAAAAATATCAAAAAAGACTACCCCCACGAGAACCCCTGCTGTAAAACCCATTACCTTATGGAGATTTTTTCTGTTTTTTATTGAAAATAGCCCACCTAGAAAGGTAGAGGTAAATGTCGCCATTGATAGTAAAACTGCTTCCATTTTGTTATTTCTTATTATTAACTGTTATTTGCATATTTTATCTCAAATGCAAATCATTTGCAAGTAAAAAACAGCCATAAAAGCAAAATCCCCAAAGTATTTCTACAGCGGGGATTTTGCTTAAGTGGTTAAAGAAAGACTATGCTCTCTTCTTTGTTGCTTTCTTTGCCTTCTTTACAACTTTCTTTGCTTTTTTCTTTGCAGCCATTTTATTTTTAGCAAACTTTTTCTAATTATTGAAATTCTCTAAAGAGAAAGAGCTCGCTATGATTAATTTATTCTCATAAGTTTCGTTTCTAGCGACCGAAGAAACGTTTCTCTGTGTTAAATTATCTCTCGGAGTGAAAAAAAACACAATACCTTTTTTAAAAAAAAGTGGATAACTTTTTTTCAGAAAAATTTATTTTTAAAAAAAATAAATTTT
>CAIRYW010000021.1 GCA_903882905.1 uncultured bacterium | reverse complement strand
GGGTGGTAGCTGAGATGTTGATAGCAGCTCCTTTACCATCAGCCAGTTTGACGTAGATTTGTTTTTCATTAGCAGAAACAAATTGACCTTCGATTACTTGCGGTGGAATTTGAGCAGTAGTTACGGCTGCTGGTTGATTAGACTTAAGCAAGATAGCGCCTAAGATAATGATGACTACGACAACTGCGATTAAAGCAATTACTTTTGTTTTTTGATTCATGTTTCTTTTGACCTTCCCAGAGCTTTTTTGAAAGCTAGGGGTTGGTTGGTTTGGTTTTGTTAAAAGTTAGTTTTAATTTAATGATGTTTGAATTATACCACAAAAAATAAATAAAGTTATACACAGCCTCTTTTATTTTTTGGAAAATAAAAAACGAGAAAATAAATTCCTCGTCTTTTAAAATATTCCCTAAAAAATCTCTTATTTTTTCTTTTCCTCAACCGGTTTTACTTCTTTCACAACTCCCGCAACTTTAGTTACATCTTCTTCAACTTTCTGAGTGAGTCCTTCCATTTCAGATTCAGTGCGAGGAGCCGCCACTAAAGCAATCACGGTTTCATCTTCAAGTAAAATTTCAACCAAATCAGAAATTTTCAAATCCGCAACCGTGATGTGATCCTCAAAAGTTTCAAGCTTTGACAAATCAATCACAAATTTTTCTGGAAGATTGGCTGGCAAACATTTCACAGAGACGGCATCGATATTTTTGATCAAAACTCCGCCATGCGCTTTGACAGCAGCAGATTCACCCACAAATTCCAATGGAATTTCAGTTTCCACTTCTTCTTTCATATTCACTTGGAAAAAATCCACGTGAGAAACTTTCCCGCTTCGATGATCATGTTGCAATTCATGAATCAAAACACTGTGTTTTTCTTTGCCAACTTCCAATTCAACCAAAGCGCTTTCACCTGCCTTACTGAAAACACGTGAAAAATCGAGATCATTGAGCCACAGATTTTGACAAGCAATTTTGTTGCCATACATCACAGCAGGAATTTTATTTTCCTTTCTGAATTTGGCAACTTTTTTTCCAACAATATCTCTAACTTCCGCTTTAAGCGTTATATTCTTACTCATTTAGTCATGGAACATAAACCATGTAGCATATAGCATTAGTGTCACGAATCAAATGGCAAGTTTCGCGTATTTAAGCTATTTGTTATATGTTGTATGTTTTATGTTTTATGCTTATTAACTCTCAATAGAATAGCAGCAATCAAGGCAAATGTCAAATCTAAACTGATTAATACTACTGCGCATATTTTTGACATTATTCATTACGTTACCCTTGACAAAATTATTAAAACATGCTAAACATAATTCAGTTAGAGTTTTGCAGTTCTTACAATTTCTAAAAAAGGAAACATACCCATGAAAAAGCTTACGCTATTGCACTATCCTTGCTTGTTGTCCTCGTTACAACAATGTCTTTCTCTAGGCCGGTAATGGCTGGTTATGAAAGGACTCTAGTGCCTGATTTCATGAGCACAAGGCCACCATCCACTCCTCTTATTTCATATTGGCAAAAACTTGAAATAAGTGTTGAGGGATATTTTGAGAGAAATGGTGTAACATTTGCTAAATTAAAAATTAATTCTACGAACACTAAAGGAGAAGAAAGGATAGCGCATATTGATGCCATGTGCGATAGCGGATGTGCAGTCGATTTTGTCCTAAATGAAAATTTAATAGAAATGTTCAGATTTGAAATTGTCAAAGAGAAAATATCTGCCATTGGTTTTAATGGGAGAGAATCCTCCTTAGGACAAGCTTCGGCTGAAGTTTGTATTAACAATAAAAAAAGGCAAATAATTATAATCGTAAAACCAAATGGTAGCAACTCAATCATTGGATCTCAGCTTCTGAGGGAAATTGGTTACTTCAAATACATGACAGAAAAGGAAGTCGTGAAAAACTGAAAAAAGGAAGACCATCAAATGCTATTATGGATTTGATGGTCTTTTTCCTTTGTGCTACAAAAAATTATCATGAAAAGATTATACAAAACCGCCAAATAATAACGTGGCGGTTTTTTTGTAAAAAAATATTCCAAATATTTTTAGCTAGATATTTACTATTTATTTTTTCACTGCAAAAAATTTTATTTTAGCTTTTAATAATTTTCTCTATTGACACTTGTTTCTTGGTGCGAATAAATATTATTTAAAATGCCAACGCTAGCAAGCACCATAATCAAAGAACTTCCACCATAACTCAAGAATGGCAAAGGAATTCCCGTGACTGGCATGATGCCAATATTCATACCGATGTTTTCCAGAATTTGAACAAAAAACATCACCATGATTCCCACCGTCACCAGATAACTGAAATTGTCCGGCGCATTAATTGCAATTATCCGCATCCGATAAAACATCACCAAATAAAGACCAATAACCAAGAGTGAACCGAACAATCCGAGCTCTTCCGCAATCGAAGCGAAAATAAAATCAGTGTGTTTTTCTGGCAAAAAATTGAGCTGGGACTGGCTACCATGACCAATTCCCTCACCCATTAAACCACCACTGCCAACCGCTATCATAGCTTGAATGACATTATAACCAGCTCCTCGTGGATCTATTTTTTCAGGATGAACCAAACTAAGAACGCGATCTTTCTGATAAGGTTTTAAAATGAACCAACCAACAAAAGAAATTGAAAGACCCAAAAAAATCATAACTATTATTTTTTTAAGACTAATCCCAGAAACCAGAGTTGTGCCAAGCCAAATGCCAATCAACACCATTGCACTCCCAAAGTCCGGCTGCTTTACAACCAAAAATATCATCAAACCAGCCAAAACAAGGGAGGCGATCAATCTGCCGGTTTCCTCCAACTCCATTTTTTTCTGAGAAATAAAACTGGCCAAAAAAATAATCAAAGACAACTTGGCAATTTCAACCGGTTGGACATGAAAAGAACCAACCCCGATCCAACCAGCTGTGCCGCGAATCGTGCGACCGAAAATGAGCACACCCAGCAAAATAAACAGGGTTGAAAAATATATAACACTACTGTGAAGCTTGAGAGTCTGATAACTAATCTTGGAAAAAACAAACATAAACACAAGTCCAATTACCAAAAAAATAAATTGACGCCAAAAAATATTCAAACCGCCTTCATTAGCTGTTGACATTGAGATACTATAAAGCACTGCCATACTTATCCCCATCAGCAGCAAGGCGGCACAAATTAAAATCCAATCAGTTTTTAAAAATTTGTTTAACATAGAAAAAAGTAACTAGCAACTAGAAATTAGAAACTAAAAAAAATAAATACTGATTTTACTTCGTTACTAATTACCAGTCACTGATTACTAGTTACTATCCCTACATTCCGGCTGAAAAATTCTGACTATCAAAAACATTGGTTTGGGTGTCAACTTCCATGCCTCGCACTGGAGCAGGAAAATTGTATGGCCAGGTCAAAATAAAATCACTTTCTTGTCTTGCCCTGATATTATCTTTCTGGGTAGTGTTAACTCCAAGCACATTATTCTTTTCATCTCTAAGTACAACCACCACGCTGATTTTTTTGAAGTCATTGGCGCTCTCATTCCGAATAAGACCTTCGGCTCTATTGCCGACACCATTAGTGTCTGGTCCGAATTTTTTATTGTAAACATTTAGTTGCGGTTTTTCAATATTTGTCAGTTGACTCCATTTCACATCGCTAATTGCAAAATCAATTTGAACTGGAATGGCGTTATTTGCGATACTAAGTCCTAACTGAGCAATATATTTTGAATCCGCTGGGAGAATATAGTCATCCCCTTCTTTTGCTGATAGCGCAGCCCCAGCGCTATCTTCAAGAGTTATTTTGTAGTGGAAAGAAGATACCCCAATTGAATCATTTGGATTTGAGATTCTTACTAGCGCATCATAGGTATTATTACCCCCAGACACAAAAGTTTTTTCACCCACAACCAAATCTTTTCCAACATAAGTGACTTTGCACGGACTACAAACTCCACCACAATCAACCTCGGTTTCACTTTGATTCTTTTTTCCATCAAAGCAAGATTCTTTTGGCGTAATCAAAAAATGAATTAGCCAGCCAATAGCTGAAAATAACAAAATGTAACCAATAACAATCACCAAGCGCTTTAATAAATGTGAATTCATATTTTTTTGATAATATTTTTAACTATTCTATTGTACAACATCTAAACCTTTATGCACAATGCAAAAAAATTGGCAACAAAAAAACAAGCTTGTGCAGCTTGCGTTTGTTTATTTTTGAAAGCAGGATTCTGGCGACGACCTACTCTCCCTCATGGAGGTACCATCGGCGCTGACTGTCTTAACTGCTCTGTTCGGGATGGGAAGAGGTGTAACCCAGTCGCAAGAGTCACCAGAATTCTGCCTTCAAAAAATGAAAATGTAAAAATCAAAAATCAAAATTATAGAGCTACTTCGTCGCGAAGCGACTCGCTCATTTTTCATTTTGAGATTTGCATTTTCCAGTTGTCTTGTCAATATGATAAGTAACTCTTAACTGCTAACCATAAAAATTGGAAAGATTAATGAATCTATTAGTACTTCTTGGCTCAACCCCTTACAGGGCTTACACCTAAAGCCTATCAACCTAGTCTTCTTCTAGGAGATCCTTACGTAATAAATTACGTATAATGCCTTATCTCGGGATGAGCTTCCCGCTTAGATGCTTTCAGCGGTTATCTCGTCCAAACATAGCTACTCGACAATGCTCCTGGCGGAACAGCCGATACACCAGAGGTTTGTTCTTTCCGGTCCTCTCGTACTAGGAAAGAGTTCCCTCAAGCATTCACGCCTACAGCAGATAGAGACCAACCTGTCTCACGACGGTTTGAACCCAGCTCGCGTACCGCTTTAATTGGCGAACAGCCAAACCCTTGGGACCTTCTCCAGCCCCAGGATGCGATGAGCCGACATCGAGGTGCCAAACCCCTCCGTCGATGTGGACTCTTGGGAGGGATCAGCCTGTTATCCCCGGGGTAACTTTTATCTGATGATCTTCCGCGCATCTACATGCTACGGTCGGTTCACTAAATTCTACTTTCGTAACTGATTGACTTATAAGTCTTGCAGTAAAGCTGGTTTGTACTTTTGCGCTATCAGTCCGATTTCCATCCGGACCTAACCAACCTTTGTAAACGCCTCCGTTGCCATTTAGGAGGCGACCGCCCCAGTCAAACTACCCACCAGGCACTGTTCCCCCTCTGGATAAGAAGTAAGAAAATGCAAAGTAAGAAAGATACTAAGCGTCGCGGTAATATTGCTATTACCACACAAATCACACAGCACTGAAATAATCCGAATAAATAGGGATATTTGCTCGCTATGCGAAAATAAAAGTTTCGCTTACTATTTTCTTGACATTCACTTTTCCTGCCTCTTAACAGAGGAGGGTTAGAATTAAAACTCCAACAGGGTGGTATTCCACTAGTGACTCCACTGCGCCCGAAAGCGCGGCTTCAAAGTCTCCCACCTATTCTCGGCAGCTAAAATCTCAATTCAATACCAAGTTGTAGTAAAGCTCCACGGGGTCTTTTCGTCTTGCTGTAGGTCGACGGCATCTTCACCGTCACTGCGATTTCACCGGGTCCTTCGTTGAGACAGTTCCCAAATCGTTACACCTTTCATGCGGGTCAGAACTTACCTGACAAGGAATTTCGCTACCTTAGGACGATTATAGTTATCGCCGACATTCACCAGGGCTTACAACAATCACCAATAATATTACTACTATCAACGTCGTTGTTTGACCTTCTGGCATTGGTCAGGTGTCACCCCCTATACATCCTCTTGCGAGTTCGCAGGGAGCTGTGTTTTTGGTAAACAGTCGCCAGAGAAACTTTAGCTGCGGCCTATCTTGCGATAGGCAGACCTTATTCCGAAGTTACGGTCGCTTTTTTGCCGAGTTCCTTGAGGACCTCTCACTCGTTCGTCTTGGGCTACTCGCCCTGATCACCTGTGTCGGTTTGCGGTACGGTTAGATTGCATCTATAGCTTAGAAGTTTTTCTTGGAGGCTTGCTTTGTATACTTCGCCTGTATTGCTACAAGCTTACTCGTGTTTCTTGAATTCCCATTAAAGGTACGTGCGGATTTTCCTACACGCGATTCTTAAAACCTAAACGCAAATCCATAATGCGCTATACATACTAAACCTCGTCCCTCCATCGCAATGCAACTAGTCACGGAATATTAACCGTGTGCCCATCACCTTCGGCTCTCGCCATCAGCTTAGGACCGACTAACTCTTGGCTGATCTTCATCGCCAAGAAAACCTTGATCTTTCGACGTTAAAGTATCTCACTTTAATTGCGGTTACTTGTGCCAACATTCTTACTTCGTAACGCTCCAGCATGGGTCACCCCTTTGCCTTCATCGCGGATACGAATACTCTCCTACCGATCCATTTTTCCGAAGAAAAATGAATCCCTCAGTTTCGGTACATAGCTTGAGCCCCGATTATCTTCGGTGCAGAATCTCTAAGTGAGTGAGCTGTTACGCTTTCTTTAAAGGATGGCTGCTTCTAAGCCAACCTCCTCAGTGTCTGAGAAATTCCACCTCCTTGTGATGCACTTAGCTATGATTTAGGGACCTTAACTTGAGATCTAGGCTCTTCCCTTTTTGACTAGTGGAGCTTAGCCCCCACAGTCTAACTGCCGCGCTTTAATCTCTGGTATTCGGAGGTTGATAGGATTCACGAGATTTCTCCCTGTTGAATCCTTCCAGTGCTCTACCCCCAGAGGGAACACGCGACGCCAGCCCAAAAGCTGTTTCGGAGAGAACCAGCTATTACCAGGCTCGATTAGCTTTTCACTTCTACCCACACGTCATCCGAGAGTGTTGAACGGCTCAGCGGTTCGGGCCTCCATCTGTCTTTCGACAAACTTCACCCTGCACATGGGTAGCTCGCTCTGGCTTCGGGTCTAATGTATAGGACTATTATTTCGCGCTATTCACACTCGGTTTCCCTATGGCTCCAGGCTCTCGCCCTTAGCCAGCCTTATACATTAACTCGTTGGCTCATTCTTCAATAGGCACGCCGTGACGGATCGCACCCTATAAACTATTTTTTGTTCCGAACAAGATATCTTGTCAAAAAATAATATACACGGTGCGACCCGCTCCGACTCCTTGTAAGCATATGGTTTCAGATCTATTTCACTCCCCTCAACGGGGTTCTTTTCACCTTTCCCTCACGGTACTAGTTCACTATCGGTCTTCAAAAATATTTAGCCTTACCGGTTAGTTCCGGCAAATTCCCCCGAGCCATTCGTGTCTCGAGGTACTCAAGTATGACAATAAAAGTTATTTAGTTTTCGAATACGGGTCTATTACCCTCTAGGGCTTTGCTTTCCAGCAAATTCTTCTAACAAAATAATTTGTAACTTTTTATGTATTGCTACATGTTCGTCAACTTATAACCCTGCTATTTCTTACTTCTACTTTTTAACGGCAGAAGTAAAAAATGTCAGTTTGGGCTCTTCCGTTTTCGCTCGCCGCTACTTGCGGAATTCTTATTAGTTTCTTTTCCTTCAGGTACTGAAATGTTTTACTTCCCTGAGTGTGCGAATTCAAACCGTTACGATTTGAAAACAATTAAATCAAGTTTAACTGGGTTTCCCCATTCGGAGATCTCCGGATCAAAGGTTGCTAGGCACCTCCCCGAAGCATATCGTCGCTTTGCTACGTCCTTCGTCGCTTTTTGAAGCCAAGGCATCCACCATATGCTCTTATATTTCCTATTAGGAAATATAAAAACCATTCTTAGAAAAAACTTACAATTTTTTCTAATATTATTTGCTACACCTAAAAAGTTTTACTCAAACTTTATAGGATTTTTTTTATTTTTACCTGTTTTTTGTCTAAAAAATCCGGCTAGAATTTTTTAGACGACACAAAATTTTTCTCTCAAAAAATTTTGTGCTTGTAAATGAAAAATAAATTTTTCATTTACGTTCTGTCTCCAGTAGAAAAGACCTCCAGTGATTTGGCTCAAAGCCCTCAATCAAAGTCTGGGACAGGATGTGCCGAACTCTCTGTCCGCCGAGGCGGAACAAATCGTTGGTTTATTTATCAAAGTATCTGTCGTTCTGGATGCAAAAGCTTTCACTTTTACTAAAAAACCCGCTTTTTAAGCGGGGTAATCACTACAAAAGGCTATTGCTAGCTTCTATAATTCCCGCTTTAAATTAAGGTTTATCAACATTTCTGTGTAGGAGAAATTATACTCAAACTGATTTTATTGTCAAATTTTAATTTAGGTCTATATTAAGGGTATATGAAGCACATTACCGTTGATCTTGGGAACACCCTTTTTGACCGGAGATTACCCAAAATTCCGGTCTATCAAGAAAGCGTTTACCAACTTTTTCGTGACGCATTTGGAGTGTTAAGTGGACACAAATATGCCGGAGACAAAATTTCCGTCATCAGTTACATTCCTCTTGGAGCAGAATCAAGAATAATGTTCAATCTGTGTCACCACCACATCGTCCCTCGTCTCGTCAATTCCGCTGATGTTCACTTTTGCTACAGCAGAAAAAGCAAAGGTGTGATAGCAGCGGAAATCGGCTCGTCAGTACACATTGATGACAGAGTGGAAGTCCTAAACGCAATCAATGACACAGGCGCCACCCCGGAAAAAATCCTGTTCATCGAGGCGTACGACGACCGAAAAAAAACTAAACCAAATTTTAAGCGATATCATGTCGCTCGGAATTGGGAAGAAGTGGGAGCAATCCTCCGAAGCTTGGAATAAATCCCCAAGCTATTTTTATAAAAAAATCCAGACCATAGTCTGGGATTGTTCAATATTCGGTAAGTGGCAGTAGCGACATTATTTCTTCCTTTATTGCCTTATACTCCGCTAGAGTTGTACCAACAATTACACAAATATCTTCAAGCTCTGAGTCAGTTGCACACCTAAGTGTTTTCCTTAACTCTCGCAGATAAGCACCACGATTTGAGTTAAAAAAATGCATCAAGTCATCCTGAGTCAATCGTATCCGTTGACGATACAAACTTACTTCAAGAGCAAAGGCAAAATCAGGTGTCAAAGCTCGACCCTCAAAAAAACTACGAATAGAAGGATCCATATAATTTTTATATTACTCTTCAATAAATAAATGACAAGGAAAAAGTCCCGCACAGAGCACCGAACTTTTTGTAAACTATCAATTTTTTACAAACCCAAGGACCGACCTATGGCACTTTATCCACAGGTACAAAAAGCCCCGCCGAAGGCGGGGCTTTTTTATTGTAAATTATCAACTTTAAACTATTCCCTATTTACTTGAGATTTCACCTCTAACTTTTGAGATAACCTCAGAAGCTGCCTGCTGTCCTCCAAGACCGAAAGCAAGACCGATTGCTATAGAAACTGCAACAACCACTCCTGTAAAAACAGTCTGGATGATTTGCTGTGCGATTCCAAGCTGTGAAATAGCGGCAAGAACACCAATGACATAAATCACCCATCTTGAAATTACCCCAAGAAAGTTTGCTGATTTTACTTCTGCTGCTTTTGCTGAAGTTGTAACAATTCTTCCAAGAACATCTGCAACAACAACTGTAACAAGAAGAATCAGTACAGAAGCAATTACTTGTGGAAGATACCCAATAACGACAATTCTTAGAAAATCATTAACCTCTGAAAGATGAAGAACGTTGAATGATGCAATCAAAAATGCAACAACGATAAACCACTTAACAAGGGCACCAACAAATTTTCCAGTATTTAGACTTAATCCTGCGCGAGAAAGAGCAGAATCTACTCCTGTCCTTCTAAGAACATGGTCAACTTTTGCTGCTTTGAAAAGACTATCAACAGCACTTCCGATTAGAGCTCCAACAATCCATCCGACAACAAAGATAATAACTGCGATAATAAGATTTGGTATAAAGGCGATAATGCCATACCAGAGATTCACAAAAGAATCTCCTAACAACTGCGCTGAATCCTGAAGAATCATAATTTTATTTATTAATAATTAATAATAAGCTAATAACAAAGCGACCTTAGTTACGCCCTATATTATATCTCGAAAAGAGAAAATTTGGTTATTCACTAATCCCCAGCTTATCTATAATGATTTTATGTGGATATTCAAGAATATCCCGCACCAATTTGTCTCCAAAAGATCTTCTGTACTCAAAATCTGCTGTTTCAAAAAAAGCATACTTAATTTCTGAACCAAGTTCTGATTCAAAATTTGAAATAACTCTACTTAAAACATTCTTTTTAAGTTTATCCCCGACGATTAAAAGATCTACTCTACAATCTGGATTATTTATAAACACCCCAGAAAGAGTCGCAAACTTTAGCCGTCCAGCTTTTGAAAGCTTGTCTGAAATTTGAGTCTCACTTAAAGGTGAAACCTTCATCAAAAATTCTTTTAGTGCTTCTACATGTCCAAAATTATTATCCAAAATAACACCTTTTTGTTTTCTACCTTTTTCGTTTTTATAAACTTTTACTTTGATTAATTTTGCAGCGAGTAAAATTCTGATTTCTTTTTTCACCGCAGGAAGTCTTGCTTCCACTTTTCTAGCAATTATTTTCACGTCAAAAACCTGGGCAGGATTAAACACAAAAAACTTCATAAGTTTTAGCCGAAGCGCGCTACCAAAAAGTTTGTCTATCATCTTTTTATTTTAGCATAAAAAACCTCCTTTAAACCCAAGGTTGAATTGCGAATATTTCAAACCCCAAGGACCTCAAACCCCAAGGACCGACCTATAGGTGTTTATCCACAGGTACAAAAAGTCCCGCGCAGAGCGCGGGACTTTTAAACCTATATTTACTAGATATTACTTAAGAGTAACCTTGTCACGCATAAATCCTTGCTAGGATTTTGCGCGACCCCGCCTCAAAAGTCACTTTACTTTAACGTGACTTTTGCCCCAGCAGCCTCAAGATCTTTCTTCATCTTTTCAGCCTCTTCTTTCTTTACCCCTTCCTTTAGAACCTTAGGAGCAGAATCAACTGCACCCTTCGCTTCTGCAAGACCAAGAGCAAGAACTTCCTTAACAATCTTAATAACAGCAATCTTGTTTGGACCAGCCTCAGTCAACTCAACGTTGAAAGATGCTCTTTCTTCTTCTGCTGGCCCTGCTGCTGCTGGAGCAGCTGAAACCGCAGCTGCAGAAACTCCGAATTTTTCTTCAATAGCTTTTACAAGCTCGTTTAGTTCTAGAACTGATGCTCCTTCGAGTTCAGTTAGAAATGAATCAAATTTTGACATATTTTTTTTAATTTAAATTTAATAATAATTAATACTAAGCTTTTTTCTTTGCTACTTCAGAAACTGCAATTGCAAGTGCCTGAATTGGACTCTTAAGAAGATATGCAATTTGTGAAAGTAGAACTTCTCTAGATGGAATAGCTGCTATTGAAAGCATAACTTCCTTCCCTTTGTATTCTCCTTCAAAAACTCCTCCAAGAATTGAAATTCTTTTATCAAATTTCTTTTGGAATTCAGCAATACTTTTTGCAGGAGCAATTTGATCTTTACTCCAAGCAATAGCAAGCTCTCCAGTAAGTTCTGGAATTTCTCCTTTGTAGCCTTTCTCTCCTAATGCTTTTCTGATGAGAGTTTTCTTTGCAACCGTATAAGAAATGTTATTCTCTCGAAGTCCTTTTCTTAGTTCAGTTGTCTCACCAACTGTAAGCCCTTTAAAATTAGCAAAGACTACAGTTTCGGCATTATCTAATCCAGAAGAAACTCTCGCTAAAGATTCTTTCTTCTGTTGTTTTGATACTGGCATGTTTTGTATTTTTTATACAAATAAAATCGACCTGTTAATTAAGGCTGATTTGGATTTCACTTATTTTGTTATAAACCCGAAGATCTATAACTAGAAGCTAATACCGCCTCGAGAGGTCCTCTGTCCATTTAACGAACTGCCTCTTGTCTTTGGCCTTGTAAATATAGTCTACTTTTTTAGGCAAAAAAGTCAATTCTGCTTAAAAAATATTGTTATTATTCAAGTGGCACAACATCAGAAACCATCACCTGACTAGGAAATTCTAAATCCAATTTTTCTATATCTTCCGGTGCCATCTGCCAGCCTATTCCTCCAAGATTTTCTTCAAGATGTTTTCTGTCTCTACTCTTCACAATCGTTACAACATTTTCCTGCGAAATCAGCCAATTAATAGCAACTTGGGCGGGAGTTTTATTATATTTTTTAGACATATCATCAAGTATCTGTGTAATTGGTTGTATTATCGCCCCTTTATCAAGTGGTCTATAAGCCACAATCATAATATCGTTTTCTTTACAAAACTTTAAAACTCCAGCATACACAACTTCTCTTACCCTAAGATTGTAATGCACCTGATTACAAACAATCGGAGCTTTACTAAATCTCACAGCATCTTTCAGGTGCTCCAAACCAAAATTCGACACACCGATATTTTTTATTAATCCTTGATTTTTTAAGTCATTCAATGCTTGGATTGATTTTTCGAGTGGAAAATTTTCCGCATACCAATGTAGTAAATATAAATCCAAATAATCAGTTCCCAATCTTTTTAAGCTTGCTGTGCAAGAATTAATTATTCCGTCGTAACTCAAATCATCTCCTGAAACTTTTGATGTAATAAAAAGTTTTTTTCTATCAATATTTCCACTTTTAATGGCCTCTCCAATTATTTCTTCTGTGTGTCCTCCTGCATATATCTCCGCAGTATCAATATGTGTTACACCCATTTCAATCGCATCTTTAATAGCCTGAATATCTGAAGCATCGTCATTTGAAATATCTCTCTCATAACGCCCTCCCATTTGCCACGTCCCAATCCCAAATTCTGGGATACTGAAACCGTTTTTTAAAGTTTTATTTTTTATTTCCATATATAAAATATTATTATCATTAAATCTTAGACGAAACTTTTTAGATTACCTCACCATCATACAACATTGACCAATCTTTGAGCAAAAATTGACAAAATACCCTATTAAGCTAATGTAGAAAAAGAGCAACTTCACACTATCATGTCAAAACCAACAAAAAATAACCCTTTGGCGAAAGTCATAGGATTCGAAGCAATCGTCGGAATCTCTTCCGGAACAATCGGTAAATCCAAATCACGGAGTTACATCCTACATGTGCTACACCAAGGGGAAAAAGTCCCAATCGATGTTACCGATATTTTTTGGCACAACGTCAAAGGAAGAGGTATTACTGTGTTGGAAAGGAATCAGATTATCAACAAAACAAGACCAAAGAAGGTCATCGTCGAATTCGTGGAAACGTCTGGCAGGCCAAAAATTTCCATACCTTATCTCCAACCCTGGCTTCTAAGAGCTAAGGCAGCAGTAAAAAAACTCGAACGCAGCAAATACAAGTCCAAAATAGCTTTGGCTGCGTAACAGCACCTTTAAAAACCCTCCGGACCGCCATCCGGATTTTTTTATTCAAATTCAAAAACCCCAATACCCAAGGACCGACCTATAGGTGTTTATCCACAGCACTTCAAAATAAAGTCATCCACAGGTATTCACTTATTCAGAGGAAGTTGTTGCTGAACTCGTAGTTTCAACAAACTTTGTCTGAGAAACCCTTGCCACATCCCCAACTATTCTTTTGTAACTCGCGTTCTCATCTTCAAGTTTTTTGTTTATTTTCTTTAAAACAGAAAAATTTATATTAGTTCTGATAACTTCAGGAATACTAACCAAAATACAAACTAGAACACCTGTCGCAATCGCAAGTAGCAATATCAAAGAAAGAGATCCTTGCAATTGCCAAGAGAAAAAAGTAACAGTGATAATGCTCACATTTTGTAATGCAAAAATAATTGCTCCCGCTCCTATAATCAATCCAAGAATTAGAAAAAGTAACATATGTGTTTTGTTAATGAGTAATATAGTGCTTACCCATAGAGCCGTCTTTACACTCACAAAATTACAAGTATTTAAATTTAGTATTTTCTAACCACACCCTTCACAACAGCCGCAATATTTAACTCGTGTTCTGGATAAATATTTTTAAATTTTTTGTTTGCTGGTTCTAAATAAACTTTATCTCCATCCTTTCTGAAATATTTCATAGTCCAACCACCATCCACTTCGGCAATCACAATGTCCCCTACTTTTGGATTTCTATTTCTTTCGACAATTACCAAATCTCCTTCGTGAATTCCAGCATCAATCATCGACTCCCCTTTCACTTCGAGCATATAGGTTGATTCTTTGTTTTCAATTAAATAATTATCAATACTTATTGTGTCTGTCATTTCTTCCTCCACAGATGAAGGAAAACCTGCCTCTACAAGCCCTAGCATTGGAATCTCGTCCAAAGACCTACTTGGAATTATTTTCCCCTGTGAATCCTTACTCACAATCCCTGCATCTACAAGATGGTTAATCAATTTAAAAACAGCATTCTTAGATTTAAACCCTGTTAGGTTCATTATCTCTTTATACCCCGGCATCCTGCGATGTTTTTTATAAAAAGAGATTATTCGGTCTTTGTAATTTTCCATTAGATTATTTTAAAAATAAACGTCAACAAAAATACTGGGAAAGAAATTAATTTTTACTCGCTTGCGAAGCAAAGGAATATTTCCTCTATAATATTTTATTTTTCTATTCAAAATCTTTGTGCTTAAAAAGTTCATAATTTTAGTTTTAAAAAAGAAACATTGTTACTAAACTACCAGCTCTCTCTAACCAATTTCTTTTTGCTTTTATTATTGTTTTAATAGCCACTGGAGCTTCTGTCCTTGTTAGGTTTGAAAGTTGTGCCACAAGAAATCTATGCCTTCTAGCCTCCTTAAAATAAGGCAAACCCTTAATAATCCTAAGATCAATCTTATTATTCAATCTTTCGATTTCCTTTTCTATTTCTCCTATTAATCTAGTCCTGCTCATGGATAATAGTATAGGTGAACTCTGGTTCACCTGCAACCCCTCCCCTGTGGATAACCCAAGGACCGACCTATAGGTGCTTATCCACAGGTATATTCTGCTACTGATATTTTCTACATAAAGTTTATTGTGATTTGTGAAATAGCATACACAAAAATTAAAAAAGAAATTATAAAATACGAAACCACCGATACATAGTAGATACTTTTTCTTGAATTTCCTGTAATTTTTTTATCAATGAAATAAATGCTAATTGCAATGAAAATTGGTATTACAAAAAAAATATAATTTGTAAAATTATCATCTCCAAATTTTAGCAATACAAAATAAAGAATTATGAAGGAAATTAAGAGATTTGCAATAAGTCTAACCATGTTGAGAAATATTTTCATATAATTAATTTACTATTATTTTGTTAAGTGGAATATTTTTGTAAAAAAATTCCAGGTATTGTTCTTATAATTCAATAATTTTTCAAAGAAACTCCATCGACTTAATTTCCTAAAAGCACCTAAAGCTCCAGCAAAATTTGATTCTTTTGTGTCATTTGTCATGTTTTTTTCAAACACTTTAGGTTCATTTTGTGCAAAAATTTTTGTATCTTTCATTTTTGCTGACGTTAAAATTTTTGCGGGATAAGAATTTGGTGTCAAAACTGAAATAGTTATTGTTTTAGTAACAAGTATTGGTAGGTTGCTATTATGAATACTTCCAGAATGATGTTTTGCTGAATTTAAAACTGGAGGTAAAGATACTTCAGAAGATATATTTTGAGTTTGTACATCTTTTCCTTGTTCGTATAGATCTACATCAGAACTAACGTCAGGTAATAAAGTAGTATTATCCGAACCAACATCTTTTTTTATTACAAGAGTTGGGGTTGATGAAGATAGATCTATACTACCAGAGAGACTTACATTATTTATTGGAATGTCATTGAAATAATCGAAATGATCTACGTCATCTTTTTCAGTTTTAATATCAATTGAAAATGAGCCCAAATCTGTCGCCTGAAGATTAATTTTGTAATTTTCGTCATCAGGAACAAAAACAAATTTGTTATCTTCGATTGTGTCATAAATAACTCCAGGAATATTTTGCTCTATATCTCCAGATGCATTTGGCCCAGTATGATTACCTACTTGGTCATATACATCTATCTTTATAGGACTGTGAACACTAACGTACTTACCGTTTGGTAATTTGCAATTTGATTTTGTTGTATTGACATTTTTATCAGTAATTACATCTTTACCAAAAAGTATTGAGGAAATGAGATCTTTTACACCTTGAGAACTTGGCATCGTACCATGAGCAATCCCACCAGAAATATAGTAAGTCTTCTCGGCATTTAAAGCTTCTGCACTCTGGAGCGGGACTGTACCGTCTCCATTTATGTAGCCTAGTGCATACTCATTTTTGCTATTCTTTTTGTCTAATGTATAAATTTTTCCTATTGTAGGAGTACCACATCCAACAATATTTATTGTTTCTATCCCATTTGTTTCTGGATCAACATCGGCAATCCCCTCTTGAAATTCCTTTGCTTCATCTATTAAAGTAGAATTTCTTCCAGAATTTTTAAGAAAATCCATAGTCTCTGAAAAATTCAACCTACCTTTAACACCATTTTTATCTGTATCTCCAAGGTCATCAAAATAATATTTATAATCAGAATCTATTGAATCGAAGTATTTTTCACTGGGAAGAAGTTCATAAACCGAAGGAAAATTTTGTGAAATTTTTTTGACTTCTTCAGAATTTAGCCCTAGTATTCCTAAAAAATTAACTCCCAAATCATCACCATAAGAAAGTATTTTTAATGAGTCAGGAGAACCCAGATGAGGTGTAGCAATGTCAATAAATTTTCCAATTTTATCTGCTCCAAAATTTTTTATATAAGATTTTGTGACTAATCCACCCATACTATGGGCGACAATATCAACTTTTTCAGAGCCAGTTTGTTCTAAAATATTTTCAACAAAAAGACTGAGTTTTTCTTGTGCTACAGAATCAACATCTAACCTCCAATCGTATGGAAAGACAAATAAATCCTCACCTTCTGCGTATTGTTCCTTTAATTTCGTAATCAAACCTTGAAAAAAATCTACGTCAAAAAGTAATGGTATTTTTGTTTCCCTCATTATGTCAGGTGTATTTATTGTTGTACTACTTGTTTTTCCATCAGGACTCAAAATTAAATCGTCGAGATAGGTATCACTTCCGGGAACCAAAGCCTTGCTCAAATTTGGCCATACCTCTGTCCCATCCGCTTTATCTAAATAACTACTCAAAATTCCTGGAATTATTATTACGGGATTATGTATTACATGTGAAGCCGGTGTTGTAAGCCAAGGGGTATAATTTGAAATTATATTTGCAAAGCCACTTACAGAATCACCTTGCCCATTAGGATTTCCTTTTGATGGTGAGGTCGGATTACTGTTATTACCTTTATCGTAAGGGCCAGAAGCATCTCCCCAAAAATTATTTCTGACATCAAAATTATCAGTAATATTCATGTAAGTGCTAAAATATACTCCTGAAGTATTTCCTTCTATGTTATTTTTAGAAGCAGTGAATTTACCTGTTGTAGTTGGATAAAAAGTAAAAGCTGTTCCATTTCCAAAAAAATCTGACTCTTTTATTGAAACATTAGCGTAGTAATTTTTAACAGCCGAATCTTTAAAATTTAAAATGCTACTGTAAGCAATATTTAAAGATGAATCACCTTGATATATAACAATTCCATCTTTCAGTCCTCCTTCAAATTGTGAGCCTAGAATATCTACAGTACCATCGTTAATTAATAAACTTTTAGATCCGATTGAGTAATCCATAACCACACTATTCATATGCAAATCTGATCCTTGATTTATAGAAATCGTTTCGTATGAGCATAAAGATGAAATCTCAGTGCTTGATAGGTAAACTTTTGACGAATCAGTGGCATAAATAGCTGAATCTTTACTCGCAGACAAACTACCACCATCTATTGATAAAAAACTACTATCAAAAAGATCGAGTGCATAAATTGAGGAAATATCTGAAGATTTTATATCCACATAACCTTGTGTATTTACATAAATGCTAAATAGATCTGAAAAAATGGCATCATTTATATTCATTTTTCCGCCAAAATTATATAGGTTCCAATGCTTACCTAAAATTGTATCTATACTGACTTTCTCTGATTCGCCACCTTCGATATCTAGATTCCCGCCAAACAAATATATTGCTCTGTTATTTTGAAATTGAATCTCTGTACCTGCCTCTATTTTTAGAGTAACTCCTTTTTCAATTGAAATATCTCCAGAGATTAAATATTGTCCCTGATCTTTATTCCAGATTGTGTCTTTTTTTATATCTAAATCATTATTAATTGTGACATTTGCCCAGACAAATTTTGGCAGAGAGAATAAGAGAAAGAAAATGAAAAAGCTGAAAAATAATTTTTTGAGAGAAAAATTATTTTTCAGCTTAGTACCTACCATTTTATGAAATCAAATATTTTCTTTGGAGCCGCTAAAAGACTTTCAATAAAATTCTGATTTTTATTTATTGTAGATTCTGTAGTAGAAGAATTTGACGCTTGCGAATTTTCTTCAACTTGCACACTTTCATCTTTAGGAACGTCAAGGTGAGTCCTTGCATCTTCTGCAATTTTAATTTGGTCTTCTTTTGTAATGTTTTGGGTTTCAGAGACTGGCGCAATTGATTCAGTTGTCTTTAATTCAGCAATTTTGTTTTTAATCGTATCTATTTGTGATTTTATATATGAAATTTCCTTTTCTTTTTCTCCGTCTGAAATAGTATCAACCAAATTTGTACCATTCGGATAAGTAAATGAAATTTTTTCTTGCCCTGAAATTTGTAAAGGAATTTTTATATTTGAATTTGCACTCAAGATTGTATCCTGGGCAATCAGAAAATTTTTGGCACCATATATAATCCTATAACCTGCAAGATTAACTTCTCTATTAGAATTATTTGTAATTTCAACGAAATTATTACCAGGATTTTGAGAGTTAGTTATCGAGATATTTGGTTCAAGAACTTCAACTTTAGCACTAGAAACTGCATCATTTACTCCATTTGAAACATTTAAAACCACATTGTAAATTCCTGGATAAGCATAATAATGTTCAACTTCTTTGCTGTTTGATAATGACCCGTCCCCAAAAGACCATGAATAACTTAAATTTCCAGTAGAATTTGTAGTTTTAATTTGTGCAATAAATTTTGCAGGACTGTTTATAAAAGCTACCCTATCTCTCCCTGCATAAGCTTTCAAATCGAAATCATTTTCTGAGAACTGTGACAAAGGCGTACCGCTTGAATATGAATACACACCAGAACCGGATGTATTTATATCTGAACCAGAAAAAGTCGTGGAGTCGCTAGATGTAGCTGTTGTGGTCGAGGTAGTTGAAGTTGCGCTTGTAGAAGTCCCGTTTCCTGTATCAAGATTTCCACTAGAAGTATTAGATGAAATAGTTATTTGCTGTGTTGCAGAAAAAGTCTTTCCAGTATCTCGTCCTTTCACTGAAACAAATAGCGTATAAGTCCCCTCAGTACTATCTTTGTAATAAAAAGTTCGACTTGAAGTATTTTTACTCATTGTGGTCGAGACAGCGTTACCTGATGAGTTTAAAAATTGACCTGTAGGAGAAGAACTTGTAAAAGTTGTATCGTTTGTCTCGTCAACTTTTTCGGCCGTGCCAGAAGAATTTTGAGTTTGGACAGTTATATCTTTTGATATATCTCCAGGTTTAATAATTTGGGGTTCTGTAGTAAAAACCAAACTGGAAATATTTGCAGTTGCTGCAAGAGAAAAGTTCGCAATAAAAAATAATGCCCCAAAAAAAAGTACACAAAGTGCTTTTGATTTCATTTTCCGATCTTAGTTTTCTAATCTTTTCTCGTTTTAAATATCTCGAGAAAAGACTCCCCTTGCTCCGATCTGCCAAAGAGAGCCTTTACTTGAGGTATTTTGATTTCCGATTTTAGCACCCGATCTGAATAACAAAAATTGTATTAAAATCTTTTTCTTTTTTCAATCCCCCCTATGTTGATAAACTACCCAAGGACCGACCTATGGTAGTTTATCCACACCCCACCCTTCTTCAGGACGAACATCCAACCAATCCAGAATAAAATCTTGATGTTCTTTTTTACTGAAAAAATATTCCGGGAAATGTTTCTTTGTAAGAATCACACCTAGTTCTCTTAAATTATCTTGATAATCAAAAAAACTTGAGTACTTATAATTGTTTAAATGTTGGAAAATTTTTTCTTTATTCTGAATATTATTTTTCCAATCCTTGTCAATCAATTTTGCAGGATTTAAATGTATATATGCAAATAAATATTTCAAGTATCTGTCGTTGTCGACGTGTTTTGATTTAAATCTGTTTTCAAAAAGGCAACCCGTCCTATTATTCAATTTATTAAAATACATTGAATAAGAAGTCATCAATTTTTTCATAAATTTTGAGATACCTTCTTCGACGTTTTCTCTAACAAGAATATGGAAGTGATTATCCATTAAACAATACGCACCAATAGAAACCAAATCATTTCCCTTATCAATTCTAAAAAGAGCTTGTTTTTTAACGTCGTCATATATTACATTTTCTTCTCCATTGCAAAAATACAAACAACGTTGAAAACGTTTTTTATCTTGCTCAGTGTTGAAAATTATTCTTTTATCAACACCTCGATTATAGATGTGATAATACTCTCCTACACAAAAAGTTTCCGATCTTTGCATATTTAAAATATTAACATAAAAAAAATATTACCTGTGGATAAAGTACCATAGGTCGGTCCTTGGGTAATCACACAAAATCCACCGCTTGGGTGGATTTTGTACTCTGATCTCATTACTTTGATAAATGCTTACCAAAAATAATTATCTACATATTATCAGAAAAAAATAAATTATTTCTTAGTACCTGTGGATAAAGTACCATAGGTCGGTCCTTGGGAATTCTAAGACTTGTTTAATATAGCTCTGGTTGCAGGGCCAACAGATCCAACTTGTGAAAGACTATGAGCTTTCTGAAAGGCCTTAACAGCTGTTTGCGTTTTTGGACCAAAATATCCGGTGGCTGAGGCATTATAGAAACCAAGTTTTGTCAAAAGTTTTTGTAGTTCAGTCACATCTTTACTAGTCGTACCAAGAGTCAGTAGTTTAGAAAAAACATAATGACTACTAATTGAATTAGTTCCCGTAACAGTAGAAATTGTCGGACTAGTAAGAGAGAAAGATACTTGCCCACCACTACCAGCTGTATTATTGAAATCAACTACAAACTTAAGGGGTTTGGTTTCATTTCCAGTTATTGTGTATGAAGCACTATATGGACCACTACCATTACCACTTACTTTAACCGACGAGCCCCCTATCGTGACTGTTGGGGTACTCACTATCTGATTAGTGCTGAATGTAATTGTCAGATTATTTCCCACACTCATTATGCTCCCGTTGTTATTAGCTGAAGTAATTGAAAGTGAGGAAATTGTTGGTGGTGTTGTTGATTGAGCAACTGTAGTTCCTTGTACTGGAACATATACGTAAAGGTTTGCACACACCGTAGTCCCAAATTGACAAACTGTAATATTCGCTCCGCCCGTAGCAGCTCCATGAAGGTCAATCGTATTACTATTATTTCCACCAGTAATGCTTGCAGTAACTGAATCTTGATTAGTATTGTTAGTTATAGAATAAGGAGCTGAACCATAAATTGTAACAGTTTGGCTTTGCCCTACTGATAGAGTTACTTCGCTTTGGCTAAAGGATACAATTGGTTCGGTTGTTGTTGCGATTTGGGTTATTGGTTTAGTAACAGTAACTTGGAGTCCTGTACAAGTACTAGCACCATTACTACCGGAAGCACAAATATTAATACTTGTACTACCTACAGATAAAGCACTAACATTCAAGTTATTACCACTTACACTTGCCGAAGCAATACCTGGATTAGAGTTAAGTGAAATGGAGTAATTTCCTGAACCGCTTAATGAAATTGTTTGATTTTGCCCTGAGGTTAGACTTATACTATTTTGGCTCAAGTAAATACTAGCGGGTAAAGATGAACCTGACGAAACCACAGTTACACTGATATTGTTGCAACCAAGGTTTGTTGCACAAACAGTTATCTGATCTAAGCCAAGATTAACAGCGGAAACATTAATATTGTTACCTGAAATTGTTGCGCTTGAAACAGAAGAATTAGTGTTATTAGTGATTGTTAAGCTCGCGCTAACTGAAGCCGCAATAGAGGCATTCTGTCCAACAGACAAAGTCAAACTTGTTTGACTTAACGGTAAGCTACCAGAACTTAGATAATTAGGCCAAGTTAATGCTTGTGAGGCTTGCTTATTAACTTCAACATGAACTTGTGTACCCACTGTGATTCCATAACCTGCTGAATCAACTGTCGTATTTAGGTTTCCAGAACCATTAGTTGTTCCAATATAGACCGATTCCATTACAGAGTTTGAGGGATAATACAGAACGGCCGAAGCATTTGGATCACCACCAATCACTGTAACCTGAACAACACTCGAACCTACAGTTGGATTAAGAGATAAACTAGGAACAGATGCCGCTTTGATTAAATTTGTGGTTCCGAAAACAATTACAATTGTGATAAGTATAAAAAAATTTAATTTAATATTTTTCATATAAGTTCCATGAATTCAAGTTAGCTCTAGTAACAACTAATATTATACAACAAATCTCATTCAGTAATACGCAAATTCAAAAGATACCAATAAATAAAAAGATAAATCTTACGCGTAAATAGTTATTTTTTAAGAATTGTGAACAGACCAGAGCGTTCCTGAGAGTTCGGAATTTACAACTTTTTCTAAGAATTTTTATTTACTTCATTAAAAACAGTTAATGAAATATTTTTTATTACGGCCTCTAGATTAACAATATCAGTTGCACCTTTAGTCATAACACACAATAAATAAGGTTTTTGGGGAAGATAAACAATACCACAATCATGTAACTCTATCGGACTTGTAGGATCATTAGTTGTATATTGTCCGAATTTGTGGGCAACTTTAATATTCGATGAAATACCCGCCACTATCCCACTATTGAAATCAGTAGAACTAAGTAACTCTAAAGCCCTTTCCGATAAATCACGGTTTAGATATGTTGCATTATAAAGAACTCTTAAAAATCTTGAATACGCTGCTGGAGAAATTTTTGTAGACGAACTAGAGGTATCTCCCCAATCTTTAATACCTAGATCTGTAAAAACTGTGTTTACTGTCTGAGAATCTAGATTAGATAGCAGTAAATCCTTTGCGTCATTATCAGATTTTGTAATCATTAAATTAACAAGTTCGTCCACTGTATAAGATTGTCCCGGATGTAAACTATAAAAATCTAGACCTTTATCGTCATAAGGAGAACCGATCCAGACGAGTTTCTGAGACAATACTCCCGGGTTATCTTGTTCTTTTTTAAACCAAGCGATCATAATTGGCACCTTCAAAAGACTTGCTGGATCATATCCAGTATCTTGGCCAATACCTGCCCAAAGACCGCTATTTAAATCTTTAAAATAAAGAGATATATCTTGCATACCAGGGATCTTAAGAAGGTTACCTGTCTGAGATCTCAACTTACTTTCAATATCTTTGAACTCTTGTGTATCTCCCTGCACTGAAATACCCGAAAGTAAAAGAGGAGAAATCAGTTTGTAATTAGGATCAGAAAGTTGGACACTGTGAAAATCGGTAGAAATTTCTTGTCTGTTCAAAAAAAATTTATCAAGAAAAATTCCAAAAACTATACCTATTAAAAAAAGAAAACTAAAAAAAAGAATTTTCTTTGGATTCAATTTCATATTCATCACTAATATATACTGTGTTATTTTAAAGTTTGGTGCTTGAAAATAAACACAAAAGCCGCCCTTACGGGCGGCTTTTGTTTAGCTTTGCTAACTCAACTCGAAGTTAAGAGAGCAATAACAAGTGATTACTGAACGTTTGTTCTCCAAGCTGGTAGATCAGCAAAGAAGTTAATTGTTGAAGCTCCACTTGATACGTTAGCTGTTAGACCTTCAAGCTGGACAGCGTAAGTGTTTACTCCTGGGTTCTTTACAGCAAATGTGTAAGTAACTGGGATTGTAACACTATTGTTTCTGCCTAGAGTAAAGCTCTTACTGTCACCAGACAAAGTTGTACCTGTTGGCTGACTGTAGTTTACAGTTAACAAGTAGTTTGTTGTTGTGTCTTTAGCACCGTTTGCGTAAACAGTTACAAATGATGTAGATGTTGCAAATGAAGGTGTTGAAGATGAAAGCAAACCAAATGTTGCATCTGTTCCTACTGCAGATAGATTCAAGTTGAATGTACCTGAGTAAGTTGTAGTTGCATTACCTGATGTGTCTGAAGGACCAACTGTCTTAACCAAGTTTGCTGAACTTAGAGCAACTTGTAGACCTAATCCAACAACTTTTTGAGCGTAACCTGTTGCAGATCCATTGACCTGTGCAACGTTACCATCTTGTGAGTTGTAGATTGTTGTTCCTGAAGTTGTGAATGATGCTGTTACGTTTAAGTAACCTGTAAGAACTCCTGTTGCATCTACCTTAACTGTGTAAGGCAGAGTTGAGTTTACAGCAACCAATGCTCCTTGAGTTCCATCTGTGATGTTACTGAATGTAGCAACACCTCCTGAAACAGCAGCTGAAGCAACTTGAGTTGAACCTTGGTACAAGTAAGCTGCAGTTACAGTTCCTTGTGTTCCTGAAGTTGCAACGTTAATTGCTAGGTTATGAAGGTGAACAGCATCGTTTTGAGCGTTAAGATCAAAAACCAATACTGGAAGCTTCAAGTACTGACCGTTTGTTGTGTCAGTAACAGCAACCTGACTCTGTGATGGTGATGATGAATCAAGAGAAATGTTAGCAATTGAATTGTCAACAAGACTTGCGTTGATTGTAAGTGTTGGACCAGTGATTACTCCACTTGAGTATTGATCTGTTCCTGTTCCGTCAACTCCTCTTACACCACTGTCATTAACACTGATTGTAGGGTTGATAGCTTGTCCACCTCCTGTTCTGTATACAGAATCAATTGATGAGAAGATATCAGCTGCAATTGTGATGTCCTTATATGTTCCAGCCTTAACTACAAAGTTAGGGATAGAAATATTTGTGATGTAGTTACTTCCACTCTGTACAACAGTTGATGAGTTTAGAGGAACAGTTGCTAGAACGTTTCCTGTTGATGCATCAATTGCATATAGGTTCTGGAATACTTTGTTGTAGATGTTTGTGTTTGTTCCAAGATTAAGTTGAATTCTCTGAATAGCGATGTCTGAATTTTGTTCATTAATTCTAACTGTCATGATTGGAGCTTTCTGCTGACCTACGTTCAAAACTGAGTTTGAGATAGGACCAGCTGTTGCTGTAAGAATTCCTTCGTTTGTTGAAGGTGATACTCCAGCTGTTGAACCTGTTGAAGTTGATCCTGTTGATCCTGTTCCAACTGTTGTTGAACCTGCAGCTGCGTTTACTTTAGCTCTTGTGATAGGGCCAAAATATCCAGCTGCTGGTGTGATTGCGTTTGCTGCTTGGTAAGCTGCAAGAGCTGCTTTAGTCTGTGGACCAAAGTTTCCTGTTGCTCCAGCTGCAATTGCATATCCTCCTTTGATAAGGAAGTTCTGAAGTGCAACTACATCTGCTCCTTTTGAACCAACTGTTAGGTTAGTGTTAAAAGATCCTGATGTTGTTGTTACTGTACTTCCAGAAAGCTTTGAAAGCTGTGCTGTAAGTGAAGCGATTTGAGCCTGAAGATCAGAAATTGTATCTGCCTTTGCTGGAGCTGCTGTTGCAACTACAACCAAAGAAAGAACAACTGCGAATCCTAGGACTCCTGCGATTGTCTTTGTGAATTTATTCATATTTAATTTAATTAACTGGTTTGCTTCCCAAAAGGCGATTAACCCCTTGTCCCGACTTCGCTCGGACGCCATGCAAAAATAAATTTTTGCGCGTCGTCTCTCACTCGTCGGAATAATTTTATAATAATTTAATAATGTGGAAGCTCACCGAATTTCTTTTAACGGCGTCAAAAAAAATTTGAATCGACAATTTTTTTCTTAGGCCGGTTGTAGAAAATTTTTTAATTCCTTAAAAAATTTTCTACGCTTTCAAGCATTTAAATTTTGCGAATTTTATTTCACAAAATCTAAACACTATTGAAACACTTTTATAACTACCCTGTATTTTTGTTTCGACTTAAATACAGTTTAGTTGACATAATTTGGACTGAATTTCTTTCGTTAAACTGACAGCGAAGGGATAGGAAATATGGGCTATTTTGTTGTCAAAGTTCGTGGCTTTTCGGTCGATATCTTGAGTCTTTACGGTAACGAGGAAAACGATAAGTTTTCCTTGCTTGAAATTATATTACCTTAGTACAAGCATATCAACTTTGATATGTGGAAAACCTCCTAAACAGAGACGTAAACCACGCATATATATTAACCGTTTTTAAGCTAAAAGTCAATGAAACAGCCTTAGCCATATAATTTTAGGGAAATAAAAAACAAACCGAGAGGAGAGGCCTCTCAAGAGGAGGACTCACCTCCTGGTTTGTTTTTACGACACTCTCAAAGAAGAAAAGCAAAAGGCCGATCTTTTTGAAGATTTAAGGTCGGTCCTTTAAATACCTAAGCTAGCAAATATTTGCTCCAGCGCCTCTCCCCTGTCTTTTTGATTACCTTTTCAAATAGAAGCGAATTGAGTTCTCTTTGAATCGTTTTCTCGCTGCAGTTTTTGATATTTGAACTAATGTCCTTTATAGTCACCTCCTTCTTCTGCTTTATAATTGATAGGATTTTTTGACGCCTCTGTCTTTTATCCTCTTCGTCGTTTTTCAAAGACTTACTCCTATCAACTTGTACTTGTCCTTTATAAATTTGATGTCCTTTATCATCCTTTCTGTTAAAGACAGAGATGTCTTTTTTTAGATTTTCTATTAGATCTTCCGCTGGAATAAGAGCTGGCTTTTCTACTGCAAAAAAATTCTGATTCAACTCTTTTTCTGTATCTTTTGGAGAATTAAAGTTGTTTATTTCCAGAGCTAGTTTATTGATCTCAGAAACAAGAATTTCACCGTTACTACTTGAAATTAATTTAACTAAAACCGCTGTTTCAAAATATGATTTTAAAGATAAAAGTAAAGATGAAACCTCTGTCTTATTGAGACCCTTAAAGGACACAACTCCTTCTACCATCTGAACAGCAGCTTTTCGAATGCTCCACTTTAAAGGCTCTATGTCCTTAATGTGTTCGGTCAAAAGATATGACGCAACTGAAAGCTTATTTGTCTTTTTAAATATATATAAATTTAAAGGGCTATTTGAGAATATGTCCTTTAGGATAGGCTCTTCTACTTTATTTATTTGTCCGTTATCTTCCATGTGTTTGTCTCTTATAAAAATAGTGTCTAAGACATCGGTAATAGTATAAAAGACTAGATAAAAGTCAACCCAGCACATTCTTTTTATATAAAAAGAATGTGCTGGGTTTTCTTATATTTTTCAAGATAATTTTATACTTTTTTATGATATTATTTGCATACAAATAACTAATAAAATTTAAATTCATCCGCACACTAACTTTCATTTCATTATGTTCTATGTTTATTTAATAAGAAGTAAAAAATATGATGAACTATACATTGGTTCAACGAATGATTTAAAAAATAGATTAATAGAACATAATAAAGGAAGAGTAGAATCTACGGAACGTAAGATGCCTTATAAATTAATTTATTATGAAGCTTACGAAATAGAATCAGATGCGCGTAGGAGAGAAAAAATGTTAAAATTAAGAGGACAAGCGCGAAGACAATTATTATCTAGATTAAAAGATACACTAGCGAAAAATGAAAGTTAGTGTGCGGATAAAATGGCAAAAAAAGATATTGAAAAAATAGAGAAAAGAACTCCAAAAAGAAAATACGAAAGACAAGATGACAAACCAAAAGACTTAAGAGAAGAAACTTTCAGAAGTATTATTGCTATTCTACTTTTTGTTGCATCATTTATTCTTTTAATGGGAGCATTTGGAAAAGCTGGATGGCTCGGAAAAGAATTGTACTCGATTCTTGATTCAAGTCTTTTTGGTATTGGATATTATTTAATTCCATTAATTCTTATTATGCTTGGTATAGCTTTTCTAAAAGATTTGGAGAGGAAAATTTCTATACATAAATTGGGTGGAGGACTTTTGTTTTTTCTTTCATCTCTGACACTTTTAGCAATCTGGTTTACGAATAAAGGTGGAGCAGTCGGAACACTACTTTCAAAACCAATTTTATCTCTTTTGGATTCAGTAACATCTAGTGTTCTATTGCTTGCATTAATTTTGATTTCAATTCTTGTAATTTTTGATACTCACCTAGGACATGCGATTAGATTGCTGTGGGATAGATTATTCTCAAGAAAAGAAAAGTCTGATGAAGATTTTGATAAAAATATAAAAGTACCAGAGGAAGTTCTCGTACAAATCCCAGAGGAAGAAAAAAAGATTACACCTGAGCAATCTAGAGATAATTTAAAGAATAAAAAGAATACAAAAAACGATGAGGATGAAAATCTTTTTAGCTCTGCAATTATTTTAAGAAATCGAGCATACATCCCTCCCCCAATTTCCCTTCTCGAACTAGATTCTGGAAAACCTGGAACAGGAGATATAAAAGCCAATGCAAATATTATAAAAAGAACTCTGCAAAATTTTGGAATTGATGTTGAGATGGATGAAGTTACTATCGGCCCTACAGTCACAAGGTATGCTCTCAAGCCAGCAGAAGGTGTAAAGCTTTCGCGTATTATCGGACTTCAGGATAACCTAGCTCTCGCTCTTGCAGCAGAAACAATTAGAATTGAAGCCCCCATCCCCGGCAAGTCACTCGTAGGAATTGAAGTACCGAATACTTCAAAAACAATAGTTGGTCTTGGTTCACTTGTCGGTTCAAAAGAATTTCAAGAGTCAAATAAACCTCTTCTTGTTACGATTGGTAAAGATGTCTCTGGCAAGCCAACTTTCTACGATCTTGCGAAAATGCCTCACCTTCTAATTGCTGGAACTACTGGTTCTGGAAAATCTGTTGCTGTGCATTCAATCCTCAATTCCCTGCTATACCGAAACTCACCTGATATGCTCAAATTTATTATGGTTGATGCAAAGCGAGTAGAGCTTACTCTATATAATAAAATTCCTCATCTTCTAACTCCCGTAATTACAGAAGCGAAAAAAACAATTTTGGCTCTCAAGTGGGCGGCCAAAGAAATGGATCGCCGTTATGACATCCTAGAAAAAGAATCTGTCAGAGACATTGATTCTTATCACAAAAACATTGTGCTTCCTGCTTTAAAAAATAAAAAAGCTGACGGCGAGGACGGTAGTGTCCCTGAGACAATGCCTTACTTAGTTATCGTTATTGATGAATTGGCTGATTTGATGCATGCATATCCACGAGAACTTGAAGCAGCTATTGTACGCCTAGCACAAATGTCTAGAGCTGTTGGAATTCACTTGGTACTTTCAACACAAAGACCTTCGGTAAATGTTATTACTGGTCTTATCAAGGCAAACATTCCAACTCGAATCGCACTTAAGGTAGGTTCACAGATTGATTCAAGAACAATTATTGACAAAGCAGGCGCCGAAAAACTCGTTGGGCAAGGAGATATGCTTTTTGTTAGCCAAGATAAACCAGATCCAGCGAGAATTCAGTCTCCTTATATTTCAGAAGGTGAAGTGAAAAAAGTTGTAAAATATTTGATTGATTCTTATAAAGATGAACTCCCAGAACCTGGCCTAGAACTCACACCAAAACACCCTGAAGAAACCGATGGTAGAAATCCTATTTTTGACAGCTCTACAGTTTCAGATGTTGATGAGGATGATCTCTACGAGGACGCTAGAGCCATCGTTATTGAGGCAAAAAAGGCTTCTACGTCTTATATACAAAGAAAACTTAGAATTGGGTACTCGCGTGCGGCAAGCCTTATGGATATGCTTGAGGAGCGCGGAGTGATCGGTCCTGCAGACGGCTCAAGACCAAGAGAAATCATAGGTGTAGGCCCTTCTGAACCGGAGGAAAAAGAAGAAACTGTGTATTAGAAATTTGCAAAGTAACTAGAAAGAGAATGGTGGCCGACCTTTTTGAGATTTTAGGTCGGTCCTCAAAGAAATACAAAATGAATGCCCGACGTAAATTAGCCATAGTACTTGCCATAATATTTCTTTTGTCTTTCCTAATATATGCTGGATTTGAAGCTGAAAAATTGATTTTTGGTCCTCAAATTATCCTCACTTCCCCCAAAGATGGCGACACACTTCAAGGCTTAGGTTCTCTTTCTGTAGTCGGAACAACAAAAAATGTGTCGTTCCTCAGTTTGGACGGCAGACAAATTTTTACTGATATAAATGGCAACTTTAATGAGAGTTTGGTACTCCTTCCTGGCTATAATATAATTACCCTTAGCGCAAAAGGTAGATACGGAAAGGAAATTTCAAAAAAATTACAACTCTATCTAGTAAAAGATTCAAAAAATACTTTTGTTGGGACAAGCACTGCGACAACTACAGAAAATTTAGCTTCAAGTACTTCAACATCAACCGCAGCAACAAGTTCAAATATCAAGAAAAAATTATAAGGTCGGAAATATAATTTAACCTTGTGTTGAAAAGAAAATTTAATAATTAATTAAAAATAAAATGGCAAAATTAGGAAAGAAAAAAACTAAAGGTGAGGCAATCGAAAAAAAAACAAATTCTTCAGGTATTGAAGACACTCTCAAAGCGATAAAAAGTAAATTCGGAGAGGACGCAATCATGATGCTTGGTGATAAACCAAGAGTAGATGTAAATGCAATCTCAACAGGTTCAATCGGACTTGATGAAGCTCTTGGAGTTGGAGGACTTCCCCGAGGAAGAATTATCGAAATTTTTGGCCCAGAATCTTCTGGTAAAACGACTTTATCTCTTCATGTAATCGCAGAAGCCCAAAAGCTTGGAGGAATTTGTGCGTTTATTGATGCAGAGCACGCAATGGATCCTCAATATGCAGGCAGGCTTGGAGTAAAACTTGATGAACTTTTAATTTCTCAGCCAGATACAGGAGAACAAGCACTAGAAATTGTTGAGTCTTTGGTTCGTTCAGGAAAACTTGATGTCATTGTTATCGACTCAGTAGCTGCACTTACTCCAAAAGATGAAATCGAAGGTGATATGGGTGCATATCACGTTGGAAAACAAGCACGCCTTATGTCCCAAGCCCTTAGAAAACTAACTGCAATTGTAGCTCGTTCAAAAACAATTGTAATTTTCATCAACCAAATCAGAATGCAAATCGGCGTAATGTTTGGAAATCCAGAAACAACTCCAGGAGGGAAAGCTCTAAAATTTTACACATCTGTAAGACTTGATATCCGTAGAATTGCACAAATTAAAAAAGGTGATGAGGTTATGGGAGGAAGAGTCAGAGTTAAAGTTGTAAAAAACAAAGTAGCTGCGCCATTCAAGCAAACAGAATTTGACTTAATGTACAACGAAGGAATCTCCCGTGAAGGAGAAATTATGGCTCTTGGAGAGAAAATGGAACTTCTACAAAAGAGCGGAAATTCTTACAAATATGGAGAATTAACACTTGGACGCGGATATGATGCCACAAGACAATTTCTTCGTGATAACAAAAAAGTTGCTGATGAAATTCTTGGAAAGATAAAAAAATTCATGAAAGAAGATGGTTTCAACGTCGCTCCATCCCCTGCTGATCTAGAAGAAGAAAAACCAGAGGAGTAAAAATAATTTGGAAGTTTATAAATAGGAAGAAAATAATATGTCAGGAAGTCCAGAAGGAATAAAAGATGTTGGAGAGAGAATAAATGAAATATGCGAAACAGGTGGAATCTCTGCTTGGCACCTTATAAACGAACTTCCAGAAGAAGAGAAAGCTTTACTAAGAAGTTATTCTCACGACATATTAGTTCAACAAATTTATTCAAGAATATATAATCCTAAACTCAAACTTTTTTATTTATCTCCAGATGAGAGACAGGAAGGAAAAGAAAAACTAGGCCGTGATCCAAAAATAATTCTTGAGGAATACGCAAAGCAAGTCGCTGCAAATATTGCTACCCAAATTTTAAAACAGAGAACTCGTTAAATAAAAATGTCCGACGCGTAAGGTCGGACAACATAACTGCAAACTTTTGTTTGGTTTGGACTATTCCTCCAACCAATCTATTTCAATGCCACCTTCGAATGGGTAGAATATAGGGTTCATTTTTGGATCTCCGGTTATTTGTTTGTTTGCTAAAAGAACAAAACCCTCACTTGAGGGCTTGATTCTTTTGTCTATAGGGTTTCTAAATTAAACAACAGAATTAAGGCCTCAAGCATAAATGCTTTGACACGGACACCTTAATCGCTGATGAATAATTAAAATTCATACCTTGATATTAACATACCCAAGGACGGTCCTTGGGTAGTTTATCCACAGGTAAACAAAAGCCCCGCCACTTTCGTGGCGGGGCTTTTGTTTTAAATCTAAACTCTTTCCACGTAATCCCCTGTTTCTGTATTAACTCTAATTACATCTCCTTCGTTTATGAACATAGGAACATCTAATGTTGCTCCAGTTTCAAGAACAACAAGCTTGTTTCCGCCTTTAGCAGTATTACCTTTAACTGCAGGATGAGCCTCAGTAACTTTTAGTTCAACTTTTACCGGAAGTCTTACTCCAATGATTCTTTCTCCGAACATTAATAGATCTACAATTGTATTTGGTTTTACAAATTTCATTCCATCTCCTAAAGAATCAAGTTCAATCTTATATCTATCGCTCGGATTATTTGGAGCGCAAAACCACCACTCACCTTTTGTATTGTAAAGATATTTTGCTTCTTTTTTTTCAATATCTGCTTCCGGGACTTTGTCCGAAGCATGGAAAGTCATATCCATAACTCTTCCAGAAATCATATTACGAAGCTTTGTTTTGTTTTGAGGCTTTCGCTGTTGCATTCGAAAAATATGATTATCAATTACTTCATATGGTTCCCCTTCAACTACGATGTAACTTCGAACTGTAATTTCGTTATATTCAAGTATAGCCATGATTGATTTGTTATGAGCTTGCGAATTTCAAATCATCACCCAGCACATTCTTTTTATTCAAAAAGAATGTGCTGGGTAAGAAAAATATACTCGCTCTACTCGTTATTTTTCTAATTTATCTAGCAACAAAAGGCATAAGTGCCATAAATCTTGCACGCTTGATTGCAAGCGCTAGATTTCTTTGGTTCTTTGCAGATACCCCACTTCTTTTCTTTGCTAAGATTCTTCCGTGTGGATTGATAAATCTTTTTAGGATATCAATATCCTTATAATCGATATGTTGAATATTATTTTGCTTAAAAAAGCATTGTTGTGATTTCATAATTTTTATTTCTCATTACGCAATTTCTCTAATAAGGAAGTGACATCTTTATTAGCTTCTTGTATTCCAGCCGCTTCCATAATACCTACTAAATGGTCAGAAGTTGCTACATCAGGATATCCTGCCGTTTCTACAATTTCTCTTACAGAGACCATCGCTTCATTGTAATTTGATTCATCTATTTTGCCCTCTTGCGCTGCAAGTTTTAGAGATTCTGGAGCAAATTGTCCGAAAGCTACTGTCTCCCAAAATTTTGTATTTTCAAAATTGGCCATAATTTTAATTTTTTTAATTAAAATGGAATGTCTTCCACGTTTATTTCCTCTTCAGGATATTTTAATTCTCCGCCATTGTCTGTTTCTGGGGCAGAGTCGAATTTCTTTGATGAGTTTGATGTATCGGATTGTGTAGAAGTACCAGAACCTGCACGTGGACCAAATTGAACTCTATCAGCAATTACTTCAGTGCGATATTTTTTTGTTCCATCTTGCGCATCCCAACTTCTTGTCTGCATTCTTCCCTCAACAAAAATTGATGAACCCTTTTTAATATACTGACCAACAATTTCTGCTTGTCTTCCAAAAACTACTATGTTGTGAAAATCTGCTGATTCTTGTTTTTTACCATCTTTGTCTTTCCAGACTCTGTTAGTAGCAACAGAAAAACTTGCAACCTTGATTCCAGAAGGCAGAGCCTTGATCTCAGGGTCGCGTGTTAGATTTCCAAAAATAAGTGCTTTGTTTAGATACATATTTTTATGTGATTAGTTAATACCGAACTTATAACTATTCTACTATAAGATCATCAATAGCTTTATCCACTTCAACAACGTCAACTTCAACCTTTGGTTCATCTTTCTTTACAACATCTGGTTTTTTGAAAGACATTCTTTCTTTTGCTGCAAATTTTGCACCATAAAGAGTGTTTTCTTTGACCGTTTTGATGATAAGAAAACGAACTACGTTTTCAAGTTTCTCGACCTCCTTTTCTATTTCCCTGATTGCCTCTGGGTTTACTTCAAATTTAACCCAACCGAAATAACACTCAGTAAAAATCTTCTTCGCACCCTTTATCTTCTTTGAGAGAGGATAAGAAAGGGCACGCAACCTTGGAAAGTCTTCAGAAACAACCTCAACTTTTGCTTTTTCAAGCAAGGCTTTGATGCCTGAGACTTCGTGAGCAACATTTTCGTCGCCCACAATCGGAGCTATGTGAAAGCCTATTTCGTAGACTCTCCCTTGCTCCTTGGTGGCATTTTCTTCCATATTTTTTTTAAATAAACTAATAAACCGCCTATAAATGACGGTTCAAGTACAATATCACGAAATCAAAAAATCTCAAGCAAACCCCAAGGACCGACCTATGGCACTTTATCCACAGCTTACAGATTAGAGGGCTATTTTTACTTTATAAACTTCAAATTTATTTATATCCCCCAAACTCGCTTTGAATTTTCTCGAAGTTGTTTTGCAACTTCTTCAAATGGTAAACCTTTAATTTCAGCGATTTTTTTAATAACTTCAATTACATAAGCTGGTTCATTTCGCTTCCCTCTGTAAGGGACTGGAGAAACATATGGACAGTCAGTTTCGGACAACATCATTTCCAAAGGAACAAATTTAATTAATTCTTCGTACTGCTTAGCGAAAGTTATCACCCCAGTAAATGAAAGAGTAAATCCCAAATCCAAAAATTCTTTTGCTTCTTCAAGAGTGCCAGCAAAAAAATGTGCATTCCCTGGATAGGTTAGAGTTTTGAGTTTTGAGTTTTGAGTTAAGATTTCAAGGACATCCTTATAAGCCTCCCGAATGTGAAGCATAAGCGGTTTTTTCACCTCTATAGCCAACTCTATTTGTTTTCGGAATACCTCTTTTTGTTTTTCTTTTTCCTCCTCAAAACTTGCACCTTGCAACTCACACCTATAGTAGTCTAATCCGCATTCGCCAATCCCAACTACTTTTGGAGACTGACAAAGTTTTTTGTAATAGTCATAATCAAAAATTTCTCCACGAGAAGTAAACTCTACTCCTCCTTCCCCTATTTCTTTTTCATCATGAAAAGATTTTGAAGTATGGACGGGATGGAGGCCGACAATTGCAAAGCAATTGTCGGCCGATTCTGCAATCTCGACGCATTTTTTTGAAGTATCTTTTTGAGTACCAACATTAATTACAGCAACTCCTGCATCCTCTGCTCTTTTTATTGTCTCCTGCCTATCTGCCTCATACGCAGAAAAATTTAGGTGTGCATGATTATCAATATATTTAAATTCCATAAATTTATTCTTTCCTCAAAAATAACGGCACACTAGGAGATTTATTTTCCTTTATTAGTTTTTTTATTTTTTCTGATGTTTCAGGTAAAATCACAGAGAGACATTCAGAAATCTTGGACAACTCATATACCAATTCAGTTATTATCTCTTTTGCTTTAACTGGATCAGTTTTGATTAATTTGAAAGGCATAGTTTCTTGAATTTTTTGATCCAATTGACCTATCCAATGCCAGATTACATTACACGCACGCTGTATATCAAAATTATTTATAGAACTAGTAAAATCTGGGTAAACATCTATAAAATTAGCTGTATTTTTTATTGGTTCTTCGAGATTAGTCTCTGCCATTTTCATAATTCTAGATGTAAGGTTTCCAATACCGTTTGCTAATCCTGAATTGTAAGCATCTTTGAACCTCTCAATAGTGAATGGAGAATCTTCAAAAGAACTTACTTCTCTAAGCAAAAAATAACGTAGGGCATCTGTCCCAAACTCTTGGATCAGATTCTTTGGATTAGTAACATTACCTAGCGATTTACTCATCTTTACGCCACCTTCTCCAGTTATAAAGCCGTCCACAATAACATGGGTTGTATTTGGTAAATCACAAGCCATAAGCATTGCCTGCCACATTGCCGACTGAAAACGATTATTGTCTTTTCCGCAATATTGAATTGTTTCTCCGTCCACCCAGTATTTCTTAAAGTCTCCTTCTATATTTGGATACCCCAAAGTTGCAATATAGCTTACAAGTGCGTCAAACCAAACATACATTATATGATCTGGATCTCCTGGAACCTCAATCCCCCAGGGCATTTTTGTCTTTAATCGAGAAATACTAAAATCCTGCAAACCATTTTTCACAAAACCTTTCATTTCGTTCAGACGAAAATCGGGAATAACAAAAGTTGGGTTTTTCTCATAAAAATTTAAAAGTTTTTCTTGAAAAGCTGAATACTTGAAAAAATAATTTTCTTCTTCAATTATCTCAAGTTCTAAATTTGAATGGATAGAACATCTACCATTTATAAGCTCACTGTCCTTTTTTTCTTCTTCACATCCAACACAATATTTTGCTTTGTAATTTTTTTTGTAAATATATCCATTTTCATTCACTTTTTTCCAGAAAGCCGTTGCGGCTGATACGTGCTTTTCGTCAGTAGTTCGAATGAAATGAACATCTACACTAATACTTAAAAGCTTTAGAAGATCTTTAACTTTTTCTGCATAAAAATCAACGTAATCTTGTGTTGATTTTCCTTCTATCTTTGCTCCCTCGTAAAGTTTCATCCCATGCTCATCTGTCCCTGTATTAAAAAATACATCAAAACCTTGTAGTTTTTTATAACGAGCAATTACATCTGCTCTGATAAATTCCATTGCATGGCCAAGATGTGGTTCTGCATTTACATACGGCAATGTAGTTGTTATGTATAAAGATTTTTCAGACATTTTAAAATTAAGAATTTTTTACTTTTTTCTTGTCCACATCCTGAATATATTCAACAATAAGAACTGATAGCGGAACGGCTAGAATCAAACCTAAAAATCCAAAAAGTTCAAAACCTATAGCCAAAGCTAAAATAATTATAAGAGGAGAAATACCAACTATCTTCTTTACCACAGCAGGATAAAGAAGATAATTTTCAAACTGTTGAACAATGACGTACATTCCAGTCACCACAAGAGCCAAAACGATACCTTTGTCCAAAAGTGTAAGAAGAATTCCTGGAATAGCAAAAAGTGTTGGTCCGAAAACTGGAATAATTTCTAAGATTGAAGCTGTAATCGCTAAAAGTAAAGCATGTCTAATTCCGAGTATAGCAAGTGGAATATAAACCATCACACCAACAACCAGACCTAAAATCAATTGTCCTTGAAGCCATGCCCCAATTTTTATTTTTGTTCTTTTCCATAAATCCAAGACATACTGCTCGTGTTTGTATGGAGTTATGATTCGCAAAAAATATTCAACACCATCCTTTGTTACAGAAAAATAAAAAGAAAGAACTCCAATCAAAATTGCACTCAGTCCAGAATTAATTACCTTAGTAGCAGTAGCAATAAAATCGGTTGAAGATTGCACTTGATTAAATAGACCTGTACTTGAAATAGATGTAGCAATATTCTGTAAAATAGGAACATAGCCTTGTAAAAAACTATCATCAAGAATCGGAAAGTAACTTGAAATTTGATTTAAATAAGTTGGGATACTTGAAACCACGCCAGAAATATCCTGAAGAAATATCGGAATTATTGATAAGAAAAGTATTCCTACGAGCAAAACTACTAACAAATATATTGCAATAACTCCAATAATTCTTGGAAATTTTTTCTTCTCAAACCACATTATTCCAGGCTCCACAGCAGAAGAAATGACAATTGCGGTTAGAACAATGATGATAATTCCCTTCAAAAAAAATAGGATTGCAGCTATAGCAATAATTGCCAATGTTTTAACAATCGTGCTTGAAGTGATATTAATTGAAATATTTTTATCTTCCATGCGCTTTAATATATCACTTTTCGAAGGTTTTTACAGGTTCCAGAAGAATATACCTAATCAGATCTTAAGTATGTCCTTAAATTCCCCCTCATCTTTAAAAGGTCCAACTATGGCCAAATTCATAGTTTTTTTATCAAAAATTTTATTAGCCATGTCCATTATGTCTTTTGCTGTAATTTTTTCTATGCGTTTTTCTTTTTCTTCTGGAGTTTTTATTTTTAAATCATACAAATCCTGGAAAGAATAAAAATCTGCGTAAGAATCAGAAGTCTCAAGCGAAAGATACATATTTCCAATCATTAAATCTTTAGCCTTTCTAAGTTCTTCTGCCGACACTAATTCCGTTTTAATTTTTTTAATTTCTCCAAGTATCGCTTCAATACCAATTTTCACTCTATCTTTTGAAAGTCCTGAAGCAACTGCAAAAAAACCTCTATCATCTGCTGTATCGTTACCCGCACGAACGTAATAACAAATTCCCAAATCATCTCGAAGTTTTCTGAAAAGTCGTGAACTCATACCTCGTCCTAATATAGCTTCCAGGACTGCAATTTTTGGATTGTCTTTATTTTTTACATCAAAAGATCTAAAACCTAAAATAATATGGGCTTGATCTGTTTCTTTAAAATGAAGTTTTATCTTTGGATTTTCTTGCGCGCTGTTTGTCTTTTCATGTTTATTTTTCAAGCCTCCAGTAATTGAAGTAAAATATTTCTTGGCCAATGTTTCTGCTTTTTTCGTTTCAATTCCTCCTGCAATAACCAGGATTGTATTTTTTGCAGTGTAATGTTTTTTTCTATAATTAAAAATTTGTTCTTTTGTAAAAGATCGAACGTTTTTCTCACTTCCAATAATTGGCCAACCAGCAGGCTGAGTTCCATAGAGAAGTTCTTCAAAAACTTCGCCAACTTTGTGCTGTGGCAAGTCTTCATACATTTTTATTTCTTCTACCACTACCCCCTTTTCTCTTTCGATTGCGTCTTCTTTAAAAATTGGATTTAAGTAAATATCAGAGACAACATCTAAAATTTTTGGAAAGTGTTTTTTGTGCGCCTTGGCCCAATAACCAGTAAATTCTTTACTAGTAAAAGCATTTGACTGTGCACCAAGAGAATCAAGTTCACGCGAAATATCACCAGAATTTGGACGAGTTTTTGTCCCCTGAAAACACATGTGTTCTAAGAAGTGTGAGATTCCGTTTATTTCTCTTGTCTCATAATCACTTCCTGCTTTTACCAAAACCATAACAGTCACAGTTTCTGTGTTCTTCATAGGAATAGTAATAATCCTCAAGCCGTTTTTTAGAGTTGTTTTATGATATTTCATATATTTTCTTGCTTATCTTTATAACATATGTAAAATCAAATAGAAATGACTATACCCGCTATTTTCATTGTTCTTTTCACTATCATCGGAGGAGCTTTGGGTGATCTATTCCACAAATTCGGAGCTGGGGTAACCACAGGCATTGTTCTGGCACTTGTTGCCTCCGCCATTTGGAAAGTGTGTGAACACCGACAAATATAGATCCCTCGCTTAAGAACAGAACTCTTAAGCATTTTTTATAATTATCCGAAATTTTATATATGAGATTTTAGAAAACTAGAGAGTTCTGAAATTTTTATTCTTTCTTGCTTTCCTGTATCCCTATCTCTAACGGTCACGCCTACATCTTTTTCTAAGGTTTCAAAATCAACAGTAATACAAAATGGTGTACCAATTTCGTCTTGCCTTCTGTATCTCTTACCAATATTTCCATTATCGTCAAATATTATTCTTCCAAATTCTTTTTTCAGTTCACCAAATATTTCCCGCGCCTTTGCGACAAGTTCAGGTTTATTTTTTAGAAGTGGAAAAACCGCTGCGATAACAGGAGCAACACGAGGAGAAAGTTTTAAATAAGTTCTTGGTTCATCACCCAAAACATCCTCAGTGTAAGCATCAGACAAAACAGCAAGTAGTGTTCTACCAACCCCAAAAGAAGGCTCAATAACATGGGGTAAAAATCTTTGTTTGCTCTCTTCATCAAAAAAAGACAGATCAACTTTTGATGCTTCAGTATGACTTTTCAAATCAAAATCGGTTCTGTATGCAAGGCCATAAAGCTCTTTTCTACCAAAAGGAAAATCAAACTCAAAATCAATAGTGCGCTTTGAATAATGAGCTCTATCTCCATCTGCTACTTCAAGCTCATGTACTTTTTCTTGTGTTAAGCCAACGTCTTTTGTAAATTCCCAGACTTGTTTTCTAAAATTCTCAAAATTTTCTTTCCATGTATCTGGTTTTACAAAATATTCTATTTCCATTTGCTCAAGTTCGCGAACACGAAAGATAAAATCTCTTGGAGCGATTTCATTTCTAAAAGCTTTACCGATTTGCGCCATACCAAAAGGAAGTCTTGGATGAAAGCTATCCAAAATATTTTTAAAGTTCACAAACATTCCACCAGCTGTCTCAGGACGCAAATAAGAAATTGCAGAATCATCTTCCATAGCGCCAATATGAGTTTTAAACATCATGTTAAATTGCCTTGCTTCACCTAATTCTCCTTTACATTCTGGACATTTTTTTTGATCTTCAAGCTGATCGGCTCTAAATCTTTTTTTACACTTTTTGCATTCAACTAATGGATCAGAAAAACCAGAAACATGACCCGAAGCTTTCCAAACATTCTGATTCATCAAAATCGCCGCATCCATTCCGTACATGTCTTCCCTATCCAAGACAAACCTTTTCCACCATAAATTTTCAATATTTTTTTTGAGTGCTACGCCTAAAGGTCCGTAATCCCAAGTGCCAGCAAGACCACCATAGATTTCTGATCCTTGGTAGATAAAGCCTCTTCGCTTGCAAAGCGAGATTAAATTTTCCATCAGATTCTCATCTTTTTTGTTTTCCATATCTAATTTATAGCACCAAAATGATTACTTTGAAACTATCTCATCTCCATTATTAAAGTTTGGATCAGTAGGCAAAAATGTCGTCAAAGCGTTTGATGCTACGAAAATATTATCTCCTGTAAATGCATCTATTCCAGAAAACTTAGAAGCATCTATCAATACTGGTCTATTTCCGACCTGATCGAGAGTTGGTGTGAAAGATATTTGAAAGGCAACCTGATGCAAACCAGAAGCAGATCCTCCAGTTGCTAGAACTTTTCCTAGGTCCCATGTCACAGTCCTACTATCAGCATCGAAGGAAATTTTTTCAGTTGTTGGTGAAGTTACACCTGTCCAAGATAGGAAGTTTGGAAGAATAGCTTTAACCTGAGCTCCATTTATATCATTAAAGGTATTTGAAACCGTCCATATAACTGTATATTCTGTAGGCTTATTGAGTTTTGGAGGAATAGCACCTTGATTTTCAATAGGTCCTGTATTATGGACGATTTGCGCAGAAAGTGTTGCAACAGTATCAACCATTATTTTTTTAGAAATAACAGAATCAATATCTTCGGGAACATTACTCTCAGAAATTCTTTTACCTTTCACATTAACATCAATTTGTATGTAAGGATTTCTTATCTTTGAAATTCCAGTAGATTGATCAGAAAGAGTAGTAAAAACAAACTGAACCGATCCACTTCCCCCAGCAGGTATTTCTGTTAATTTATCATCTTCAAATTTACTCCAAGAAATAGTTTTTGCATCGGTCTTGATTATTCCCTTCTGGGTTTTGAGACTATTCATGTCTACTATACTTCCATCGATACTGACAGAAATTTGAGCATCATCAATTGGTACATCTAAATTATTTTGCCATCTAATTTCTGCATTAATTTCTTTTCCAGGAATTGCAATGAAAGTCTCTGCTGGAACTGAATTTAAATAAAGACTTGAACCAATAAAAGGTTTTTTCACAACCAAAGAATTTTCCGCAGAAGAAATTTCTGATTGAATTTGATTTTGATTTTGAGCAGACCCAAGTCCAAGTAAGAATCTAAAAAATCTTACTTCATCAGTTTCACCAGTAACAAGACCAGAAATTTTTACAGTTCTCGTTCCTCCTGGTTCAATATCACCTAAGTTCCAATCATTAAAATTATCTACTGCCAAAGGAGTTGAACTTGAAAAAGTAAAACCAAAAGGAAATATCGCCTGAAGAACAACACCTTTTATTGTCTCAGGAGAATTTGATTTAACTGTTAGGGTCATATCAATATTTTGTCCGGAAGTAATTTCTTTCACTGAATCAAGTGTCAAAGACAAAGCAGAAGTACCAATTGAAATATCATATTCAGAATTTTTTGAAAAAACTGTATTTGAACCTGGGACACGATAATCAACTTCAATATTTATTTTTTGCAACGTCCCGTTTTCTCCAAAAAATATTGCCTTTGCAGTGCCTTTGGAGGTTTGTCCGGAAGCGATTGATTCAAAAGAAACTCTGTCGTGGGTTAATTCTAGAGTTTGATCATCCGCACTTCTTGTGCCTTTTGGATAATTCAAAACCACATCAACTAAATTAATTGGGCCATCATTTGTGTTTTGAACACTAACATCAAGTGATGTAATTTGACCGGAAGGTACAGCAGCAGGAGCTAAAACATCAACTTTTACCTTATCATTTGAGACAACATTGACCCCTTTAAAAAGGATAAACGCTGCAACAGCAATTGAAAGTATAAAAAAAACAAAAGCTCCTTGAAGAATTCTTTTGGTCAAATCTGATTTATTCCTATCAGTCGGAGCATTCAAAACCTGATTCAAAGCCTCCTTTCCTTCCTCTTCGTGAGTCCACTGCCCAGAAACTTCATTCTCGTGTTTTTTAAGATCAAGAACATGCTTCTCCTCAATTTTTTCGGTCTTTGAGTACAATCTTCTTTTTAGTTCTTCTATTCGGCTTTTTTCTAAATCATCAGGCATTTTTATGTAACAGAATTATACCACCGTCATTACAGATGGCTATGTGAGAGAGCATTATTTACCATTGGTATTATTTTCGACTTTTCTCCTAAAGCTCGAATTGCATCTTCTTCGCAAAATGAAGACTCACAAATTGTTTTAAAAAGTTCTTCGCGAGGTGAATATCCCAAACTACTTAAAACTTTTGTTGAAGCTATTAATTCTAAACCTTCTAAACATCCGTCCTGTAAACTAAATAAAGCCTTATTGAGCTTTACCAAAGTCTCATACACTTCTAAATTTTTTTCTTCACCTTGAACTAATCTTGAAATTACAGCAATGATTTTTGCAAAATGTTTTTTTGATTGAATTGGAATATTATCTTCATCATATTTTACTGCTTCAACCAACCTCCAAAATTCTTTTCCTTTCACCAAAGAAATTTTTACTCTTTCACCTACGCCAAGATGCGGTTTTAATTTTGATTTCAAGTGTCTTACACCTTTCGCAATAGCAAAAATCATTCCAAAGTCTTTTGTATAAAGCTTAAAAATTCTATCGGCCTCTCCATGCTCTTTTGAAGCAATTACAAAGCTGTCTGTTGTGTATTTAACATGACTCATTTTTATAGTTTCTTAATAGAAACTTTCACAGTAAATCCTAGGAGATTTATTTCTTTTTCTGCTTCAGAAACAAATTCAACATTATCTAGTCCGGCAACTTTTTTAATTTCACTTTCAAATTTCAAAACAAGTTTCTTGAATACTTCATCACAAGAAACAGAAAGAACTGCTCTGTCTTTTGCTTCAAAACCTTTTTCTTTTCGAAAATCTTGAACAGCGCGAATAAATTCTCGAATAGTTCCCTCTTCTCTCAACTCTGGAGTAATTTCCGTATCAAGAAAAACTTCATCTTGGATTGAACTATCAAAAATTATTTCCTTAACATTAATCTCATCTCTTATTATTCCTTTATACTCTTCTTTCAACTTTAAACTTTCAACTTTAAACTTGAGCATTGCTAGTGGTTGTCTAACATTAATTTTTGCATCTGATCTTGCTTTAAGTCCAAGTGAGCAAATAAGTCTAACTGCTTTCATTTCTTCAATTACTTTTTCATCAACTTTTGATGCGGTTGGCCAATTTTCTAGATGAACACTTTCTACATCATTTTCTAAACGTAAATTTTGGTAGAGCGATTCAGCATAAAATGGAGCAAAAGGCGCCATATATTTTGAGATTGTTTTTAAGACAAAATACAAAGTCTTTTTTGCGTCCTTATCACCATCTCGAAGTCTTTCTCGTGAACGCCTAACATACCAAGTCGAAAGATCATCAATAAACTCTCGCAAGGTTCTCACTGGTTCCAAAATCTTATATTCATTCAAATAGTTAGTTCCCCCACCTACAAGTTCGGATAGTCTTGCCAAAATCCAAATATCCAAAACATTTTGAGACTCTGGACGATCATTTGATTCTAATTCTTTTTCTCGGTAAAGCTCATAGAAAGTCAAAACATTTGAAAGCAAATTAAAATTCTTTTTTACAATTTCATCAACTGTTTTTTCATCATAATTTTTTGATTCTCCCGGTTGATTAACAGAATACATCCAGAGTCTGACGGCATCGGCTCCATATTTGTTCATTTGCTCCCAAGGATCAATAATATTCCCTAAAGATTTACTCATTTTTTTCCCAGTCTTATCCATCAAGTGCCCTAAGCAAATAACATTCTTGAAAGCTTTACCTTTTCCAAGTAACACGCCAACTGCATGCAATGTATAAAACCAACCTCTAGTTTGGTCTATTGCTTCGCAAATATAATCTGCAGGAAATAGTGATCCATCCACAAATTTTTTGTTTTCCATTGGATAGTGATTTGAAGCAAAAGGCATAGCTCCTGAATCAAACCATACATCCATAACTTCTTTTGTTCTTTTTAGCGTCTTTCCATTTTCTCCAAGTACTTCAATCTCATCAATATATGGCTTATGCAAATCCAATTCATAATTTTCATTATGCGGAATCGGTACAAACTCAAATTCCTTATACTCACCCAAAGGCATCATATCCACACCATATTGCTCTTCTAAGTCCTTCTCAAGAATTCCATCTGCAACACATTTCATAAGAGACATTGGACCGCCATGAGAAACGATTAAAATATTTTTATTCTGATATTTTTTTTCGATATCATATATAAACTCACCTACTCTTTTTTTTGCTTCCAAAAGCGTCTCGCAATTTTTGACACTCTTATACATTCGATCATCGAAACAAGAAAAATATTTTTCAAACTCTCCGACTTTTATACCGGAAAGTCCACCGAGAATTTCTTCGGTAATTCTTTTATCAGAAATGATTTCAACATCTCCAAGAGTTTTTTTTACCTCTGCCGCTGTTTCTTTTGTTCTAGTTATTGGTGAATGAATTATTAAATCAATCTTTTCATCTTTTAATTTTTCTGCAGTTTTTTTGCTATCTGCGATACCTTTTTCTGTTAAGTGGTGAACTGCTTCTTCGTCAGAACTTTCTATACCTAAAACATTTTGCTCGGCTTCACCGTGTCGCATCAAAAAATATTTATTGCCAGATTTTTTAGTTTTTTTCTTCAAGCTTTCAATTGAATCCGGAATAAAAATTTCTTTTCCTTCTTGATCGGTCCATACAGGAAGCGGCGTTCCCCAATATCTTTCGCGGGAAATTGCCCAATCTCTTATTTCCCTGAGCCACTCGCCGAATCTTCCCTCTTTTATATAATTTGGTTCCCAATTAATTCCTTCATTTTCTTTAACTAAATCATCTCTGAGCGCTGACATTTTTATGTACCAAGAATCTCGGGCAAAATAAATAAGCGGAGTTTTGCATCTCCAACAATGCGGATATGAGTGCTCGTATTTTTCTTTTTTGAACAAAAGTCCCCTGCCCGCAAGATCTTTGATAATGTCTACCGCAACTTCTTCATTTTTTACAAATTTTCCTGAAAGAAATCCTGCGAAATCTTTGAAAGTTCCATCTTCATTTACAATATGATATTTTGGCAAACCTTCTTCCGTGCCCAAATCAAAGTCATCTGTTCCATACATTGGAGCAATGTGTACAATTCCAGTTCCGTCTTCTGTGGTAACAAAATCTGCAGCATAAACTTTAAACGCTTTTCCTAATTTCCCTTTTTCACCATCAGGTAGGTTATCTTTCAAAAACGGATAAAGTGGCTCGTATTCCAAACCAACCAAATCTTTTCCTTTTAAATCTTCTACTATCTCGTATCCTTCTGGAGCATTAACTAATCTATTTTTAGCAAGTATAAAAAATTCTTCTCCAGATTTTATTTTTACATAATCAATTTTTTCTCCAACAGCGAGGGCTACGTTTCCAGGAAGTGTCCAAGGAGTTGTTGTCCAAGCAAGTAAAAAAGTATTCTCTTGTCCTATGACTTTAAATTTTGCATAAATCGTTAAGTCTTTTACATCTTGATACCCTTGCGCGAGTTCATGAGAAGAAAGCCCTGTTCCACATCTTGGGCACCATGGCACAACTTTGTAATCTTTATACAAAAGTTTTTTCTTATTTATTTCGCTGACGATATACCAAAGAGATTCGATGTAGGAATTATTAAAAGTATAGTATGCATTTTTTTGATCAAGCCAAAAACCAATTCGTTCAGTAAACAAATCCCAATCTTTTAAATATTCAAAAACGCTTTCTTTGCATTTTTTATTAAATTCAGCAACTCCATATTCTTCAATTTCTTTTTTTGATTTTAAGCCAAGAGTTTTTTCTGCCTGAATTTCAACTGGCAGTCCATGAGTATCCCAACCGGCGCGCCTTGGCACTTTATATCCGCACATAGTTTTGAAACGAGGAATAACGTCCTTAAAAGCTCTGGCCTCTAAATGGTGAATTCCTGGCTTTCCATTTGCAGTCGGCGGACCTTCAAAAAAAACAAAGCTCCCTTTTGGAGATTCTTTCTCTACAGTTTTTTGGAAGATGTCATTTTCTTTCCAAAATTTTAGGATTTCCTCCTCTTTTTCTGCTATTTTGCTTTTTTGATTTGAGATTTCACTCATAAGTAATGCTTATTAGCGACGTAAAGCGAGAGAAGAACAAAAGTAATCTTTTGTTCTTCCGAGCTGAGGAGCTGACAAAGGTTTAATACCTCGCTATTTGTTACTAAGACGAACAAATAAAGCGAGCTCCTACTTTAATACCCCGTCAATTTACTGTGGGTAACCTTTATATTAACATTCTAGGCTTATTTTCTACCTATTGCTTTTTTCCTGAAATGTGATATAATTATGGAGATGAAAACTGTTCTCTATTACATCTTAGGCGCCGTCTTCGCGCTGTCAAACGAAGGCTGTCAGGTCTCCATTGGGGGCAACGGAAGCCGGGTGGCTGTCGTAAAAATCGGTTTCGATGGTCAAGGTCGGCGCGTTCAATGCGCTCAACCAGCAGTCGCAGTGGCCTCTGGTCAATGCGGTGGTGGAGAGATCATCACCATCTGTGATCACCGTACTGGACGAGTTGTCTGGCGTGGAATCGAAGCAGAAATGCCATTGGCGCTTCGCGCAGGATGGTTACAACACCGCCAGCTAGTCGGAACCAGTTTCGGTGCAGGTTGCGATCGCGGAGACCAAAGCCTCGCAGGAGGAATGGTCCAGCGAAGCCGAGCTTCGGAAAAATTTGACCCTCGGTATCAATATGGCCTAGATGGCCGATTAATTCGAAGCCGAAGCAAAGACCAAGAAGACCAAAGCCTCGCAGGAGGAATGGTCCAGCGAAGTCTGGCCTCAGAAAAATTCGACCCGAGGTATAATTACGGGCCGGACGGGCGACTAGTTCGCTACTGAGAAAATCAACAACGGGGGCGGTTTCTGAAAAGAAGCCGCCCCCACAACCATTTTTATATATAAAAAAATTAATTTTAATAAAAAACAAAAGGCCGTTCGCTTTGCGAACGG
>CAIRYW010000020.1 GCA_903882905.1 uncultured bacterium | reverse complement strand
TTCAAAAAAGAAATTCCTAAAACTCCAGACAGTGGAACAAATATTATAAAATCCCAATGGGACTTTATAAGTAAAACTTACCCTAGGATGATTACATCTTTTATTGAAGTACTTATTATTGCTTTTGCTTTAATTACCTTTTTAACACCTCACATTAATGCTTCAAGTTTAAATTAATATGATTAAAAAAAGTTACAACTCATTTAAATACGTTGGAAACGGCCTTAAGTCTGTCTGGAAAGAACAGTGCTATTTTAAACTAGAAGTTTTTTGTGCCATAGTCGTTATAGCCGTATTAATTTATTTTCAAGCCTCATTTGAAGAAGTTAGTTTTTGTGTGATAGCAATCACAATGGTTCTTGCAACTGAAATAATAAACACCGCAATAGAAGAATTGTGCAATAAAATTGAGCCGAATCAACATCCTCATATTGGAAAAATTAAGGATATCTCTGTCACGTTTGTTTTTATGGCAATCGTCGGGGCTTTAGCTATAGGAGTCTTAGTCTTTGTTCACCATTTTTTCTAAATCACTCAATATAGATTTCTTCTTTTGGAACTGCTTTTCCAACTTTAATCATAAAGGCTGAAAAAGCTCCCAAAAGCATAATTATTGAAGCAATCAAAAAAACTTGATCATAAGCTACGACTTGCGCTTTAAATGTAATTAAACCGATTGCTTTACCAATATCTGCAGCTCCTGTGAAATGAAAAGTACTTAATTTTGTAATATTTAATACATTATTTTTGATTGAGTTATTTAAAATAGTTGCAAAAATTGCAATTCCAAATGCTCCAGAAATATTTCTTACGAGAGCAAGAATTGATGAAGCTATTCCAATTTCATCATGAGGAACTGCAGATGCAACAACACTTGTTCTTTGGGCCATACCCAAACCTAAACCGAAGGCCATAATACATAAAGGAATAATGATATCGATAGCGCCACTTCGAGGATCGATCCCTGTAAACAAATACAGACCAACTGCCGCCACCAGACTACTTATGAAAATAATCCATTTTGGAGCAACTTTACCAACAAAACTTCCACCAATTGGAGAAGCAAACATTATCATAAATGCCATAGGAATAAAAAGATATCCAGATTCTGTAGCACTATATCCAAGAAAACTCTGTGCAAAAACGGGAATCAAAAACACACTTCCCATCATTCCCATGAAACTGACAAAATTGTTTACAAGTGCACCTACAAATATTTCATTCTTAAAAAATTTAAAATCAACAATTGGTGATTTATGTGTTTTCTCCCAAAAATAAAAGAAACAGAAACTAACAATCGATGTAAGATAACAAAGTATACTATTCAAAGAAAACCACCCCCAATCCATTCCTTGATCAAGTACAAGTACGATCATTGAAAGAAAAACTCCTAAGGATATTGCCCCAAGCCAATCAAATGATTCCTCTTTGACTTTTGAAGTTGACTCTTCAATAAATACTAGAGCCATGAGTAATCCGATAAGTCCAATTGGAAGATTGACCAAAAAAACCGAACGCCATCCAAAATTATCTATCAAAGGTCCTCCTAAAAGCGGACCGAAAACAGTGGCTGCAGCAAAAGAAGAAGACCAAATACCCAAAGCCTGAGCCCTTTCCTTCCCTTCTTTAAAAGTTATAGCAATAATTGCCATCGCTGTTGGATAATCTGCAGACCCAGCTATTGCTTGAATGATTCTAAAAACAATCATAGAACTCAAGTTCCATGAAAGTCCTGCAAGAATTGAGCCGATAATAAAGACAACAAATCCAATAATATATATTTTTTTTCTACCTAAAGTATCACCGAGCTTACCCCAAACAGGAACAAAAACAGCATTTGCTAGTATATATGCAGTTGCAATCCAACCCGCAGCACTGACAGTTATACTAAAATCTCCAATGATTTTAGGTAAAGCAAGATTAACAATCGTTTGATCGATTCTTCCTAAAAAAGTACCGACCATCACAGTTGCAAGCACCCACCATCTTAAATTTTCAGATGTTTTAAGTTTTTCCATTTAATTTACAGTACAAAGTAAAATATATTGGGTTAGTTCTTATACACCCAAAGCTTTGCAGACATTCCATTTTTTAATTCTGGATATAGAGTTTGATCAAATCTAACTTTTACGTCAAAACTATTTATTTGCCTTTTATCCGAGATATTGAAAACAATATCTCCTTGGTTTGCTGTTGGGCTGATTTCATCAACAACTCCATAATATTTTTTTGAACCGAAAGTATCAACAGTAAATTCTGCTCTTTGGCCAACTTTTATATCACTAAGTCCTTTATCCTCGTCGACTTGTCCAACAACCCTGAGTGCGGAAGGATCAATAACTGTAGCAACGGTTTCTCCTGGGTTAAATATCTTACCAATATCAGAATTAATAGTTAAAACTTGGCTGTCTATTTTAGTTTTTATAAGTTCATTTCCAACCCTAGCTAATACAGTATCTGCCTTTACTATGTCTCCAGGATGGACGTCAACTTCTTCGAGAATTCCTCCCTTTGAGGAACTTAGATTAATAACTGGCGCAGAAATTGTAGTCTTGTCTGTATAAACACTTTGACTTGATATTCCAAGATAAAGTAGACCAACACCAGCTCCTAAAATCAGAAGTGAGATTAAAGCTGTCAAAACCCAAACAGTTCTCTCAACTTTAACAATAGCTTTTTCCTCCGTTTTAATTTCTTGAAGAATTTCTTTTTCTTCAGCAAGAATTTCTTTTTCTTCCTTTAACATTTCTTTTTGATTTAGATCAGCCATGATTTTTATTTGATTTTAAATTTTAAATTTGAGTTTTTAAATTTTTATCTATTTGCTAAAGGTGAATATCTTGTCCCCTTCATTCAAACCAGAAAGTATTTCTACATCTCCGTTTGAACCTGTAATTCCAAGAGTTACCTCTTTTTGAATAGAATTACCCTTTCCATCATCAACCAAAACAAAAGTTTTATCATTTTGTTTTAAAATCCTTTCTGCAGGGACAGCTAGTACTCCTGATTTATTTTGAGTAGAAATACTTATATTTGCAGTCATTCCAGATTTAATTAAATCACTCTGATTTGTAAACTGAAGAACAACTTTATAGCTACCAATCCCATTTGTGATTGTTTCTGCTGGATCGATTGAGACAACGTTTGCTGTAAATGGATTTGAATTTCCATATGCATCAAGAACAACTGATGCAGTGTTTCCAGCTTTTATTTTTGCAACATCTGCCTCTGAAACATATGTATCTATCTGAAAATTACCTTGAGAAATAATTGAAACTAAAGGTGTGCTTGGAGAAGCGACTTCCCCAACTTTTGCGTCCATCCTTGTGACTTGAGCATCAAGTGGTGCCCTTATGATTCCGTTTTCAATTTGAGCTTGAATTGCAAGAACCTGAGCATTGGCACTCTGAACTGTTGTTTGTTGGATTGACGTTGCGATTGGTCCAACTGATGAAAGAGAAGCTTCATAAGTACCCCGAGCAATTTGAAAACTTGAGAGAGAAGAACTTATCGCTTGCTGCGAACTAGCGACAGCGGTTCTGTAGGTACTATAAACAACTTGATCTTGAGAACCAACAATCTGATATGTATTAATTATTGTATAAACTTCAGAAACTAAGTTATCCGCAGAGGTTATTGTTTTGTATGCCAAATCTGCAACTTTTTCAATATCACTGTCTGTACTTGTTGAAGTAAGATTTTTATTTGCTTCACTCCAAAGGGAAAGCGAGTCGTAAAGATCTTTAGCTTCATAATCTAATTTTATGGCTTGTTCAGCATTTGATGCATTCAATGAATACACCGTACTTCCAGAAACAAACGTCATGCCGAAATGAGGAGATGTTCTAGAGTTATTAAAAAATTGATCAATGTTTGAACCAAGAGTTCCATCAACTTTTACAAATGAATCCTTCAAATTAGAAATCATTGTAGTTCTATTTGAATTTATTGTTGTCTGAATATTTGTTCTTTGATCAAAAGAATTACCGGTTCCAGCGTTTTGAATTTGACTAAGATTTATATTTTCTTTATCAAGTAGAGCTTCTGCTTGAAGAAGTGAAGCATTTAGATCAGCTGAATCAAGAGAAGTAATGACTTGTCCTTTTTTTACAAAATCACCTACATTTGCATAAACAGCACCTATTCTACCAGCACGGCTAAATGCTAAATCTAAATTCTCAGAAGCAGTAACTTTTCCAGTCGTCAAAACTTCTTCAGTTAAATCCTCTTTTTTTACTAAAATTGAATCACTCAATTTAGGAGTGCTTTTATAAAAAAATGCAAAAATAATTGAAGTCAATGCAATAACAACTGATCCTCCTATAACTATCATCGGGCCCTTCATTTTGAAAATATTTTTCATCTTATTTATTTAATTATTATTAATTATTTATCT
>CAIRYW010000019.1 GCA_903882905.1 uncultured bacterium | reverse complement strand
GATTTCCTGAAATACAAGTAGGCGGTAGATTTAACGGTAGAGAAAAATCTGCATATGCATAACCAACACCTAAAGCGAGAACCAAAGCAAGAACAATCACTTTTATATTTTGGATTATTTTTGTTTTCATACTTTTTATTGCGTTAATTGTAACACAGACTACTTTTTTTCAGCAAAACAAAACCACTAACTTTGTTGATAATTTTTTAAATATGTCTTTCTATGTTCAAAAGACAAACCATATTTTGATACGGCTTTGTAATGCTCCTTTGTTCCATATCCTTTGTGTTTTTCGAAACCATAATCAAGATATTTCTCTGCCATTTTTTTCATATGCCTGTCGCGAACCACTTTTGCACAAATTGAGGCAGCTGAAATAACTGCAATTTTTACATCTCCTTTTATTACAGTCTTTTGAGAAAATTCTTTTGGAGCCCTAAGAAGTCCGTCTAAATATATAAAAGTATTTTTATAATTTAAATCAAGCTTTTTTATTCCGCCAAGCGAGAGACGGTGCGAAAGACGAGCGGAGCGAAGTTTTTCATGACGTCCGAGCGCAGGCGGAACAAAGAGGTTAATACCCTTTATTGCTTTATCAATTCCAATTTGAACTGCTTTTGTAATTCCCTTTTGATCAATTATTTTCGCAGAAACTAAAATAACACAAAAAGTCACATCGCCTTTTTTTACTGCATTTTCGATCAATGAAAAAATCCTTTCTCTCTGAGTCCCAGATAATTTTTTGCTGTCGTTTAAACCCGGAAAAATTTTGCGAAGTCGCTGTCCATTTTTTATGACAAAATTTTTCCGAGTAACAAACACCCCAACAGAAACCGGCCCAGCAATCGGACCTCTCCCCGCTTCATCTATTCCAACAACATATGTAAAACTTTTCACTAAGTAATTATATAGAGAAACCCTTACTTGGGAACCCGACTCCCAAATTAGAAACAACCTTGCGAGACCTTAAATTGTCTTCATGTTAGAATCTAAACATGTCTAAATTTACCCACCTACATACCCATAGTCACTATTCCCTTCTTCAGGCATTACCAAAAATTCCTGATCTAATAAACAAAGCAAAAGAAGACAAAATGAATTCTCTTGCTTTAACTGATGCAGGAAACTTATATGGAGCAATTGAATTTTATAAGGAATGCAAAAACTTTAATATAAAACCAATTATCGGGGTAGATTTTTATATTGCAGCTAGAACCAGAAACGATAGAGAACCAAGAATAGACAACAAAAGGACTCGCCTAATTCTTCTAGCAAAAAACCATATCGGCTATACAAATTTAATTCATCTAGTTACAGATTCACATTTAGAAGGATTTTATTACAAACCTCGTATTGACCGCGAATTAATAGAAAAATATTTTGAGGGATTAATTGCAATCTCTCCTGCTTGGGGTGGAGATATTAGCACAGCGCTCCGAAATTCAAATGAAGACAAAGCGGAAGATTGGGCGCAATTTTTCAAAAAAATTTTTAAAGAAGATTTTTATCTAGAAATTACAAAGCATCCTGAAATCGAAGATCACGAACCGTTAATGGAGAGATTAGAAAATTTTGCAAAAAATAAAAACCTAAAAATTGTTGCTTCCGCCGATGTTTATTATTTAGAACCAGATGATAAACAAGCTCGCAATACCTTAATGCAGGTCCAGAGAGCTTTTGGAGGAAGAAGCAGTGAGGACGATGAGGGAGATTTTTCTTTCATTACCTCAAGACAGGTCGAAAATCTTTTTAAAGACCTACCCGAGGCTCTAAAAAATAATCAGGAAATTGCAGAAAAATGTAATCTGGAAATCGAATTAGGTAAATGGGTTTTCCCAGCAATTGAAATTTCGTCCGGAGAAAATGCAGACGATGAGCTTAAGCGTTTGGTATACGAAGGTTTTGAAAAAAGAAATATAGAAAAAAATGACGAAACAACAACTCGAGCAGAATATGAACTTGGAATTATTAGAAAAAAAGGATACGCACCATACTTTCTTGTTGTAGCAGACCTCCTACGTTTTGCAAAAGAAAATAATATTCTTTCAAACATTAGAGGTTCGGTTTCTGGTTCGCTTGTTACATTTCTTTCAGGAATTACAAACATCAATCCTTTGGAATATGAAATTCCTTTTGAACGATTTTTAAATCCAGATCGTCCCTCTCCTCCCGATATTGATATGGACTTTGCTGACGATAGAAGAGATGAAGTGGTTGAATACGCCAAAAGAAAATATGGTGCAGAAAAAGTAGCCCAAATTGGAACTTTCGGTACTATGGCCGCACGCGGTTCAGTTAGAGATATTGCACGTGCACTTGGGTATTCTGTAGCAACAGGAGATCGAATCTCAAAAATGATTCCAATGGGAAGCCAAGGATTTCCAATGACAATTGAACGCGCGCTCAAAGAAACAAAAGAGCTGAAAGAAATCTACGAAAAAGAGGAAGATACAAAAAAAATTATCGATATGGCACAAAAAATTGAAGGTTGTGCTAGACACATTTCCGTTCATGCCGCTGGCGTTGTGATGGCTCCAACAAATTTGACTGACTTTACTCCTCTTCAGTTTGATACAAAAGGAGATAATAAAATTATTACTCAATATGATATGTATTCAATTGAGGAAGCTGGACTTTTAAAGTTTGACTTTCTTGGATTGAAGAACCTTTCAATCATTGCGGACACAATTAAATTGATTGAAAAACTTAAAAACGTAGTTGTCGATTACGAAAATATTCCAATTGACGACAGAAAAACATACGAGATGCTCGCTCGCGGAGAAACATCTGATACATTCCAATTAAACGGCGAAGGAATGACAAGATTTTTGGTTGAGCTGAAGCCCACAAGTATCCATGATATCAACGCTATGGTTGCCCTTTATCGTCCAGGTCCAATGCAATTTATTCCTCTTTATATCGAACGAAAACATAATCCTGCAAGCATCACATATCTTGATCCCGCTCTCGAAGAAATTCTCAAAAAAACTTATGGTGTTCTTGTTTACCAAGACGACCTTTTGATGATTGCTCACAATATTTCTGGCTACACGTGGGACGAAGTAGATAAATTTAGAAAAGCTGTGGGTAAAAAAATTCCCGCAGAAATGGCAAAACAAAAAAAACACTTTATTGACGGAGCTGTCGAGCACTCTGGCTGGACGCAGAAAAAAGCAGCAGAACTTTGGGCATGGATTGAACCTTTTGCTGCTTACGGATTCAACAAAGCTCACTCGGTATCTTACGGCCGCGTTGCCTATATAACAGCATATCTCAAAGCAAATTTTCCAGCAGAATATATGAGTGCAGTTTTGACTCATGAGTCTGGAGATGTTGATAAAGTTTCTGAAACAGTTGCAGAGTGCAAGAGAATGAAATTAAAAGTCTTGCCACCAAGCCTAAATGAGAGCTTCGAAATGTTTACAGTTGTAAAAAATACAGAAGGAATCGATGAAATCCGTTTTGGACTTAATTCAATTAAAAACTTTGGTGAAGGAATTGCTGGTGTGATAATAGACGAAAGAAAAAATAAAGGTAAATTTAAATCTTTAGAAGATTTTCTACTTCGGGTTGGTGACAAAAATTTAAATAAGAAATCCCTTGAAGCTTTAATTAAAAGTGGTTCCCTTGATGAATTTGGCGAAAGAGGAAAACTTCTTGGCAATCTTGAAAATCTTTTGTCTTTTTATAAGGAGGCGCACGGTCAAACAAAAAATCAAGATTCCCTTTTTGGTGCAAATGATGGTTCTATTCAAATGAAAGAATGCGAAACAGTAAATCAAAGCGAATTACTTTCTTGGGAAAAAGAATTACTTGGTCTCTATATCTCAGGACACCCACTAGATCGAATTAAAGACAAATTAATTCAAAAAGATATTTCTATTGAAAAATTAAAAACAGCTAAAGAAGGAGCAAAAGTTTTAGTTGTTGGTATTCCTTCAGAAATAAAAGAAGTGCGAACTAAGAAAGGTGACCTTATGGCTTTTATAAAAATTTCTGATCTTTCATCATCAATCGAAGTGGTAGTTTTTAATTCACTTTACGAAGGAATGAAAGATAAACTTACAAGTGAAAAATGTTTAGCAATTGAAGGAAAAATTTCTTTAAGGAACGGAACTCAAAGTGTTGTGGCGGATAAAATCAGACAGGTTTAATTTTTTTAACCTCCCCTTGCCTTTTCGGGAGTCTAGTGGTTATATGATATAGAAATGAACAAAATCTACTCCCTGTTAGTCTTCTTGGACATCTATGGTCCAACAGCAACGGTCGACTTCCCTGAGGGGATCGAAAAAACGGTGGCCCTTGGAATCCCAAAAAAAGTCCGAGAGGCATACGCAAAAAAAACAGACGGAATTACTGCAGCCAAAATCCTTGTGATACTGTCTGATGTTTGCAGAGAAAAAAACATCGGACCGTTCACGCTTCGCAACGTAATTCCGAAAGACGGCTTGCTCATCGATCGTTAACCCCCCCCTGCACCCTGCGGTGCAATTTTTTTGTCTCAAAATTTATGTTAATCTATTAGAATGAATGAAAATAACCATTTAGAGCATAAACGCCATACTCTGGCTCACCTACTGTCAAGTGCGGTTTTAAAGCTTTATCCAGATACAAAAAACACTATCGGCCCCGCAATTGATAATGGGTTTTATTACGACTTTGAATTTAAGAATCCTATTACAGAGGACTCTCTAAAAGATATCCAAAGAGAAATGCGAAAAAGTCTTTCAAAATGGGAAAAATTTTCTCACAAAGAAGTAAGCGAAAAAGAAGCAAAAGAACATTTTGAAGGTAATCCATACAAATTAGAATTGATTGCCGAGATTGTTTCTAAGGGAGAAAAAATTACCCTTTACACTTGTGGAGGTTTTACAGATCTATGCCGTGGCGGACACCTTGAAGAACCTTCAAAAGAAATTACTGCTGATTCTTTTAAACTCTCTCGCATTGCTGGTGCTTACTGGCGTGGTGATGAAAAAAATAAAATGCTCACTCGCATTTATGGTTTAGCTTTTGAAAATAAAGAAGCCTTGGAGAATTACGAAAAGATGATGATAGAGGCAGAAAAAAGAGATCACAGAAAACTAGGTCGCGAATTAAAACTTTTTACTGTTTCAGAATTAATCGGAGCAGGTCTTCCTTTGATGCAGCCAAACGGTATGACTATCAGAAAGGAAATTGAAGATTATCTTTGGGAACTTCACAAAAATAAAGGTTACTCAAGAGTTTGGACGCCACATATTGCAAAAGAAGCTCTTTATGTAATGTCTGGTCACGCTGCAAAATTTGGAGATGAACTTTTCCGTGTTCAAGGTAAAGAAGACAAATTTATTATGAAGCCGATGAACTGTCCTCACCATATGCAGATTTTTGCAGACAACCAATTTTCTTACAGAGATATGCCTGTAAGATATTTTGAACCCGCAACAGTTTACAGAGATGAAAAATCTGGTCAACTTGGTGGACTTACAAGAGTGCGCGCGATTACACAGGATGACGGTCACTTATTCTGTCGCATCGAACAAATAGAAGAAGAAGTTTCTACTATCGTTAACATCATAAAATCTTTTTATACAACAATGGGAATGATGAACAATTACTGGGTTCGCCTTTCGCTTCGAGGTGATGATAAAAGCAAATATTTAGGAACAGACGAGGTTTGGGATACAGCCGAAAAATCTTTAACTGAAATTTGTGAAAAATTGTCTCTTCCTTACAAACCAGCAAAAAACGAAGCGGCTTTTTATGGCCCTAAGCTCGATTTTATGTTCAAAGATGCAATTGGCCGAGAATGGCAGTTGGCAACGATCCAGTGCGATTTTAACCTTCCTGAGCGATTTGACCTCTCTTTCATCAATGAAAAAAGTGAGAAAGAGCGTCCAGTAGTAATTCATAGAGCAATCTCAGGAGCTTTAGAGAGATTTATGGGAGTAATGATAGAGCACTTTGCAGGACATTTTCCTCTTTGGCTTTCTCCGGTTCAAGTAAAAATCTTGCCTATAAGTGACAATGAAATTGAAAGTGCAAAAGAATTTGGAAAACTTTTAACGGAAAGCAATATTAGATTTGAAATCGCTGATGAAGCAGAAAGTCTAGGTAAAAAAATAAGAGATGCAAAAATTGCAAAAGTTCCCTACCTCGCAGTCATTGGTAAAAAAGAAGTTGAAGAAAATACAGTAACACTTGAAGGAAAATCAGGAACACTTGGAGCAATGACAAGAGAAAAAGCCGTAGAACTTTTATCGGAGGAAATAAAGACTCGAAAAATCTAAGTTCTACCTGTCATCCAAAAAAAATATGAGGTAAGTCCTCCTCTTGAGAGGTCTTTCCTCATATTTTTTTTGGATTTCTTCTATTTATAAATCAACTTTCTCAAACCTTTTTACTGTCTTCCCTTCCCAATAAACTTCTTCAATAAATTCAGAAAGCGGCCTGACCCATAATTTTGAAACTGGGTTTTCATACTGCGCTTCGTATACCACTACATCGGATAAATCCGATGAATTTTTTGCAATAGCTTTTACTTTATAAAGATTTTTATTTTTAAAATGTCTATATATTCCACCAACTATAATTTCTTCCATACCTTATTTCCTCGAAATTACTTTCATCACTGCTTCTTTTATATCTTTAACTCCCATTCCATAATGTTCAATCAATTCATTCATAGTTCCTGACTGGCCAAATTTATCTTTCACTCCAATAAATTCAATCGGCGCTGGAAAAAATTCTCCCAATACTTCAGCAACGGCCGAGCCCATTCCTCCTGCAACTTGGTGTTCCTCAACTGTCACCACTGCTCCAGTTTTTTGGACATTTTCAATTATAGTTTTTTTATCGATTGGCTTGATACTAGAAAGATTTAGAACTATTGTTCCCACTCCGTCCTCTTCAAGTTCGCGAGCCGAAACAAGCGCGTTATAAACAAGCGAACCAGTGGCAATTATTGTAACCTCAGGCTTTTTCGATTCATAAAAAACACTAACTTTTCCAATTTCAAAAGGCGTTTCTTCTGTAGTGATAATAGGAGTTTTTTCTCGTCCTAGTCGAATGTAAACAGGAGTTGTTATTTTACTACTCAAAGCCTCTATTGTTGCTTTTCTTGCTTCAATTGCATCGCAAGGAGAAACAACAACTAAATTTGGGATAACTCTCATCAAGGCAATATCTTCAAGCGCTTGGTGAGTTCCTCCGTCAGGCCCTACAGAAACTCCAGTATGATTTCCAGCAACCAAAACTTTTCTATCGTTATAACAAATTGTAGTTCTAATCTGCTCCCAATTTCTTCCAGGAGAAAACATTGCATAGGAAGAAATTACAGGCAAACTTCCCATAGCAGCAACCCCCGAAGCAACAGTAGCTAGATTTTGCTCTGATACACCAATCTCAATAAATCTCTCCGGAAACTTTTTTGCAAACAAATGCATCTGAGTTGACTCGGTAAGGTCGGCACAAAGCCCAATAATTTTTTCATCTTTTTCTCCCGCAATCAAAAGCCCTTCTCCAAAACCTTTACGAGTTGGAACTAACTCAACATCTTTTTCGAAGATTTTGCTATTTAGTTTTGAGTTTATGTTAATCATATAATTTGCATTAATAAAAATGTTACAAGAACTAGTCCAATAAAAATATATATTGGTTTCAAACTAATATTTTTCCCAGGAAATAGTTTTCTATGTAAAAAATACGTAATCCCACATGGAATAACTATTATAATTAATAAGGCAAGAAAAAAATTTATCTTAGTCATATATTTACCTATTTTTACCTGTATAAATATTCACCCACCATTTTGACGGATCTCTCTTACTAATCTCTTCGGCTAATTTTTTTGACGAGGCTAACTTTAATCTAACCATTACTTTGCTTTTCGGACCTCTTTTTCCTTCAAGCCATGTCCGTGCTTCTTTGTTTCCTTGCCATTCATATTCGCGAAGCAAAAGTATTTGATCAATAACATCTGCATCTTTTGTGATAATTGATTCAATACTCTCCCGCTTTTCATATTCCTTTGTAAATTCAAAAAGATCTTTAAAAGGTAATGTTCCTAACTGCTCTTCTGCAATTTCATCTTCAAAGATTTTGACATATTTTTTGTGAATCCAATTGTGATCACCTGTTCTAATCTCACCAAAATCATGCATAAGTGCCATCATTACAACTTTGTAAGGATCAACTCCTTCAAGCTTTGCAAGCATCCATGCAATAAGCGAAACTCTGTAAGAATGTGTAGCAATAGAATCTGTAGTATCCTCAGTAAAAAGTACTTGCCTGTGCATTCTTAAGAGTTTGCGCATAGTCCCTACCTCAAAAAGAAAATCACTTATTCTTTCGTCTTTTTTATCGTTTTGCTTTTTCTTTGCCATACCTATCTTATCTTGAACGTAGTTCTTTTAAAGCCATTTCACCTTCTTCCTTTGTTGGTGGCTTGCCGTGCCATTCAAATTTGTTCTCCCACTCTTTGACTCCCTTTCCAGGAATTGTATCTGCAATTATCACTGAAGCTTTATCAGTAACACTTTGAGCCTTTTCTATTGCTTCAATTATTTTATTAAAGTCGTGACCATCAATTTCTTGAACATCAAAATTAAACGCTTCGAGTTTTTGTTTAAAAGGTTCAAGCGGCAAAATATTTTCTGTAAAGCCATCAATTTGAATATTATTTCTATCAATAATCATTGTAAGGTTTCCAATTTTTTCTTTTCCTGCAAGTAAATACGCTTCCCAAACATTTCCCTCATCTTGTTCCCCATCGCCCATTAGGACATAAAATTGTTTTGTTGAATTTTTGCCGTTTTTTATTCTGTCCGCCAAAGCCATGCCAATTGCCTGTGAAAGTCCACAACCAAGTGGACCAGAACTAGTTTCCAAAATAGGCAAAAATTCGCGATGAGGATGACCCTGCAAACGTGAGCCAAATTTTCTGAGTGTCATTAATTCTTCCGTTGGCAAATATCCTGCGTGCGCAAGCGTTGCATAATAAACAGGACAAATATGGCCATTTGAAAGAACAACCCTATCCCTTTCCTCCCAAAAAGGTTCTTTAGAATTGTGTTTTAAGGCGTGAAAAAAAAGAGCAGTAAAAACATCAGCCATTCCAAGTGGACCGGCAGTATGGCCACTTTTTGCCTCTACAAGCATTTCAATAATTGATTGACGAATATTGTTTGCTGTTTCTTCTAAAAATTTAATTTTTTGGTCTGTAAGTTTCTCCACGTGCCCTTTAAAGTTTTAATTATTAACTGTACTTAAATACATGCTTTCGTTGTTTATAATATCATTCCTTTAAATTATCGGTAAAGTTTGTGATTAAAATTTTTTAGGGTATTTTTTATACTAAATCTTGAAGGCTACCTATTGCCTCTTTTGGATCTGCGCTTTCGAATATATATGAACCAGCAATAATTCTATTTGCTCCTGCATTTATGACTAAAGTCGCTGTTTCGGGATTCATTCCACCATCAACAGCAATAGAAAGTTCTGGGTAACGTTCTCTAAAAAATCTTATTTTATCAATACATTCTTTTTCAAATGGCTTTTTTTGAAAGCCAACAGAATCAATTCCCATAACCTGAATAAAATCCGCATAAGGAATTAATTCATCAAGTCTTTCGTTGTCAGTGTGAATACTTATAGCAAGTCCAATTTCAATAAGTCCTTCTGACCTTATTTGCTCCAAAGCTAATCTATCATTATCAAAATCCAGTGTCTCTACATGGAAAACTATTCTTTGTGCTCCTGCAGAAATCCAATCTTTAACATAAGAAAATGGGTCTTCGCACATCAAATCAATTTCAAAATCAAAATCCTCCCAATGTGGAAAACCTAATTCTTCATTTCTCATGGCCTTGAATTGCCCATTATCACCCACAAATGGCCATGTCGGTTTGCCAACATATTTTCCATCAATAATATCCACTTGCACCGAACTAGCTAAACCAACAGTCCTTTCAAGATGGTTTTTCAAATCTTCAAAACTCTTTGGCAGAATTGCTGGAATAATTTCTAACATAAATTAAATATTATCTATTTTCTCAATCCTGCTGATGTGTCTGATTTCATTTGAAAAAGGAGTTTCCAACCAAATCTTTATCGCGTCTTTTGCTTCTCCAAAACTTAAAAATCTAGCTCCAAGAGACAAAATATTTGCATCATTATGTTCTCTCGAAAAATTAATAATTCTCAAATCACCGCCGTAATACACAGCACATCTAACTTTTTTAAATCTATTTGCAACAATTGCTTCACCTTGCCCTGATCCTCCAAGAATGATTCCTTTCGCTTCTAGATCTTTAGAAACTTCTTCAGCCAAAGGTATCATAAAATCTGGATAATCATCTTTTGGATTATATGAATATGCACCAAAATCTTTTACTTCGTAACCTAAAGTTTTTAAAAAAACAATGATTTTTTCTTTCAGTTCAAAACCCGCGTGATCTGTTGCGATAAGTATTTTAGGCATATTTTGGCGTACTTAATTTATCTTCAACGGGAGTAACAGCAGCGGCAAGTAGATGTTCCAAGAGTGCGTGAGTATACCCCATCTCGTTGTCATACCAAGCAAAGACTTTTACCAAATTTCCATCTACAACTCTTGTTAAATTTAAATCTGCAATCGAAGCAAAATTCGAACCAACAATATCTGAAGAAACTAATGGCTCGTCTGTAACAGAAAAAACTTTTTGCCAACGAGAATCTTTTGAGGCTTTTGTTAGTGCATTATTTATTTCTTGAACTGAAGTATTTCTTTTGGCAATGAAAGTTACATCAACAATTGATCCAGCAATCACTGGTACTCGAAGTGACACCCCATCAAATTTATCTTTTAGATTTGGAAGAGCTAAAGTCACAGCAATTGCTGCTCCAGTAGATGTTGGCACAATATTGTGCGCAGCCGCTCTACCTTCTTTCCAATCTTTTTTACTTGGTGCGTCAACAAGACTTTGACTTGCTGTATACCCATGCGTTGTATTCAAAACAGCTTTTTCAATTCCAATTGCTTCATCCAAAATTGCCATAAGCGGACTCGCTGCGTTTGTTGTGCAAGATGCGTTTGATGTTACTGGACTATCTTTAAATTGAGAATCATTTATACCAAGTAAAACTGTTGCGGCCTGTGGTGCACCAGCAACATCTTTTGATGGAGCAGAAATTACTACTCTTTTTGCACCTGCAATAATATGTGCACTAGCTTTTTCCCTACTTGTGAAAAAACCTGTTGATTCCAAAACAATATCAATTCCCAAATCCTTCCAAGGTAAAGTTGCGGGATCTTTTTCACTGAAATAAAGAGTTTTTTTGTTGTTTATTAAGAGAGATTTTTGATCATCTCCAACCTTAACAACCAAATCGCTTTTTCCGTAAGCACTATCGTATTTTAAAAGGTAGGCAATATTTCCAATATCAGCCAAGTCATTAATTGCAACAATTTCTAAATCATCGTTTTTTGACGCTAGTTTATAAAAAGCTCTACCAATCCTCCCTGCTCCGTTTATTGCAACTTTGATTTTAGCCATGAATTTTATTTAAATTTAACAATACAAAGATTATAACACTTTGCACTGTAAAATTCCCATGGTTGTCATTCCCGCGAAGGCGGGAATCCAGTTTTTTGTCGTAATTCTCTAGATTCCCGCTTGCGCGGGAATGACAAACTACAATTTAGTTAAATTATAGATTTTTATCCTCCGGAATATGTTCTTTCTTATCTTCCGAGTGAACTTTGTGGTGTTTTGAATTAAACAAAACTTTTGCCACAAAAATCAAATAAGCTAGTTCTAGGAGCCCTAAAGTGTTGATAAAAAGAAGTGCAACAAACCACCATTTTTCATTACGTTTTGCGGCAATCCATAATGAATAGCCTTTTAATGCTAAAAGAGCTATAACAAAGATAAAAGCCAAAATACCTAATAATGAGAGTCCTACTATCCAAAACGGATTAAATCCAAACGAACCATAGTGTTCGTAATTAAAATTGTTGTACATCATAGTATGTTAATTATAGCCCAGTTGTCATTCCCGCGAAAGCGGGAATCCAGTGTTTTTGTTGAATCTAGATTCCCGCTTTCGCGGGAATGACAAACCTCTTTTACTTCAAACTCTCAACAAACATCTCTTGAAGCATTTTAGGATTTGCTGCACCTTTTGTTTCTTTCATGGCTTGTCCAATCAAAAATTGAATAGAAGCAGATTTCCCTGCTTTATATTCTAGAACTGCATTTGGATTGTTTGCAATAATTTTCAAAACAATTTCTTTAATAGCTCCAGTATCACTTACTTGAAGCAATTTCTTTTCCTCTGCAATTTTTTCTGGATCTCCTCCCTCCGCCATCATAATTGCCAAAATATCTTTTGTTCCACGCGATGAAAGTTTATTTTCTGTTGTCATCAACATTAATTTTGCAAGATTTTCTGCATCAGGAATTTTTCCACCTTTTTCTTTTAGCGAAACAACATCTGTTGTTAAATAATTTGCTGTAATAATTACTGCATTATTATTTTCTGAAAATTTTGAAACAACTTTATCAAATACTTCTTCTATGTCAGGTCTGTTAAGCAAAGTCTCAACTTGCTCTTCTTTGATTTTAAGTTTAAGAAATCTTTCTCTTTTTTTCCAAGGTAATTCAGGTAAAGAATTTTTTAACTCTAATTCTGAAAATCCAAGGACTTCTCCGAGCTTAAGCTTTGGAATATCTGGATCTGGAAAATACTTATAATCATGAGCATCTTCTTTTTGTCTTTGAGAAAATGTACTTCCTTTGTTTTCATCCCATCCTCGTGTTTCTTGAACAATTTTTTCTCCTTTTTCCAAAAGTGCTTCATGCCTTTTGAGTTCATATTCAATTGCTTTCTCAACAGCTTTAAATGAATTTAGGTTTTTTACTTCCACTTTTGTACCAAAAACTTTTGGATCCTCAGAAATAGAAATATTTGCTTCAACTCTCATTTCCCCTTTTTCCATATTTGCTTCGCTTGCACCAAGAGTTCGGAGAAGTAGTTGTAACTCCTTAGCAAAATCACTTGCTTGTTTAGCAGATGTAATGACAGGTTCTGTTACAAGTTCCATTAATGGCACGCCCGCACGATTGTAATTCAATAACGAATAATCGCCTTCCTCGTGTAGAGATGTTCCTGTGTCTTCCTCAATATGTACACGAGTAAGTTCTACTCCATTCAAATTTCCTCCGTTAACAAGTGGATATTTATATTGTGACAATTGATAACCTTTTGGAATATCGGGATAAAAATAATTTTTTCGGTCAAATTCTGTAAATTCTAGTGCTAATTTTCCTCCTACTGCAGAGCCAACTCGAAGCACCTGCCGAATCGCTTCGCGATTCGGCCTAGGTAACGTTCCTGGATGCCCCATACAAACTGGGCAAATGTTTACGTTTGGTCTTTCCTCATCTGCATCATTCTTGCAAGCGCAAAACATCTTGGTCTTGGTTTTGACCTCCGCATGGATTTCCAATCCTATAGTTGTGTAATACTGCTTTTCTGCCATATTACGAATATCCTAACATTTTTTAGGAATTTTTAAACTTCCAACTTTTGATATACTTTCAAAATGATAAAAGCAATAATTTTTGACTACGCAGGTGTTCTAGGAACTGAGGCTGGTTGGATTTGGTTAAATAAAAATATTAATAACCTCGAAATTCGCAAAGATTTTTTTAATAAAATTGCTAATGATGTTGATAGCGGAAAAATCACAAATAATGAATACTCTGAAATACTTGCCCGCGAATCAGGAAAATCCTCAGATCAAATATGGAAAGAAATAAAAAGTGAAGTAATTATAAATAAGAAATTAATTTCTTTCATAAAAACTCTAAGACCAAAATACAAAATTGGGTTACTTTCTAATTTCACTCATCCATGGCTCAGTGAAATACTAACAGAAAATAATCTATGGGAATTGTTTGATAGCCAAATTATCTCATCTGAACATAAGATAATAAAACCAAATCCTGAAATATTTAAGAAAATGCTTGATATGCTTAATATCAAACCGGAGGAAGCAGTTTTCGTAGACGACAGGCAAACCAATATAGATGGAGCAAAAAAAGTCGGAATAAACGCCATCTTATTTGTAGATAACGACCAATTAATTAAAGACCTGAAAAAATTTAAAGTTGAAATATAAAATTATTTCTTCCTCAAAATTTTTACGAGTTCATCCCGAAAGTTTTTTGTGCTTTTATCGTCAAGAACTGAGATTGCAAAAAATGGTTTTTTAAGTTTTGAAACTTCTTTCAGTTTTTTTGTAGCTTCTTTTTCATCAACGGTATCGGTTTTACTTAAAACAATAATTTCTTCTTTTTTTAAAAGTTCAGGATCAAACTTTTCTAGCTCGCTTCTAATAGTTTTATATGTCTCTTTTATATTTTCATTCTCAGCAGAAATAAGATGAACTAAAACTTTTGTTCTTCTTACATGCCTAAGAAATTTATCTCCAAGCCCTTTTCCTTCCGCTGCGCCTTCAATTAGCCCAGGGATGTCAGCAATAATAAATTCATATAAAGCACCGAGGTTTGGCTCAATGGTTGTAAAAGCATAGTTTCCAACTTTTGCCTCAGCATTAGTAATTGCGTTCAATAGTGAAGATTTTCCAGCGTTTGGAAGCCCTATCAATCCAATATCTGCTACAAGTTCCAACTCGATAAAGAAATCGGCTTCTTCTCCCGGTTCCCCTTTTGTTGTTTCAGTAGGACTTACATTTCTTGATGATTTAAAATGCTCATTACCGAAACCTCCTTTTCCGCCAGAAAGAATTTTTCTTTTCTCTCCAACTTTAGAAAGATTAAAAGTTTCTCCTGTATAAAGATTTTTGACAACACTTCCAATAGGTAAAATCAAAACATAATCCTCTCCTCTTTTGCCATGTTCTGAACCTCTAAATCCATCCTCTCCATTCTCCGCGGAAAATTTTTTTTGGGATTTATAATTTGAAAGAATAGAAATGTCGCTCACTGCTTCAATGTAAACATCTCCACCTTTTCCGCCGTTTCCACCAGATGGTCCGCCGAACTCGAGACTTTTTTCATGCCTCCATCTTTCGACGCCATCACCTCCTTTTCCAGCTTTAATATTTATTTTTAGTTCATCTATTAACATAATATTTATTTTAAGAAAAACTTAAATTTTATAAATGTCTGGCCAAGCTTTGCTTGGAAATCCGAGGACTTTAAAAAATTTAAGTTTTTCTTACTCATTAGTTTCTAAAGCAATTTTTGCAAGGGCTAATGCTCCTTCTTTGGTTTTCGCATTTGCAACAAAGCGAGCGTTATGGCAAAAAAGAGCATCACTCACCCCAGTAATTTTCTGTAATTCTAAATCAGTTTTTCCAGCCCAAGCTTTTGGCAAATCTTTTCGACTTTCAAAACTTGAAGGATTTTTTCTGACCGTTCGAAGAGCTGATCCTATTTTGTGATATGGATGAATGACAAATAAAACTTCAGGAAATCTTTGCAGAACATCATTCAAAATTACTTTATCAATCTGGGTATCCAAAATAATCACCCTCTTATCATCTGCATTTTTGTACGCCTCAACAATTTTCTTTTCCCCGACAACAAACTCTTCCGCGACAGCAATTTCTCTTTTAATTATTTTTTTTGCAAATTCCACTAACTCCAAAAAAGTTTTATCGTCCACATCTTTTTCAAGGCTCGTCGAATTAAAAACAGAAACTAAATTTGAAATTGAATAATTACTTACTCCAGTTTTTTCTTCAACAAGGTCTACTCCATTGTCTCCAGCATCGACAAAAGAAACTAATCCTTTATCAATTTTATCTGCTTGATTTTTTCCACAAATTTTCTCTCCAAATTTTTTCCAAACTAAGCCAAATGATGCGTAAGGAATTGTGTTACCTCTTTTCCCTGCTCCACCTTCCTGATGGTGATCAAACCGTAAAATATTTTCATCGTAAACTCTTCCAACATCCACAACAAAATCTCCATTGTTTACTCTCTCTTCATCGCGAGTTCTTACAATCTGAAATTTCTCTTTAGGAAAAGCCAGAAGGATTGTTGCTACAGCAAACACATCATCTGCATGGAAACTTCCGTTGTGAGTAATTATTTTTTTCTTTTTTTTAAACATTTTTCTGTTTTAACTATCCATCTTAAGTAACCTTCCTTGAACTCGAACTTTTGCGAACATCTTAAAGAAAAAGATGATCATTAAGACAACATAACATATAGCAAGAATTAATCCATAAATAATATCTGTACTTGAAATAGTTCCAAAATTTACCAATTGTCTCATTCCCTCAAATACGTAGGTTGATGGCAATAGGTATGAAATAGGATGAACTATAGCTGGTAGCGCTGAGACTGGGTAAAACACGGCAGAAAAGGGCTGAAAAATGAATATTAGGCCGAAAGCAAGGGTTTGGGCTGAAGTCCCATATCGTAAAATAATCGCCATGTTAAAGAGTGCAATTGCAAAAGCAAAAAGCATTAGAATAATAATAAAAGGTATGAAATAAATTCCAGTTGAGAAAATACTGTACTGATATAAAACAAGACTGACAACACTTATAACTATCATGACTAAAATAATTCTAATTAAAGCCAAAATTGCAGTAGCAGTAAGAAATTCACTAACTTTAACTGGTGCCACAAAAATATTTAAAAAATTCTTCTCCCAAACATCCTCAAGAAAAGTAACCGCGGCCGCTTGTTGAAACATTTGAATTATCAACCAAAAAGTAATAGCGCCAAGTAAAATTGAAGCTATATTCAATCCATTTAGACTAACCTTTTGCAAATACACAGTCAAAAATCCCCAAGTCAAAATATCAACAACCGGCCAGAAAAAAATATCCATCAAACGAGGAACACTTCTTTGATAAAGATAGAGGTGTCTTATAACTAATGCTTTTATTCTTCCGTAATTCATTTTATTAATCGTCTTCGCGAGCAATTTGTAAGAAAACATCATTTAAATCTTTATGACCAAATTTCTTTATCAATTCTTCAGGAGTTCCTTCTTCTCTGAGTTTTCCGTTGTTAATAAAAATAACTTTGTCACAAAGCTCTTCAATTTCCTGCATATTATGTGAAGTATAAAGAATCGATACTTTTTTTTCTTTCTGAATTCTCTTTAAAACTTTTCTTGTCTTATCTGCGATGTCTGGGTCTAGTGACGCGGTTGCTTCATCCAAAAGTAAAAGTTTAGGATCATTTAAAAAAGCTTTAGTTAGGTTCACGCGCGTAAGTTGACCTGTTGAAAGTGAAGCTGTCATTTTATTCAAAAGATTTCTGATTTCAAAATAATCTGCTAATTCTTCAATTCTTTGTTTAATATTTTTTACTCCGTAAAGACGAGCGAAAGTTTTTAGATTTTCCATCACAGTGAGATTCGTAGGCAACTGAACATAAGGGGAAGAAAAATTCATTTGTGCCAAAATTTCTTCTCTATGTTTATGTAGTGAAAGTCCAAAAATATTTATTTCCCCACTTGTTGGAGTAATAATATCAAGCATCATTTGAATAGTTGTTGTCTTCCCTGCTCCATTTGGACCAAGAAGTGCGGTAATTTTTCCTTCCTCAATATTTAAAGTTAGGTCATCGACAGCACAAAAGTCACCAAATTTTTTTACAAGATTTTTAGTCTCAATTACATTTGTCATGCAGTAAAAATTTTATTTAGAAACAGCTTCTTTTATTAGAATAGTTTTGTAGATATCAAACAAAGCAAAAAGAAAACTAACAATTACTGGACCAAAAATAAATCCTAAAGGTCCAAAAAAGCCAATTCCTCCCAAAGCAGAAAGTAGAACAAGAAGTGGGTGAACTCTAGCACCTTTTCCAACTAAGTAAGACGCAAGAATATTATCAATAAATGTTACTGACATAATGCTCCAAACCAAAAGTCCAATCCAGCTAGCAGTCTGGCCAGTAATAAATAGATAAACTATTCCAGGGACAATAACCAAGGAAGTTCCGATACTTGGGACAAGCGATGCAATTGTTGCAATTCCGCCCCAAAGTAAAGCTGAAGGAATTCCAAAGATAAAAAATCCAAGTCCTGTAAGAATTCCTTGAACCAAAGAAATAAGTAGAGATCCCTTTACAACTGACATTATAGCTTTCTTGAGTCTCTCCAAAATTTCTTCATCTCTCTCATCATTGAATGGGCTTATAGTAGTAACAAATTTTCGAAGAACTTTTCCATCTCGCAATAGAAAATAAAATGAAACCAAAAGTAGGAAAAGATCCAAAAAGAATTTTGTGAACCCAGAAAAAATATCACCGAAGTGTCCTCTAACCCATGCAAAAATTGAAAAAATGTAATCCTGGGTTTGAGCAACATCAAAAGTAGGAGTCTGTCCGCCAAAAGGAGAATGCAATTGAACAAAATTATTTGCGTTTATTGTAAGTGTTGAAATCCAATCAGTAGAATTACTACTTGCCAAAAAGAATGCCCCGTAAAGACTTCTTATTTCTCCAGATAAAGCTATGCCGTAAAATATTAAAGGAACCAAAATTATAATGATTACAAGAAGCACGGTAAACATTGCAGCTACCGAGTTCCACTTTCCCATCAAATTACTTAATCTTTTATAAACAGGCTCAAAAACAACAGCCAAAACTAAAGCCAAAGACAATACCTGTAAATAAGGTGAAAGAATAGCGAAGGTTAAATACAAGGCAATCGCCAAGAGAATGAAGAATAAATAGATCTCTAATTTCTTTTCTTTCATACTTAAATTATACCACAAGGGCATTTCCAATTTCTACACAAGCAAAGCTTGTAAGAAATTTAGGTATAACCCCCTACATCCTATTAAACAAACCACCCACCCAAGGTTGAATTGCGAACACTTGGAGCAATTCAAAGACGGAGCGCCTGGCGCGAGTCGGGGTCGCAGGATTTTTCTGCTGAAAAATACCTGTGACCGACCTATAGGTGTTTATCCACAGGTAAAAGACTAGTTTTTTAAATATGTCTGAATATTTTGCAAATGTTCATCATAAGTCGCAGCACAATGAGTTATGTGATTTGAATCGTGAAGATAGTACAAGCAATCAGTTTTTGCAGGATTTAAAGTAGCATCAATCGCAGCAATTCCGGGATTTGAAATTGGGTGCGGAGGAAGCCCTTTATACATATAAGTGTTATATGGAGAATCAGTTTTTTTGTCCAAAACTGTGATAGATGCCCACCAACCTTTTCCTGTATCTCCTCGAACATATTGCAATGTTGAATCAACATCAAGCGCCATTCCTTGATTCAATCTATTCCAAAGAATTCCTGCGATAAGTGGCATATCAGCATTTCCCGAAGCCTCTCTTTGAACAATTGAAGCCATGGTAAGTGCCGAAGTCCATTTTATATTTTCTGAATTAAATTGAGGAAGATAAACTGCAAACTTTTCATTAAATTTTGAAATCAAACGTTTAGCCACATCACTTGTAGATTCTGCCACAGGTACTAAATATGTATCTGGAGAATAAACCCCTTCTATGTAATCTTTACTGTAGGTCGTATCAACTGTAATAAATTTTTTCTTTTGCGCCGATGTCCAACCAAGAGCATTTTGTAAAAGTACAGCGATTTCTTCTTTTCTAAGTCCAGGAGGTATAACTACCCATTTCATAAAAGGTTTTGCTTTCAAAACTTTTACTGTATCTGTGATAGAAAAATTTTTTGAAAGTTTATATGCCCCAGGTGAAACATTTGGAGAATTAAAAGCAGAAACAAAATCATTTTGGTTTTGAATAAAACCTTGATCCAGAAGGTCACTCGCCACCTTTTCTGTAGAGCTTGCACTCAAATAAACAACAAAACTATCAGTACCTACTGGAATCACATCTTTCACTGCAGCTTTTTCCGCTGTTGAAACAGGAGTCGCTTCATTTGAAGTTGCAACAACTTTAATTGGTGTAGAAGTAGCAACAGGATTTGAGACGTAAAATGGCTCCGCTTTTTTTATATTTTTTTTAAAAAAAATATAAAAACCTCCACCAATTAATCCAAAAATTACCAAAGTAAATATTATAATTTTATATCTTTTAGAAAGATTCATAACCTTATATTACACCCAAGGACCGACCTATGGTAGTTTATACCCACGAGGGGTACTTATTATTTTCTAAGTCGCTCTGCTCCCGAAAATAAAGTCGCAGCACAAGACTACTTCTTATTTTCAGGTCGCTCTGCTCCCGAAAATAAAGTCGTCCACAGGTCTTTATGGTAAATTTTGATTAAGCGAAACCTGGGAAAAAGTCTGTAATAATTTTTCGTTTATTTACACCAAGTCCTTCTAATGTATTTTCAAAAGCTGAAACCATTCCATGTGGACCAGAAATATAAAAATTTCTATCTTTAAAATCTGGAATCTCTTGTGTAATCATTGCGGAATTCAACATGCCAACTTTTACATTTGGTCCGTAATCCCCAGGTATTGCTTCTGATAAAATGTAAACAACTTTTATTCCAAGAAGCCTTACGGCTTCTTCAAGAACATCCTTGTAAGCAATATCTTGAGCAGTCTTGTTTGAATAAAAAACAACAATATCTCTTCTCTCTTTTCTGTCGACAAGATATTTGATCATACTTCTAAATGGAGTCACGCCAATCCCTCCTGCAATAAATACTAATTTCTTTTTTACATTTCTTGGTAAAGTAAAATCTCCAGCAAGTTGTGAAGCAGCCATCTTATCTCCTAATTTCATACTGGCCAATTTTTTCTTGAAACTACTTGGTTTAGGATAAAATTTAACACCCATATTTATTGTATTTTCGGTTGGTGCAGAAGAAACTGTAAAATATCTTCTGTTTCCCCTATTATCACTACCATCCTCTGGAATAGTCCACTCAAGATATTGTCCTGGTCTAAATTTCATACTTTTGTCTGGAGAGAAAATAAAATCGTAAGTATCGGAAGCTACATTTTTTCTCTGAACTAATGTCAATATTAATTTTTCCTTTGGGCTGACCAAATATGAAAAAAGATTTCCTAAGACCAATGCAAGTTCTGGGGTTAGATAGACTGAACCAATATGAATTGATGGTAAGAAAAGAAAACCGACAATTGATCCGTAGATAATTCTAAGAATTTTAGTTGGTGGAGTAGTTAATGGTTCTGTAAGCATTACAAAAGCAAAAAACATTATTGGTGTGCTTCCGTAAAGTCTCCAAATATCACTAAAGACTCCTCCAATTGAAGAATAGCTTGTGTACAAAATAACAGCTGTAGCTACAATAAAAAAACTATAAACCAAATCGCGTCTAATAATTTTTCTAACAATTAATAGACCACCAATCAATACAACTGGTGCCATAACCAAAGTCCCAACCCACCAACTTGCAGATTGATTTATTGTTAGAGCAGTTATCACAACTGCAATCGCGGCAGGATTAAAGATATGTTTCTTTCCAATCGCAAAAATATATTTTGAGGCCATTGCCCAGACAGATGCCCAAATTGCCAAAGAGAAAAAAACTGGATCGGTAGTCGAAGTAATTGGATCAATTATCAAAGCCAAAATTAGAGCTGTAATATAAACAGATTCTGCGTTTGCAGGAGCATTAAAAGCCCAAGCAAAAATAACATTTAAAATTGCACAAAGTGTCGTGATAAATAAAACAGAAAAAAGAATTGCAACTGGACTATAAGGAAGCCAACCAATAAAACTAAAACCTATCGATATAATTACAAGTACAATTAAAAAATACAGTACCAAGCGATACATCGTCGTTCTATTTAAAAATGAGTCAATAGGATTAAGCATTTGTGTATTTATTAAAACTACTTGTCATTATTGCCTGACCTTTTGAATCAATTAAATATCCTTCAAAACCTTCTAAAGATTCAATAAACTGAATTCCTTTTTCTCCCATCGCAAAAGCAGCTGTTGCAAAACGGTCTGCTTCGTAAGCGTTTGGACCAATAACAGTCATGCTTAAAACCTTATCTAAAATCTCGTCTTTTTTATGTGGATTATAAATATGAGATCCGCGAATATAATTGCCAGATGTTGCTATTCCGTTATCCTTCATATAAACAATTTTAACGACTTCTTTTTCTGGATTAAAAGGATTTCTGATTCCAACAGACCAGTCTTTTCCTTCATTGTTTTTTCCTGAAGCTTCTATATCTCCACCAGCATTAACATAAAAATTTTTTACTCCTTCATTTCTCAAAATATCTGAGGCTTTTTTTATGGCCCAACCTTTTACAATTCCTGTTGGATCAAGTCCTAAAGGAGTTTCGATATCAAAAAAACCTAGAGTAACTTTTTTTGTTTCTTCTGATAAATTCAAAACTTCCTGCATATCGTGGCTATATTCCTCTTTTTTAATTTGTTTTTTATTTATGTGTGAAATTTCACTTGTTGGTTTGTACATACTAAATTTTTGATCTACATACTCAAAATAATCAAAAACTTTTTTAAAAATTTTAGGATCAAAAACTTTATCAGCTATTTCAACTGTAATCGTCATCCCCATCATTATGCGAGTTTCTTTCATTTTTAATTTAAATTAAAGCTTGTGACAATGCAGCATCTAGAGACTGCCTAAAAGCTCCACTTGAATCTGTTGCTCCAGAGACTGTGTTAACGTTTGCACTCTGAGCTTGAATCGCTTCACTAACTAAAATTGGCATCACTCTGGTATTTATAGAAACTGATCGACTTCGATCTTGTGGATAATCAAGAATAACTACATTTGCTAACGCACCATTTTGAATTACAGCTTGGACCTGAACATTTCCATAATACGCATCCCCAACACTTCCTGTGTACGTACCATTTTTATATTTACCTTGTTGTTGTGCGACTGGCACTGGTGTTGGTTTAACAACAACTGGTGTAGTTTTTACTGTTGTAGTTTTTTTAGTTGTTATCGGAGCTGGAGTAGGCGATGAAGTTGTAACTGAATTTAAAATATTAGAAAAAATATTATTTCCTCCATCTCCAGAAGAAGAACTTTGAGACGTAACGTCCGACGTCGTATTTGTTGCTAATTGATTATTTGGAAGAACAACAGGACTTCCACTGACTCTTTGGTAGAGCACATAAACAGCAAAGGTTAGCACGGTCAGTGTAGAAATTATGTATTTTTTCATTTTGAATTTTTATTTTGGTTGTTGTAATTGTGTAAAACCTCACATGCATTGATACGCTAAAAACCTTTATTTTGGTGCTTTTTTCAGTCTAAAAAGAGAGTGAACTTCTTACGGAAAGAAAATTTTATAAACAAAGGCAGTAAATGGATCGCCGCTTACACCATACACAATCGCTCCCCCAAGAGCACCAGTTATCAATAAGGCAATTAATCCTAAAATAGCCAGAAGAATAATAACTGGCCCACTAAATACTTTATGAACTACAAGTTTTTTAAGACTCCAAATTTTTGAAAATTTTGAACTGGAAAGTTTTTCACCGAATACAAGGTGCACCCAATCAAAAATATAAACAAGAAGAAGTACTCCAAAAATTATTGTTGTTGCAGATGCAAAATTACTATGCAGATGAACAAGAGCTCGAACATCTCGATGTAATCTTGAAGCGCTATCCCCTGTCGCAAGAGATATAAAAGCGCCGAGTGTTCCTATAATTAGTAATAAAAATTTAATATAAAAAAATTCAATCTTATAAATAAGTTTTCTAAAATGAATCATCTCTAAAATTGCATAAACTGTAAGTAAAGCAATTGGAAAGTGAACAAAAATTGGATGTATATTCATATTTTATTAATTATTAATTAAAAGATTATCTAACTTTCCAATTTTCTCTGGAATTCAAAACTGATGTAATTCTATACATTATTTCTTCAACTTCTTTTTCAACAAGGGTTTTATAAAAAGACTGGAAAATCAATCTAAAAGCATATGAAGTCTTTCCATCTTTAGAAAACACGTCGAAAAGATTTGTCTTTACCAAAAGTTCTCCCGCTTGAATTTTAATAATCTTCAAAATTTCTTCCTGTTTAACTTCGCTTGGAACAAAAACGGCAATATCACGGACAACGAAAGGATAAACAGAAAATGGTTGATATTTCTCAAGTATACTTTTCGTCTCGATGAAAGTATCTTCATTTTCATTCACTAAACCAGTAATAAAATCTAAATCTATTTCAAAGATTCCATCTTTGTTATTAATTGTCCCAATTTGTTTTGAACCTTCCATAATTAACCCACCAGAATCATCAATTGTGCATACAGTATTTAGATTCAAATTAAGTGCTTCAAAAAGTTCATCTCGGACGATTTTAATTTCATCGTTAGGACGAGTTTTACCTTTTGTTTTTTTATATGCAACGCCAATCGCAAGTGATTTCCTTTCACCATCTTTTAGAAAAATTGTTCCGATCTCAAAAATTCTTATCTCATTTGTATTTAACAGATCTGAAGAATGAAGATTAAATGCCAGTTTTTCCTCGATTGAATCAGACAAATTTGTTCTAAGTTGCCCCTTATCTGAAGCAAGCGGATTTGCTAACTTTACTTCCCCTAATTCATTCAATGAATAAGTAATTATTTCTGAAAATCCTTTTTCTACTAAAAAGTTTCTAATTTTGTTTTGAACTGAAAAATTTTTGTTTGCTGAATATAGATTTTTAATTTCGGGAAATGTACCTATAATTTTGTTATACCCGTAAATGCGTCCTACCTCTTCTGCAACATCCTCTGCAATATTTATATCTTTTCTTTCTTGAGTAACTCTCAACAAGATTTTGTCTCCAGCCATCTCAGATATAAGACCAACTCTATTTAGACAATTAATTATTTCAGCATTTGAAATATCCACTCCAAGCATTTCTCTAACTTTTTCAAAAGGAGCCTCAAGCATTTTTTCAGTCTCATTTGAAAAATTCTGGTCATTTATTTCACTAACTGAAATCAAAGAATCTTCCTTTTTCAAAAGCTTTAGAAAATATTTCATACCTTCAATAGCTTTCTCTGAAGAGAGATTGTTTTCAAATCTTTTTGATGAATCTGTTTTTATACCAATTTTTGTAGAAGTTTTTCTAATAGCAGTAGAATCAAAATTTGCTGCTTCAACAATAACTGACTCGGTATGTGCTCCAACTTCTGCTTTCTTTCCGCCTTTAATACCAGCCACAGCAAGTGGTCCTTTTTCATCACAAATCAAAAGAGTTCCCTCAGGCAGAGCAACTTCTTTTCCATCTAGCAGTTCAATTTTTTCATCTTTTTCTGAATCACGTACAACTATTTTTTCCACAATTTTTTCAGCATCAAAAACATGCATCGGCTCACCAATATCAAGCATCACAAAGTTTGTTAGATCAACAAGCAAACTTATTGAACGCTGTCCTACAGAATTTAATCTTTCTTTCAGCCACAAAGGCGATTCATGAGAAATATTTATAACTTTTGTTGCCACATATCTTTTGCAAATATCTATATTCTGAATAAGGACTTCTGGAGTTTTAAATTCAGATTTTGAAGAAAAACTTGTGTCGCGTGGAGTAAATACATTGTCAGTCAAAACCGCAGAAATTTCTTTTGCAATTCCTTGGTGACTTAATGCATAACAAGCGCGGTCTGGCAAAACTTTTACATCCAAAACAAAATCATTGGCTTTTTTTTCAATGTTTTCAATTTCAAAAGAACTAAAAGTAATCAACTCAGCCAAATCTTCCACACTTGGAAGTGGGTCTTTGAAATAAGTCTGAAGCCATTTGTATGAAACTAACATAAAATTAAAACTGATTAATTACCCTCAAATCTCCTGAATAAAGCAAACGTAAATCTTCAATGCCATATTTAAGCATCACCATTCTGTCGATTCCGCCACCAAAAGCAAAACCACTGTATTCTTTTGAATCAATTCCTCCTGCTTCCAAAACTTTTGGATGCACAAGCCCAGCTCCCATCATCTCAAGCCACTTATCTTTGTACTTCATATCAATTTCTACAGAAGGTTCGGTAAAAGGAAAAAAACTTGGTCGAAATCTAATTTCAACATCAGGTCCAAAAAATTCCTTGAAAAAATGTGAAAGCACTCCCTTTAAATCTGCCATCGAAACTTTTTTGTTTATATAAAGTCCTTCAACTTGATAAAATTCCGCTCCGTGAGTCGCATCAGTAGCTTCATTTCGATAAACCTTACCTGGCACAATAATTGCAATCGGCGGTTTGTGATTTTCCATATAATGAATCTGTACAGGAGAAGTATGTGTACGCAAAACTTTTTTTTCACTTAGTGGCGCTACCCAAAAAGTATCTTGCATATCGCGGGCAGGATGATCAGCTGGCATATTTAATGCATCAAAATTGTAATATTCTTTTTCAATTTCAGGTCCCTCAGCCACAGAAAAGCCAACTTCCTTAAAGATTCGTCTGATTTCGTCTATTGCTAAAGTTATTGGGTGTAAATGCCCTGTTTTTTCATTTTTGTCTTGCATTCAAAAGATTATATCAAATATAGGTAATTATTCCCAAAAAACCCAAAATGCGGTAAAATGCTACCTAATGACTGGACTCATAGGTTTAACGAACTATATCTTCATTTTCGTCTCGCTTTACTTCGAGGTATTTTTATTAATGTCTCTTATGGATGGTTCAGACGATGAAAAAAAAGACGGGGACTACTTTCCATTTGTAGACATCATTGTCCCAATTTTTAACGAAGAAACTACTATATCAAAAACCCTACATTCCCTTTTAGCCCTTGATTATCCTAAAGATAAATATAATATTTTTGCAATCAACGACGGCTCCACAGACAACACACTTGAGGTTCTAAAAAAATTTGAAGATAAAAAAAATATTATTGTCCTTTCAAAAGAAAATGGTGGGAAACATACTGCATTAAATCTTGGCATTCAAACTTCAAAAGCAGAATTTATCGGTTGTCTTGATGCTGATTCTTTTGTTGATAGAGAAGCATTGAAATTGATTGTTCAGAGATTTAGAAATGAAAATGTGATGGCTGTAACACCTTCTGTGGTAATTGATGATGCAAACAATATTATTCGTAAAACTCAAAAAGCCGAATATCAATACGGAAATTTTGTCAGAAAAGCTTTTTGCGCTATTGGAGCTATTCACATTGCCCCTGGACCTTTTTCTTTTTATAGAAAATCAGTTTTTGAAAAAGTTGGAATGTACCGTAAGGCTCATAATACTGAGGATATGGAAATGGCTATGCGCCTTCAAAAAAATGGTTATAAAATTGTTAACGAACCAAGAGCCTTGGTTTATACAGTTGGACCAAACAGTATCAAAAAATTATACAAACAAAGAGTACGTTGGGTTAGCGGTTTTTTGGCAAACCTTATTGACTACAAAGGAATGGTTTTCAATAAAAAATACGGCGACCTTGGCTTAATAGTTTTACCTTTTGCAGCATTTGGAGTATTTCTTAGTTTTTTCGTTTTTATCAAAGGTGTTGTTAGTTTATTTAATTCATTGTGGATGGAATTTGAAAAAATATATTTTGGAGGTTTCTATTTTCATGCACCAAATTTTGATTGGTTCTATTTTGATACAAGCGCAGTTTCAATATTAGGACTTTCTCTCATTGCTGTTACTATATTTACAGTATGGCTCGGACATAAAATTTCGACTGGTAAATGGCATTTTTCATTTGAAGTAATTTACTTTTTAACTGTTTACATAATTATTTCACCTTTCTGGATTACAAAAGCAATATATAATACAGTGACTACTAAAGATGCTTCTTGGCGTTAAATTAATTTAAAATAAAAACATTCGAATGAAAAAAACAGACTGGAAAAAATATTTATTAGTGTTTTTGATAACAGGTACGATTTTTGTCACTGCAATTTACATAAGCAATGCGATCAATAGTAAGCGCATCACCGAAATCAAATCTATTCAAGATACAGTTTCAACAGACATACTTTCATCTGAAACTCAATTTTCACTGCTATCAGAACTTTCATGCAAAGAAGCCGGCAATTCCCTATTATCATCAGAAATTTCAGACCTTGGAGAAAAAATTAGTTATAGCGAAAATAATTCTGGTAGCAATGCTTCAGAAATTATTCAACTAAAAAAATACTACTCATTACTTGAGATAAAGGATTATCTTTTGATGAGACAGGTTTCTGATAAATGTGGTAAAAAATTTATGTTCGCCCTTTATTTCTACGACCAAGGAACAAAATGTCCTGAGTGTGACAAAGCAAGTTACGCACTAACATATCTTCGACAAAAATATCCAGACCTACGTGTTTATTCATTCGATTACGGATTAGATCTTTCTGCAATATCAACTATCATTCAAATCTTTGACATCAAAAATAATCTTCCCGCTATTGTCATCGGAGACAAAACAATTAACGGCTTTCAAGAAAAAGAAGTTTTGGAAAAAATCCTAACTGAACAATATCCAGCTGAGACAAAAGCCGACCTTAAAGCTGCTAGCGTTGCAAGTAGTACTGCAACGAGTACGAAGAAGTAAAAAGGGATTTAGTCACGAGTTACTTTAAGCCTCTCAGATTTGGTCACGAATATTTTGAAAGCCGTCGCTTTCAAAATTTCTCGAAACTTACAGTTTCAGTACACCTTTTCGATTTTTATTTCGCAAATCTCATAAAAAATCTGAAAAGGTCTTGCGAAGCTTCAAGTCTTCGCTTCTCACCCGACTCGCTGGTTTTTCTGCTGAAAAACCTAGCTGCGCCTTTCAAATCTGAATGAACTCAATACCCATTGAGTTCTGAGGTGGCAAATAAAAAAGTCCCCATAAGGGACTTTTTTCTGGAGCCGCCTCTCAGATTTGAACTGAGGACATCCACTTTACAAAAGTGGCGCTCTACCAACTGAGCTAAGGCGGCGTTTATATTGTTTTTTCACTATCTACTTCTTCCTTCACGATCGCTTTCAAAAACTCTGATGCCGGCTTCTTCTGTTCCGGCAAATTCGTTCCTTTAACTGTCTCTACAATATGTGAAATCTTTGGATAAATCAAGAGTTTTGTCTTCTTTGATGCATCAACAAATGTAATGACAAAAAAATGATAAACATTGATGGCAACATGTTTTGGTAATTCAGTAAAAAGAACTTTTGAAGCATGATAAAACCCTGAAAGGAGTTTATCCCATTCTTTTGGAAAACTAACATAAGCAACTCTTCCGTCACTAAATCTTGCTCTATTTATTACAAGAAAAATAGCTCCAATAAATGAGACCAAAAAAACTGTAATAGATGTTGCAAACATAGTTGAAATAAATTAGAACTTTGCTACTGTAGAAAATCTTACGAATTTTCCAATGACAGTCTTTTCACCAAACTTCTGAATAGCATTTTTTAGCAGTGTGGAAATTGTAAGTGATGGATCCTTTATATATTCCTGTTCTAAAAGAACTTTGTCTTTGAAATAAGCAGCAATTTTTCCATCAAGAATTTGTTGTTTCATTGCTTCTGGCTTTCCTTCGACTTCCTTTGCAAACACTTCTTTAGCAGTTGCTCTGTCAGCTTCTGGAATATCCTCTACAGAAAGATATGCGGGATTTGTAGCGGCAATGTGCATAGCGATATCCTTTGCAAGGGCCTTAAACTCTTCATTTTTAGCCACGAAATCTGTTTCGCACCAAAGTTCAATTAATGTACCTACAGTGCCTGTATTGTGAATATATGACACAACAACACCTGCCCCTAGGCTTCTATCTGATTTTTTATCTGCGACTTCTGCTCCTTTTTTCTGTAGTAGTACTAATGCCTTTTCTGCATCACCTCCTGCATCCTCAAGGGCTTTTTTGCATTGCATAATAGAGATTCCTGTTCTATCACGAAGTTCTTTTACTTGTTCTGTAGTAATCATAGTTAAATGAACAAAATTAATTTTTAAATTTAATTAAACTGTGGGCGCTGGGGCTGCAACAGGCGCACTCTGATATGCATCAGTTACTCTCTTCAAAATATATTCAATACTTGATCTTGAAGCATCATTCCCTGGAATTGGAAAAGTAACTTCTTTAAGATTGCAATCACTTGAAGCAAGTGCAATCACTGGAACCTTCATTCCTTTTGCTTCCAAAACTGCAATTGATTCTTTTCTTGAATCAACAACAAAAATTGCATCTGGAATTTTTGTAAGAGTTCTTATGCCTCCAAAAAGTTCATTCAAGTTTGCCATTTCTCTATCAAGAAGCAATCTTTCTTTTTTTGTATATTTTATAAGTTCTCCTTTTTCTTTTTTTGATTCTAAATCAACAAGTCTACTTGAACGCTTTTTTATTTCGTTAAAGTTAGTAAGAAGTCCTCCAATCCAACGTCCAGCAATAAAAGGCATACTTAGTCTTTCAGCCGCAGATTTTACTAAAGATTTTGATTCATTCTTACTTGAGACAAAAAGAATTGTTTTCTTTTCTGTTCCGAGTTTGCTAACTTGTTCCAATGCTTTTTCTAGCATTCCACTAGTCTTTTCGAGATCAAAAATCTCCATACTTCCTTTTTGTCCAAAAATATAAGACTTTGTTGAAGGATCTCTTCGGCTCTTAATTAGGCCAAAATGCACCCCTGCGTCGAACATTTCTTGGATTGTTTTTGGTATTTCTTTGTCTGTTTTTGCCATCCCAGTTAGAATTTATTTTCTATAATTTTTTAATAAAATATGTTGATATCTATATATATTTAACGTCTTTTCCTCCCCCGTTTGATTTCTAACGGGACACGTATGTGAGGGCTATATTATCAGCTTATTAGGCCTTTTGCAACTTTCTACATAAAGAGACCATCCTCTGTTAGGATGCCTCCTTATGTTTTATGACTATTTCTATAACACTATCTAGATAAAACTGTGACTTGAACAGTATTACCTCCACCTTTTGCTGCAATACTTAAACTGTAAGTTCCTGCTGAAAGTGATGGGGCTATAAAATTTATATTCATTCCACTTGAATTTGTCTGTCCTAGAACATACGCATTACCTATCATTATAGTTGGATTTTGAGGAAAATTACTTCCAACAATCTTTACATTATCACCTGGATAAAATGAATTTGCTGGATTGGCTGACGACCCAACACTTTCTATATTTGGCGGATAAACTGTTTGATTTTGCGCTGAACCAATAGAAATAGTAGGGCCATTACTGTAAATTAGATTACCATTATTATTAACTGAACCAACAATTACATAAGAACCTGTTGGAAAGTTAGATGGTATTTGCCAAGAATAATTTCCTGAAGTAGGAAGACCTACAGCAATAATTGATGCGAAAGTTCCATCGGTATGGTCTAGACCTAAGCCAACACCACTAACACCATTTGCTATCCAAGAAATGTTTAAAGTATCACCTTGATTATACATTTTACCTGATCCCGGTGAATTGATCGTTATTGAAGGTTGATTTTGTGTTGAACCAGAAATACTAAATGTCCCACTATTTCCACCCGTAGCACCTGCTCCACTAAATTGAATTTGGTAATTTGAAGCTGAAGTTAAGTCAGCAGGAATTGCCCAAGAAAATGTTCCAACATTTCCAGCACCGCGAGGATATGCTGTACCAATAAAACTACTACCATTTGATCCAAGCTTTCCTCCACTTAAATACACAGCATAGCTATTAACATTTGTATCAGAACCCGTCCAACTTACGTTATAAGTCTGCCCAGCCTGAAGACTTGCTCCCTGTGTTGGAAAAGTAATTGTGAAAGGTTGATTTTGTGTTGAACTATTTCTGAGAGTAAAGAACCCTGCAGATTCTCCCATATCACTTACACCATAAGACAAATCATTTGCCTTTGTGATTCTTATTTTATATTTATATGCAGTACTGAGAGTCAAGGCAGATGTTGACGGTGTCCAGTTATAAATTCCAGTATTATCTATTGCCTGAGCAATCCATTGAAGTTGTCCGTTTCCGATCTGATTTCCGTTTTGATCGTATGTGTTTAAGAATATATTTACTTTTGTGGAATTAGGAATCCACTTAATTTGATAACTCTGACCAATAACTAAGCTGTCTCCGTCATTTGGTGAAGTAACTGTGATTGATGAGGATTGATTTTGTGTTTGAGATATACAACCACCATTTAAACCACTCCACGTTTGCCCAGAAGAGCAATTACCACCAGACATATTGATATTAGTATTATTCCCCCGCTCTGCCAACAAAGTTTGCAACTGCAATTCAAGTTGTTGAAGAAGTTGGGTTAATACTTTTATTAAAGCTTGAGTAGTTACGTTTAAATCAGTTGAGGATGTACTTGTACTTTGAGCAAACGTTGGAGAAAAAACTGCTAAAGAAAGCAAACCAACACCGAGAAGAGAAAGATATTTTTTCATTGTTTATAATTAACCGATTAATTAATAGTAATTTAATTATACCCCAGGGGAGGTTTTTTAAAAACAAAAGGACCGACCTTTTTGAAGATTTAAGGTCGGTCCTTTAAAAAATTAATCCTCTAAATCCTCACCGGACGAGTTTTCTGAAACATTTCCACTTTCTACTTTCTCGGCAATAGCATCTATGATCGGTTTTATGTTACCAAACATTATTTGAGGTAAATTATGCCAAGATTCTTTTATTCTATGGTCTGTAATTCTATCCTGGAGATAATTATAAGTTCGGATTTTTTCCGAACGATCTCCTGTCCCAATTTGTGCTTTTCTGTCTTTTGCAAATTTTTTGTTTTCAGTTTCTTCTTTAAGAGCTTCAAGCTTTGCAAAAAGAATAGACATTGCCATTTCTTTATTTTTCAGCTGACTTCGCTGTGAAGTACTTCTAACTTCGATACCAGTTGGCTTGTGAACTATTCTCACTGCTGTTTCCACTTTGTTCACATTTTGACCCCCTTTTCCTCCTGATCTTGAAGTCTCAATCAAAAGATCACTTTCTTTAATTTCTAATTTTGTTTTCTTTCTAATGGGCAAAATTGCAACAGAAGCAGTTGATGTGTGTACTCTTCCAGATTTTTCTGTAGCTGGAATTCTTTGGACTCTGTGCACACCCGTCTCATACCTAAGTTTTTTATAGACATCTCTACCTCTAACCTCAAATGATGCTTCTTTAAAACCTCCAATCTGACTTTGTGATTCATCTACTGGTCTCCATTCAAATCCTTCGATGTTTGCATATCCCTCATACATCTTTGCAAGTGATTCTGCAAAAAGTGAAGCTTCTTCGCCTCCAGCTCCAGCGCGCACTTCAAGAACTATTTCATTTGGAAATTCTTCTTCTACTTCTTCCTCTTTCAAAATAGATTCCATTTGTATGACAATTTCTTTTTTTTGTTTTTCAATTGTTTCAAGTTCTTCCTCTGAAAGTTCTTTCATACTTGGCTCTTTTGCAATGATATCTTTGATTTCAATTTCTTCTTTCAAAAGACGCTCAAAATCCTCTGCTAAAAAGCGAGTTTTGTTATTTTCTTTATATTTTGATAAATCGAAATTTGAAGGTTCCATAAAATAAAAACCCAAGTATGCCTTGGGTTTTAAAAGGAGAAGTTATTTTTTACTTTCTTTCTTAGCTCCAGTTTTAGTTGCTCTTGCTTTGAATCTTTCCACTCTTCCTGCTGAGTCAACGACATTGTCGTTTCCTGTATAAAAAGGATGTGAGGCACTTGAAATTTCAACTTTGTATAGTGGATATTCTTTACCATCTACTTTTGTAGTTTCTTTTGTAGCAACAGTTGAGGAAATAAGAAAAATCTCCTTATTTGAGGTATCTTCAAAAGCTACTTTTCTGTAATTTGCTGGATGTATATCTTTTTTCATATGTTCGTACATACTACAAAAAAACCTTCAAAAAGGCAACTTTTTGGCAGAGAATCTAAACTAATTATTAAGTATATTTATATTAGCCTGTATTTGTGCCACTTTCGCCATCACTTGTTTTCCGTAAGTACAAGTTGATCCGCCTGAACCATAATATTTACATGCGGCTTTTATTTCTCCAGTATAACTTCCATTTACAGCTCCAAGATCAGACAAATAAAGTGCTGAGGCTAAAAAGGCTTGTTCAGGATTCCATGGATCAGTATTTTGCACACCCAATCCAGATTTAATTCTGTCCTCAAATAAAACCCAAGTTGAAGGAATAAATTGCGCTGGACCCATTGCCCCTCCGTATCCTCCAGCACCAGCAATTGGACAAGAAACTTTTGTCTTCATTGGATCTCTTCCAATAGCACTAGTTATTGCAAGAAAAGGAGCGACATCTCTTGACGGCTTCATAAGATTTGACCAAACTCTTCCACTCGTTACATTCACTCCTGCACCAGTTGTCGTGTTAGTTAAATAGCAAGCTCCAACATTTGATCCAAGATTTGATTCTTGAGTAACAATAGCCAATAGAAAAGCTGGATCAACGCTTGTAATTTTTTGAACAGCCTGAGCATACTCAAGAGCTGTCCCGAATGGAATTGCTGCAGTGTTAGCCAAGGAAAAAAGTGCTGCACGGATTTTTGCTGCTTGAGCAGATTTTGATGCAATCACCGCCTGGTATCCTGCCTGCTCTGTCTTGTTTAAAGAAAGAAGTCTTTGTTTTTCGGCTTGATTTTGTTTGATAAGAGCTTGTTCTTTTTGAACATTGGTCTTTGTATCTATTGTAGCATTTTGTTTTTTACTCAAATCTGCTTTCTGATTTTGGTTTTCCTGTTTTGCATCTCGAAGATTATTGAAAGTATCTGATAGTGAAGTTTTAACAGCATCAAAAGAATCTAAATCAACAAAAAAAGAAGAAATATCTTGACCCGAAAGCAAAACCTCTGGAAGAGATACATCATCAAGTGCTTTAGTTTGTCTTAAAATTTGTCCAAGAGAATCTTGGCCTGAAGAAATTTGACCATCCAAAGTCTGAATAGTTTTTGTTTTAACTGTTATATCTTGTCCAAGTTGATTGATTTGAATATCGTATGCTTTGATTTTTAATTGTGATGCTTTGATTTTTGCATCAAGAATTGCAATGTCTCGTGAGATAGAAGATCCTTCTGTTTGTTTTTGGGCGAGAATAGCTTGTTGTTGTGCTATCTCGGCTTCTATTTCATTAAGTTGAGACTGCAAAACAGCTCTTTGGGCTGGATCAGTTACAATCTGAGCTTCACTTTTTTTATATAAAAACAAAAAACCTCCTATAAGTAAAATTAGGATAAAAAAAATTGCGAAAGAACCTTTAAAATTTTTTATCATTTAGAATTAAGTAAAAAACAAATTTAAAAAGCAAAGAAAATTATTTCTTTGCTTCCTCTACCCCTTCCTCGGTTTCTTCCTTTCCTTTCTTCTCTACTTCAATCGATGAAAGGTCGATTGGGGTTGTTTCCTCAACTTCTTCTTTAGCCATCTTAGCTAAAGCGACAATTTCTTCTGCTCCAGTAACTAATAGAACACCATGGGGTAGTTTAATATCTCCTGCAGAAACATGTGAATCCAGGTCAACAATCTTTGAAATATCTACTTCAAGATTATGAGGAAGATCTTTTGGCATAGCCTCAACTTCAATTTCATGCATAACTTTAACGAGAATTGCTCCCATGTCTTTAACAGCAGCAGAAACTCCAACGTATTCAACAGGAACATTAACCTTAACTTTCTTACCTTTTTCCATAACATAAAGGTCAACGTGAACAATTTTACCTGTGACAGGTTCTCTTGAAATATCATGAATGAGAGCGTCGTGTTCACCAGCATCTCCAATCAGAGAAATAACTGATGATTCACCGTTTTCGCTCAAAACTTTATTAAATTGAATATAGTCCAAAGAAATAGGTGTAGAATCCTGCTTTGGACCATAAAATACTGCAGGGATACTGCCATTTGACCTAAGTCTTGAAAGGCTTTCTTTAGAATCTCTCTTTTTTACTGTAATTGTTACCATTTAAACATTATATACAGAAAAGAAGGAAAATCAAATGGGCTTGGAGGTAATTCCTCCCGCGGAGGTTTTTCCTCCAAGCCTTCCTTATCAAGACCATTTTTCATGGCTAGGCAAATTGAGCAAGGGTCACCCTTGCTCATTACTGCTTCGAAATATGCTTATTTATATACTCTTTGCTTCCTCCCACTTTTTTACCAGGATTAAAAATATTCTTAGGATCAAAAATGTTTTTTATCTCTTCAAATAAGCCATAAATTTTTTCACCAAACATTTCTCTAAGAAACGGGGTTCGAATAATTCCATCATTGTGCTCGGCAGTAATTGTTCCTCCATATTCTTTAATTAAGGCAAAAACTTTTTCAGCTACAGGTACAATTTTTGCTCGCTCACTTTCTTTAGTTAAATCCATCAAAGGAATTATGTGATAATTTCCATCCCCTGCATGTCCAGCAATATTTGCTTTGATTTTGTTATCTTTGAGAATTTTCAAAAGCTTTGGCAAAAACTCTGGCATTCGTGCGGGCAGTATGCAAAAATCTTCCACAAAAGGTGCAGTTCTCTTCCCTTTGACATGCTGACGAAGTAAATTAAAACTTTCTCTTCTCATTACCCAATATTTATCTTCTTCTTTCTCGTTTTTTAAAATTCTATATTGTATTCCACTAAATTTTTTTAACCTTGTTACAATTTCATTTGTTTTTCTTTTTATTTCTTGTTCACTATCCTCAGTCAGTTCAATCATTACAATTAGTTTAGGTAACCTAAGCATCTTTATTCCAATCCAAACTTCTGGTAAAAATTGTAAAGCGAATTTAAAAAAACTAATATGAGCTTTTTTTGCAATCTCTGGCATAAAACGAATTCCTAATTTTAAGGTGGCATCATCAAACGTTTCCATACTTTCTGGATCATATGGTAGAACTTCGTTTACAACTGCAGGCAAATCATTCCAACTATTAAAAAATACCACAATCATTTTCCTAAAAGATTTTTCTCTTATTAGTTTAACTTTAGCTTCTGTCAAAATTCCAAGAGTTCCTTGAGAGCCAACAAAAAGCTGCGTAAGGTCAAAAATACCTTTTTCTTTATCTATTACTCTCCAGAGCGCATAGCCAGAAGAATTTTTTGAAACTTTTGGTTTAGCTTCTTTTATATTCTCGTAATTTTTTTCAATTAATTCGAATGTCTTTCTATACAACTCACCTTCAAAGTCTCCTTGGGAAATCTTTTCTCTAAGTTCATTTAAACTTAATGGCTTAATTTCATATTCGTTACCGTCAGAGAGAACTATCTTTAGTCCTTCAACATAGTCTCTGGTCTGGCCATAACGAAGAGTTCTTTCTCCTGCGGAATTATTCATTACCATTCCTCCAAAAGCTGCAAGCATTTTTGAAGCAGGATACGAAGGATAAGAAATTCTTTTTAACAAGGTTTCTTTTTCAAAATCCCGATAAAAAACTCCAGGTTCGACTACTGCTTCTAATTTTTCAAAATTTATTTCATCTCTTTTAAAATATTTCGTAAAATCAAGAATTATAGATTCACTGAGAGGTCCTCCAGTCATATCAGACCCTGCCGATCTGCCTGTTATTGATAATTCTGGATATTGGAATTTATTTTCATTTACAAACTTGACGATGTTTTTTATATCTTCTTTATCTTTTGGAAATATGACAAATGATGGCAAAACCTCAAGTAAACTCGCATCGTGACTATATTTTTTTATAGTTTCTGCATCATCAAAAACTTCACCTTTTATAACTTTTTGTAACTCCGATTTTAAATTTAATTGTGAATTCATGTGATAATATTTTAACACTATCTTAATAAAAAAACCGGCGGGCTCGAAGCCCGCCGGTTTTAATTCTTATACTATTTCTTGACAGGAGTTTTGGTTGAAGATGGTTTAGTAACTTTTGTTGGAGCTTTTACTGGATTCTTTGCTGGAGCTTTTGTTGCAGGCTTTTGAATCTGCTCTGGAGGTAATGTATCAATAATAAGTCTTGCAGTAATTGAATTTCCATCAACAGTACCTTGTGCGATTACTCTGTCGCCAACTCCGATATTTGCAACAGTAGCAGTGGTTGTTGATCCTGATTTAATGATTCTTGCATTGGATGCATCAACAGTAAAATCAACAGAAGTAGTAGTTGCTAAAGTTGGATCTGGTCTCTGAAGAGCTTGAATAATAATTGTTGTCCCATTAATACTTGATACAGTACCCATAATACTTGTTCCATTTGGATTAACAGGACGATTTTGCATTGAATTTTGGCCATATTGTCCTCCATACTGTGCGTTATTATTTACCGGTACATGTGCACCGAACATTCCATGCCAAATACCAGCGACTCCCATAAGCATATATCCAATAAATTTAGGCATAATATTTTTTTGATTATTTTAGTTTAAAACTCCTACTAACAAACTAATTGTATCATAAATAGTGATTTCAATTTCTAAGTCAAAACAAAGCCCGCAAGACTTCGTCTTGCGGGCTTTGTTGATTTTCTGTTCACTGAAACTTTTTCCTACAAACTGACTTTTATCCGTTGATGAAAGTCAAAGCCTTTCCTTTTTTACCAGCTCTGCCTGTTCTTCCGATACGGTGAATATAATCGTCGTAAGTTGCAGGAATATCGTAGTTGATAACATGACTTATGTCATTTACATCAATTCCACGAGCCGCAACATCAGTCGCAACTAGCACTTGGATATGGTTATCTTTGAAAAGTCCTAAAGCTCTTTGTCTCTTTGATTGATTTTTATTTCCATGAATAGACTCTGCTTTAAAACCTCTCGCAATCAAATCTTTACTTAGTCTCTCAACACCGTGTTTTGTTTCTCCAAAAATTAACACTTTGCTAAATCCTTCAGAAGAAAGAAGTTGTTGTAACACATCGACTTTATTTTTTCCTTTTTCAACTTTAATAACATCTTGTTCAACTCCTTTTGCTGTATCTCCTGTCTTAACAGAAATAGAAACTGGTTCCTTCAAAAATTCTTTGATCAAAGTTTCAACTTCACGAGACATTGTTGCTGAAAAGAAAAGTGTATGACGATCTTTTGGCATCTTCGCCATAAAAAATCTCATATCATTTACGAATCCCATATCAAGCATTCTGTCTGCTTCATCAAGCACTGCAGTTTTAAACATTGAGAGATCCAAACATCTTTTTTCAATAAGATCTTTAATTCTTCCTGGTGTTCCAATTACAAAACTATGTTGTCTGCGAAGTCCAGCCATCTGCTTAGCGATCGGGGCTCCACCCACTGCACAGACTGAAAATATCGGAAGATATTTTGCAAATCCCAGAAGCTCCATTTCAATTTGTTGAGCAAGTTCGCGAGTTGGAACTGCAACAAGAATTCTTTCTTTTGGATCTTTTAAAACTTTATTAATTAATGGAATTAAAAAGGCAGCGGTTTTTCCTGTCCCTGTATTTGCAATACCCACAACATCCACTCCCTTGAGTACATAAGGAATAGCTCTATCTTGAATAGGTGTTGGAGTTTTATATCCCTTCTTTACAATATTATCTTTAAGACGAGGATCAATATCAAAATCGATGAAATTGTGCTCTGGCACAAAATGCACTACCTCTTCTGTAATGACAGCTTTGTTTATAAATTTAGAAGGATCAATTGATCTCTTAAAACTTCTTCCACGACCACCTCCTCCACCTCGGCTACCACCACCAAAAGAACGCCCTCCTCTTGAAGGACCTCTTGATGAACTACTTCTTGCAGGACCTCTAAAAGATCCTCTGCTTGCGGAATGACTTCCGCTACTTTTATTAAACATATATTTCTTTTACAACACGGTTTTACCGCGTCTTATCTAATCTTTAATTGAGTGTAAGGCGATTAGTGTTCTCGCCAGTTTTTAAAGATTTTTAGTCCTTGAATTCGGAAATACCCGAACAAAACCAATGAGATTAACTTACTTTTGTATAATATATCAAAAATAGAGTTTAGTCAAGGAAAAGCGAACTTGGTAAATAACTCCAAGTTCGCTCTTTCTTATCTACTTAAAAGGATTTTCTCCGCGAATTACTCTAATAAGAATTAAGATAACTGCGATTACCAAAAGAATGTGAATAAACCACCCTATTGAATAGACTCCAATAACACCGAGAACCCATAGAAGCACAAGTACGATTGCAATTGTTGTGAGCATAAATTTAATTTTAATTGATAATTATATATACCTAAGACGAATAATGATAGAAATAATTACTTGGAGGTAAAAATTACTCTTGCAGGACCATCCGCTTTTTTATCTGTGTAGTTATAGTCATGAAGAGAGTTCATGTATAAGTCGTAACCATAAACATGATCTTTCCCTAAAGTTGTATCTCCCGGATCATTAACAATAAATGCTTTCTGGTTGTCATCGTAACCAACAATTACAGTTGAATGGTAAGCAGAACCTGTTGGCAAAAAAGGAATATCTTTATTACTAAGATCAAAGCCGTTATGAAAAGCAATGACAGGATGACCTGCTCTAAGCTCAGCTTTAATATCTTCAAGAGTTGGGTTTGTTTTGATTACTCCAAGAAAAGAAGTGTAATTATTTACTAAATAATTACTTCTAGGAGCATCAGAATTTGCATTTGATCCATAAAGTTTATTTTCTGCATCAAACAGCATTTGCATAAATGTCGCTGCTTCAGATTTAATTATCGTTTTTTGTCCTTTGTAGAATTTTTCTACCATCGTGATTGAAGCTTCCTCACAGGCGTTTTTCCATGGTCCAGTCCAAGTATTTGTGGGCACTTCATCAGTATATGGAACTATCAACAAAACTTTTGTCTGAATCGTTGTTGTATTTACTTTTGGAACAACTAACACTCCGGCATTATTACTTAGTTTGGAAGTTGTTGATGGAACAATATTTTGATTAGAAAAACTTTTGTTATTCATAGATGAAAACAAAACAGACGAGACAATCGCAAACAAAAGAACACCTAAAAGAATAGGTTCAAGTAAAACATTATTAAATATTTTTTTAACTAAAGCTGGCATATTTATCACTTGCTATATTACGTTCTAGTAATAATTTTGGTTTTATATCTTACTTGTCTTACTTTATGATGCCGTCCCGAGCCAACTCAAATTACCTAGAAACTAGGCATCTTATGATAATATTGGCTAATGGAAGAAAAAATCTTTGATGTATTGGTGGTTGGAGGCGGACCAGCTGGAATGATGGCTGCCGGCAGGGCTGCAGGACTAGGCGGTGAGGTTATTTTGATTGAAAAAAATGAAACACTAGGTAAGAAACTTTTAATCACCGGCGGAGGAAGATGTAATGTAACTAATGCCGAATTTGATACACGAAAACTTTTAGAAAAATTTAAAGATGATGGAAAATTTTTATTTTCAGCTTTTTCCCAATATGGAGTAAAAGAAACATTAGATTTTTTTAATTCAAAAGGGATGGAAACAAAAGTAGAACCAGGACTCCGAGTCTTCCCTACAAGTAATATGTCACAGTCTGTTTTAAATGTTTTAGAAAAATATATTAGAGAAAAAAGTGTCACAATCCTAGCAAATTCACCTGTCACTGAAATTATTTTATCTGATGATAAGAAAAAAGTTACTGGTGTTAAATTAAAAAATAAAAAAATAATTTTAGCCAAATCAGTTGTCATGGCCACAGGGGGAACATCACACCCAGAAACAGGTTCAACTGGTGATGGATTTAAATGGCTAAAAGATATTGGACATACTGTAACAGAACCGACACCATCACTTGTTCCACTTGCAACAAAAGATGTTTGGACTCATAGACTCGCAGGAGTGAGCTTATCAGATATCAAATTAACAGTAATTCAGAATGGAGAAAAAAGACAAATAAAAAAAGGAAAGATTCTTTTTACACACGTTGGAGTAAGCGGACCAACAATTTTAAATATGAGTAAAGATATTGGGGAACTTTTGAAATATGGCGAAGTAACAGTTTCATTAGATTTATTACCAACATTTGATTACAGTCAACTTAACACAAAGCTCCAAGAAGTTTTCTCAGAAAAAAGTAATACGAAATTTAAAAATTCTTTGAGTGAACTTATTCCCTCCGCAATAGTTCCTGTCGTGTTAGAACTTTCAAAAATTGATCCCGAAAAAAAATCAAACAGCGTTACCAGAGAAGAAAGATTAAATTTTATAAAATTGTTAAAAGATATTCCAATTCATATAGATAAGCTTTTAGGAGTAGACAAAGCCATTATCTCAAGCGGCGGAGTTGATCTTTCTGAAGTGGATTTTAAAACCATGCGCTCGAGAAAATTTTCTAACCTTTATTTAGTCGGCGATATTTTAAACATTGACCGCCCTTCTGGTGGTTATAGTTTACAACTTTGCTGGACAACAGGTTTTGTTGCAGGTACCCACTGCATTGAAAAGAACGTGTAATGGGAGTACTATTTCGTTGAAAAGTCCACCCGCTCACAGGAGCCAACCTAAATTGAGATTTTATGAATAAGCAAGATACGAAGAAACCCTACACAATCCGTCCTTGTTCGTGTCGTGATTATGGAAAAGTCATCAAGTTCCTTATTGAAAGGGATGTAAAACCGAGCACAAATGACAAAGGCGAACTACTTATCGTCGCCGAATTGTCCGATGTAGAGCGTGCCGAGATCGACAAGATCGATCCAGATGAAATCATCGACATCAAAGAGACGTCTTCAGAAGACCCTCAGAGCGAGTCTATTTGAACCCAAGAATACACAACAACCATGTTCTGTATTCTTTTTTTTACCGTAGGACCGACCTACCCAACTTTATCCACAGGTATGTGGTTAATACGTAACCTGCTCGAGATTTGGAGTAGAGGTTGCATCAACAATCTCAAACTTTATTCTTGAAATATTTTGCCCTCGAAGCGTTTCAACATCTACTCTCCAATTTCCTGCGGTTAAATTTTGTTTCAACGAATAAAATCTATATCCTCCTTCCCTACCACCAACAATAGGTACAACTATTTTGCTAGCACTAATCCATTTTTTTGAAGCTGTATCGTAATATTGCCAATCATGAATTATTTGAGTGCCTAATTCAGAAGGTGCATAAACAGAAGTAACTACATAAACACTTTCACCGAAAACTCTGTGGTAAACAGGATACTCATTCAATAAATTTTCCCAAAGGGTTGTTGGCTCATGATAAACAATATAATCACCTTGATCATTTATAGAAAAATTGTGATAAACACCTCCATCTTTCATCACAAGAGGCACAGGAGGAATAAGATTCGTAAAATAAAAAATATTTATCAAAACATAAACAGATAAAACTCCAATTATAATTCTTATTCTGGATTTGTTTGTTTTTTTAAAAGAAACCAAATCAAGCAGTCTCATAAAAATAAACCACGACAGCAAGCTAGCAAGTCCACTATAGATAAAGACTTTATCACTCATCTCATGGAGAATCACTGGTATGTAATAGATAAAGAAAGAAAAAATTCCGAGGAAAAAAAGTGACACCTGCAAACTAAGTCTTGTGTAATATTTTTTAAAAAGTTCATTTCCAACTAAGTTCGCAAAAAGAAGTAAAAGAAATGGCCATGATGCCGAAAGAGCAAACCCACGAGAGTAAAAAACAAAAAACATACTGAAAAGTGCCCCAATCGAAAATTGCATCAAAAGAAAAACCCAAAAATATAATGTCTCTGATTTTTCTTTTCTTCCATCTTTACTTTCAAGAAAATGAAGAAAAAGTATTGAGACTGCCGAAAGGACTAGGTAAAGAAGAAAAACTTGTGTCTGAGTATTAATTGAAGCATTTCGAAGAGTGAGATTATCAAAAACAAAACCAATAACTATAGTCAGAGTACCAATATGCCTCTCATACCTGTGGTAAAAATTTTTGAGTTTGCTTACAACCATTTTTTAATTATAACTTAATTAGCTTCAATTTTTCTTTTCTTGTTAAATTTTTTATTGTGCACTCCCTTTTCATAGCCTTACTTTTCGTTCTAAATTTTTCAGAATATTTTAATACGACTGGCCTGCGTGCTTTTGTATATTTTGCACCTGTTTTCGAATTATTATGGGTAAAAACTCTTTTTTGAAGATCATTAGTTGAACCTGTATATAAAGTTTTATCTTTGCATTCAAGAATATAAACGTAATAAGCCATACTGATATTCTATCGCGAAATGCTATACTGCCAATTATGGAAATCCAAAAACCACTTTACCCAATGAGAATCAACAAATATTTAGCCTTAAAAGGTCATTCGACCCGAAGAGGGGCTGATGAACTGATTGAAAAAGGTCAGGTATTTATTAATGGCAAACAAGCGGTTTTAGGAGACAAGGTAAGTGAAAGCGACCTAGTTAAAGTAAGTTTTAGAGGCAAACAAAAGCCTTACATGTACATTGCTTACAATAAACCTAGAGGAATCGTCACTCACAGCGCCCAAAAAGGAGAAAAAGAAATCAAGAATGTTTTTGCACTAAAAGATGTGTACCCTATCGGCAGACTAGACAAAGATTCTCATGGCCTAATTATTCTTACAAATGATGGAAGAATTACCGAAAGATTACTTGGTCCAAAATATTTCCACGAGAAAGAATACATCGTAACAACCAAAAATGATCTGAGATCAAATTTTAAAGAAAAGATGGAGGCTGGTGTTCAGATAGAAGCTGAAAAAACAGCTCCCTGCAAAGTTCAAATTTTAGATGAAAGAAAATTTAAAGTAATTCTAACTGAAGGAAAAAAACACCAAATCCGCAGAATGTGCTCTGCCCTCTTTCAAGAAGTAGACGACCTGAAGCGCATAAGAATAATGAATATTAAATTGGACTCACTTAGCGAAGGAGCTCACAGAAATATTGAGGGTGAGGAATTAAAAAAATTCCTTGGGGATTTAGGAATGAATTAAATTTATTGCTCTAAATCGAGGACATCATCAATTCTAATTTTTTCTACGAAGTCTGGAACATGACTAACCAAAATCATAGCGCCTTGATATTTATTTAGTGCCTCAGCAATAATTGGAATGTGCCTAAAATTTATATGGTTTGTCGGCTCATCCAAAATTAACAGCCCCGGTCTTTCAAGTACCAGTCTTGCAAAAGCCACTAAACCTTTTTGACCTTCTGATAGATTTCCAATTCTGGTACGAATCATATCTCCAGTAATTAAAAATCCTGCGGCCACCCCGCGCATAGTTTCTTCCACATGCTTATCCATCACCTGAAGCAAACAATCATAAACTGTGTCATCAAAATTTAATGTGGAAAAATCCTGTCTGTAATATCCAACCTTTACATCTTTTGGAATAACAATTCCATCTGCCGTCCCCTTTGCAATAGATTCAAGCAAAGTACTCTTTCCGATTCCATTTGGACCCTTTAAGAGTAAATGCTGATTTTTTCTCAAAATTATATTTGTTTTTCTTTTTACAATTTTATGGGTCTTTGGATTCATAACACTAAATCCCGTAAGGCTAATGATATCTCCAATCAAATCCGGCTGGTGTGGAATGACAAAAGAACGAATAGTTTTATCTTCTCTTCTAATATCAACTTTTTCTTCTTCAAGCTCTTCTGCTTTTTCACGCATTCTTTTCGCAACCATTCTCATCTGACCTCCCTTCATCGCAAAAAAGTTTGCCTTGTCTTTGTTCTCTTGAATTTCTTTTGCAAGCAAAGCATTTTTTCTATTTTCTTTTTCAAGTCTTGCTAAAATTTGCTCTGACACATCAAAATAGTTTCCGACATACTGCTCAAGCTTTTTTGTGAAAATATCCAAATATAAAACTCCATCAGTAAAAGAGTTTAGAAAATCTGCCTCATGGGAAATAACAATTACTGTTTTTTTGTAATCCTTAAGAAATTTTGTTAGGTGTTCTATGCCTGCTTTATCAAGATTATTTGTTGGTTCATCCAAAAGCAAAAGATCTGGATCTTGAATAAGCGCAGAGGCCAAAAGTAATCTCGCCTGCTGCCCGCCAGAAAAACTCCTCACAATCCTTTCGTGCATTTTTATGTGACCTTTCAAATTCACCACTTCAAGTACATCATCAATTTTTGGATCAATATCATAAATTCTTCCTGTATCTTTCCTGAGTCCTGCTTGTACAGAATCTTCAAAAGCTTTTAGAAAAAATTCTCTTACTGTCAGGTCTAATTCGTTTCGAGGAATAACTTGTCTAGAAATAGCAATAGTCGGTCCATTTGAAACAATTACTCTTCCAGATTCGGGTTTGAGTCCTCCTGTAATAAGTTGAAAAATAGTGCTTTTTCCAGCACCGTTTTGTCCCATGATTGTGGTTTTTGTTCCTCTCCGAATTGAACAATCAACCTCATCTAAAATAGGTTTGGTATGACCATACTCAAAACTGAGTTTTTCAAAGCGTAGAATGACTTCATCTTTTGCCATCCAACAAGACTACTTCATTTTAGAGAGAATAGAAAGTCTTTTTACTACCTTTACCGGAAAGCCAAGTAACTTGTTTGATATTTTTTTGGCCTTTTCTATATCCGCAACGATTGCCATATGGTCACTAACTCCGTCAACTAATTTTACATTTGAAGCTTTGTAACCTGATGTCGTAAAAAGTGCATCAACCATATGAATAAGACCTTTGACTCTATGGAGATTCTGATCAAGACTTGTTTTATATTCTAGAGGAATATTATCTTTGTATATTCGAGCAATCCGATCAAAGGCTTCTCTTCCTCTTGGGGCATTTGTATCACCACACACAATAAATTCTGGAATTTTCTTAAGTTCTTTCAAAAGAGAACTGACAATCTGAAGCTGATAATCTGTTACCTCCCCTTCTTTTGTTACAGGTAAATGGGTTGTCGCAAATTTAAATTTCTCTCCTTTGTTGTTTTTTGTTTCAATCCAAAGCAAAACACTATTAGCTTGTCTTTTATTATCAAGTAAATATTCCTCAAAAGGTTTTAAAATATCCTCCTCTTTACCCATATAAAAATTAGAACCCGAACTTAGAATATTTTTTGAAAAAATTGCAACTCCGTGCCTTTTACCTCTGCATTCTGGACGATGAAGATCGGTTATGTAATCCCACATTCCAAGTACTCCTTCCATCCCTAATTCTTTTTTAAATCTTAAAAAATCTTCTTCTAAAAGTTCTTGGACGCAAATAACATCTGGATTTTCTTTTTTAAAGAAATTTAAAACAACTTCTCTGTGCTTATTGAGCTCAATATTTAGAGAAATTAATTTCATATTTTAAATTGATTTAGCTCCTATGTCTTTCCTAAACTGCATTCCATCAAAGGAAACTTTTTCGATCGAGCCATAAGCTTTTGAAAGAGCTTCGTTCAAATCACTTCCAATAGCACTTATACCTAAAACCCTTCCTCCGTTTGTAACAATTTCTCCATTAATTTCTTTTGTGCCTGCATGAAAAACAACCACATCTTTTTCTAAATTATCCAAACCGCCAATCACCTTTCCCTTTTCATAACTTCCAGGATATCCACCTGAGGCACACATTACAGTACAAGCACTAAAATTTTCCCATTCAATTTTCTGCTCATTTAATTTTCCATCTACACAAGTCAAAAGAATATCAACCAAATCAGTTTTAAGAATTCTCATATAAGATTCAGTTTCAGGATCACCAAAACGAGCATTAAATTCAATAACTTTTGGACCACTTTCGGTAATCATTATTCCAGGAAATAACACTCCCTTAAAAGGTCTGCCTCTTTTTTTGAGAGCATTAATTGTAGGTCTAACAATCTGATTTTCGATAGCTTTCATGTGTTCTTCTGTGACCCAAGGCACTGGCGCAATTGTGCCCATACCGCCTGTATTTGGGCCTTTATCGCCTTCAAAAATTGTCTTGTGGTCTTGTGAGGCTGGAAACATTGAAACATTTTCTCCATCACAGAATGCATGCGTTGAAATTTCCTTTCCTACTAAAAATTCTTCAATAACCACTTCATCACCAGCATCACCAAATATTTTTGTGGTCATGATTTCCTCGAGAGTTTTTTTTGCTTCTTCGAAAGTTTGGGCAATTATGACTCCTTTTCCCAAAGCCAGACCACTAGCCTTTATAACTAGCGGAAAGTTTTGTGTCTCAATATATTTATTTGCTTCTTCAAAACTATTAAAAACTTTAAATCGAGCAGTTGGGATTCCTTCTTCCTGCATAAACTGTTTTGCAAAAGATTTTGACCATTCTATTTCTGATGCATCTTTTGTTGGGCCGAAAACCGCAATCTCCATTTTCTGAATTTCATCAACGATTCCATCAGCCAAATAATTATCAGGCCCTATCAAAACCAAATCCACTTCATTTTCTTTTAGCCAATCAATTATTTCTTCAGTTTTTGTAATTGAAATATTTGTTCCTAATTTTGCAGTTCCAGGATTTCCTGGCGCAATAAAAAGTTCTTCAACCTTTGATGATTGTTTGATTTTCCATGCTAGTGCGTGTTCTCTGCCTCCGCTCCCTACAATTAAAATTTTCATATTATTTTTATTAATTACAGATATTTTCTAATTTCATCTCTGAGTTTTTGTGCTTCTTCCGCCGGATTTTCGGCAAAAATAATTCCTCGTGAGGAATTTATTATCAAACCTAAACCCTCACTATTTTTCCCTTTGATAATAACATCTTTTACTTCTCCACCTTGAGCACCAATCCCAGGAACCAAAAAAGTCATCTCACCAGTAATCTGACGAGCTTTTCCAATTTCTTCTGGATAGGTGCCCCCAAGCACGATCATTAGATTTTTATTTTCATTCCATTCACTACTTACTTTTTTTGCAACATTTTGCCAAAGAGGCTCATCTGAATCTTTCAAAATTAAATCTTGAAATTCTGGAGCTCCGGGATTTGAGGTACGAGCCAAAATTATTGAACATTTATCATTTCTATCAAAAAAAGGTTGTAGGGCTTCTTGTCCTAAATATGGATGAAGTGTTACAGCATCAAATCCAAACCAATCAAAAATCGATGTAATATAGCCATTATTTGTATTTCCAATATCTGCACGCTTGGCGTCAAAAATTGTAAAAACATCTGGATAAAACTCGTGGATGTAATCCATAGTCTTTTTCAAGGCTTCCATTCCCTCAACTCCTCTTGCCTCATAAAATGCTGCATTTGGTTTGAAGGCAGATGCAAATTCATTTGTGGAATCAATAATATATTTATTAAATTGAAACTGAGCTTCACTACCTCCGAGACTTTTAAATTTTTCTGGCATCTTATCAAAATCTGCATCAAGCCCAACACAGACAAGAGAATTAATTTTTCTTGCTCTAATATTATATTTTTCTATAGGATTCATTTTTTTATTTTATATTTTCTGACTCTCAACAAATTTTTTTCCATGACCAACAGTGACATTCACCGGAACTCCAGTCTTACAAAGTGGACAGTCCTTTGCATCGAATGCCTCCACAGGATATTCGGCGAGCGAATCAAAAGGAATGTCTAAAGTTTCGCTATTAACTAATTTTGGATTTTTGTTCACCATCACGCAAACTCCAATAATATTTCCTCTTTTCTCTTTTACAGTATTTACAACTTTCAAAACCGATCCACCAGTGGTTGTTAAATCTTCAACTATTAAAATATTTTTTCCAGTTACATATTTATCATAACCTCTAGTAAAAATTTGATTCCCTTCTGGAGTTTTTTCTGTATAAACTCCCAAAACATCTTTTGAATTCAACTCGCTCAAGTGGTATGCGGTCCAAACAGACAAAATAATACCCCCAAGCGCGGGAGCAACTACAACATCAATATTTTTATCTTTATATTTTTCTGCAAATAATTTTCCGACTTCTGAGGTTTCTTTGGTGTGCGGATAGAGTGCATCTTTATTTATATACGTATCAATATGCATTCCAGAAGTACCAACAAAATGATCATTTGGAATTAGTGCACCAACTTTTTTTAAAATTTCTATTACATCACTCATAAATTTATTTCTGTAATTGTTCTTTAATTTCTTTTGCTAAATAAGGATTCCACATCGCACCAGTTGCAGACATCACAATATCTGCACCTTGTTCTCTGTATTCAATAAAATCTTTTACTTCGTTTACACCTCCTACGCCTATTATAGTATAAGAATATCCAAACTCTGTACGAAGTTTCTTTAGCCTCTTCACCATCTCAAGTCCTGCCCACTTAATAGAATGTCCGCAAACCCCACTTCTAATTCTTCCTTCCCCCGGAAGCGCCTGATTTCCATCTTTGTCTATTATTTCAGCTGAAATTGTGTTGATTGCTGAAATTCCTTGAACAACAGGACCAACTTTTTTTACAAAATTTTTAAGTATTTCTTCCTCTTTAAAGTAAGCAATCTTCACAATCAAAGGAAGCTCCCCAATTTCTTCTTTTATAGCCTTAGCAACGAGTTCACTTCTATCCACATCAAAACAAAGTAAATTTGTAGTCCCTTCATTTGGACAACTAAAATTTACTTCAAATACTTTTACTCCACTCTCTTTTAATACTCGAGCCGCCAAGCAAAAATCTTTTATATAATTTTCTACATTTCCGTCTTCTGTTTTAGTTCCCTGAAAAGCTCCAACAATTATTTGACCTTTTCGGGTATTTTTTACAACCTGTTCTATGTCCTTTTGCCAAAACTCTGGCTCAAAAGAAGGTACACCAAAAGAATTAGTAATAGAAAGCGGTTCTTTATAATCACCATCCGCCGCAAGTTTATTATTTGCCTTTTCGATAGTTAGATCGCCCTCTAAATGTACTGCTAAAACATTTGGCCAAGGATGGCATGGATATTTTTTTGTTCGCACTGTTTTGTACGTCACAATATCAAAACCTTTATCAAGCGCAGCTTCTACAAAATTCCCATTTATTAAAGGGCCAGCAGGAATTCCAAATGGTGAATAAACTTTGTGTCCCAAAAAATCATATTGAGGCTCACCTTCTTCAAGAAAAATTTCTTTATCAGAAAAAATTCCATACGGTCCTTCCTTAAAATTTTCTTCGTATGATTTTTCTGGATTGTAGAAAGGTTGATATAACATAATATATTTACTTTTTCAGGCTAAGTAACTTAATCTCAAAATAACTTCTTTCTTTCAATTAAAGCGGTTTACTTACTTTATAGTCCTGAAGTCTTAAATTACCTGGAGCACCAAGTGAATTTATTTCTTTTATAACTTTTACTGGATCTCCTACAGTAAGCTTGTCTAGGTTTTCTTTTACATTTTGATATGCATCTCGGAAAGCCATACCGCCTTTCACCAATTTATTAGCTTCATTTACAGCTAAAAATTCTGGTGCAATAGATTTCATTAGATTTTCTTTGTTAGGAGTAACTTTTTCCATTACTAGAGATACGATCTCCAAACTTTTTTTTGTAATTTCTAAGCCTTCAATCAAAGACTCTTTTGTAAGTTGTGTATCTCTGTTGTACCCAGAAATTAAATTTTTAGAAATATCTCTAATCTGACTCTGAAGCGATACAACCACATTTACATTTCCTCTCAAAATTTCAAAAACGTCTGGATTTTTCTTCTGGGGCATTATTGAAGAACCTGTCGTAAATTCATTTGGCAAATTAAAAAATCCAAACTCTGGAGTCGAAAACCAAATCATCTCCCCCGCTAAACGTCCCAAAGTCATCATAATTTTTGTCATAACGGAAAGAATAAAACTTTCTGAAGGCCCTCTACTGTTAACACAATAAAGCGTATTGACCTGAACTCTATCAAACTTCATCAATTTAGTTGTAAGCTTTCTATCGAGTGGCATATTTATTCCAAAACCAGCGGCTGCGCCAAGAGGGTTTTGGTCATTCAACTTATACGCCGATTCAAGGATCATGTGGTCGTTAATCAATTCCTCAACATAAGCAGCTGCCCAGTGCCCTACACTTGAAGGCATCGCCCTTCTTGTATGTGTATATCCAGGCATAGGAACAAACTCATATTTTTTTGCGATTTTTAAAAATACTTTTTGAGCATTAATAAGTTCACGACTTATTTCTTTGAGCTCATTTTTTGTATAAAGTCTTGTTGCAACCAAAACCTGATCATTTCTTGATCTGCATGTGTGAATCTTTTTTCCAAGCACTCCGTATTTTTCGGTTAAATAATTTTCGATAGCTGTATGGCAATCCTCATCAGATTGTTTTATTTCAAACTTCCCTTCTTTATATAGTTTTAAAATTTCATTTAATCCAGTTTTTAATTTTTCAAATTCTGCTTGTGTCAAAATTTTCATTTTCACCAAAGCCTGGGCGTGCGCCTTTGAAGCTTCAATATCAAAAGGCAAAAGCTTTGTATCAAGAATATAATCATTACCTACAGTATATTTCTCTACTAGCGGATGAAGCGATGTTGATTTTGTCTGCCAAAGTTTTGCCATAAAATTTTTTATTTAATTTCTAAAATCTTTTTACCATTTACCGACGCAATGTCTACTAAATTCTCAAAGTTATAATACCTGCAAGCTTCCTGAAGCATTCTAACTTCAGTCCACATATCACCATCAATAAATGGCTGATAGAAATCAGAAATATTATCTACACCGAGGCCAACTAAAACTCCAGCTTCAAGCATCTCAGAAACGTTTGCAATTGAGTTGTGTATCGGAGATGAAAATTGATCAAGCTGTCTCATTGAAATCGCAGCGGAAGGACAAACAATCACTGCGATTTTTGCATCTGCTAATTTTTTATATATTTCTTTTCTGTACTCTTTGTTTTGTGCCGAGACTGAAATAGCATGAACTGCAACTACCCTTCCTTGATAACCATGCTTTATCGTATACTCAATCAATCTTTCAGTATCTCTTTCATTTGGATTATTTTCTTGATCAATGTGTACATGAAGTGGCTTATTTAATTTTTTTGCAATTTCAAAAAGTAAATCAAAATTCTCGTCATCATTTGGTCGATCTTTTGAAGGTAGCCCTCCAACAATATCCGCCTTGGCCGAAATTGCTTCAAAAAGTTCGCGAGCGTTTTTATCAACAAGCCCTCCGAGTGGTTGAGTAGCAATAAGCAGTTTTATCTTATCTTTATATTCTTCTTTTACTTTCAGGGCAGCATCAATTGCTTTATGTCCTACTGCATCGTAGGCATCAACAAAAGTCGCAGTGAGTTTTACTCCCTGCGACACTAATATATCCAATGCTGTTCTGATTCGAGTGGCGATTTCATCTTCAGTGGAATTCCTTTTTATGTCATCGCTCATTCTCCACTTGGTTTCCATATCCACCATGGTCTTATCGAGACCATCCTTGGTAATATAAAAAGCCTTGTCAAAGTGTCCGTGACAATTAACAAATCCTCCTTTTTCATTCACTTCATTAAGAAATTGTTCTTTTAGATTCCAAGGATTATTCATGTAAATTGGACAAATTGTAACACATACATTTTTGTTTACGAAACAACCTGTGGATATCTATTTTCAGAGCAAAATTACATATTTTTAAAAAAAATTTTATAGATGGATAAATTAAATAATTGCTTTTATTTTTTCCACCTTGGAGCAAATCTAATTAAAAATGTAAAGAATTTTGCTTTATATTTGTTCATTCCCTTTTTAACCATTGCATCATAACTTGCCTCTTGAAAGACTTTCAAATCATTCCCTTCGTAGCAAAGCTTTCCGTTATTAAAACAATAGCTACAAGACTTCTCTGACTCTCTCACCCCAGGGTCTTTTGCAAATGGCATCATGCAACTTTCGCAATTTTTATTTTTCATATTTTCAATTTATTAATTATCAACCTAATAATTATATCAGCCGACTATCATATGCCCAATGTAACAGCGCCTGGCGTTGTCTAGGACGACAGAAAATATCCCCTTCTCTACAATTATTTTTCAACTGAGAAATATGTCTTCTCATAGCTTTCCATCTTTTAATCTGCCTTTTATCCTCATCTGGTATGCGCCGCCCCATATAGTAACGACAATACCACTCAAACCATCCACGAGGATCATCTTTATATATCCAACCTTTCTTCAGCCATTCTGACAAAGACTGTGAAGCATCAACACCAAAATAGTTTAGTTTTTTATTGTGTCCCTTAATACCTTCATACAATTTTGCTTTACTAAACCATTCTTTTGGAAATTCATCTCTGCAATCACGAAGATATCTACCGCCAAAAACCCCAAGCTCAAGCATTTCTTTTGGAGTTAAATCTGGTTTAAATTCAGGGTCAAAATTTTCCCCTACAGGTTGAGAAAGAACATAAGTATATTTTTTCTGCATTTTGTCACTAACAAAAATTTTTTTATTCATAACATTTAAACCTCAGTTATCAATCCTCACCCTTCGGCAAGGACTCACCTTGCCTAAAGGCTACTCAATTAAAAATTTATTCCTCAAAACCAAAAGGATTATAGTCTATACCCCTATCATAAACATCTAGACCTTCGGCTTTTTTCAATTTCTTAATCACAAAATATGTCACAGGAGTCAAGATTGTCTCATAAAAAACTTTACCGAAATATTCAAATACAATAATTACAAATAAAACAGATACATGAACTGTCCCTCCAAAAGCAATTGTTGTAAAAATAATGGTGTCTAGCAACTGGCCAACAACAGTAGAACCAATAGTCCTTGTCCAAAGATATTTACCGTTAGTAAAAATCTTCATTTTTGACATAACATATGAATTAGCAAATTCACCTATGAAATAGGCAATCAATGATGCAAATACAATTCTTGGAACAGATCCAAGAATTAATTCATACGCATTTTGATTTGGCCAAACATCTGCAGATGGCATAATTTGCACCAACCAATAACAGAGCACCATCAATATTTGACTAAAAAATCCAGCCCAAATTATTCTTCTTGTTGCTTTATATCCATAAACTTCTGTAAGAATGTCTCCAAAAATATAAACAACAGGAAAAATTATAAAAGCACCAGAAAAAACCATCGGTCCTAATCCGACCAACTTAACCGCAACCGTATTTGAGATCATTAAGGTTGCAACAAATAAAATAGCAACATAAAAATAATATTTACTATTCTTAATTACTTCGTCATTTGGTTCTGTTTTCATTTTTTATAAACTCCAATTTCAAACCTTTGGTTAACTTAGTTAACCGGAAGTAGAATAATCAAAATTTTAAAGCGCTGGCTGCGGGTCAGGGACTCGAACCCCAATAGCCTCCTCCAGAGGGAGATGTCCTACCATTAGACGAACCCGCAATATTTTTTTGTCAGGGACTCGGTCACAAATATTTTTCTGCTGAAAAATTTCGCGACCCCTCCTCATCCGCCTACGCGGATTCCGGTCTTGCACTTGGGTCCCTTATCCCAAGCTCACCCCAATAGCTCCTCAGAGTGAACGTCCTACCATTAGACGAACCCGCAATTTATTGCTTATAGAAATACTAAAAGCTCAATTACTTTAGCTTTTTTTAACCAAAAAATCAAAATAAAAAGACTTAGAGGAAAAACCTCCACAGGAGGAATTACCTACAAGTCCTCCGAATTATTTCTTTAGCGCAGCTTTTATGAAAGCTGAAAAGAGTGGGTGCGGTGAAAGAGGTCGTGCTCTAAATTCTGGATGAAATTGAGTTCCTAGGAAAAATGGATGTTTTGATTTTGGAAGTTCGGCAATTTCCATTAATTTTCCGTCTGGAGATGTTCCAGAAAAAACCAAACCAGCATTTTCTAAATCTTTTATAAACTCCTGATTTACTTCGTATCGATGTCGATGACGTTCAGAAATTTTATCTATATCGTAACTTGCAAATGCGACTGTTCCCTTCTTTAGAACAGCTGGGTAAGCACCGAGTCTCATTGATCCACCAAAATCCTTTTCCAAAAGTTTTTTCTCTTGGTCTGGCATTATATCAATCACCAAATGATCAGATTTTTTTGTAATTTCGGATGTATTTGCATCTTTCCAGCCTAAAACATTGCGTGCGTATTCAATTACCATGAGTTGCATACCGTAACATAGTCCAAAATATGGAATTTTATTTTCTCTTGCAAATTTAATAGCAGAAAGCTTTCCTTCGATTCCTGTTTCTCCAAATCCTCCTGGAACAATGATTCCATCAAAATTTTTGAGAGAATTTAATTTACTTGAATCTTTTTCAAATTCTTTTGAATTAAGCCATGTAAGCTTTGCTTTTGCGCCACTGTGGTATGCAGAAAACTTGACTGCTTCAATAACAGAAAGATATGCATCAGAAAGTGTAAAATCTCCTGTATCAAAATATTTTCCTACCACAGCGATTTTTACTTCTTTTTTTACATTTTTAACTTTTGAAATAAAGTTTTTCCAAGGAGTTAGATCTAATGGCTTTTTAGGAAGACTAATCAAATTCAAAATAATTTTACTTAAATTTCCTTTTTCAAAATTTTCTGCAACTTCATAAATAACATCAACATCTGGTGCAGAAATGACATAGTCTTTTGGAATACTGCATGAAATAGCAATTTTTTCTCTTCTCTTATCGTCCATTCCAACTTCACTTCTTGCAATCAAAACATCTGCTTGAACTCCATAGGAATTAAGCATTCGCATTGCGTTTTGTGTCGGCTTTGATTTCATTTCTCCTAATTTTCCTGGAACTGGAAGATAGGAGACCATTATGAAAATAACATCTTTGGGATTTCTGATTTTCATTACTCGAGCCGCTTCGATGAACATTATGTTTTGGTAATCACCAACTGTTCCTCCAATTTCAATTATAGAAATATCAGAATGAGCTTTATCTCCTGCAAAATTGAAACGTTTGATAATTTCATCTCGAATATCCGGAATCGCTTCAACACATTTACCTCCATATCCAAGAGATCTTTCTTTTTCGATTACAGATTTGTAAACCATTCCACTGGTCATATAACAATTAGACGAAATATCACGGTTTAAAAATCTTTCATAGTTTCCCATGTCTTGATCGGTCTCTAATCCAGAGTCGAGCACAAAAACTTCTCCGTGCTCTGTTGGATTCATTGTACCAGCATCAACGTTTAGATAAGGATCTACTTTTACAATATTTACTTTGTAACCGCAGGACTGAAGAAGCATTCCGATTGAAGAAGTTGTCACTCCTTTTCCTACTCCAGACATCACTCCTCCAACTACAAAAATGTATTTATGTGACTTTTTCATTGCTTTCTATTGTATCGAAAATAAAAAAATATGCTCTATTTACAGAGCATATTTGATATGACCTAATTGGTTTTTTAGACTTTTAAATACTTTCTTACGGCCAAATAGCTAGACAAAGCTCCGATAGCAAGACCTGAAGCAGTGATAACACCAATAAACATAACTATATTTGATAGATAAAAGTTAAATAGGTTTATTCCGGTTCCTAAATCATAGATTTTTGGCCCCACCCAATAAGTAATAGGAAGGATAATTATTAGTGAAAGTATTGATGCACACAGACCATAAATCAAACCACTCACTATAAATGGCCCTCGAATATAACGCGTACTTGCGCCGACAAGTCTCATCACAGATATCTCTTCTCTTGCCATATATATTGCAAGGCTAATTGTGTTGAAGGTTATCAAAAGTGAAATCAATGAGAAAAATATTACTCCTGTAATTCCAAGTTTTTTTGATGAGGCAATCATTTTATTTATAACGTCGATTGCTTGTTTATTTCTTGAATAGTTTACACGGTCGATAATACTACTTTGAGTCTGATTTTGTTCTGCATCTAAAAATGATGCGATACCTGAATATTGAGAAATATCTTTTGCTTTGATACTAAACGCTGATCCAAAAGGATTTGCACCAATCTCTTCTATAGCTTGAAGGGTAAGCTGATCATTTTGATGTCTGCTTGTAAAATCAGCCAACTCTTGATCATTTGTCGATAATGAAACTTGGGCAACTTCAGGCAAGGCTTCTATTCTTTTTTGGAGCGATGCAATTTCATCATTGTTTGCAGAATTTGAAAGATAAACTCTTATATCAACGGCATTTTGTATTTGAGACAAAGTTGAATCAAGAACAGCTCTTGAAAACATAAGTGAAGCTATAACCAATAAAGCAACAGTTGTAATTAAAACAGCTGCAATAGAAACAGAAATATTTCTAGCAAAATTTATAAAACCAAGTCTGACTATTCTTTTTGTATTAATCCAAAACATATTTTTACATCACAAATTTACCTTTCTTGTTGTCTCTAATAATTTTTCCTTTTTCCATAGTAATGACTCTCTTTCCAAGTGAATCAACAATTTCTTTATTATGAGTTGCAAGAATGACTACTGTTCCTAATTCATTTATTTTTTGAAGGATATCAATAATTTCTCTACTTGAAATTGGATCTAGGTTTCCAGTCGGCTCGTCAGCAATAATAATATCTGGTTGATTTACAATCGCACGCGCAATAGCAACTCTTTGTTTTTCTCCACCAGAAAGTTGTCTTGGAAAAGACATGATCTTGTCTGAAAGATTTACCAATTCAAGAACATGAGGAACATCAGAAGCAATATCTTCTTCACTTCTTCCTGAGGCTTCCATAGCAAAAGCTATATTTTCAAAAACTGTTAAGTGGGGTAAAAGTCTGAAATCTTGAAAAACAGTACCAATTCTTCTGCGATATTTGTTTATATCGTGCTTCCCTAATTTATGAATGTTTACTGATTCAAAATAGACACTTCCCTGTGACGGTGATTCTTCACCTAAAATCATTTTAAGAAGCGTCGTTTTTCCTGCACCAGAGTGGCCCACAATAGAAACAAACTCTTTTGGTTCCACAGAAATTGTTATCTCTTCAAGAGCAGTAGATGTATCAGAATATTTTTTTGAAACTTTATCAAAGTAGATCATATAATTTCTTAACGAATGAAATGAGTTTTAGAAATTAATGCCCAGCACATAGTTTTTCTGGGTAGAAAATTAAAACTCAATGTGTATTAATTATATCAAAATTAGACCAACATGGCACGAAATCAGAAAAACTATGTGCTGGGCCTCAAAATTTCTTCACAGAAATTTTTCGGCTTCTAAGAATTTTTCGATATCTCCATTTAAAACAGCTTCTGTATTTGCGGTCTCAACATTCGTTCTATGGTCCTTAACCATCTTATATGGATGCAAAACATAAGAGCGAATCTGATTTCCCCACTCCACATCTGTGGTCTTAGATATTTGCATTCCCTTTTCTCGAGCAATTCTTTCTGCCTCAAAAATCGTGTAGAGTTTGCCTTTTAAAATCTCAAGTGCTTTTTCTTTATTTTGTCCCTGACTCCTCTGAGAATCTACATGCACCGAAATTTTTGTTGGAACATGAACAATCCTCACAGCTGTTTCTCTTTTGTTTACATTTTGTCCTCCTGGACCACTAGATTTTGAAAATTCAATTTTAAGTTCAGATTCTGGTACCTCTATATTCATTTTTTTTTCAAACTTTGGAATTATTTCAACCATTGCAAATGAGGTATGTCTCAAACTTTTTGAATTAAACGGAGAAAGTCGCACAAGACGATGAACACCTGATTCATTTTTTAAAATTCCATACGCGTTCTTTCCTTTTATTTCAAAAGTAGTATTGCGAATTCCACCATGATCATTTTTATTTTCATGAACCAAGTACGTTCCCCATCCTCTCTTTGCAACATATTTTTGGTACATCGAAAGAAGCATTGAGGCAAAATCTTCAGAATCAATTCCCCCTGCTCCAGAAAAAATCGTCAAAATAGCATCTCCGCTATCAAAGGGACTTCCGCCCTCAACAGTAGTCTTTAACTCCTGTAATTCTTTAATCAAAAGTTGAGCTTTTTCTTTATCAGCCCAAAAATCCGAGCCTGTCATAAGTTGTTCTATTTCTAATATTCTTTTCTCTTTTTCTTCTTTCATTAATACAATATTACCAGAAAAATATATCTGCGCTTTTCGATTCTCTAAATATAGATATTCTATATTTATGGAGCCGATGGACAGAATCGAACTGTCGACCTGACGCTTACGAAGCGCCTGCTCTACCAACTGAGCTACATCGGCACTAAGAAAAGATATTACATAGCACCGAATAAATCAATTACTTAATTTAAAAAAATCACAATCTTTTTCCAGTACAATCTGAATTTACAGTAAATTGATCGCTTTTAATTTCAACAGGAACATAGGTTGCGTTATCGATACAATAATAAGTCCCCGTAGTTTTCTCGACTGTCTTAATAGACAATCCCCTTTCTGATATTTCAAAAATTTTATAATCATAGTCTCCTCCGTATTTTGTTTTTAGATCTAAAATCTCCCCCGCAATTTTTTGTTTTACTGCAAGACTTTTTGAGAAGTCCAAAAAATTACTCTCAACATTATAGTAACTAACTAAATCAGTCATGATGGTGACTGATAAGAGTTCGGTAGCTCCTCTTCTTGCGGCAAGTGTGGCGCTATCGAGATGATTGAATGGATTAAATATAATAAAAAGTGACACCAAGACAACAACAACAAAAACCCCAATCACAATTAAATATTTTTTTGGTATGTTCCTCACAACCTATATGACGAATTTGATAATGTACCATTACATTTCAATATGGTCTCTAAATCAAGATGAAAGTCATCAAACCTTATTAATTGTTGCAAAGGCTCAAACATTATTCTCTTAGGTGTCTATAACTCTAAATAAAGTGTTATAATTTAAGTGTCAGACTCGAGGTCGAAATTAACAATTTAATTTCAAAACTCTATGAAAACTATTCACATGATTTCTTTCATCCTTCTTATTATTGGAGGCCTTAACTGGCTTTTGGTAGGAATTGGAGGATGGGACTTAGTCGCAATGGCTTTTGGAGCAGGAAGTACTTTAGCAAATATTGTCTACATTCTTGTCGGTGTTGCTGCAATCGTTGAAGTTGTAATTCACAAAAAAACTTGCAAAGCGTGCGTTTCATCTTCAAAAATATCTGCCTAAATGTGATATCTGATTCTATGGAAATTAAAAACCACCAGCAAATTTGCTGGTGGTTTTTAAATGGAGCCGTTGTCCGGGATTGAACCGGAGACCTCGTCATTCATTTCCTACCTTTATTTCGCCGCAATGACTTATAAAAGGATTAGACTGTATCTTACACATACCTTTTCGGTTTAGCGTCCCTTGTCAGTCGTTCGGGCGATTTCTCGCCACGGTCTTACCCACTTGCGTGGACTTTAACCGTAATTCGGGATTCATCATTTCGTTTCCAAAATGATGGGCTATTTAACTAACCAATGACGTGCTCTACCAACTGAGCTACAACGGCAAGTTGTCAGCACATACTATTATAATCGGACAGTATTTTCAATTTAAAAAAAGTATTTTAAAAACTTGCCTTATCGTCTACTTCTAGATAATCAAAAAGGGTTGTTTTCATTGGATCAAGTCCAAGTCTTTCGCATTCACCTTTAAACCAAGTGCTTTTATTTGGATCTGTTGAGTAAGAGAAATCAGAATGAAAATGTTTACTCCAAGTTTTTATTTCATCAACTGTTTTTTGAGTTCCATGTTCAAAAACCCACTCTCCGATTTCTTCATCACTACTACCTGATGCAACAAAATCCTTAAACTCGTTTGCATCGATTCCTTTAAAACCAAATAAAGCTTTATCCAAAGGACAATCAAAGTGGTATTCTCCATTTGTTTCAGCAATAACAGCTCTGCACTTATCTATTGTCCTTGCTAAGATAGTAAAACCATTAATTAATTCATAAGGACTTCTTGGGGCTTCTTTTGTTAAATCTTTTGATTGCATATTTTTTTATTAATTATTAATCTCTCTTTCTTTCTAGATAAACAGAAACTGTTCTCCTCTTGTGTGGTTTGCCATCAAGAACATGCTTATAACTTTTCAACATCTTAAATATTTTAAAATTCGGAGAAAATAAATCATAAATTTCTTGTTCAGTAAAAACATGTTCAGCAACCTTTATTTTTGGATGAATATAACTTCCCTCTTCTCCGGCTGGAAATTCTTTAATCAATCTTTTCGCATGACTATCTCCATCCATAATAAAAGTTTTAAACATTACCCAACCATAGGGCTTTGTAACTCTTGCAATCTCTAACGCCAAAGATTTTCTATCTGCTTCATTCAAAAAATGTGAAGTCATCATATCTAAAACGACGTCACAAGTTGCATCTTCGATTGGTAGCCGATCCTTTACCTCCATTATTACGTAATTAATTTTTAAATTTTTTGTTTTTGTCTTGTTTGTAGCTTGTTCAATTGCAGTAGACGAAATATCTATACCTAATCCATGCATATTGTATTCTTCACAAAGATTTATAATATTCCTTCCATTTCCACAACCAATATCAAGTGTAAAGCCATCTTTTGGAAATGGATTCCATTCTGCATTCCTAACTGTCCACTTAGCAAAATGAATTAAGTCTTCTGCAGGCTCATCTGACATCGCTAAATGTCTTGGATCTTTATATTCTTTTTCCCAAAAAGTCTTGCTCATAGTTTTATAATTCTACAGACTATCTTATTATTAGCTAATTGCTCTTTATTATAAAGTGTGATATAATGAAGATATGAAAACTCATAAAGTAAAACCTTTTGTTTTACTAATAAATGGGCCTATAGGTGCCGGTAAAACAACTCTTGCTAGTTACCTAAAGAAAAAACTTCCAAATAAAACAGTTTTTTTGGATATGGATATAATAAAATATTTTATTAATTCATTTCAGAAAAATATTTCTTATCACAATCTCACAAGACGTGTGATGATTGACATGATTAATTCCTATATTGCAAAAAATATAAATGTTGTAATAAGTAGTTCATGGACAGTAGTATTAATAAAGGAATTAAAAATAAAAATAGGAAAAATAAATTATATTCATCTTTTTTTAAAAACTAAATTAGAAAATAGTATTAAAAGAGCTAGAAGTAGAAAAAAATGTAGAACAATAAGAGATATCAAAAAAAATTGCTTACGCTATTCAGCGCCAAAGTTTAAAGATGCAATTTTTATAGATGCAAACAAAAAAATCCCGGCAGTTAGAAAAGACGTAATGAAAATATTAAAAGGAAAGATTATTTAGCTATCTAGGAAAGATCTTTTATCTTTATAAGCATCAATCATTATTTTTGATGCTTCAAAAAGTGGTTCAGGTAGTTTATCTAAGTCGTACCAACCCCAGCCTTCACATTTTTCTGGCTCCAATACTGCAGGCTCACTCGATTTCCATGTCGCTCTAAAGCCCACAAGGACATGATGTTTTGGTAAATATTGTTTTATATTTGCGACAATCAAAAATTCAATATTATCGATTTCTACTCCACACTCTTCCTTAATTTCTCGTAAAACACAATCTTTGAAAGATTCTTTGTATTCCATTTTTCCTCCTGGGAAAGAAAATTCTCCTGACCCATGACTTCCCTTTCTCTTGCCAAGTAGAATCTTATTTTCTTTAAAAATCATCACGCCGACACCAACTCTAAATTCTTTTTCTTCCATATATTTTTATTTAAATCAATTTAAAAACTGGAATGATTCAACTATATTTTTCAAAATATTATTTACTAAAATTTTATCGAATTCTTTTATTCCTTGGTCCGGTGAATAATTCCCTATATTTGACGAATGAACAAAAGATTCCAGCACAAAACATTTTCCATTCTTGACTGTATGATAACTTGTTACATCATAAAAATTTCCAGCTCCTGCGTCGTTGTAATGAAAAACTTCAAAACTCTGGTCATTTATACTTATACTAGATACATCTGTTGTATTAACACCTGAAGATATAAGACAATTTTTTATTGAATCTGTACTCGTGCTCACACCGACATCGAAATAAGCTTCACCAAAATTTGTTTTCGGCTGAATAGTTCTTGGGATCACAACTCTTGCAATTAAATTTCCAGTATCTGTTGTATTGTATTCCCAAGGTTGATTTAAAATAGTTTCATTATCTGCGAGACTAAATTTACTTGGATAGGAAAAAGAAAAACCGTTTAGCTTATTTTCATAGACTGCATTTTCTGAGACAGAGGAAATGTTACCGAATATAATAGGAAGATCTATTGAATCAGTTATTCCTTGTCCTGATGGATTTTCTTCTGTGAAAGTAATTTTCATTAGAGTTCCTGTAGACAACCCAATTCCGTCATTATTAAAGTTAAGTAATACGGAAAAGGTAGTCGACGTAGTCATCCAATCAGCAACATTTATTGGTACACCGACACCAATCGGATTCCAACTTTGATTATTATTGAAATATAATTGCGCTACACCAGCTTCACCTTCAAACATTTGCCAAGAGCACCCAAGAGTTTTTGCATTTGAATTATCGATCACACCTTTCACAATTAAAGGAAAATTTACTTTTTCATTTGGAGTAATTGAAGTTACTTTAAAACCACATTTCGATAAAAAATTATCGACCACATTATTATTTACTTTTGATTGATTATTATTTTGATAGTATAAAAATAAACCACCTATAATTAGGATTGCGATAATAATTAGAACTAATTTACCAATAAATCCTTTTTGAGAGTTTTTCATATGTAGAAAATTATACCAGATTTAGACAACACAAAAGACGTAGGTTTATCTATTTCGTTACTTATGCTTTTATTGACCACGAAAAAATCCCCTTTCGGGGATTTTTATTGCGCGGCTGAAGGGTGATGATCACAAATATTTCTTCGCCGTCGCTCGGAAATTTTGCTATCCCAGCTCACTGTTTTGTCTGCTGACAAAACATCGTTGCGCCCATCATCGCCCTTGCGAAAGGTGTCCCACACCTTTCTCAGCCACAAAAAAAAACGCCTTTAGGCGTTTTTTTCTTGCGCGGCTGAAGGGTGATGATCCCTCGACCTCTCCCGTGCACTTATCCAATATTTTCATAAAGGCGTGGACTATATCTTCACCGTGCCTGATAAATCAAGGTTTAGGTGCTCTGGTATCTAGTCTCTACGGCGCCCCCAAAGTTTTAAACAAAGGGGTTCCCTCGGTATTCGCATATTTACAGTTTGTAAACTTAGCCTTCACCGATATCCCAGAGAGTTTCAATCTGCCATTTCGACAGAAAGCTGCAGTATTCTACAGGGGAGTGCTCTACCGTTGAGCTACAGCCGCAACTCTTCTACTTTCGATAAACCTATCAAAAACCATTTTCTTTCTATTAAGAAATAAATCTGATTTTAGACCATTATACATAAAATCATATAATTTTAAAGAACCGTGAACACTATACGTAAGTCTGTAGTAATTTCCCTTTCCTTTACTAACTACACCTTTGTATATTGAAAATTTTTCAAGTCTTTTTCCTAAAGTGCTAAGAAACTCTAAAGCACAAGAAGTAAAGACTGTTCTAACAACATTAAGCGGATTTTTACTTTTTTTATGCGTGTAACCAACCCAAACATTCCCATCTCCATCAAAATATCCCCTAACAAAATCTTTGAAATACTTTTCAGGAACATTTGGGATAGAAAGATTTTTCGTTTTTCTTTCGCTAAATCCTAATTGGGACAAATCCTCACACATTTCCATACTTCCTATTTGTAATCTATAACTAATTTTCTTATTACCGATTTTTTTTCTTGAACTGATTTTATGATTTGATCTAATAACTCTTCTTATATTATTAAGTAAATCTTCATCTGTAATTTGAATCGACCAAAAATGACCACCTCTTTTATTTATCGTTATATATCCATCAGCAGCAAAAAAACCCAAAACGTAAGCCATCTCAGGATTCCATTTTTTGAAAAATTTTTTGTTTACTTCCTTATATATTGGCACAATATAATTATATACCGTGACAGGAAATTATGCTAACCTATATTTAGAAAAAAAATAGAAAAGAAAGCTTAAATTGTATTACGTGTTGCGGGAACCGGACTTGCACCGATGTCTTCAGGTTATGAGCCTGACGAGGTACTACTCCTCCATCCCGCTATATAAGTTCAAGTATCTTACTCTTATTTTAAAGCTATTTCAAGTCAAATCTTTATTTAAATACCGGTTTGTAGTATAAATAACAAATTGAGAATTTGTCGGGGTAGCTCAGTCGGTAGAGCACAGGACTCATAAGCCTGGGGTCGTGGGTTCGATCCCCACCTCCGACACATTAAATAAAGTAGAACTCTTCGAAAACTTTTTTGAAATCATCAATCGCTATTTCAGCCTCTGTTCTAGATAGGTGGAAATTACTTCCTTCGTGGGCAATTCTGTTTCTAAGTTTGTGTGCATTCCAAGCATTTTGGATTGTTTTAAAATCAGCTTTATCAACTTGCTTTAATTTTTCTGCAATCCCCTCTCCAACATAACCCATGCGTCCAAGCATTTCTTCAAGAATTATATCCGCATCAACAATTGCAATCCTCCAATCCTGCTCATTCTGAGAATTCATTTTTTCTTCAATCTTCAACCATTTTTTATTTGGCCCATGATTTTGGATATTTAAATCATGAACTTGTTCTCCTTCGTCCTTGTGATGTTCATGTCCTCCGTGATCATGTCCATGACTGTGCGCTCCATGAAAAAGCTCTGTAACTTTTACGCTAAAATAAATTGAAGCAGAAAAAAACACTAAAGATAAAAAGACTGAAAAGACTTGAATCTTATTAAAGATTAACTCAAATACGGATGAAATACTTGGGAATGTAGAAAAATCTACTCCAAACATCTTGAAAAATGCTCCTAGAATCATTAAAACAACCAAAACAAAAAGTAACCAAAATAAAGCATCTAAGGCCCCTCCAGCTCCTTCAGTACTTCCGCTACTATGTGATTCTTCTTTATGTGCGTCTGCCATATATACCCTAGAAAATTTTTACCTATTAAAAATTGCTTAGCTAATTTTGCACAAAACTATAAACTGAACATATATAAATTCTATCACACTCGATAATCTTAAAAAGCAATTTTTAGCTAGTTTTTCAGTAGAAAAACTAGTATAGGTAAAAACTTTAAAGGGTAAACTATTTCAACTTTTCAAAATCTTTTCCAATTTCAAAAAGAATTTCGTCTTGCATATAAGGAGCAATTAATTGAATTGCTAGAGGTAGTGGTAATTCGCCCGTAGTAAACCCAGAAGGAATTGATATAGCTGGCGTTCCGATTAAATTTGCCGTCACTGTAAAAATGTCTGCCAAATACATTTCTATTGGATCCGATGTTTTTTCACCAATTTTAAAAGCTGGCGTTGGAGAGACAGGCATCAAGACTGCATCAACTTTTTTAAAGGCTTCATCAAAATCTTTTTTTATCAAGGATCTCACTTTTGTAGCTTTTCCATAATAAGCATCATAATATCCAGCCGACAAAACATATGTCCCAAGCAAAATTCTCCTTCTGACTTCTTTACCCAAAAGTGTACCTCTAGTTTTCATATAATCCTCAGTCAAAGTTTCTCCCTCAGCAAGAGTTCCAAATTTAACACCATCAAAACGTGCCATGTTTGAGGAAACTTCTGCCGGCATCAAAATATAATAAACTGAAAGAGAATATGAAATTCTTGGAAGTTCTATGTCTAGGATTTCATATCCAGCAGATTTAAATTTTTCAATTGATTCGTTAAAATTTTTCAAGACTTCTTCGGAAATTCCCTTCTCTTCTAGAATTTTTCTAGGCACTCCAATTATTTTTTTATTTTGTCTTTTTTCGATTGGAGACTCTTTCGAAGTTGAATCAAAATTATCTTTCCCTTCTATAACTTTAAAAATAATTTCTGCGTCTTCAATCGTTTTTGCTACAGGTCCAATTTGATCCAAAGAAGATCCCATAGCCATAAGACCATAACGAGAAACTCTTCCATAAGACGGCTTCATTCCTACTACCCCACAAAAGGCTGCTGGTTGCCTAATAGAACCCCCTGTATCAGATCCTAGGGCGCCAAGAGCTATATCTGAGGCTACTGTAGCTATTGAGCCACCAGAAGAGCCTCCTGCCACACGTGAAGTATCATAAGGGTTTTTTGTTGGGCCAAATGCAGAATTTTCGGTTGAACCTCCCATAGCAAATTCGTCCATATTGCATCTTCCTAAGAAAATAGCTCCGCTTTTTTTGAGTTTCTCTATAGCGGTTGCATCATATGTTGCGACATAATTTTCTAAAATTTTTGATGCTGCAGATGCAATTCTGCCTTTAACTAAAATATTATCTTTGAGCGCAAGAGGTATTCCTAAAAGTTCGCCTTTTTCACCATTCTGGATTCTTTTATCAGCTGCTTCCGCTTGAGCAATGACGTCATTATAAACTTCTAGATATGCATTTAGATTTGAATTTTTTTCTTTGATCGCCTCAAGATATGCGGATACTAAATCAACAGCTGTGTATTTTTTAGCATCTAGATCTTTACGTGCTTGTTTTATTGTAAGAGTTTTTAAATCCATTACATTACTTGTTTTACTTTTACAAAATTCTCTTCTCTCTTTGGTGCTGATGACAAAAGGGTCTCGGTTTGTGCCCCTGTGTCATTTGGGTTTTCATCTTCCCGCAAATTGTTATAAATCTCTGGAGAATTTTCTTCTTCACCTGCAATAGCAGAATTAATAGTTCCAACATATTCAAGAATTGAACCTATCTCTTTTGAGACACTTTCAAGCTCAGAATCCGATATTTGGAGCCGAGACAAGGTAGCCAATTTTTTAATATCATCTTTAGAAATCATGGAATGAGTATAGCAAATAAAGGTTATTTTAAAAGTTTAAGAAAATCATCCTCGGAAAGTGCCTTCACACCTATTTCATTTGCCTTATCAAGCTTAGAACCAGGATTTTCTCCTGCAACCACAAAACTCGTTTTTGAGGATACTGAACCCACAACATCCCCACCAAGCTCTTTTATTCTCTTTTTAGCTTCATCTCGACTCATACTAGAAAGCGTTCCTGTCAGAACAAAAGTTTTTTCAAAAAGTTTTTTAGGTCCTGATTTTTTTTCAGGATAAATAATTTTTATTTCTTCGAGTAATTCTTTGATAATTTTTTGATTAGATTTTTCTTTTCTCCAGGCAAGAATAGAATCGGCCATATTTGGACCAAGTCCGCTTAGATTTTCTAGGTCAATTTTTGACGCACCGAGAAACTCTTCTATATTTTTGAAATTATTTGCTAAATCTTCAGCCGTTTCTTCACCAACTTGGGAAATAGAAAGTGCTGTAAGAAATCTTTGAAAACTAATTTCCCTTCTATTATTGATTGATTCTATAAGGTTATTTGCAGATTTCTCGGCAAACCTTGGTAGTGTTAGCAATTCCTCTTTTTTCATTTTAAAAATATCAGGGGCAGAAGAAATAACCCCGTTATCTAAAAGTAAATCAATAACCTTTGGTCCTAAATCCTCAATATCAAAGGCATTTTTTGAGGCAAAATAATAAAGTTTTCTCCTGTCCTTGCCGGAACAATTTGCATTTGTGCAATAAAGAGCTGCACTTTGTTCGTCTTTATTTTTTGTCTTATCTCCAATAACAATTTTCTGTAATTCACTTCCACAAGCTGGACATTTTTGAGGCATTGAAATTGTTTTTTCTTTTCCGGTTCGGAGCTCTGTCAAAACTTTTACAACATCAGGAATCACATCCCCTGCTTTTCGAAGAATTACTGTGTCTCCGATTTTGAGTCCTAGTCTTTTTATTTCATCCTCATTGTGAAGCGTAGCTCTAGAAACAGTAGAACCAGCAACAGAAACTGGAGTAAGTTTTGCCACAGGAGTGATTACTCCTGTTCTTCCAATTTGAAAGGTTACATCTTCCACAACCGTTGTTACTTCTTCTGCAGGAAATTTAAAGGCTATTCCCCATCTTGGCGCCTTACCTGTATAACCTAAAACATCTTGGAATTTCTTTTCATTTACTTTAATTACAATCCCATCAATCCAATAATCCTCTTTTGGGGATTCCTTCATCCATTTTTTCCAATAATCCATTATTTCATCTATAGTAGAGACTTTTTTAAAATGTTTACTAACCTTAAAGCCAAGTCCTTGTAGCCATTTTAATTCTCCTTCTTGCGAACTTGGAAAATCATCAGATCTTGCAATGTCGTAAACAAAATTTTGTAATTTTCTCTCTGCTGCAATCTTTGGATCAAGTTGGCGAATAGAACCCGCAGCAATATTACGAGGGTTAGCAAAAAGTGGTTCGCCTTTCTTTTTTCTTTCATTGTTTATTTCTGTAAAAACTTTTTTTGACATCCAAATTTCCCCTTCCACGATAATATCAACTGGTTCTTTAAGCTTTAGTGGAACAGACTCTATTGTTTTAACGTTTAACGTTACATCTTCTCCAATTTTTCCATCCCCGCGAGTTGCAGCTTGAACGAGCATTCCTTTTTGGTAAGTCATCACAACCTTAAGTCCATCAATTTTTAATTCGCAAACATAATTTGGATTTTCTGTAATCCCTTCTTTCTGCAAGAACCTTTTTACTCTTTCATCAAAAGCTTTTATCTCACCTTCATTGAAGGCATCATTAAAAGACCATTGTGGAATTTGGTGTATAACTTTTTTAAATTCAGGAAGCGGTTTTCCTGCTACCCTTTGAGTTGGTGAATCTGGAGTAATTAATTCTGGATATTCTTCTTCAAGTAAAACAAGCTCATGCTTTAAAGAATCAAGAGCCTCAGGTGAAACTTCCACCCTATCAAGCACATGGTATTCGTATCTTAATTTATCAATTAATTCACGAAGTTTTTTTACTCGCTCAATTTTTTCTTTTGGGACGTTCATACCTTCTTTTTAAATCAGTTCTAGAAATCAACTTCAATTGCTCTCTCGAATCTGTTCCCCTTATCACAAGTATTGTACCCTCTAGAGGTTATTATAGTTTTACTTGGGTCAGTATTCTTGTCAATTGTTACATCAAAGCAAATATTATTTGCACCCTGAGAAGTGATGCTAAAAGAATATAACCCAGTTTGTGCAAAAGATGTTATTTGCCCGCCATATTTGTCAGTCAAAGCCAATCCTAAACATTTAGGTGGATTTGAGCTTATATTAGTGCAAGACTGATCGTTTGTACTATCACTTTTTGGTGGAAAAAGGCCAGCTGGACAAATACCGGTTTTTGACGTTCTATACCAATAAACTGCACATTCTGTTCCTGTATCTGCATTGTAAAATGCAAACTGCGACTCTCTCCCAGCGGCAGAAAGTGAAATTTGTTTTACAGTAATACTAAGTATCGCTGCTCCAATAGCGAGTAAAAGACCTGCAATCATTGAGGCATACAGGAGTGTAAACCCTACATTTTCTTTTTTATTCTTAAATCTTAAATCTTTTGTCATAATTCTTATTTATTTCGTCTGCCAGTTATAAAGCATTTCTTTTATTGTAAAAGATTTTGTACCGCTCGATAGATAACTTCCTGTCCAATAAACTGTCGATTCAACGAGCGCGGCATCATTAGGATTTGTTGCATCTGGGGTAACTTTCACTAATCTAGTATATTTTGATTTGGTATTACCAGAATCAGTAATATAAGAATATATACCATTCCCACTATTGTAATATAGGGCATCACTAGGTGTATCACATTTAGCAGTACATTTTAATACACTATAAACAGGATTCGCACCACTAGAAGCACCAACTTTACACCCATACTTACTTATCCCGTCATATGAACAATCTGTCACAAAAGAAGGCCAACCAGTAAAGCCATTTAAATAATAAACATCTCTGAAGTTTCTTAAAGACTCTATACCCTCTTGTGCTAAATAATATGCAGTTATTTGATCTCTAGCATAAAAAGCAGAAAATAAAGCTTTCGAAGCGATCTCCATCGGTCCAACAATAGTTACAAGAAGGATGGTAATTGCAACCATAGTTTCAATTAATGTGAACCCAGCACCTTTATGTGCTTTGTATAAATTTTTCTTTAAAAAATATTTTTTTGTTTTATTTATGAAGTTCATGATTTTGAAAAGATAAAGGTGCTGGGTTCATATTATTGGATATTTAATCTCCTTTGTGAAATTAAAGTTTGCAAATCAAATTCAGTTGATTGCTTTCCTACACTTGCTTTAGCTTGAAGAACCATAAGAATAATTGGTTGTGTGTAATTAGGAGCAACATAAGCAGGGTTTGAAACATAAAGATCAAACCGACTGACATTAATATTACTTGGAGTAAGAGACATGTCAGTTCCGCCGTTACATGAAATATTTTTATAAATCGCATTACTAGCCAAATGATATGTAACATTACAACCAGAGATACTAGAAAAAAAAGTAATCGAGCTTACTGCCGAATTAGAAGGACAAGCTCCATAACTTCCATTTATATAACAAGTATAGTTATAGCCTGTCCTTAAATCTCTTACCATACTTTCAACACTAAAATTCATATTGTTTATTACGTCATCCAAAGCTTGAGCTTTTTTATTTGCTTCAACAATTGCAAGGATTGCAGTTATAGAAACCAAAACGACAATAGCGAAAATACTAACAGAAACCATTAATTCGATAAGTGTAAAACCATCAATATTTTTTTGTTTTATTTTTTTTATTATCATAATGTTGGTAAAGCGGTACATTCGTCACCTAGAGGACGAGGAGTATCAACTGATATTTGTCCAATAGAAGTTATTCGGACGACTCTACATTTATCTCCAAGAACAGATGCAACGACTATAAAAGCTTCATTTAGCCTATTTGATGTACCAGTAGTACCATTTTTATATATTAAAGCTTCAGGGTTTGGCTTTATAAAACCTATATTAAGTTTTGTGAGCGTTGAATCAGTATCAGAACAACTAATATTATTCATTGTCGAAGCAACGCAAATTTTTTTTATTGTCTGACCTTGTGTAAGTTGAGGATTTTCTATTGAAACATAAGATTCGCCAGTATCTCCGTAATTAAAAGTGTAATTATATGTATTACTACTAGAATAGCCGCCATCAGAATAAATAGTAAAAGAATTTGTGGATGAATTGTCTAAATATATTCCATATCCAACATTTAAATTTGTGGAAGTTTGTTTGGAACTAATACCATAAACTTGAGCTTCTCGGATTGAGAGGGCTACTTCGTAAGCAGCGTTTGTAACCAAAATATCACTTGAAAACTTTGATTGTTTCAAAAGCAAAATAGAAGTCATGACAATTACAATAGCCACGACCACCATCATTTCGACGAGGGTGAACCCAGCACCTTTTTGTACTTCATTAAGATTTTTTTTTGAAAAATATTTTTTTATTATTTTAATTAAACTCATGATTTTAACAAATTAAAAAGGTGCTGGGCCAAAAATTAACATATTTAAACTAAAAACATCAGCGCTCAAAATAAAAGCCAAAAGAAATCCCGCAATCATAAATGGTGCAAACGGCACAGCGCTCTTAAAATTAAATTTACTTTTTGCAATACCAAGTTTTTGAAAAAGTAGTATAAAAATACTCCAGATTGCCCCGATCCAAAAGGCAAAAGCAATTGCCGAAAGAGCTTCTGAAAATCCTAATGCAAACCCCATTCCAAGGGCTAGTTTTCCATCTCCAAAACCAATCCATCTCCCTTTTGAAACAAACCAAACCAAAGAGAACACAGCAAAAATAATTGGGCCAGCCAAAAAATTTAAAATTTCTGGATAAGAAAAAATACTTGTAAGACTTTTATCTCCAACAAAATATAAAACAGATAAAAATGCAAAAGTATATGAAAGAAAATCTGGAATAATCTGATGTCTTACATCATAAATCGTGATAACAATCAAAATACAAAAAGCTAAATACCAAAAAGTTGGAACCAAAACTGGAACGTATGCAAGACTATAAAACTTTAAAAAAACTGAAAGAAAAATTAGTCCTGTGATAAATTCAACCAAAGGATACTGCCAAGAAATTTTTGTCTTGCAACAACGGGATTTTCCACCCAGAGATAGAAAACTCAAGATAGGAAAAAGATCATATGATTTTATTGTCTTTCCACAAGACATGCAAAAAGACCTACCCATTAAGCCCTTACCAGTATTGATTCTAAGAGCGACGACATTAAGAAAACTGCCAATAATCGTACCGACAACAAAAATTACTGCTGAAAGATAATAAAACATATGTAAATTATAACATAATGAAAAACTACGGCCCTACATAAGTATAATTGTAACCAGTTGGATAACTTTTACCTTGGGCATAAGCATCCTGCATATTGCAAGTAGTTGTTGCCGATATTACTTCCATTTTCGTTCCAAGACAAAAATCTTTTTTCTGAGTACTTGGATCATTGCCAATCTGAGTTGCCCTATCAAGACTATAGGGAGTATATAAATATTGTGAATGATCAGACGGATCAGTGGGTATTACGCCATTAAAATATGAGGAAATATCGGATAAACTTTGTGGCCAAGTTGTATAACCACTTTCTTGCCAAGAATTTTGTATAGCCAAAGAAATACTCTTTAAGTCTCCGAGACGAATAGCATCTCTAGACCTTGCTTTTGAAGACAAATATGAAGGAATAACCACAGCAGTCAAAATACCGATGACCGCAACAGCAACCATGAGTTCCATTAATGAAAATCCTTTTTCCATAAGAACATTTTAACACAATTATCTATACTAAAAGTTTTTAACTACAAACTTGGGTTGAGTAAGTACAAGTTATGGTTGCACCATTAACTGTCGCTATATAAGAATAGGTTCCAGTTGAAAATGCATTCCTAGCACTCCCATATGTACCACCAATACCTGTAATGTTTGGCCAAGTAGCCGTATGATTTGTCATAGGAGTATTAACAGTTCCACTTGGAGTGACACATATATAATCGCCAGCTACTATAGGGTTTTCCGTTCTACCAAAACCACCATCAATATCACACATTGTAAGTTCGTGCATAATACTCTGCAAGCTTGAAATCACCGCAGCTTTTCTAGCTTTATCTTGTGCCCCACTTAGAGACGTAAGAACCACAGAAGACAAAATACCAATTATTGCAATAACAACTAAAAGTTCGATAAGTGTAAACCCAGCACTAAGTTTTCTAATAGAAAACTTACGCTTGATTAACTCTTGTTTTGTGAAAACTTGGTGCTGGGTAAAACCTTTTTTCATATTTTGAAAATCACTTAGTATCACCAACAAGTACTATAAAACTATTTTTATTAGCAACCAGTGTACGTAGTAGTAGAATCAGTGATAGTCCCATCAGTGCAGGCAGCACCATTTGTTGGAGTGAATGTAACACTAAATGTATAAACCGGGTCGGTGTCATCGGCACAACTTTGTGCAAAACTCGCAATATCAGCTGCGCTATGGGCACCAATTGCTGGAGTATCAGTTGCAACATCAATATCTCTAGAATCACAAATACTTACCAACCCAGACTGAAGAGAAGAAAGTTCAGACTTGAAAGCAGAAATTTTTGCTTTGTCTCTCGCACCATTCAAAGACGTAAGAACCACAGAAGACAAAATACCAATTATTGCAATAACAACTAAAAGTTCGATAAGTGTAAAACCTTTTTTCATGTAAATATTTTAACACGAAAAAATATTAATTATAGTGATCGAGGACAATTATTTTATTTTAATAGGACTGTAAATTTTATCCAGACAATTTTAACTACAGACGTTTGTCGAGGGAGTACATGTAATTGTGGGTCCACCAGAAATAGTTGCAGTATATTGATATGTTCCAGCAGAAAGAAGACCTGCAGGAGTTGCATAAGCATAACCAGTGTTTGCTATGCTTGGCCAAGTGATTGTATGACCAGCCATGGCAGTTGTGCCTCCTGATGCACTTACACAGACATATGATGTACCAGCAGTGATTGCAGTTGTTAGACCATATCCACCATCAATATCACAAATTAAGAATTCATGCATAATACCTTGCATAGTCGAAATAGCAGCCCCCCTCCTTGCTTTTGTTCTCGCACTAGTCAATGATGTAAGAACAACTGCAGACAAAATACCAATGATTGCGATAACAACCAAAAGTTCGATAAGTGTAAAACCTTTTTGTTTATTCATTTTAATATATTTATATATAGATTATACAACTTTTTTAGGAATATAATCAACTCAAAAAAAACAGAACTCCAATTAAGGAATTCTGTTTTTTTACTTATGTAGTGAGTCTTAGATCTTCTTTTAACAACCAGTAAACGTTACAGCAGAATCTGTTATCTGGCCAGCTGTACAAGTACCTCCTGATTTACCCGTACCGACAGTGAAACCAACAGTAAATGTTCCTCCATTTGTAGCACAAGTCTGAGCACTTACGGTTCCAAGAGAATGTTGACCATTCGCAATTAAATCACCAGCACCAGTTGTTAAAGCTCCAGTATCACAATCGCTAATCAATGCAGGTTGCAAACCAGCTAGTTCTGCTTTATATGCTGCTGTTTGAGCCTTCGTTCTTGCTCCAGTCAATGATGTAAGAACAACTGCAGACAAAATACCAATGATTGCAATAACAACCAAAAGTTCGATCAGTGTAAAACCTTTTTGTTTATTCATTTTTTTAGTAATTTATAACCCTAACAAATTTTTCTTCAAAAAACTTGAGAGGGCACGCTAATAACTTTTAAATTAATTTCTGCTCGATTCGACCCGAGCGAATTTGTTTTTAATTGTCCTGTAATTATACATTAAATACTTTTTAAAAAAAATAGGGTGTGGAAAACCCAGCACCTTCTTTTGCTGCAGCAAAAGAAGGTGCTGGGCAAATTTTGTAGTGAAAACCTGCGAGGCTAAGCCTCTTAAAATCCTTGAGGCTTAGCCTCGCAGGTTTTTAAGCCTCTAAGTTTTTTCTCCTTAAATTGACGAGGACAAGTTGTAGATAGGCATAAGCACAGAAACAAGCAAAAAGGCGACACCCAAACCTAACACAACAATCATGACAGGTTCAATTAAATCAACAAGAGTATCAACAGCATTTACTACCTCTCTTTCGTAAAACTTTGCTAAAGTTTCCAAAATTTTTCCGAGTTCCCCTGTCTCCTCTCCAACTTTTACCATTTGAACAATAATCCCCGGAATTTGCTCATATTTTGAAAAAGCATCAGAAAGAGTGCTACCAGCTTTCACGGCTTCTAATGAAGCAAGAAGAATCGTTTGATAAACCCTGTTATCAACAACATCTGCTGTAAGTTCAAGTGCACGGACCATAGGTACTCCAGAAGTAAGTAAGGTGTTCATATTATCTGCAATTCTTGAAAGATAAAGTTTTTTATATAAAGTCCCAACATATGGAACTAGCAACTGAAATTCGGATAAGGCGTAAGAACCTTTTTCGGTTCTGCTGTATTTGATAACAAAAAAACCTGCAATTAATATTGCAATAACTAAAAATATTCCGTAATCTCTCAGGAAATTACTAATACCGATAACTATTTGAGTAGATAAAGGAATAGCTTGACCAGCATCAGTAATAATCGAAGTTATCTGAGGGATAACAACTGTAAACATCACAGCCATAACAACAATAAAAGTAAAAATTACGAAAGCTGGATAAATCAGAGCATTTTTTGCTTTTGATGTTACTGCAAAATTTCTATCTAGATAATCTGCCAAGTATGTAAAAGTAAGATCAAGTTTCCCAGACTCCTCCCCTGCTTTAACCATATTTACATAGAAATTTGAAAAAACTTTTGGATGTTTTGATAGAGCTTTTGATATAGAGGTTCCCCCTTGCAAATCACTTGCAACTTCAACAAGCACTACACCAAGTGCTGGATTATCTGTTTGGTCAGAAAGCATTCTAAAGACTCTAAGAGCTGAAACTTGAGCGGTGAAAAGAGTGGCAATTTGTCTTGAAAGGATAACTATATCTTTATTTTTTACTCGGTTTAAAAAACTGAAAGTCTGATTAAATCCTTTTTTTGCTTCATTGATACTAACAATTACAAGTCCTCTTTTTTGAATTGAGGAAATAGCACTATCAGTAGAAACGGCATCTACTGATCCGCTTATTTGAGTACCTTTTGGATCTATGGCTTTGTAGTTGAAGAGCATGGCTGATTTTTAACGAGTGAAGCGAGTATTAAAATCGCCACCCAGCACTAACTTTTCTGATAATTTACCACAAAAATCAGTCGTCTGACTGATTTTTATTTTCAATATGTTATGTAATTTATTAATTCTCATTTTTTTTAAATTGTTCCGAAAAGTTAGTACTGGGTTTTGAAATTATAGTCGCTTTGCTCCTTAATTTCTACAACATCTTCTCAAGCGACTTTGGTTTAAATGCAAACTTATAAGCATTTTCGATTGTGATTTCCCCAGCACGCACCAAATCAGCCAAACATCTATTCATATCAATCATTCCCTGCTCTGAGCTTGTCTCAATTACAGTATCAATTTCATGAACTCTTTTTTCACGAATCAAGTTTGCTACTGCATCATTCGCAATCATTAATTCATAAGCAGGAATTCTTCCACCTGAAATTCTAGGAATAAGTCTTTGTGAAAATACTCCAATGAGAGATCCCGCAAGTTGAATTCTAATTTGTTCCTGCTGTCCTGGAGGAAATGAGTCAATAATTCTATCAATAGTCTGAGCGGCATTATTTGTATGTAGTGTAGAAAATACCAAGTGACCTGTTTCTGCCGCTGTTACAGCAGCTGACATTGTCTCAGGGTCTCTCATCTCTCCTACCATGATCACATTCATATCTTCTCTGAGAGTTGAAATAAGAGCAGAGTGAAAATCTTTTGTATCAATTCTTACTTCGCGCTGATCGATGATTGATTTTTTTTGATCATAAGCATATTCGATAGGATCTTCAATTGTCACAATGTGTTCGGCTCTTTCTTGGTTTATTAATTCAACCATCGAGGCAAGAGTTGTAGTCTTTCCTTGCCCAACGGGACCAACAACCAAAAAGAATCCCTGCTTCTTCTTTGCAAAATCACCCAAAATTGCTGGAAGTTTTAATTCTTCAAGGGATTGAATTATTTTAGGAATTAATCGTAGGGCAATTGAAATATGCCCTTGTTGGAAAAAAGCATTTCCTCTAAAACGTGCTTTTCCTTCAAATTCATATGAAAAATCTATTTCTTTATTTTTTTCAAAAGCATCTTCAAGTTCTGGTTTAACCAATTTTCGAAGTATTCCTCTGGTATCTTGTGTTGAAAATGCTTCTTTTTTCACAAGCGGAATTAAATTACCTGAAACCCTAATAGTTGGGTGTCTTTTTTCTGAAATATGTAAATCGGACGCTCCCTCTCTTATGACAGTTTCGAGTAATTCTTTGATTTCTTTGTCGTAATCCATATTTTTTATAAATTATTTGCTTTTTTTTATTCGACAATTCTAGAGACTTCTCTCAAAACTTCTGATGGAATAGTTGTTGCTTTCACAATATATCCATCAATTTTTAAGGCCTTTGCATTATCTATATCGCTTTGAGCTCCTTGATTTGAAAGTATGACAACAGCTGAGTTTAGTATAAGTTTTTCATCACGTAATATTTTTAACAAAGAAAGTCCATCCATACCAGGCATTACAACATCCAAAAGAACTACGTCTGGACTAAGTCCTAGTCTAAATTTTTCTAATGCTTCTTCTGAAGATTGAAAAGCGGTAATACCATAACCTTCTTTCGTAAATTTCATCGCATACATATTCAAAAGGAATTTGTCGTCGTCAACCAATACTACACTGAATTTTTTTTTGTTTTTATCCTCTTCCATGTTTTTTTAATTTAAAATTTACTTTTTAAATTCCTAACCAGTAATCTTTAGCATTATTGTAACATTTTTTAAGCAAGACCACTTATTTCTTCAAAAGGAATTTCATGCTTTATGGCTTTAACAATAGCGTTTTCTTTCATAGTAAACATTCCTTGTTTTCTAACAACTTTCCAAATTTCCGTCTCTATTGGATTTGTGAGAATAATATTTTCTAATTCCCTATCCATCTTAAAGACTTCAAACACACCTATTCTTCCGTGAGTACCTTTTGGAAACTCGCTCGTAGGGATCGCCTCAACTACAGTATTTCCTTTTGGAATTGAACTCTTAAATTCTTCAGGTAAATCTACAAATTGTTTATCTATCATGACTTGAATACTTCCTTCTATTGGCATTTCTTTTCCTCCTCCTGGAGCAATTTTTGCGACTAATCTTTGGGCCATTGATAAAATCAAGGTTGGAGCAATAAGGTACGGATCAACACCCATATCTACCAATCTTGGTATTACCCCGATTGCATCATTTGTGTGAATAGTTGAGAACACAAGGTGTCCTGTAAGTGCTGCTTGAATCGCAAGAGCAGCAGTTTCTTTATCTCTAATTTCTCCCACCATAATAATATCTGGGTCTTGTCTCAGAGTAGTTCTAAGTCCGTTAGCAAAAGTATAATCGATCTCAGGTCTGATTTGTGATTGACTCATTCCTTCTACGTTGTATTCAACAGGATCTTCAAGTGAGAGTACATTGTTTGATTCTTTATCAACTTCACCAAGCATAGAATATAGAGTAGTTGTCTTTCCAGAACCCGTAGGACCAGAAATTAAAATCAATCCGTATGGTTTGTGTATAGCCTCTTTAATCATTTTTAAATCCCTCTCTGAAATATCCAGATCATCAAGGGGTTTAACCCCCTTAGCTTGGTCAAGAATTCTCATAACCACTTTTTCTCCATAGTAAGTTGGGAAAGTTGAAACACGAAAATCAATTTTTCTGCCATCTATACGTGCACTAAAACGACCATCTTGTGGTTTTCTTTTTTCATCAAGTTTCATATCCGAAAGAATTTTTATTCTCGCTACTACAGTATTTAATACTTTTATAGGCAAAATAAGTGATGTATGCAATGCTCCATCGAGTCTAAAACGTACTCTGACCTTATCAACCATTGGTTCTATGTGGACATCAGAAGCCTCACCTTCAATAGCGTATCGTAAAATCGTCGCAACTATTTTTTTTACCGGCGCATCCTCGATAATATTCACAGAATTGATCTTTCTGTTTATATTTTCATCTTTAAGACTGATCATTTCCTTCTCTTCGTCGGTAAGGTCTTCTTCCAGTTCAGAAAGAGCTCTGGTCACTTCTCCAGAAAGTCCTTTGTAAGCAAGTATTCCTTTATCAAAATCTTCTTTAGAAATTAAAAATATTTTATAAGGAACGTTATTTTTTGAAGCAATAAAGCTTATAGCATCTCTAGCCTCTATATTTTCCGGATCAACAATCCCAACTTCAAGGGCACCCTTATTTAAACCGAGTGGAATAACTTGATAGTAATTAGCAGAATCCTCTGGAATATACTTAAGCGTCTCCATCGGTATATTTGGATTTTCAATCTCTTTTGTAGGAATGTTCATCTCTTCTCCTTTTGCAGAAAGAATATCAGTTTTGCTGATACCATATGATTTCAAAATCTCCTCGATATCCTCTGGGGATTTTGATTCAGATCTTGCTCTATCAGCATCTCCAGAAGAAAGTACTCCTTTTTTTGAAAGAATCGTAATTAAATCCATATTTTATTTAGTCTTAACTGTTGCTGTAGAATTTGAAGAAGAAGTAGTTGATGTTCCTGTAACAGTTTGCACAGTAAATCCTAAACCTTCGACAGTAGAAGAAGAAACATTTACTCCAGAGACAGGAGAAAATGGATCATTCCTTTGTTTATCTTCAGTAATTATTGTTTGACCAAAATCTTTAAGTGAAGTGTATGTACTATTTGCAAAAAAACCTTGATCAAATTTGATATCCTGAATTTTAAGTAGGAGTGGCAAAAAATCTGCAGAAACAGAGTTACCTGAAACAGGATTACTAACAAGTGCAGAGGAGTCGGCTGTAGTTTTAAAAAACATGTTGTAAAAAACAAAAGCCAAACCCAAGAGGGCTATGATAATGATTGGTAATTTAAATTTTTCGTATAAATCTTTCATATTTTATTTTAACCAATAGGTTTTTATATTTACTACATAATCGTAGATACCCTTATCTGTCGATTTAAAACTAATTCCAGTAACATCAACGATCCTAAGACTTTGTTCCAAATCCTTTAGAAAACCTGTGAAGCTTTGGTAATCTCCTGTTACATCAAAAGAGAGCGACAAAGAGCCAACTGGACTATTATTTGGACCTAAAGCTTGAGTTCCTTGCGCACTAGCGTTTCCAGAACCGCCCTGATCCTGAATTTTTATATTTCTAAGAACCATACCATGATTTCTTGCGATTCCATTCATATCAAGTACCAATTGGACGTTATCGACATTGTCAGGAAGAAGTTTGTCAATCGAGGTAATATCTTTGGAAGAAAAATTATTATATTGTATTTGTAATTCGGATCTTTTTGCAAGAATTTGCTCGGACTTACCCAAAGCTTCACTTAGACTACCTACTTGAGTCTGTACATCTTTGGCCGCTTGATACTGAGGATTTGTTACTAAGACAAAAAGTCCTATTGCACCGGCTATTAATAATATTGGAAAAATTGTTGCTTTCATTTATTTTTTTATAGATTTAACATTTGAACTTGTAGACGTTACTGGTGGAAAAGATAAACCTCCTACGCTACTACTGCTTGAAACTGAATTTTGATCTGGAATACTTAAAGTCTGAGGTACATTATTTGAAAGATTTTTATAGGCTGCAATATTATTTTGATAGGTTACGAGACTTGGATTAACTTGTGTATCAAATTCAAAAATCACATTTCCAGACTGATCAAGATCTAGATTTGAAAATACTGCGTTCTTGAAAGCTACTTCGTTTGAAAAAATTTTGGCTTGATAAGCAACTGAGTTATATGACTTTGCTTTACCAGACATTTTGATAGAAATAAGGCCGCTTCCGTCTTGTGAATACTTCAAATCTGAAAATTGAATTGTTTTCAAAGTATCTTTGTTGAGCAAATCAAAGAATGCAGAAGCTGCGACATGACTTGATAGAAGACCTCTTGCACTATCGAATCGACTATTTAATCTAGAATATTGTTCAATCGTGCCTGGTTCAAAAGCATTTTTATTTATTTCTAGACTTTGATTTAGTGAACTCACCTGACCTGCAAGATACTGTCCCCAAAGAAATACACCACCCGCCAAAACACAACTCAAAAGAAAAATAATCATTGAAACAAAAGTCAAAAAGTTCGCTTGTCTATTAGGAGTAATACTTGGAGTATCAAGAGCTGATTTTGGTATAAATGTATTTTGAAACTTTGTTTCCATCTTACTTATATTTTAGCGCTTATTAGAAAAATATGCGAATGCCTAAAGTGAGAATGGTGTTAATATCTTTTCCCAGCACCTTCTTATGCACTTAAACTATTTTTCAATCGACGTTTAACATAAGTCCGTGCATTACCGTAATGCTTAAAAATTTTTTCTCTCAAAGCAGCATCTTTCCTACTTAAATATCCTTCAATGTACACATACCTCCATGGACCTTTATAACTCGTGGAAAAATTTTTCTTATCATTATGCTCTAACAGGCGACGGCTTAGATCATTAGTAATGCCAAAATATAAACTTTTATCAATAATGCTTTGTATTACATACACATAGTGCATAAAAAGGTGCTGGGTTCCTCCTACAAAAATTCCTGTAACTTACGTAAAGCAAGTCCTGTAGCTACAGCGAAATCTAATCCGCTTTCCTTAAGAATCTCCGAAAGAAAAGCTGGAACCTCTATTTTTGTAAAAGGATCCCCTATTACAACGTCTGTTTGAAACTTTGATTTTGCAATATCAAGAAAACCTTTCATTAGAATTCCTCCTCCGGTCAAATACACTCTCGAAACACTCTTGTGGTTTTTTTTCTCAAAAGCAAGTAAAACACTTCCAGCCTCTGAAAAAATATAATCCATGGTGAGCTCAGAAATATCATAAATATTTTTCTCTTCTTCTTTTGTAAGTGTCCCGATACTTCTTTTTATTTTTTCAGCTTTTTCCATTGAAACTTGAAGTCCTTGAGAAAGAGCGATTGTGATATCTTGTGAACCTCTGTTAATGATGTGTGACTGTTTAACGACTCCTCTTTCAACAAGATAAAGTTTTGTTGCAGAAGCTCCCATGTCAAAAATCATCACAGGGCTAAGTTCATGTTCTATAAGAGATCTGATCGTTGCAAACATTTCAATTTCAAAAAAACTTGTGGACAGACCAGCATTTTTTATTATTGAAGTGTAATTATTTAAAACTTCATTATGAATAGAAACAACTAATACTTCGGCTTTATCTGCCTTAATCATTGGTGCAGTCTGAGGTGAAGAAAAAGTTCTTGTCTCATCTTTTGGAATAACCCACCAATCCATAGTTACTTCACTTATTGGTACTGGAATATATTTTCTTGCTTCAAGTGGAACCATTTTTTGAAGTTCACTTTGCGAGAGGTTCGGCATTTCTATTAAAGAAACCAAACTCGAACGAAGTGGAATAGCCACACCAGCATTTGTTGTATTAACATTTGCTTCTTTCATTAAATCAATTATTATCTCGCTCAATTTTTCTCCAGGGAGAACCGCCGCTTGGCCGATCGTAACTCCAGCATATGGACCAATAGCAAGACTTCCATAAGTCTTTAAAATTGCTTTGCCTTTTGATTTAGCAAGTTGAACAATCTTGATAGAAGAAGATCCTATATCAATCCCTATCACATTTGTATCTGTCTTGTTAAAATTAAATAAATTCTTAATAAAATCATTCATAAATATAGATATGAATATTATAACACGCATAAAAAGCAATTTCCTCAACGTTTTAGTATATTTGTGGGAAATAGTAGAAGATTTTTTATTTGTAAAAAGTGAGCTTACAACTAGGCTCGAAAAATATACAGAAGACGATTGGGTAAAATTTTTCTCACCTCTAGAGAAAAACAACATTCTTAGTTTTTTCTCCTACGAAAACGGAGAAGTTAAAGAAGCAATAAAAGAAATCAAATATAGTAGAAACAAGAAAATTCTCACTTCTTTGGCTAAATTTTCAGCGGACGAACTTTCTTTGTATATTGAAGAAAATATTTGGTCATTTAGATCAGATGAAGTAAAAAATAAAAAAATTATTTTTGTCCCTATTCCCTCCCACAAAAAAAGACTCTACGAAAAAGGTTTCAATCAAGCTCTAGATATTTCAAATTTATTATCAAAAAATTTTCCCTTAGATTCAATTGTAGAAAAAAATATTTTGAAAAAAGTAAAAAACACACTACACCAAACTAATCTTGCTAGAAAAGAAAGATTGTACAATCTTACAGATTCTTTTAGTGCAAAAATTCCTGCGGAATTTTTGCACTCCTTTTTCATTCTAGTTGATGACGTCACAACGACCGGTTCAACTTTAGATGAAGCTAAAAAGATTTTAAAACAAAATGGCGCTCGACATGTATTATGTTTTTCTCTTGCAAGATCTGGTGAATGATACTATTTGAGCTATAATAATTTAACAATGATGAATCCCGTCACTGTAAAATGACCTTAAAAGCTTAACCTTACAAACGATCACAACATGGAATTTCAAGTCGAGTTTAAAAGTAATTTTGAAAATTTCCGCGCTTTTGAAAGCGAGGTCATTTTCTAGTGCGGGATGAATTTTCTTTTTTTCTTTCCACCAATTGTCTGGCTCATAACCTCAGGAATTTTTTTTGCTTTTGGAGAATTCTTTTCCAAAAAATTTGCACTGCATCCAAGTTTTAGTTTGCTTTTCTATTTACTACTAGTCGATGTAATTTCCTTGATTGCTTGGTTGCCTGCAATTATGGAAAAACATCAGCTATCCATTATAGGAACAATGTGGTCAGTCATCAGTCTGCTTTTGACAGTTCTTATTGGAGTTATCGTATTTGGAGAAAAATTAAATACATTGAGTATTTTGGGAATTATCCTCGCTCTTATTTCAGTTGTACTACTTTCTCTCGCCTAGAATTAATATTTTAAAAAAAGTTAGAACATAGAGAAGTGGTATTTTTATCATTCCTTCTTTTTTCAATCTTCTCGATGAGGATTTTATTATAAGTTTTTTATCAAAAACAATTTTTCCAAACTTTGAAAGTCTTTTGGCTGTGTCCGTATCATCGCCATAAAAAGTAATATTAGTATTAAAACCTCCAATATTTTCTGCACTGGATGCTCTTATAAAACTATTTCCAAAAATTAAAACTGCACCTTTATGAATCCTTTGCAAAAAAATATTAAAAAAGGAATAAATATTTTTTTGCAAAAACATAGAAAAAAATCGATACCACGAAGAACTATCAAAATAATCATAAGGGCCTGTAACCGCTACAACATTTTTATCGAACTCGAACCATTTCACTCCTTCTCTAAGCCAGTCGGAATCAGGTAGACAATCTGCATCTAGAAAAGCCAAAACCTCTCCGCTTGCTTCTTTCCTTCCCCTTTCCCTAGTCCATAGAGTGCCTTTGTTTTTTTCTAGAAAAACTTTTACGTCAAATTTTCTTGCTAATTCATTTGTCTTATCAGTACTATTATTATCAACAACAATAATTTCAAAATCTGGATAATTTTGTTTTAAAGCAAGTTCAAGAGTTTTTTCTATATATTTTTCTTCGTTGTAAGCCGGAATGATAATTGAAGCTTTCATACTTGAAATTATAACCTGTTTTAAAAAATATTTTAAAAAATTATCCAAAAGAAAAGCCGCCTATAGGTATAGGACGGCTTCTTAGAGGAATGGAACCTCGGGGTTAAGGATTGAGAAGGTTTTCCGCCGGGATAACCCCGAGGAAAACAAGAACTGCCTTGACTATCAAGGCGACAAAAACTAACCCAAGAAAGAAGGCGACTGCGCGCACAACCTTCGAGAGCAGCTTGTCTATCTCCAAGATGTTTTCGTTGTAGGAGTCCATAATCGCGCCGATGTGATATACCACCCACCCAATGGCGTAAATCAAACCAGCAAGCAATATGTCTCCAAGCTCCCCTGCAAACCCTTTCGAGTAGCAGGCATCACTAATGAACAATGTTTTTTTCACGCCTTCGATTATATCACTTTTATGACTAAATGTCAATTTAGCATCTCGGATTTAACTAATTAGGTAAAACAAAAACCACCTTTTGGGTGGTTTTTGTTTTGTTTTTTAAAACATTCTCTGTTTTGTTCCGTTCATCCTTCAATGCAGGTCTTTCCCTACATGTCATGAAATTTACCTTTTCAAAGGGCTTATTTTTCCGTATAAGCTCGGCATCACTGTATAAAATACAAGCGAAGATCGACTCGACTAGTCAACTTGAGCGACTAGTTATTCAATTTTGAAATAATCCACGAGCAGCTTCCGCTACCCGTGCCTTGTTACGACTTACCCCCTGTCGATGAGCTTACCGTAGGACGCGACAAGCGCGTGCTTCGGGTACTCCCATCTTCCTTGGGTTGACGGGCGGTGAGTACAAGACTTGAGAACGTATTCACCGCGGTATAGCTGACCCGCGATTACTAGCAAATCCAACTTCATGAAGGCGAGTTTCAGCCTTCAATCCGAACTGACGCCGCCTTTTAAACGATTTGCTCCACCTTGCGGTATTGCTTCGCTCTGTTTGCGACGATTGTATTATGAGTGTGGCCCAGGGTATCAAAGGGCCATGCGGACCTGGCGTCATCCTCGCCTTCCTCCCCGTATTTTGGTTACGAATATTTTCATAAACAAAATACGGGGCAGTCTCGGCTGACACTTGTAACAGCCAACGAGGGTTGCGCTCGTTACCCCACTGAAGGGAACAACTCAAGCCACGAGCTGACGACGGCCATGCAGCACCTGCCTATTTGTCTTGCGAGGGCTCTAGTTTCTTAGAGCTTTCAAATAGGTTTCAAACCCTGGTAAGGTTCTTCGTTTGTCATCGAATTGAACCTCATAATCCTCTGCTTGTGCAAGTCCCCGTCTATTCCTTTGAGTTTTAACCTTGCGGTCGTACTACCCAGGCGCTTCTCTTAACGCGTTAGCTACGCCTCTCAGAGGGTCGATACTCCGAAAAGCAAGAGAAGATCGTTTAGGGCGTGGACTACCGGGGTATCTAATCCCGTTCGCTACCCACGCTTTCGTGTTTCAACGTCAGGAATGCACCAGCACACTGCCTTCGCTTTTG
>CAIRYW010000018.1 GCA_903882905.1 uncultured bacterium | reverse complement strand
AATATAAAAATATGATAAAAGGAAATTTTCTTGGTGCAGCGATTGTTGCGATAATCTATACGATTTATATTTTAATGAATCCCTTTGCAGAAAAATGGCAAATGGCATTAGTCTTAGTAGTTCTCAACGCTCTAACTATCGTACTTTTATCTTTTGCATTTAAATAAAAAGTTCTAACATCCTATACTTATTGCAGTAAAATTTTTGATATACTTCAAGAATGATGAAGGAAAATAGAAGCTTTCAAGAAAGAACAGTTGGTTGGGCACTCGGTCAATTAGGAGAACTCTCAGGACTATCTTTGTCCGATACTGATATTATTGTGCTTGATAGATTAGACGTAAATAATGCAACAGAGCAAACAACTAGTACTGTTGGGAACTTTAAATTCATGCTTAATAAATTTATAAGTGGCGAAGATGGCAACGGTATACAAAATTTTAGTTTAAACACAGAAAAAACAATTGGGGTTAATTCAAATCCTGAAAAGTTCTAAATACTACAAAAACCATAAATAATTGACTTTAAAATTTTTTATTGTATTTTAAATACAAATTGCCCTTATATGAATCCAGTATCACCAAATGAACTGTCTTTTCTATCCCCTTTCATTCGTGAAATCAACGCCAAACTCAAGGCTCTGTCTCTGAGTGACTTTCCAAAAACAATAACTTTCGAAGACCTGGGTCTAGAATGGAACGCCAAAGATAGAGAAAAACTACTCAACGCACTTTGCGCAATATATCAAGCAAGGGGTTGGAAAGTAAACGTCACGAGATTGGGTAAATGCTTCACTAAAGGAGATTTGTATTTCCAACTTCCAGCGCCTTTAGAGCTCTAGCCTTTCGGGGCTATTTTTATATTAAACATCCCCTACTATCAAGATTTGATAGTGCTCGCTTACCAACGTATGACAGATATTGTCTTTTTTTATTCCAGGATGTAAAGTTTACGAGGGATCTCTAAAAATGAACAAAGGGGGGTGAACTCAATGTCATCGCCAAATGAAATATTATCAAAATATCAACTATATTTAGCGGAACGTGACGAAATACTACGTCACAAGTGGTTGGAAAGCGAAAAAACTGGCTTCGATATCGGTTTTGAAAGAGCTCTGTTGGATTGGATGATCCATCACCACGGACCCTGGCTAGCCAGCCAAAACACCACCACCTGAAATACTATCGCTTAAGGCCTACACAGCTTTCGGCGATATTTTTTAAACAAAATATTAAATGTGTACAAATAGGTTTTTACACATCAAATAACATTGAAATAATTTACAAAAAAGATTTTATATGTAAAATGATAAATCCACGGAGAGTGAAACTGGTCGGCTCGGCCAGTGAGCCAACAAGCTCGGCCAGTGAGCCGAGAGTGAGCCAAAGGCTGAATAAAGTAAGCTTAAACGTTCCAGCACTCTCCGTGCTCTTTTTTATAAAACAAATCTCTGCCCTAAAACACTATTTAGTGAATTTATAATTTTTTCATTTTCTCCCATATAGAAGACTATAAGATTCCCACTTGCGTATAAATTAATATTTTTTTCCAAGCTCCAATACGTGTTTCAGAACTGTTTTGAAATAAAGATACATCTGCTAACGCTGTGCCGTTATCACTATATTCAAAAACTTGAATATTATCTCCACCTAGAGTTACGATTTGACCCTGTGCAGAAAAAAAGTCCCTTTTAACATTACTTACGACAATAGGATTAAAACCTGTTATTTTAATCTTTCCAAGAATATCTTTTGTTCCTTGTCCAACTACAATCTTTGAATTGTTTAAAGTGTATGAATTATTTATTTCAGAAGCATGAACAGAAAAAGTCTGAAATGGAGACATGTCAAAAACAAATTTAAAAACATAAAAAAAAGTCACAAGGGTAAATATAGCTATCAAAAAGAATGCTATTGTGAACTTAATATTGTCTTTATTATAACTTTCTATTTTTGCATATCTCACCTAAATATGCCGTTTGAAAAACTAAAAAGTTACAGCTAACCAAACGAATTCTATTCATTCTAATTAGGATGTAATAAAAAATAACTATACTCGGCAACTTTGATGCTATCTACCCCTGGTTGATATGACAGCCAGAGGTAGATAAATCAGCAAAAGTCGAATTTATTCTTTTAAAATAAAAAAACTAAGTGGATTATTAATTAAAATAAATATTATATGCACAATGAAAACGAAGAGGATGATGAAGAGGAACGTGTTCACTTTAATGACAACCAAACAAAACAAGAGCGAAAATCTAGACTTTTACTAGCAAAAGAAATAAAGAGTTTGAAGGCAAAATTCCCTTCTAGCTTAGAAAGACTTTTTTATATGAACTTAATTAAATAAATATATGTGGCAAAACTGGATAAGTGTAATGCTTGGAATCGCGATCATTAGTGTGGCATTTTTTACTACTACAAGCACAAACGTTTCCTGGGTATTTAGTGCCCTAGGTGCAATTATCATTCTTGTTGGAATTTCTGGCGTTGAAACTTCTACAAATTAAAATCATATGTTATGTTGTATTTAATACAACCGCACATTAATGAAAAACAAAATTCTTAGCAGACGTGAACTGTTTTCAACAATTCACGGGAAGATTGAAAAATATCGAAAAAGGAGCCGAAAAGCCCAAGAATTGATCAAGCAAGGAAAGGATTACACCGGAAAGAATAAGAACGTCTTTCCGTTATCGGAACTGGAAAGCGGTCCTGTGACAGAGGATTCCTTAGTCCCTTGGTCCGTCTTTGCAGCGATCATTTCGCGAAAGGACATTCAAAAAATAATAAAGGAGAAAAAGAAGACTGTCTCCTTCACAAAAAGGAGAATTAAAGTTAAACACCTCCTAAACAATCTCTTTCCCGTCAAAGAAAAACAGCAGCATAAAAAACGCTAAGGCAAAACCAAGGCGATTTTTTTATATTAATTGGAATATTAGTGCAATTTTATAGTATACTAGTGATACCTTTATCATTAATAATAAATTTTCACATGCCAAAGAGAATAAAACACGGGGTTAGTTCAAAACAAAGTCACAAACGTCCTAAGAAAACAGCAAAAAGACTAGCTGCAAAGAAAGTTATGCTTGCAAAAAAGACCGGTAGAAAAAACAAATAATTTTCTAGCAAATTCGTTTGTAAAAAAATATCCAATCTTTTGGATATTTTTTTTGATACAATATATAGGTAAGACACAAAGATAATGGGCTATATAATTTTTTCTCAAAATAATTCTGTTAAAAAAAGAACTTATCGTATTTTTAAGATACTCGGTTTTTATTTATTATCCTTATTAATTTTAGTTTGTTTTATATTTTCTCTACCTCTTATATTAGAAACTAATTTAAAAACCGAACCAAAATCAACACCCTCAGATCAATTCCCTGTTACAGTTAATCCAAAAAATAAGACAATCACAGAAAACGCAGAAGTTAATAAATATCTAGCAACCAATCATTCCCTTTTACAGGCCGCAACTATTAATACTGAAAATATACTTGAACAAATTTTTAATGAACTTGCTATAGACATATCAGAAATGCCTTGGTATCAAAATCTTGCTGCTGTAGGTACTAATCGTTTTGTGACAATTAGTCCAGGATTTAGAAAAGAGCAGGTAGCAGAAGCATTTGCAAAAAAACTTGGTTGGAATAGCAAACAAGTAAAAGAATTCTTAACACCTACTCTAGATTCAAAGCTCCCACTAGCAGAAGGTTCATTTTTTCCAGGCATCTATGCAGTTGATATTGGAACAACACCTACAGATGCTCAAATTTTAATAAATCAAAGATTTTCTGACCAAGTTCTTTCTCACTATGGAACTTCAACAGATCAAATTGTGCCTATAAATCAAGCTTTGATTATTGCCTCACTTATTCAACGCGAGACAGTTGGAACAGATGGTATGCGCCTTATATCAGGCATTCTTTGGAATAGATTATTTTCAAATATGAGACTCCAAGTCGATGCAACTCTTCAATACGCCGAAGCAAATAATAGTAAAAATAAAAACTGGTGGCCATCAGTCGAGCCAGTGGATAAATATATTAAGTCACCTTATAACACTTACCTAAATTCTGGTTTACCTCCTACACCAATTGCAAATCCTTCTGTTGCTGCAATCCTTGCCGCACTTAATCCAACAAAAACTGATTGTCTATATTATTTTAATGATCCATCAGGTAAATTCCATTGCAGCGCAACCTACGATCAACACAAAAAACTTATAAGGCAATATTATCCCTAAAAATTAATTCTTAAATTTGTATGTACAAAAAAAGAAGGTGTTCTACACCTTCTTTTTTTCTGAAATTTAAATTACTTAATTATTTTTTTGCTTTTCCTCCTAGAATGCAATACATACCTGTGCCACAAACTGGACACTTACCTTTAACGGCTTTCCTTCCATTCTTCATAGTTACCTCCTGTTCACTTGCCATTTCCTGCTTTGCCTTACACTTTACACAATATGCTGTTGTTGCCATATTTAATTAATTATTTTCTAATGCAATAATTTTACCACAAAATATTTTAAAAGCTAGATTAAACACAATTAGTAACTATAGTTTATAGGGGTTGACAAATTAATAATTTTCATTTATCATTAACAAATGGCTATCCCTCAGATAAAACAAAAAGAAAAAATACAACCCCGAACATTTCAAAGCAAGGGTAAATGGGTGGAAAAACCTCGCATTTCCGAAGTTCTTGTTTGTGTTTGTAATAATAAATATATAAAGACAAGAAAAAATCAACTAACTTGCATAAAATGTATGGTTCGTTCAATGAAACTTAAAACTGCTTAATTTTTTTAAATTTAATGATACAAAGAAAAAAGAATCTCATCCTTTTAGGAATAATTATTATCATCCTTGGAGTGGGTATTTTTTTTGTAATAAAAAAAGAACCATCTAAGGATTACGCAGTCATATCTAATGAAGATTACAAAAATACTTCTTATACAATTGACGGCCAAACTATAACCCTAAAAGATGGAATTTCAATAAATGAAATTGCTCCCAACTCGGCATCAAAAAGTACCACGAAATATTTTGGAAACGAAGTAAAAGCTGATCTAGATGGAGATGGACTCCAAGATATTGCCTTTTTAATTACAAATGATAATGGTGGTAGCGGAACTTTTTACTATCTTGTAGCAGCAATAAACACGAAAAATGGTTATGTTGGGACAAATGCAGTCCTTCTTGGTGATCGCGTAGCTCCCCAGAGTACGGAATTCAAAAATGGAGAAATAATTGTGAACTTTGCAGACAGATTACCGACCGAACCAATGACAACAAAACCTTCTATTGGAATCTCAAAATATTTTAAAGTTGTTGATAATAAACTGATTGAATCAACTAATCTAAATTAGGTAGTTTGCACCCTTCTTCTCAATTAGACGTATTAACTTATACAGAAGCGTATCGAAACGCCTCAATAATTAAAAGTTATAATATAAAATAATGAATTCAAAAAAATATTTATCAATAATTGCAATTTTAGGAACAGTTACAAGTTTAGCAGTAGCACTACCAGCGCTTGCTGCTCTAAATGGTGAAGGAAATCAACCTAATCCATCTTTTCAAGGTCAGATGCGTTCAGGAGGTAAAGCAAGTCCTTTTGGAAAAGGTCAAATAAGACCTGGTGTTTTTGGAACAGTAGCTAGTGTAAGTGGAAATACCCTAACGGTTACAAGTACAGGTAGACCAGGCTTTAGAGCATCTACAACACCAACTACAGCGGTTACTACAACTTATACAGTTGACGCAACAAACGCAGTAGTTACAAAAAATAATGCAACAAGTTCTGTTTCAGCAATTGCGGTTGGAGATATCGTTATCGTACAAGGAACAATTACTGGTTCAAACGTAGTTGCAACAAAAATTAATGATGGTGTAGCAATGGGAAGAAAAACTCCAGGACAAGTAAATCCTAATGGTGATCAAAATCCAGCAGGAATTGTTGGTAACGGTGAACCTGTTGTTGCCGGTACTATTTCTACAATTAGTGGTTCAATAATTACAATAACAAACAAAAGTAACACTACTTACACAATTGATGCGACAAACGCAAAAATCTCAAATGGAAATACGTCTAGTTCAATATCAAATCTTGTAGTAGGTGATTCAGTCCTTGTTCAAGGTACTGTAAATGGAAATTCAATCACTGCAACAACAGTTCTTGACCAGACAAATCCGAATACAAGTTCAACCAACGATCAAAAACCTAAAGGATTCTTTGGTGGTATAGGACAATTCTTTATGCATCTGTTTGGATTCTAAAAATTCAAATTAATGGAACAAAAAAAGAGGCTAATAGCCTCTTTTTTTGTTCTCGCTGAAAAACTATTTCAAATGCTATAATCTGTTTTACAAAATCATGAAAAAATATGCTCCATATTTAATTTTCTTAGCAGCCATGCTTTGGGCAACTGATGCACCTTTTTTATTGTATCTAACACATACCCTTTCAAGTAATTTCATAGTTCTTGGTGAACATTTTATTGACGTCTTAATTATTTTACCAATTCTATTCCTAAATTTTTCAGAAATGAAAAAATTAAGCCTTAAGGAATGGATCTCAATAATTATTATTGCTGTTGGAGGTAGTGCCCTTGCTTCAGTTGCCTACACAGAAGCCTTTCATTACATTAATCCTTCAGTCGCAATTCTACTCCAAAAACTTCAGCCGGTAATTACTATCTTTTTAGCTGGTCTAATATTAAAAGAAAAAAAGACTTCCATTTTTTGGGTTTGGGCAATAATAGCCTTGATTGGTGCCTATCTTATTTCTTTTCCGAATCTTATACCGAAGACCTACTCTGGCGAACAATTCAATTTGAATACTATAGGCATTTCTCTTGCACTTATAGCAGTTGTACTTTGGGGAGCTTCAACCGTTTTGGGTAAATTTGTTTTAAATAAAGTTAATTTTAAAGTGATGACTGGATTACGCTTTCTTATAGCCTTCGTTTTCTTACTTTTACTAAACTGGCAACAAAAATCTTTTCCAGACTTTTCGAAACTACCAGCAACTGATTACCTTTTCATTCTGATAATTGCTATAACCTCTGGAGTAGTTTCACTCTTAATTTATTACAAAGGTTTAGAAAACTGTAGTGCTTCTGTTGCAACACTTGCAGAACTCGGATTTCCTGTAGCTGCAGTTATTATCAACTGGATTTTCTTGGGTTCAGTACTTGTACCAATGCAATTGGTTGGAATGACAATCCTCTTATTTGCTATATTCAGATTAAGTTCAAACAAACAGACTGCTTTTTCAGAAACCCCTTAATTTTATGGTATTTTTCAGGATTAATTGATACAATCCAAGGACAATGCAAAAAATAAAATCTAAAAAAAAGAAACAGAAAAAAATTATTGGGATCACAGTTGGAACGTTTGATCTTTGCCATGCAGGACATTTTTTAGTGTTTAAGGAATCAAAAGAAAACTGTGATCATCTTATTGTTGGTCTTCAAGAGGATCCATCTATTACAGACAAAAGCTATCGTGGAAAAAAGAAAAATAAACCGATAATGTCATTGCTCGAAAGAAAAATTGTTTTACAAGGAATCAAATATATTGATGAAATTTTTACATACACTTCTGAAGATGATTTATACAAAAAACTTAAAAAAATAAAATACGATATTCGTTTTATTGGCGAGGACTGGAAAGGAAAAAAATATACTGGGCATGACTTACCTCATAAAATTTTTTACAACGATAGAGGTCATGGATTTTCAACGACAGAACTTCGAGAAAGAATTCACAAAGCTGAGAAAGCGAAAAAACTTAATAAATAAATTTACCCAGAAATATGCAAAAAAGAAACGCTCTTATATCAGTTAGTCAAAAAGATGGAATTGTTGAATTTGCACAAAGATTAGCAGCCCTAGATTTTAATATTATTGCTTCTGGTGGAACAGCGGACCTTCTAAATAAAAATGGAGTAGCAGTAACCCCTACTGCAGAAGTCATAAATAAATATGCAAAAAATGTTCTTCAGAAAAATGGAATTGAAATAACCCCAGAAATAGAAAATGCACTAGGTGGAGCAATTTTAGATCACCGAGTTGTAACATTGTCTCGAGAAATTCACGGAGGAATTCTTGCTCGCGAAAAACATCTAGAAGAACTTTCAAAACTTATGATTCCTTGGATTGATCTAGTTTGCGTAGATTTTTATCCTCTTGAAAAAACTATTGCAAAAGATGGAATAACTGTAGAAGAAGTCGTTGACCAAATCGATGTAGGTGGACCAACTATGGCTCATTCAACAGCAAAAGGTTCACAAGAAGGAAGAATAATTATCTGTGATCCATCAGACAGAGAAAAAGTTTTAGATTTACTTGAAAAAAATCCTGAATATGATTTAGATAAAGTGACAAAAAATCTATTAGCTGCAAAGGCAGATTTTGTGGTCAGCAAATATTGTTTTACCGCTGCAAAATACAGAGGAATTGATATTTACGATGCTTTATTTGGCACCAAAATTACTGAGGGAAAGGGGGAAAATGGGCCTCAGAGTCCATCATTTTTTTATGATAACGGTAGCAATGATCCACTTTCACTTGCTCGTTTCAGTCAAATTGAAGGTATAGCACTTGGTCATATAAACCGTACTGATGTTGATAGACTTCTTCAAACTCTTACACATGCTGTGGCTTATTTTGATTTAAATTTTGGTAAAGTTCCTTATTTTTCCTTTGGCGTAAAGCATGGAAATCCTTGTGGAGGAGCATTCAGTGAAAACAAAAGTGAAGCAATCAAAAAAATGCTTGAGGGAGATTTGCAAGCAATCTTTGGTGGTTTTGTTATTACAAACTTTGAAATTGGTAAAGAAGAAGCTGAAACTCTTTTGAAACACAAAATGCCCGAGGATGCAAAAAGAAGAAAACTTGATGGGGTTGTGGCTTCAAACTTTACTTCAGAGGCGATCGAAATATTGAAAAATAAAAATGGAACACTAAGACTTATTACAAATCCGTGTTTAGCAAACCTAACTAAAGAAAATTTAGACCATTCCCCTCTTCGCATCGGTGTTCGTGGTGGATATTTAAAACAAAAAAACTATACATACATTCCAGATCTAAATAAGGCAAACCCAGACTTGAAAATTTATGGAGAAATTTCAGAAACTCAAAAACAAGATTTACTATTAGCTGGTGCTGTATGCGCTACTTCAAATAGCAACACTATAACTCTCACAAAAAATGGAATGTTGATTGGAAATGGAGTGGGCCAGCAAAGTAGAGTTCGCGCAGGAAGACTAGCTGTCTTTAATGCGACAGATTCAGGACATGATGTAGCAAATGCAGTAGCTTGGAGTGATAGCTTCTTTCCTTTCCCTGATGGTCCAGAAGTTTTGATAAAAGCTGGAGTAAAAGTAATTTTCTCAACAAGCGGATCAATCAAAGACCAACTCACAATTGATTTATGCGAAAAAGAAAAAACGACTCTCCTGATGTTACCAGATAATCTTGCTCGAGCATTTTTTGGCCACGGTCAATAATTGAATATGTTGAATTCGATTCTTTTAATTTTGATAAGTCTTATAAGTTTTTTTAATGGTACAGCCAAAGCAAACACTATTGCTCAAAATTTTTCATCTACTTCCCTTCAAACTCCACTAAAGGAAGTTGCTTTAACTTTTGACGATGGACCTTATGGAACATCGACGGAGGAAGTGCTAAATATTTTAAAAACAGAAAATATTCACGCTACATTTTTTCTGATTGGAAAAAATGTTGATGAATATCCAAAAATCGCAAAAGAAATAGTCGACGAAGGAAATATAGTTGGAAACCATACTTACAGTCATCTAAAAACTTTCAACAAAATGTCTGCGAATGATTTTGCAAAAGATTTAATTAGAGATGAAATCTCAATAGCATCTTCAACAGGTGTGGTGCCTAAATTATTTAGACCACCATACGGAAATATTTCCAACACGATGAAATCAGAGCTAAAAAAAGAGGGATACACTTTGGTACTTTGGAGTGTTGATGGAAAAGATTGGAGTTTAAATAAAACTGCAAATCAAATCGAGGACGGAACAGTCAGTAAAACAAAACCTTATTCAATTCTTTTAATGCATGATGGACACGAGACAAACAACTATCCGAGAGTAAATAGCATAGAAGCACTTCCTAAAATTATTGAAGATTTAAAAAATAAAGGTTACACCTTCGTAACAGTTGATAAACTACTCGAAACCCAAGCATATTTAAGCGGTAAACTTGGCCGTATCTAGGTTTTACAAATATGTTAATATTTAGGTATTAATCTAACACATTAAACTTATGTTAAAAGGCTTTAAAGAATTTATACTAAGAGGAAATGTTGTCGATCTAGCAGTTGGAGTCATGGTTGGCGCTGCCTTTGGTGCAGTTATTACAGCTTTAGTAAAAGACTTAATCACACCACTTATAGGAGCAGTCGTAAAAAGTCCAGATTTTTCAGGACTTTTCTTTATCATAAACGGAAGCAAATTTATGTACGGAGATTTTCTGAACGCTCTTATCTCATTTCTTATTGTAGCTTCAGTTGTCTATTTTTTTGTTGTGGTACCAATAAACACCTTGGTCCATAGAATGAAAAAGGAGGAACCTCTCGATCCAACAACAAAAAAATGTCCAGAATGTTTAAGTGAAATTCCATTAGGAGCGAAACGCTGTGCTTTTTGCGCTTCTATAATTTCTTAAAAAATAAATTAAAAAAAAATGAATTACGAAAAAGAATTTATGAATATCCCAAGACCATGTCCTTTTTGTAATCCAAAAAAGGAAGATATTATTTCAGAAAACGAAACGGCTTATTTAACCTATTCCCTAGCTCCATATCACGAAGATCATTTACTCGTTGTCTCAAAAAGACATATAGAAGAAATCTTAGATTTGACTGACAAAGAAGTAACAAATATTTACGAACTTGTAAAAAAGGCCTTAACATCTATTAAAAAATTAGGTTACGAAGATATTTCAGTTTTAGTTAGAGATGGAGACAACACAATGAAAACAGTGGCACATCTTCATTACAATATTATTCCAATGACAAGACTCGGTGATATTGATCACGAGGCAAGTAAAAGAGAAATTTTAACACCAGAGCAGATAGCTGAGACTATAAAACGAATCAAATCCACCTTCTAAATTTGAATGCAAAAAAAAGAAAAATATATTTACGAAATCTTTGAGATAAGTATTTTACTTAAAGCACTCAATGCAATTATTGAAATAGTGCTGGCAATTTTAATATTTTTTGTCACACAAGATTTTATAAATGATATTGTAACAATTCTAACCTCTAGAGAGATACTAGAAGACCCAAAGGATATATTTGCAAACTATTTGATTGTTTCAGGTAATAATTTTTCAACATCAAGTCACTTATTCGTCATTGCCTATTTACTTATCCACGGTTTCATAAAACTTAGTCTCATGATTGCTTTATACAAAAATAGACTTTGGGCATATCCTCTTTCAATAATATTCTTTTCTACTTTTATTATTTACCAAATCTATAGATTTGCCTTTACTTATTCTCCTTGGCTTATTTTATTTACTTTTTTTGATATTTTAGTTGTTTGGCTAATTGGGCATGAATATTTCTCTCTCAAAAAAAATGTTTAACCTGTCTAAAAAAGAAATTTCAATTCTGAAGAAATTATCTACCCCAGCAAAGATTCAAGATTTTTTAAATACCCTTCCTTTCAATTTTGAGAAAAAAGGAGAAACTTACATGTCGCCTAGAAGAGTTCTTAAGGAAAAAACTGCTCATTGCTTTGAAGGAGCACTTTTGGCTTCACTAGCACTTTATATACATAAGCAGGAACCCTTAATACTTGATCTCAAAACTGAAGCTCCAGACCAAGATCATGTTATAGCTCTTTACAAAAAGAATGGTTACTGGGGAGCTATTTCAAAAACTAATCACTCAGTCCTCCGTTTTAGAGATCCAATTTACAAAAATATTCGCGAACTAGCTCTGTCATATTTTCATGAATATTTTTTAAATAAAAACGGAAAGAAAACTTTAGTTAGCTACTCAAAACCATTTGATTTAAGAAAATATAAAGATTGGATAACAAGCGAAGAAGAACTACAAAATATTGTTGATGATCTAGACAATTCTCAGCACTTCACCATTGTCCCTGCAAAAAACAAAAAGTTTATCAGAAATGCCGAAAAAATAGAAAGAGTCACAGGTTCAATTACAGAATGGAAAAAATGATATAATATTATGCATATGGATGCAGATTTAATAAAAAAATTAGAGGAACAAGAAAAGAAAATCGATCAAATATATATTTCTGTTGAAAAAACTAGAAAGTACTTCCAGTGGACGCTTTATATTACTATCGCTTTATTCGTCTTACCTTTAATTACAATGATATTTGTTTTACCTTCTTTCTTAAGTATTTACACTAATCCACAAAGTTTAGGACTTTAGACTATTAAAATAGAAACATGCTTCCCTCAGGACATTTTGCAGCAGGATATCTTGTCTCAACAGCTTTAGTAAAAATGAGTGAAGCTAATCTAAGTGTTAGTCAGTCAAACATAGTTATTTTAGTTGGGACACTTTCAGCAATTGCTCCAGATATTGATCTTATATATTTTTTTATAAGAAAGAAAAAAGGTAAATTAAAAAAGAACGAGAGCCACAGATTCTATGTAACTCATGCTCCAATACTTTGGCTTTTATTAAGTCTTATAATTTATAGAATTGGTGGAACTGAATTTTGGCAAATGATAGGACTTTCTATTTGGTTAGGTTCATGGAGCCATTTTATTTTGGATTCGATTGAATTT
>CAIRYW010000017.1 GCA_903882905.1 uncultured bacterium | reverse complement strand
TATTCAAACCTCTAGAGTCTTGAAGGAATACATTGATGTAGTTCTAAACACCACAGGCGCTATCTCATATGATGACCGTGTCAAGCTTGAGAGTGATGTCAGACAACTTGCTGATCCAAATATCACCAAACAATGGGATGCCTTTGTTGCAAGTAAAGACGCCAAGGTTGCTCAGGGTAATGCTGTTCGACTGATGAGTTTGCTTGCTAACAAGATGATTCAGTAGGGAGGGGAGAAAAATAAAAAATACAAACAAAAAAGCCGCCCCGTTAGGGGCGGCTTTTGCAAAAAGTGAAAATAAAAAATACCGTCAATCACATGAAGCGAGAGACGGTGATGAGAATGTGCGCAGCTGGTTATTTCCAACTTCCCCAGTAGAGCCACAAGGGAACTCGGCTGAGAGCCTTCCTTCCACTTATGCAGACGTAGCGGTTTTGGTCCATTGAGTTGATGGTCACTTTGAATTCGCAGTAGAGTCGCCTGCGTTGTTTGCCTTTTGCTTGCAGGCACAACGTGACCATCCTGTCGAGGCAACTTCTCCTCGCTGCGTCAAGTCCAGATTGCCGGAACTGTTTTTCTTTGTACAGCTCGGGCGATAGGGCATTGTATTCAATCTGCTGGTACACGTACCAGAGTGAATGAACTTCTTTGTAGAAGCCAATGACGTCCACTGCTGCAGTGAGGCCGTTGATGTCGTTGAAACTGTTCAACAGAGCCTCGGTTTGTTTGCGTGGGTTTTCTTCGCCCTTGAGTGAATCAAGAGCAGTCGTGTCAGTGTTCATATCTATTCAAAGTTACCACTAATAAATATGTCTGTCAATGCTGATTTATTTACTCAAAAAATGCTATAATATAAGGACAAAAAGCCAAAAAAGTCCCGACGTTTCAGTCGGGATCCCGACTGAAACGTCGGGACTTAATGTAATTTTTTTCAATCAAATTCAAATAAAAAGGATGGTTAAACCAGAAAAAAAACAGCAATATGGAGCGGCTCAGATTACTGTCCTAGAGGGTCTTGAAGCGGTTAGAAGACGACCTGGAATGTATATTGGAACCACAGGACCAGATGGTCTTCATCATTTAGTTTGGGAAATTTTTGATAACTCTCGCGATGAGGCTATGGCAAATAGATGTTCTCGAATTGAAGTAGCTCTTCTTCCTGACGGATATGTTCGAATTGTTGATGATGGAGCCGGAATTCCAGTTGATATGCATTCCAAAACAAAAGTTTCTGCTCTTGAAACTATTATGACAGTTCTTCACGCTGGAGGAAAATTTGATAATAATTCTTACAAATTTTCTGGAGGACTTCACGGAGTGGGAGCATCAGTTGTAAATGCACTATCAATACACCTCAAAGCAGAAGTGCACAGAGACGGAGGAAAATATCTTCAAGAATATAAAATAGGAAAACCACTTAGCAAAGTAAAAAAAGTTGCAAACTCAAAAGAGCACGGAACTATTACCACTTTCAAACCCGACATTGAAATTTTTAAAGAGGGAATTGAATTTAACTACGAAAAAATAGTAACTCATCTTCGCCAGCAAGCTTACCTTGTAAAAAATCTTTTGATTAATGTGGTTGATGCCAGGGAGTATAAAGAAAAAATTAATTTTGATGAAGTATTCTTTTTGAAAGATGAAAGTCTAGATGTTCCTTCTGTTAGTTTTTATTTTGAAGGAGGATTAGTATCACTAATTAAATTTTATAACACTCTCTCAAAACCCATTCACAAAAATATTTTCTATGTAGAAAAAGAAGAAGGAAAAACTTTGGTTGAAGTTGCTATCCAATACATCGATGATATTTCTGCAAAAATTGCAGGTTTCGCGAATAATATTTACAACCCAGAAGGAGGAACACACATTACTGGTTTCAAAACCGCTCTCACAAGAACAATCAATACTTACGCCAAAAAAAATGGTTATACAAAAGAAGCAGATGAAAGTTTTATCGGAGACGATGTGCTTGAAGGAATTACCGCTGTTATTTCTGTAAAACTTCCTGAAATTCAATTTGAAGGACAAACAAAAGCAAAACTTGGAAGCATGGAAGCGCAAGGAGCAGTATCTACTGTTTTGGGTGATGCATTTTCAATGTATTTGGAAGAAAATCCAGATGACGCAAAAGCTATAATGAATAAGGTTATTCTTGCGATGCGCGGAAGAAAAGCCGCAAAAGCGGCAAAGGATTCAATCCTAAGAAAAGGCGCACTTGAGGGAATGACTTTACCTGGAAAACTTGCCGACTGCCAAAGTAAAGATGCTTCAGAATCAGAACTATTTATTGTAGAGGGAGACTCTGCTGGAGGTACTGCAAAAACTGGACGAGATAGAAGAACTCAAGCAATCTTGCCCCTTCGAGGAAAAATTTTAAATATTGAAAGAGCTAGATTGGACAAGATGCTCGCGTCTGAACAAATTACAAATCTTGTCGTTGCTCTTGGAACTGCTATTGGAGATACATTTGATATTACAAAACTTCGATATCACAAAATTATTATCGCTACAGATGCCGACGTTGACGGTGCGCACATTAGAACTCTTCTTTTAACTCTTTTCTATAGACACTTCAGACCTTTAATCGAAGCTGGATATATTTATATTGCTCAACCACCACTTTACAAATTGAAACTTGGAAAAGATTTTCATTATTTTTATTCTGAACAAGAAAAAGAAAAGTTTTTGAAAGATGAAAAAATTCAAATAACAGAAGTTTCAGAAGGTGAGGAAGGTGCCACAGAAGAAACGCCTGAGGAGGAAGTGGATGAAAAAGGCGGAAAAGAAAAAGACAAGAAAGTAAATAAAAAAGTTACTATTCAGCGATACAAAGGTCTTGGAGAAATGAATGCCGAAGAACTTGGAGAAACTACAATGGACAAAAACAACAGAGTGCTAAAGCAAATAAATATTGAGGATGCAATTGAGGCAGATAAGGTAGTAGATATTTTGATGGGAAATGATGTTCCAGCTAGAAAATCTTTCATCCAATCAAACGCAAAAATGGCAAGATTGGATATCTAAATTTTTTAGAGGTGAGTCCTCTTTTTTTGGAGGTCTCTCCTCAAGAAAAATTATAAGGAAAGTGAAAACTAAAATATTAATATTACTTCTTTCTATTTTTACTTTACTTTTATTATTTGTAATTTTTTTTCCAAAATATACTGCTCAAGAAAAACTAGTTGTTGTTCCTATCCAAGTTCCAGAAAATAAACTCAGTATCTTTGTTGCAGGTGATGTGATGCTTGATAGGCAGGTGAGATTGAGAATTAATCAATTTGGACAAAATTATATTTTTGCTTCTACAACAGAACAAATAAAAAATTCTGATATTTCGGTTGCCAATCTTGAAGGCGTTATAACAAATTTTAATTCTATTTCAGCGCAAGATCACACAATTTTACAATTTACTTTCAATCCTTCCGTTTTAAATATTTTGAAAAATGTTGGTTTTGATGCACTCTCGCAGGCAAATAATCATAATAATGATTTTGGGCTTGAAGGAATAAGGCAATCTTATGATTTTTTGAAAAGCATAAATATACAGCCTTTTGGAGATTATTTTAATAAAGATGATAGGGTTGCCACTTTTAATGAAAATGGTTTCAAAATAGCGTTTATTGGTTGGAATGAATTTGGTGGAAAGGTTGACCATACTCTTGATTTAATAAAGGAACTAAAAGATGTGAATTATTTTGTAATCGTAATGCCACATTGGGGAGTTGAGTATCAAGATTACCCAACCGACTTACAGAAAAAAAACGGAAGATTGATGATTGATAGTGGAGCAGATATGGTTATTGGGTCTCATCCGCATGTTGTAGAGGGCGTTGAAATTTATAATAACAAACCAATTTTTTATTCTTTAGGTAATTTTGTTTTTGATCAGAATTTTTCTTATGGAACTACCCATGCAATTGCTCTTCAAATTACAAAGACAAATAATGGAGAAAATATATCTATTCTTCCTGTAGTCATAAATGATTCAGTTCCTAGTTTTTCAGACGGAATAGAAAAGCAAAAAATGTTAGATTTCATGGCATCAATTTCTGATGTAAATTTAAAACAACAAATTCAGAGTGGAGAAATTGATATTTAAAAAAACAGCCGAGGCGCTTAAGCGCCTCGGCTGTTTTAAAGATTAATTACTTACGTAGAAAGTTCTTGTAGCGCTGTTGTTTCCACCTGAGACAGAACTTCCATAAGCATTAATATAAACAGTATCTGATCCAATAGTTGGATTATCAAAGGCAATTGTAAAACTCATACTTTGACCTGGTGCAAGTGAAGGCTCTGTTCCTGAAGAATAGTTGTAAGTTCCTCCGTTGTTATTGTAGTAATTATTATTGCAATTATATCCGTTACAATAATTATTATTGTAGTTAGAATTGGAATTTGTTGGGAGCGTTGCATTGAATGACCATGGTCCTGTTGCAGTACTTCCATTGTTTGTCACTGTAAATTGAACGCCAACAGTTGATCCTGAATAAATTGAGCTGTTGTATCCGTTGTAATAAAACTGTCCTGTTGATCGGTTGAATTGACCAAGGTTGGTTATTGCAACGTTTAGGCTTGCATTGTTATTGTAATAATTTCCATTGCTGTTGTAGTAATTATTATTGTAGTTGTAATTGTTGTTATTGCTATAAGTTGAACCTGCAGTAAATGGAATTGTTAAAGTATTATTTGAAACATTTGAGTCGGCACTAGATAAAAGTGTAATAATCGCTTGATTTGCTGATGAATCAAACGAATCAAAAGCAAGACTCATAGTGAAAGAATCTCCGGGCTTAAGTGATGGCTCTGTACCAGAAGAGTATGTTTTTTCATTTTGAATTGTTGTTGGAAGAGTTGCTGTTAGAGACCAAGCTCCAGAAGGAGCCGTTCCATTGTTTGCAACATTAAATTGAATCATAACTCTTGATCCAGCATTAATTGCAGAAGTTTGAACAAAGCTTCCATTGTTTACCACCATACCGCTTTTGACTAAAGTAATTGCCAAATCACTTTTGCCATTTGCAGGATAATAATAATTTGATGATGAAGCTCTTGATCCACTTGAATTATTCTGTGAATTATTTTGTGAAGTCACAGTCACTCCTGAATTTGTGCTAGTAGAAGAATTGTTTGATGATCCAGAATTATTCCCATTTGTTCCAAGAGCTAAGATGGAAATTGAATTTGTAAGTTTTGGTTCTGTTCTGTTAGTTTCAAAAAAACTAACATTCATTGGAAGAGAAACACTTCCTGTATTTTTTGAATTTGAAATTAATTTAATAGACCAATTGTCGCTTCCGATAGGGTAGTAGGTACCACATACAATCGGTTTACTAGAACTTGCATCGACTAGGGTAATTCCCTCAGTACATTTAAAACTAAAAGAATAACTTCCATTCGTATCAGTTGTATTATTTTTCCATGAAAGGGTAAAAGGTTGTCCTATTCCAACTTCATTTTTGTCTAAAGTTAGAGTAATTTTTGGTTGAGAAGAAAAAGTTGAGAAGAGGTAAGTGGAAGCTGTTGTGGATACATTTGAAATTATACTTGGTAGGAAAGAGACAATTCCAAGACTAACAACAAAAAGAATAACAAGAAAACCGATTACAAGAGCGTATTTAATAGCTTTGTCTGCACCAGCTTTTTCTTTTTCTGGTTCTTCTGTTTTTTCGTGCATTTCACGATCCAAAGGGTAAGTGTGGACACTTTGTTCTATAGAAGAATAGTGCACATCTGTTTGTGTGTTATCTGTAGGTAAATTATGTGGAATTTGATCTTTTTTGTCTCCCATATTTTTGAATTATTTATTAGAAAAGCTAGGTTTTAGCTTTAGCAGTATTATACTACTTTTACTATTTTTGTCAACTCTAACGCTCAAGGGCTACCCTTGAGCAAGTTTGGGATGTCAGATTTTTAATGAGATAATGAAGAAATAAAATGAGATTAAATAATGAACAAAAAAAGTATATAAATTTCGGATTAATTTTTACCGGCATTTTTGTTGTAACTTTTATTGTGTTGTATGTCTTGGGTTTTGTCCCTGAAGAATTATTACCAAATGGAAATTCTCCAGCGGATGCACTTAAACTTAACCTCCTACAAAATGGGTCAACTAGCCAAAATCAAGTTGTCACGGCCAAAGATATTCCAACAAAAATTCAAATTCCAAAAGTTGGAGTGGATATAAGTGTCTCTGATCCAAACACTATAGACAATGCAATTTTGAATGAATATCTCCTAAAAGGTGCCGTCAGATATTCTGGCTCAGGTTATCCTGCAAGTGGAAATCTTTTTCTCTTTGGACATAGCAGTACACTTTCTGTAGTTCACAATCAAGCCTATAAAGCTTTCAATGGAATTGAAAACCTAAAAGCAGGGGATGAGATTGATGTTTATTCAACCAGTACAAAATATGTTTATAAAGTTCGCGATGAGCGTCTAGTGCAAGCAAGCAAAGAAGAAGTAGATCTAACCAGTAAAGAAAATATGTTAACTCTCTCAACTTGTGATTTATTCGGCTCTACAAAAGAATTACGATATGTAGTGAGAGCAGATTATGTAAGTAAAGTAAGTTTGTAAAATCTAAACAAGTCTTGGTTTATATTCTGCAGGAGCGGTTTTTAAATATTCTAAAAGTTTTTGTTCTGTGAGAAGTCCTTTTTGTGCACCGATTTGCTGGACTACAGACATGGAATTTATCGGTGCCCACACCAAAGCCTCTTCAAGAGTTTTTCCTTTAATCAAAGCCGAAGTAAAAGTTGAAGCAAAAGCATCTCCTGCTCCTGTTCGTTCGTAGGGAGGTTTGATATCTGGGTAAAGCGGCATAAAGAGAAGAGTGTCTTTTGATTTTTCATATACATAGGCACCATTTGCTCCATCAGTTAGGCAAACTATTTTTGGTCCAAGGTCACCAATCTTTTTTGCAAGCTCTTTTATATTTTCTCTACTTTGAATTCTAAGAATTCTTTCAGCTTCTTCAATATTACAGAAAAAGACATCAGCTCTTTTATAAATTTCTTTTAGCGCTTCAGTTCCAAACTTCATTTGGTAAGTACCTGGTTGAAAAGCCAATTTTACTTCAGGATTTTTTATTAAATATTCTTCAATCGTTTTATGAAAAGGCAAAGAATTTTCACCAAGTGAACTTAAATAAATCCATTTCGGTGCTTTCATTTTTGGCAGGGCATAGGGATATTTTTCGTGTTTGATAAGAATAGTTCTATCTGACTCAAACCAAAGCACATAATGATAATTGGTTTTCATTCCTTTGTTTGTTACAACAAATTCAGTACTGACTTTATCTTTTTTAAATTGATTTAGGGCATCAAGTCCTTCTGAATCATTACCGATGTTTGTGATGATTGCGCTTTTGAGTCCAAGTCTCGATGCAGAAACAGCACCGTTTGCAGAATTTCCGACCGCAGGACAAACCTCAACAAATTCGTAAGGAATTTTATCTCCGAAGCGCATACAAATTTCGCATTCTTCTGTATTTACTTTGCAATTTACATGAGCTTCTTCTAAGCGAATAAAAGCATCGGTGACAGTATCCCCGATTGCGATTAGATCATATTTTTTTGAATTAAACATGTTAGAACCTATCTAAAAAATAACCGTTAATAAAAATACCTAAATCCGACACTTGAACATCCAAACGGCAAAATTTTGGTAAAAAATTAAGTTTCGTCAGTCGGCTTAATATAATTAAACCTTCTTCCTCATCCTTCATTTTTTCCTTCAAAATTTTGCTGTTTGTAAAGTTCATTATTTTTTTGATAGGTTCTTATAATTATACAAAAAAAAATGCTAAGCAGTAAGGGCTTAGCGAGTTACCAAAGACGATGTTTATCGAGCTTTCTTCCTTCTTCCAGCCAGGAACTCCAGGCGTTCCGCATGAGGCAGAAGCCCTTTTTGACTGTCTCGTAAATCCAGAGGATCCCGAGCAATCCGAATACGAAGGCTAATAAGAAAGTCATCCGAAGTGGGCCGTCTTCCTCAAAAGAGGAGGGATCATCATTGTACGTTTTCATTTGTTTTCAATATTATTAGTTATTGGGTAAGTTTGCAAACTTAGTGTGTAGATTTGTGATAAAATATTTATATGAAAACATACAGAGAATACATAGAAGAGGCGCATAAAAATAAAGTTGCAATCGGGCATTTTAATATTTCAAATTTAGAAACCCTTAAAGGAATTGTTGAAGCTGCGAAAGAATTAAATGTTCCTGTAATTATTGGAGTTTCAGAAGGCGAAAGGGATTTTATTGGAATTCCTCAAGTTGTTGCTTTGGTCAAAAGTTACAAGGATCAAGGTCTTCCAGTTTTTCTAAATGCTGACCACACTTATTCATTTGAGAGAGTTAAAGAAGTAGTTGATGAAGGTTTTGATTCTGTTATTTTTGACGGAGCAAAATTACCGCTTGATGAAAACATCAAAATTACGAAGCGGTGTGTAGAGTATGCAAAAAGTGTAAATCCAAATATTTTTGTGGAAGGGGAATTAGGATACATTGGAACGTCATCCAAATTGTTGGATGCAATTCCCGAAGGAGCATCGGTGGGAGACAAAATGCTCACGACAGCAGAAGACGCAAAAAAATTTGTTATGGAGACTGGCGTAGATTTTTTTGCTCCTGCAGTTGGAAATATTCACGGCATGCTTAAGTTTGCTCCAGAACCGAAGTTAAATATCCAAAGGGTAAAAGAAATTAGTGATGCAGTAAAAATTCCTTTGGTATTGCATGGCGGTTCAGGAAATTCTAAAGAAGATTTTCAAAATGCAATCTTAAACGGTGTTTCAGTCGTACATATAAATACAGAGATAAGAGTGGCTTACAAGGAAGCTTTAAAAAAATCTCTGAATGAAAGTGATGAAGTTGCAGGATACAAGCTCGCAGAGAACGCTGTACTTGCAGTGAAGAATCTGGTCAAAGAAAAACTTCAGATTTTTTCAAGGATTAATTAAAAATGAGTACAAAATCTTTAGTTTTTATCTTCATGACAATCGGTTCGGTTGTTGGAGGTTATATTCCAGCCCTCTGGGGAGGAGATATGTTTTCATCGTCATCACTTGTCCTCAGCGCCGTCTTTGCCATAGTAGGAATCTGGGTTGGATTCAAAATCGGACAACAGCTTAATTAATAATTTTTTAAATATGCCAAACATTATTGAAGTAAAAAAATTAGTAAAAAATTTTAATGAAATTGAAGCGGTAAAAAATATTTCTTTTAATGTAAAAAAGGGTGAAGCCTTTGCGTTTTTAGGACCAAACGGTGCAGGAAAGACCACTACCATAAGAATGCTGACAACACTTCTTGTCCCTACATCAGGTGAAGTGATACTTGATGGTTCTAACGTTTTAGAAAATCCCAATGAAGTTCGTAATTCTTTTGGGATTATTTTTCAAGATCCATCACTCGATACTGAGCTTACTGCTTACGAGAATATGGAAATTCATGCAGTGATGTATGGACTACAGAAAATTTTGTATAAACGAAGAATTGAAGAACTTATGAAGCTTGTTGATTTATGGGATAGAAAAAATGATTTAGTAAAAAATTTTTCAGGAGGAATGAAAAGGCGTTTAGAGATTGCTCGCGGTCTTCTTCACCATCCAAAAGTTTTATTTTTGGATGAGCCGACTCTTGGTCTTGATCCACAAACAAGAAATAATATGTGGACTCATATAAAGGCACTGCGTGAAAAGGAAGGTTTATCAGTCTTTTTTACGACTCATTATATGGAGGAGGCAGAAAGAAATGCAGATAGAATTGCAGTAATTGATCATGGAAAAATTGTTGCAGAAGGCAGTCCAGATGATTTGAAAAAAAAGACTAATACAAAAAGTTTAGAGGATGCTTTTTTGGCACTCACTGGTAAACAGATAAGGGATGAAGGTGCAGAAAATGGAGCTTCAAGAATGGCTAGACGTTGGAAACATTGAGTAATTTAACGAGCAAAGCGAGTATAAATTACTCACCCTGTTAAATAATTTTTTCAAAAAATTAAAATTTGATTAGAAGTTAAAATAAATGATTAATATAAACAAAAATGAGTAATGAAAATAAACAAAGCGAAGTGATAATCAAATTTTATTTAACAGGGTCATTATTTTTCTAATTCACTACGTTCATAACAAAAATATATGAAAAACCTCAAAATAATATACATACTCTGGCTTAGACAATTAAAAAGATACGTTCGATCAAAATCTAGAATGATCGGTTCACTTGGCCAGCCAATTTTATTTTTAGTGGCTCTTGGTTTCGGATTTGGTCCTATTTACGCAAAAGCTGGAGGAGGAAATTATATGCAATTTTTGGCACCCGGAGTAATGTGTATGAGTATTCTTTTTACATCTATTTTTTCTGGTATAGAAATAATTTGGGACAGGCAGTTTGGTTATTTAAAAGAAACTTTAGTTGCTCCTGTTTCTCGTATTTACATAATGATAGGAAGAACACTTGGTGGAGCTACTGTTGCGATGATACAAGGTTTGGTAGTTTTTACTTTGACTTTTTTTGTGGGATTTAGACCAATTTCTCTTACTATGCTTCCTGTGGCATTTCTTGCAATGTTTTTGATTGCTTTGTTTTTTACAGCACTTGGCACAGCTATCGGTTCTAGACTTGATGACATGCAGGGATTTCAAATAATAATAAATTTTCTTGTTATGCCTTTGTTTTTTCTCTCCGGTGCTTTGTTTCCAATTGATGGTTTGCCTAAAGCCTTAGAGATTGTCACTAGGTTAGATCCTCTTTCCTATGGAGTTGATGCTCTGAGAGGGACTCTTTCTGGCGCAGCCCATTTCGGAGTAGGGTTTGATTTAACTATTATTTCAATTTTAGTTTTGATTGTTATGTTTATTGGTGCAAAAATGTTCTCAAAAATCGAAGTCTAAATAAACTTTTAGGAAAGTTCTTCTCCTGATAACCTTTTGATAAAGGCTGTTCTGGGTGTAAAATAGATAGCCAAAGTAGGTAGTTTAAAAATTAACAAAAAAATATGCAATATTTATTAATTGTCAGTAGAGTGATTTTTGGTGGATACTTTATTATGAGTGGTATTAATCATCTCAAACACCGAGATATGCTTGCTCATTATGCAGCTTCAAAAAAAGTACCTTCACCTAAACTTGCTGTTGTAGTTAGCGGAGTGATGGTCATCCTAGGTGGAGCTGGAATTTTACTTGCTTTGTATGTCCCGGTTTCAGTTGCCCTTATTGTCCTATTTTTGATTCCTGTAACTTTCATGATACATAATTTTTGGACAATAACAGACGCAAATGCTCATGCAACAGATAAGGCAAATTTTATGAAAAATATGGCTCTTCTTGCAGGTGCTCTAGCTTATTTGTTCGTCTAAAAAGTTAAATTTCTAAAAACCGCAAAGGGTTCTGGCGCGAGTCGGGCGAGTAGCAACGAGTGCCGGAGTAGGCTTCGCAGAATTTTTTACCACAAGGGTACTTCTGTTTTTGTAAACAAAAACAAGTCGCGCAGAAAAATACCTGTGAACAAACCTTTGTGGTTTTTTAGTACCTATATGATAGAATTTATGTAGCAATTTACTATTAATTAATTGGCGAAAATGCTCCAAAAATTTTTATGAAAAAATATTTTATCATCTCCCTTATTGTGATTGTTCTCTTAGGTTTATCGATATTCGTCTTTTTAAAGTTTTATACAATTCAAAACGGTAAGATTATTTCCCTTGCCGAGTATAATCAAACTATTCTAAACGATGAATTGATGAAAAATGCTCAATCTGGAGATGTTGAAAAAGAAGTACAAATAGCTGAACAGTTAGTAAGTTCTAATAATGACAATCAATCCAAAATTGATTTGGCCAATGCGTATCTGGAAAAAGCTAGTCTAGAGTTCAAAGAAGTAGAATATGGAAATAAAGCTATTGCTATAGCAAATGAGGTTCTTGCAAATAGTCCAGACAAAAATCAAGAGTATCAAGCAGACTTAGTTCTCGGATATTCTTACGAAGTCTTACAAAATTACTCTAAAGCATTAGAACAATACAATAAAGCTATTGCACTTTATCCAGATTCTCCACTTGGTTACGTAAAAAGAGGTCATGCGTATGATCTATCTGGTGACCTAACCTCTGCTGAAGCTGATTACATAAAAGCTTACAGTATAGATAGTAAAAATGACGTTGCTTTAATGAACTTAGCAAGAATTGCTCAAGGAAAAGGTGATTTTGAAAATGCAAAAAAATATGCGCAAGCTGCTATCGATGTAACTCAGATTGCATATGTAAAAGCTACAGCCTATGAAATTTTTGGCCTGGCAGAAATAGACTCTGGGAATTATCAAATTGCAATAGATGATTTTTCCAAATCGATTGATTCATATGATAAATATGGTAACGCATATGCAAACAGGGCGTATGCCAAAATTTTACTCAATGATTATGTAGTAAAGAATGAATCCCTAAAAAATCAAATTGACCAGGATATTGAAAAGGCGGTAAGTTTTTATGGTAATGATTCATTCGCTTATGTTGTAAAAGGACTTTTATTGGAAGCAACGGGAGACAAATCAAAAGCTAAAGAAGCCTACAATAAAGCATTAAGTCTAGTTGATACAGATATTACTCTCGGAATGTTAGAAAAATCTGATATGAAAGCAAAAATAAATCAATCTATTATTAATTTGGGAAATAACAAATAAGATATATGAATACCAAAAATATGAAAAAATTATTTCTGATTTCAGGTTTTGTTTTTGCAATTGTATTTGCTTTTGGTATAAACGCTCCCAAAGCAGAAGCTAAAAGTTGTAAAAAAGGACATGTTTGCTATTCAGATTCAGGTTGTGGGAATTTTAATATAGGTAATACTCATTATGGTGGAGATCAAAGGTGCGCTGTTTTAGGACAAAATTGTCCACCACCTCAACCTCCTCCCCCAGTATATTATCCACCTGTTAATAATAGTGGTGGCTCTGTGGGCACTGTCATTCCAACCCCCGTAGTCTGCACCCCAAAACTCGCTTGCTCGGGAACAAAGATAGTCGACGGATGTAATCCAGACAAGGATTGTGTAGCTGTAAATGGCGTAGGTTCAACTTGTAACCCTACAACCCTTACATGTACAAAATCAGCCGCACAAATATATATAGAGACAAACGGAGGTACTAATCTTCCTTCAGGACAAGTAGTAATAAAAGATTTCAAAGCTAACACCATCAATCCATACAATTCAACTAATGGTACAGGAGGAAATTGCAGTCCAGTCTTTAACCTACTAACAGAAGATAAATACTCAACTTGTACTCTTACAGGCTCAGCTCAAGGTGATCAAACCTATACTTATCCTATTCTTTCACCTAAAACATTCAACGACAGCAAAGTTACCAAAGAAACACAATACAAACTAACTTGTGGTGAAAACCTCCCCAATCCAATAACAGGAGCAACAACTACCACAACTGGTACCTCTACCAAATATGCTACTTGCTACATCAATGCTAGCTTTAGTGAGGTGAATCCGTAGGTTGAAAATATTTTAGAGTTAAAAAAACTTACCCACAATTCAAGTGGGTAAGTTTTTTGTTTAAAATGATATAATTTTCATATGACATTTTTTTTTGAAATAAGTATTATTGTTTTTGTTGCTGTTCTTTTTGGAGCAATAATGAAACTTTTAAGACAACCTTTAATTGTCGGTTATGTTCTTACTGGTATTGCGGTTGGTCCTTATGTTTTTAATATTTTGCACTCAACTTCGGATCTTGAAATATTTTCTACAATTGGAATTTCAATACTTTTATTTATTGTTGGTGTCCATCTAAATCCTGAAATTATAAAAGAGGTTGGAGTTACTTCCTTTTTTGTTGGAGTAACACAAGCAATTATCACTTCAGTCGCAGGTTTTTTTGTTGTCAGGTGGCTTGGTTTCGATATCGTTTCAGCTGCTTATGCTAGTGCCGCTTTGGCATTTTCGAGTACCATTATAATTTTGAAATTATTTTCGGATAAAAGAAGTCTGGGTAAACTTCATGGAAAAATTGTTTTAGGAATGCTCTTGGTTGAGGATTTTATTGCCGCTTTAATTTTAATTGTTGCCTCTCTAAATGTTTCTGTCTCTACTACAGGTGCTGATCTTGAGCATATTTTTCTAGCTCTACTATTTAAAGGAATAGTTATTGTTGTTCTACTTTTCATTATAAGTAAATATGTACTTCCAAAACTTTCAGAATTTTTTTCCTCTTCTCCTGAATTACTTTTTTTGTTTTCAATAGCATGGGGACTTGGATTATCCTCATTTTTTTCTGCAATTGGTTTTTCATCAGGTATTGGCGCCCTTGTGGCTGGTGCAACTTTTGCTGTCTCTCCATTTGCCGAAGAAATAGGATCTCGTCTTAAGCCACTTAGAGATTTTTTTATCATGTTGTTTTTTGTTCTTCTTGGCTCAAGAATTTCTTTGAGTCTAGATACACAAGTCTTGTATCCCTCAATTATTCTTTCAGTTTTTGTTTTGTTGATTAATCCAATCATTGTATTTTTTGTAATGAAAATTTTGGGTTACAAAAAAAGAACCAGTTTTCTGGTTGCAATGACTTCTTCACAAATTAGCGAATTTTCACTTATCTTAGTTGCCGTTGGAGCTTCAAATGGACAAATAAGTAACACAATAGTTTCAATTATCACGTTAGTCTTTGTTTTCACAATATCAGTTTCAACCTATTTGATTCTTTATTCAGAAAATATTTACAACAGACTGAGAAGATTTATTGGTTTCTTTGAAATGATCAAAGGAACAAAAGATGAAAAAAAATCCAAGGTAAATGATTTTGATATGATAATTTTTGGATATCACAGAGTAGGAGAAGATTTTTCTGAAGCAGCAAGGCATATAAAAGCTAAATTTTTTGCAGTAGATTTTAATCCTTCGGCTATTAAAAGATTAGAAGAAGAAGGAATTCCATTTAAATATGGTGATGCTGATGATGTTGAGTTTTTGAGAGAAATTAATTTTTCTCAAATAAAATTGATTGTTTCAACTATTCCAGATTTTGAAACAAATATGCTTATAACAAAAACCTACAGAGAAGAAAACAAATCAGGTATTGTAATTACAATGTCACACGATATCGTGCAGACAAAGAAACTTTATCTTGCAGGAGCAACTTACGTGGTAATGCCACATTATCTCGGAGCTCATCAAGCTTCAAAAATGATAGAAAAGTACGCCTTTGATGTTGATGGTTTTGATAAAGAAAGAAATATCCATCTCCTACGTTTAGAAAAAAGACAGAAATAATTTATTTTATAGGCTCCTTTGAAGCAGTTCCTGGTTTTCTCGGGAAATTTAGTGGAGTACGAGAAATTTTTTCAATAATGATTAGCGAGCGATCCGGAATATTTTCTATTTTTATTGAAATAATTTCTCTAATTTTTCCACCAAGAATGTTTATTGCTCTTTCCGCTGATTTCAATTCTTCCTCGTTTTGAGATTTTTGAGCAATAAAAATTCCTCCAACTTTTACAAAAGGTAGAGAGTATTCAACTAATACAGGAAGCAATGCTACTGCTCTTGAAATTGCTACATCATATTTCTCTCTAAAATTTTTATCTTGTGCCAAATCTTCTGCTCTTTCTGCCACAGCTTTTATATTTTCAAGTTCTAAAGATTTGATAGCTTCTTTCAAAAAAACTACTTTCTTTTTTGATGAATCGAGTAAGGTAACATTTATTTCTGGTCTTGCGATTTTTATTGGTACTCCTGGAAAACCGGCACCTGTACCAATATCTATAATGTTTCTTGTTCCAGCAGGTATGGAATCTATAACTGAAAGGGAATCAATTAAGTGCTTGAGAATAAAGTCTTTTTCTTCAGTGATACCTGTAAGGTTTAAAACCTTATTTTTTTCAAGAACAATTTCTTTAAATTTCCAAAGTCGCTCGATGGCTTTATTTTCAAGCTTAAGATTGATTTTATTTAGTTGTGCTTTTAGTTCTTCCATGGAGACAGACTAGCATTATTAGTGTTAATCATCAAAGAAATAAGTTAAAATGTTATTTGTCATTCCCGCGAAAGCGGGAATCCAGATGTATGTAGTAAAACCCTAGATTCCCGCTTTCGCGGGAATGACAACACAGGAAATGTTATAATCAACTTAATGAAGAAAATTATTCCTTATATAGTCGGAGTCGTTATATTGATAGTAGTTCTTGTGGCTATAAATCCTCACTATGTTCAAATTCTTGTTTCCTATGTTTTAAATACTAAATCTGCAGAACAAAATATTAGTACAACACAAACCACACAAGTATTTACACCAACTATCAGTTCCAAAACAATTACAGACAAAGATCCAGGAGGTAAATGGACATTTAGTGCTACTTATCCAGTTTTTGATAGTACTTTGGGAAATAAGTGGGGTGCAATTAATTCTCAAATAGAGGCAGAAGTTCAGGTAATAAAATTACAAATTACGGGAGATGTTTCTTCAAATATTTCTCCAGAAAATACACCTCCATCTCTTTCACCATTTGAGATTGCTCTTACAAGTGACGCTACGACATCTGAAAAATTCGGGACTGTCAGTGTTCTGTATTCGACCTTTGTCGGCGGGGGATTACTTGCACATCCATATACAAACTTTGAATCTCATACTTTTAGCTTAAGTGATGGAACAGAAAAAAAATTAAGTGACTTTTTTAGGCCAGTAGATTTTTTGAATAATCTTTCAAAGAATGCAACAGGAGAATTGAAAAAATATTACTCCCAAACAGGCAATACTGACACTAGTTTTTTGGATAATAATGATGGGTTGGTTGCGACTATAACAAATTTCGATACTTTCATGTTTTCTGATTCTAGTGTCATTTTGCAGTTTAAAGAATATCAATTAGGTTCAAGACCTTACGGCGCACCAAGAATTGAAGTTCCAATTTCAAATTAAAACTATTGACGAAATTTTAACATTGGTGTAACTTTTAAAGCTGTATGAGCCAAGAGAACAAAGCCCGCAAACAAACCCCGATTGGAATTAAACCCGGTTCGCGCCGGTCAGACCGTTTCAGCAGCCGGCGCCGCGGATCGCAAATTGCCAAGACCGACGACGGCAAGTAGCCGACCTCGGACTGCAACTTGGTAGTCCTTTCTTCAACCCTTAGTTCGCTAGGGGTATTTTTTTGTAAAGCTATATTTGCTTTTATTATGTTTTTCTTTAAGCTAATAGCTAACAGCTAAAAGCTGATAGCTACACATGCGTTTCCACGTAATTACATTATTTCCAGATTTAGTTAACTCGTACCTTTCCGAGTCTATTTTGGCGCGAGCAATAAACGAAAAGAAAATTTCAGTTCTTTTCTATAACCCACGAGATTTTGTAAAACCAACTAAAGTTCAAAAAGGAAAAGAGAAGCCATATCTTAGAGTAGACAACAAACCTTACGGCGGAGGTCCAGGGATGGTGATAGAAGCAGAGCCGGTTCTTAAGGCCATTGAAGTGGCTTTAAGAAGGTGCGAGGTGCGAGGTGCGAGGTTAGAGAAAAAATCGAAAAAGATAGTCCTCAAAACTCGCAACTCAAAACTCGCACCTAAAATTGTATTCTTCTCTCCAGATGGAAAAAACTTTGATACTAAATATGCTAAAAATTCTGTAAAAAAATATTCTGATATTATTTTAATTTGTGGTAGATATGAAGGAATAGATTCTCGTGTAAAAAAGATTTTTAAAATGGAAAATATTTCCGTCGGTCCATATGTGCTTACTGGTGGGGAAATTCCAGCAATGATTTTGATTGATTCTATTTCGCGCCAAATTGAGGGAGTTTTAGGAAACTTTGATTCTAGAGAAGAAGAAAGGGAAGCCTCAAGTGAGATGTACACTCGTCCTGAAGTAATAGCTTATAAAGGGAAGAAATATAAGGTACCAAAGGTTCTTTTGTCTGGTAACCATAAGGATATTGAGGAATGGCGAAAAACTCATTAGCCATTAATATCTAGGTAATGTCAATGTTGCGCTATATAAATATAGTAGTATAATCATGCGAATTCGTGAAAGATTGTGTTATGGTTGTCAAATCGCGATTTATTTTATAAATAGATAATCATAATAATCTTTCCGGCGTCTCGGATAATTGAAAGCGAAAAAAGAATTTTTTGTAATTTTCTCTTTTTGCTTTTTAATTGTTCAAAGCTCGGCATAAAAAAATATGACCACAATCGAAAAGGATAAGATCATGGCGATAAGAACTGGTGTCAGTGCCAACACCGAAAACAAAAAGTTTTTTTCAAGATTTAGGAAACCATTAGTTGAACTTCCTAATCTAGTGGAAGGACAAACAACTTCTTTTAAAGTTCTCCTTGAGAAAGGTCTCAAAGAAGTTTTTGATGAATTTGGAAAAATTTCAGATTATTCAGGAAAGAAGTTTGAATTCAGTTTTGGTAAATTTGATATGGGAGAGCCAAAGTTTGATGAAAGTTATGCAAAAGAGAACAAACTTACTCTTGAAGCCCCTCTAAAAGTTATAGTAAAACTTAAGAATAAGATTTTAGGTACAGAAAAAGAGCAAGAGGTATTTTTGGCTGATTTTCCTGTAATGACAGATCACGGTACCTTTATTATTAATGGTATTGAGAGAGTTATTGTTCCTCAGCTAGCAAGATCCTTTGGGGTCTTTTTTACTATGTCTGAATCAAAGGGGCTTAACTTTTTTGGAGCAAAAATAATTCCAGCCAGAGGTGCTTGGGTAGAAATTGAAAGTGAAGCTGATGGTGCTGTATATGCAAGAATTGACAGAAAGAGAAAATTCCCAATTACATGCTTACTTAGAGCTTTTGGACTTAAGACAACTGAGGATATCTTGAAAGCTTTTAAAGATGAAGGAGTCAGAAAACATATTGAAGCAACTCTTGCAAAAGATCACACAAAAACTCAAGAAGAATCACTTATTGAAATTCACAAAAGACAAAGAGACGGAGATTTAGCAACAGCAGAAAATGCGAGAGAATTTGTCGCAAGTCTTTTTGATGGAGAGCGCTATGATCTTTCAAGAGTTGGACGACATAGATTTAATAAGAGATTTGAGAAGGGAATGGATGAAAAATCTCTTACACAAAAAACTCTAAGCTTGGATGATCTTGTAACAATAATTAATCACCTTGCATTTTTGAACTCAAACGGTGAAGCAAATGCTGATGATATTGATCACCTAGGTTCAAGAAGAGTGCGTTATGTTGGAGAATTATTGCAACAAAAAATTAGAGTTGGTATGACTCAAATCAAGCGAAACATTCAAAACAGAATGTCTACAATTGATACTGAATCAAATCTTCCTGTGCAATTTATTTCTCCTAGACCACTTCAAGCAAGAATCAAAGAATTTTTTACAACAAACCAGCTGTCACAATTTATGCAGCAGGAAAACGTACTTACAGAACTTGAACACTTAAGAACAGTTTCTGCTTTGGGTCCCGGTGGACTTACACGAGAAAGAGCTGGTTTTGAAGTTCGTGACGTTCACACTTCTCACTATGGAAGAATTTGTCCTATTCACACACCTGAAGGTCCAAACATTGGATTGGTACTTCACCTTTCTTCATATGCAAGAGTAAATGAATTCGGAATGATTGAAACTCCATATGCAAAAGTAAAAAATGGACATGTCACAAAAGACGTTTCTTATATGAATGCTCTTGAAGAAGAAGGCTATATTATTGCTCACGCCGCAACTCCAGTTGATGAAAAAGGAAATATTACAGTTGAAAAAGTAGAAGTTCGTATTAAAGGAAAGCCAGGATACATCAACAGAGACAAAGTAGATCTTATGGATGTCGCAACAAATCAGGCTTTTTCTATTGCAACTTCTATGATTCCTTTCCTAAACCACGATGAAGCAAACAGAGCACTTATGGCATCAAACATGCAGAAACAAGCAGTGCCTTGTGTAATTCCTGAAGCTCCACTTGTTGCAACTGGTATAGAAAAAAAGGCAGCATTCGATACAGGTAGAGTAATTTTGGCAGAAGATGAAGGAGTTGTATCAACTGTTGATTCAAAGAAAGTGACTGTTAAATATGGAAGAAAAGAAAAAGAATACAACTTAGCTCATTTTGAAAGAACAAACCAATTTACTGCTTTTCACCAAAGACCTACTGTCTCTGTTGGAGAAAAAGTTTCTAAAGATAGTGTTTTGGCAGATACATCAACAACTGTTGATGGAGAAATGGCCATTGGGCAAAACGTTCTTGTTGCCTTCATGACATGGGCAGGACAAAACTATGAAGATGCTATTGTCATTTCACAAAAATTAGTTAAAGAAAGTAAATTTACTTCAATTCACGTTGAAGAATTTGTTGTAAACGTCCGTGACACAAAACTTGGTCCCGAAGTTACAACACACGATATTCCAAACGTTGGAGAATTAAAACTTCGAAACTTGGATGAGGACGGAATCATTAGAGTTGGAGCAGAAGTTCGCCCTGGAGATATTCTTGTTGGAAAAATTACACCAAAAGGTGAAACACAACTAACACCAGAAGAAAGATTGCTCCGATCTATTTTTGGAGAAAAAGCTCGCGATGTAAAGGATACATCAAAGAGAATGGAAAACGGAAAGAGAGGAAGAATCATCGGTGTAAAAGTTTTCTCAAGAGAGAATGGAGATAAATTAGAAAGTGGAATTATCAAAAGAATTCACATTGAAATCGCACAGTTAAGAAATATTTCAGTTGGAGACAAGCTTGCAGGACGACACGGAAACAAAGGTGTTATCTCAATTGTTCTTCCAGAAGAAGATATGCCTTATATGGCTGATGGAACACCAATTGATGTTGTTCTTACACCACTTGGAGTGCCTTCACGTATGAACCTAGGACAAATTCTAGAAATTCACTTAGGTCTTGCTGCAAACGCACTTAACTATCAGGCAATTGTTCCTCCTTTTGCTGGAGCAACAGATACAGAAATTAAAGATGAACTTAAAAAAGCAGGTTTCAATGAAAACGGAAAAATGAAACTTTTTGATGGAAGAACTGGTCTAGTTTTTGGACAAGACGTTGCTGTTGGATATATGTATATTTTGAAACTGCACCACATGGTAGAAGACAAGATACACATGAGATCAATTGGTCCGTACTCTTTGATTACTCAGCAACCACTTGGAGGAAAGGCACAAAATGGAGGACAAAGATTTGGAGAAATGGAAGTCTGGGCCCTTTTGGGACACGGAGTTTCATATATGCTACGAGAAATTCTTACAGTTAAATCAGATGATATTCAAGGAAGATCTGCAACATTCGATGCAATCGTAAGAGGGGAAAGAATAGTAAATCACAATTCTCCAGCATCATTTAACGTACTTCTTGCAAACCTTAGAGGATTGGCGCTGGATGTAGTTCTAGGAAAGTCGAAAGAAAATTCAAAACCTGAAAGAGGTTCAGAAAAAAATTAATCAATAACCATAATCACTATGATAAAGAAAAAAGAATTTCAAAATTTCGACTCAATAGGCATCAAAGTTGCTTCTCCTGAGAGAATCAGAGAATGGTCTTATGGTGAGGTTACAAAACCTGAGACAATGAACTACAGAACTCAGAGATCAGAAAAAAATGGTTTGTTTGATGAAAAAATCTTCGGTCCAGATAAAGACTTTGAGTGTTATTGTGGAAAATACAAAGGAATTAGATATAAAGGAATTGTTTGTGAAAAATGTGGAGTTGAAATAACAAGATCAATTGTGCGACGTGAAAGAATGGGACACATTGAGCTAGCAACACCGGTTGCCCACATATGGTTCTTGCGTTCAATGCCATCAAGGATTTCTCTAATTCTTGGAGTACAATCATCAGAAGTAGAAAAAGTTGTCTACTTTGCAGGATACCTTGTCACAAAAATAAATGAAAATGAAAAGAGAAGAATTCTAACTGACCTCGATGGAGAATTCAAAAATAAACTAAAGAATATTCAGGACGACAAAACAAAGGATGCAATCAAAGAATTATTCTTAACAACAAAAGGTGAAATTGAAAGCATCAAAGTTGGAAAAGTTCTTGATGAGATTAACTATCACAAGTTTTCTCTAAAATATGGAACAATTTTTGAAGCATCAATCGGAGCTGAAGCTATTTATAACCTATTCAAAAGTTTAGATCTTAAAAAATTAAAAACAGAACTTGAAAAAGATATTCTAGAAGCTGGTGCTCAAGACAGAGATAAGATCAATAGAAGACTTGGAATTATTAAGGGAATGATAGAAGCAAATATCAAACCAGAATGGATGTTCCTTTCTGCAATTCCAGTTATTCCAGCTGCACTTCGACCGATGGTTGCCCTAGATGGAGGAAGACACGCAACATCAGATGTTAACGATCTATATAGAAGAGTAATCAACAGAAATAATCGATTAAAGAAACTTAAAGAAATTAATGCACCTGACGTAATTCTTAGAAATGAAAAAAGAATTCTTCAGGAAGCAGTTGACGTGCTTATTGATAACTCAATCAGACATGGTGGAAATTCTTTTGTAGGTCTAGGACAACTTCAGAGACGCCCACTTAAATCTCTTTCAGATAACTTGAAAGGCAAGCGAGGACTTTTCAGACAAAATCTTCTTGGAAAACGAGTAGATTATTCTGGACGTTCTGTAATCGTTGTTGGACCAGATTTGAAATTAAATGAATGTGGACTTCCAAAACACATGGCTCTTGAACTTTTCAGACCTTTCGTTGTCGCTCAAATTCTAAAGAGAGAACTTGCTTACAACATAAGAGGAGCTTCAAGATTGATTGAAGATAGTGCTCCAGAAGTTTGGGAAATTCTTGAAGAAGTAATCAAAAATAAATATGTTCTTCTAAACCGTGCTCCAACATTGCACAGATTAGGTATTCAGGCTTTCAAACCAATTTTGATTGAAGGTAATGCTATTCGTGTTCATCCACTTGTTTGTACCGCGTTCAACGCCGACTTCGACGGAGACCAAATGGCAGTTCACGTTCCTCTTTCTGAAGAAGCACAACTTGAAGCTCGTGAAATCATGGCTTCTGACAAAAACGTTCTTAAACCAGGTAGTGGAAACCTAATTGCATCAGTTGATAAACTCGACATTGTGCTCGGAGCTTATTGGATGACGACAATTGTTCCTGGAGAAAAAGGAGAAGGAAAATATTTCAGCGGTCCATCAGGAGCAATCGCAACTTTTAACTTCGACAATCTTTCATTTAGAGCGAAGGTTTTGGTTAGAAAGCCAAACACAAAGAAATTCGAAAACATTGCAGAAGAAATGATTGAAACATCTGTTGGAAGAATTCTATTCAACGAATTATTGCCAGAAGAATATCCATTCTTAAATAAAGAAATTGATAAAAAAGCTATGGCCGCATTGATGTCAGACTTGATGTCAAAATACGGTATTGCAAACCTTCCTCCAATTCTGGATAAGATCAAGGCTTTTGGTTTCAAATATGTAACTCTTTCAGGTACAACTTGGGGTATTGATGACATCAAAGTTCCAGAAGGAAAGAAAGCGATTATTGCAAAATCAAAGTTAAAGGAAGAAGAAGCAATTAATCAATTCAACGAAGGTCTTTTGTCCGAAGAAGAAAGAATTAGAAAAAATATTGAAATTTGGCACGGAGCAAAAGCAGAAATCGAAAAAATTATTCCTGAAAACATGGATAAAAAGAGTTCTGTTTATGATATGTGGAAATCTGGTGCCAGAGGTTCTCTTTCTCAAATAACACAAATGTCTGGAATGAAAGGTTTGATTCAAAATACCGCAGGAGAAACAATTGAATTCCCAATTCTGTCTTCATCAAAAGAAGGATTAAATCCAATTGAATACTTCATTACAACTCACGGATCAAGAAAAGGTCTTACAGATACAGCTCTGAACACTGCTAAAGCGGGATATCTAACAAGAAGACTTTTCGTTGCAGCTCAAGATGTTATCATTACAAGTGAAGATTGTGGAACTAAAGAAGGAATTATTCTTAAAAAAGAAACAGCGTCTGGAATTGAATCTCCAATCTCAAAGAGTATTAGAGGAAGAGTTTTGGCAGATGATCTTAAGGATGCCAAGGGAGAAGAAATTTTTGCAAAAGGTCATCTTATTACAGATGATGATGCACAAATAATTGAAAAATCAGGAGTCAGTGAAGTGTTTGCACGTTCTCCACTTACATGTAAATCAAGAGGAGGAATCTGTGCAAAATGTTACGGATTGGATCTCGGAAGAAATAAATTAATTGATTTAGGAGAAGCTGTTGGAACTGTGGCTGCACAAGCTATCGGAGAGCCTGGTACTCAGCTGACAATGAGAACATTTCACTCAGGAGGAACTGCGCAGATTGGTGGAGATATCACTCAAGGTTTGCCTAGAGTGGAAGAAGTTTTTGAAAAGAGAAAACCAAAAAATCCTGCTGTAATATCAAAAGTAAGTGGAGTTGTTTCAGAAGTTACTGATGGAAGAAAAGAAAAGAAAATTGTTATCATTCCAGAACTTGAAGAAAAAAGTAAAGTCAAAAAAGCGGCTGCTATTGAATACGAAGTACACAGACTTAGAATGCCTCTAGTAAAAGTTGGAGATAATGTAAAGAAAGGTGAACTTCTAACAGACGGTTCAGCTGATATTGATGATCTATTCAAATACGCTGGAAAAGAAATAACTGAGAATTATATTATTTCTGAAATTAAAAAACTTTACGAACTTCAAGGGGAAGCTGTTTCAAGAAAACATATTGAAGTAATCGTTCGTCAAATGTTTGGAAGACTAAAAGTTAAAAAAGCTGGAGACACTGTATTTGCAGAAGGCGCTATAATTGAATGGAGTGAACTATTTGAAGAAAATGAGAAAATGAAAGCTGCAGGACTTGAGGAAGCAAAAGCAGATCAGATTGTTCTTGGAATCACCGATGTTTCTCTATCACGACAGAGTTTTCTTTCTGCGGCTTCATTCCAGCATACAACTAGAGTGTTGATTCAATCAGCTGCTCAAGGTGCAGAGGATAGACTTAATGGTCTTATGGAAAACGTAATTCTAGGAAGACTAATCCCAGCAGGAACAGGATTCAAGGGAAGTGAGAAATCAAAAATGATTGAGAATCTTCAGGCAACTTACAGAGACGAAATTCAAGGGGAATAGAAAATTAGTTTTGAGTTTATAGTTTTAAGTTGTTAGGTTTTTTGCTTCGCAAAAATTAAATGTCCTCCACAGTAGAAAAAATAAAAGAAAAATTATCTATTGAAGAAGTGGTAGGTTCCTATATTACGCTCGAAAAAGCAGGAACCTACCTCAAAGCTAGATGTCCATTCCATCAGGAAAAATCTGCTTCCTTTTTCGTATCTCCGGAGAGAAATACTTATTATTGTTTCGGTTGCGGCCAAAAAGGAGATATTTTTTCATTTGTCGAAGAGATAGAGGCTTTGGATTTTTTAGGAGCACTAAAAATTCTTGCTGAAAGAGCAGGGGTTCCAATTGAAAGAGAAAACATAAAAGAAAAAAGTGAACGAGAGAGACTTTTTGAAATTATGGAAGATGCGACTGTTTTTTTTGAGCGTAATCTTCGTGATTCAAAAGAGGCTTTAATTTATTTGAAAGACAGAGGAGTATCAATTGAATCCCTAAAACAATTTAGAGTAGGATTTGCACCAGATGAATGGCATTCACTAATCACAAGTTTAGGGAAAAGGTGGAGTGAAAATGATTTGTTTCTTGCTGGTCTTACAAAAAAAGGACCAAAAGGAAATTATGATGCATTCCGCGGAAGAATTATGTTTCCAATTTTTGACGCAAGCGGAAGAGTTGTAGCTTTTTCTGGAAGAATCCTTAAAAATGAAAGTGAAGAAGCAAAATATATAAACAGTCCAGAAACGCCGATATTTGAAAAGAGTAAAACACTCTATGGAATTAATTTTGCAAAAAATTCTATCAGAGAAAAAAAGTTTGCAGTGCTTGTTGAAGGGCAGATGGATTTAATCATGAGTCATCAAGCAGGAGTCTTAAACACTGTTGCAACTAGTGGTACAAGTCTCACTTACGACCACCTGACTTATTTAAAAAGAATTACAGATACACTTGTCATTTCTTTTGATTCAGATCCTGCTGGAGTTAATGCTTCTTTCAGAGCGGCTTTAATGGCTCTAGAGAAAAGCTTTTTTGTTAAAGCATCAGTTATAAGTGGAGGAAAAGACCCAGCAGATATTGTTAAGACTGATCCTAAAGCTTGGCAAAAAATTATCGGGGAAGCACCAAGTGTGATTGATTACTTTCTTTCAATTGCAAAGAAAAAAATTACTGAAGGTAAAAGTAGCGAGGCGGATACAATTTTGAAGTCTCAAATATTACCACTTGCAAGATCTATTGAAAGTTCGATTGACCAATCAAGAGTCTTAGCAAAAGTTAGTTTGGAGTTTAGTCTTCCTGAAGGAGCTTTACGGGACGAGATGCAAAAAATTACAATTGAGCAAATTTCAAGTTCACCGCCCAAAAATATTAATGTTTCGAAAGGTAAAAGTTACCTTCGAAAAGCTCTTTCAGTTTTATTTGTTTTGAGGGAATTGGATAAGGAAAAAGCAGAAGAGTTTGGGAAGAAAATTTTGAATCTTACTGGTCTTGAATCCCTCCCAGAAGAAGAGAAAGATGAAATTTATTTTGAAGGTAAGATGAATTATGGATCAGAGAATTTAGATTATTACCAAAACGAAGCCCTTTTCATGTTAGAGGACGAAATTTTAAGAGAAAAATTATCCAAATCAATTGAAAGATTAAAGAAAGCCGAAGCAGTGAAAGATAAGGAAGAAGAAAGTCGACTGCTTCGAGAGTTTCAAGAGATATCACTTAATCTCTCAAACCTTTCAAAAAAATATAATATTATTCGATAATTAAAAGAATTTATGAAGAAAAAAACAACAAAAAAAATAAAGTCCAAAAAGCAAGTTAAAAAACCAGCAAAGAAAATTGTAAAAAAAGTTAAGAAAATAAAAGTTAAAGCAAAAAAAGCGCCAAAAGCAAAAAAAGTTGCCAAAATTTCTGCATCAAAAAAGAATCAGGATTCAGAAAAAAAAGCTATTTTACTTATTGGTAAGGGTAAGGAGAGGGGGTTCATCACATATGATGAGATTTTGAAAAGTTTTCCTACAATTGAGGATGATGTTGTTTTTCTTGATTCTTTGTACGAAAGATTAACTTCGGCAGGAATTGATATTCTCGAAGGAGGCGGTTTTCTTGATATAAAAACTACTGAAGATGATTTTTTGAAAAAATATGGAAGCAAAAGAGAAAATTACGACTCAATCCAGATGTACCTCAAAGAAATTGGTCAGTATCCATTGATTCACGCAGCCGAAGAAAAAGATTTAGCAAAAAGAATTCAGGATGGAGATGAGGAAGCGAAAAACTTGCTTGCCAAAGCAAACCTTCGTCTTGTTGTTTCCATTGCAAAAAAATATGTTGGAAGAAGTCCAGATTTAACATTACTTGATCTTATTCAAGAAGGAAACCTAGGTTTATTTAAAGCCGTTGATAAATTCGATTGGACAAAAGGTTATAAGTTTTCAACATACGCGACTTGGTGGATTAGACAATCAATTACTCGTGCTCTTGCAGATCAATCTCGAACTATCCGAGTTCCTGTGCACATGGTGGAGACAATCGCAAAATACAAGCAAGTTGTAAGAAGACTTTCTCAAGATTTAGGCCGAGATCCAATGCCAGAAGAAATTGCAGTGGAAATGGGGCTAGATGTTGATAAGGTTTACCAAATTGAAAAGATCGATCAAACAACAGTATCACTCGATACTCCGGTTGGAGATGATGGTGATGAAAAAACAACTTACGGAGACTTTATTGCTGATGAAAAAATTCCATCTCCAGATCAAGATTCATCACAGAGAATTCTTAAAGACCAAGTTGGACAAATTCTTGATGACCTCTCAGAAAAAGAAAGAAGAATTCTTGAAATGCGACACGGACTCCTTGATGGAATTCAGCACACCCTTGAAGAAGTAGGAAAAACTTTTGCTGTAACCCGAGAAAGAATTCGCCAAATCGAAGCTAAAGCTCTCGAAAAGATTCGTCTTCACGATAATGTAGGTAGATTAAAGAACTACTAAATAAAAACAAAAATACCGCCTGTTGGCGGTATTTTTGTAATAGGTATATAAAAAGTGACTGTAAAATGAGACAATATAACCAATGAAAGACGAGAAATTTCAAGCTAAATACAAAAATCTAACCGCGGTCCAAAAGGAGGCTGTGGACACTATAGAAGGGCCTGTAATGGTTATTGCGGGGCCTGGAACAGGTAAGACGACTATTCTTACTTTGCGCATTGCAAACATTCTACGCCTCACAGATACGCCTCCGTCAGGGATTCTTGCAATTACTTATACCGATGCTGGAGTTAAGGCGATCAAAAAGAAATTAAGAGAAATTATTGGAAGCAGAGCAGATGAAGTTAGGGTTCATACTTTTCATAGTTTTGCTTCTTCGCTTATTTCTGAATATAGAGATCATTTTGTGCACTTAGATAAATCTGTTCAATTAACTGAAATTGAAAATGAAGTTTTAATTAAAAAAATTCTTGAGAAAAAAGAATTTGCACTCATAAGACCTTTAGGCAAACCTGATTTTTATGTAAACTCAATAATTCACAATATTAGTGAATCAAAAAAAGGAGATAAAAATCCTGAACAAGTTTTAGTTTTTGCAAAAGAAAAAATTGAAGAAATTCAGAATGATAAAGACTTAATTTCTACACGAGGAGAAAATAAGGGTGGACTAAAGGCTGAAGCAAAAAAACTAATTGAAAAATGTGAAAAAACTATTTTATTTGCCAAGGTTTACAAAGAATACGAAAAACAAAAAAGAGAAGCAAACAGAGTTGATTACGACGATCTAATTTTTGAACTACTCAAAGCTTTAAAAAATGATGAATTATTTTTACAGTTAATTCAAGAAAAGTTTTTGTATATTCTCGTCGATGAGCATCAAGATACTAATGATTCTCAAAATGAAATTATTACTTTAATTGCTAATTTTTTCGATAACCCAAACGTTTTTATTGTGGGAGATGAAAAGCAAGCGATTTATCGTTTTCAAGGTGCATCTCTCGAAAATTTTTTAAGATTTGGAAAAAAATGGAATGATATGAAATTAATTGCATTGGAGGATAATTTTAGATCCCATCAACATATTTTGGATGCAAGTTTTAATATGATTGAAAAAAACTATGCAGAAGGTGAACATCAAGAACTCAGAGTAAAGCTTACTGGACATAGGCCTGAGCCAAAGCCAATAGATATTATTTCTGCTCCAGACGTTTTTTCTGCTGAGGAATATTTAAGTGAAGAAATAAATAAAATAATTAAAAAGGAACCAGAAACCACAATTGCCATAATTACAAGAAAAAATAAGGAGCTGGAAGATGTAATACGAGCTCTAACGGAACGAGGAATAAAGGTTTCTTCCGAAAGAGTAATTAATATTTTTTCCCATCCTGTAGGTCTAATTTTTTTTTCATTGATTGGATTTTTAAATGATTTTTCAGAGACTGATTTATTAAGTAAAACTATTGCCTCAGGACTTTGGCACTTAGATTTTGAATTAGAAATTGAAGCAATTAAAGCCCTAAAATCTGGAAATTTTGAAAAAGTAGAGAAAATAATTCCTGTTTTAAAAACAATTAAGAAAAATATTGTAAACGATAGTCCAATCCATTTTTTGACTGAAATTGCAAAGTTATCTGGCTTTGAAGAAATTATTGCCCGCGATCCAAGTTTTGTGGAAGTGTGGAGAGGAATCATTTCACTCTCTGAGCAAATTATAAAACAAGGAGAAATTACTAGTCCAAGTGAATTAATTAAAAATTTGTTAGCTTATAAAGTTTCAGCTGAGGAAAAAAGTATTAAGGTTTCTATTGGTGCTCCAGAGACCCAAGTGCTTGCAATGACGGCTCACGGAAGTAAAGGACAGGAATTTGATTATGTATTTATTCCTTTTGCCACAGAAGAATCTTGGATTTCTAGAAAGCATGGAGAATTTTTTGTTCTTCCTGGAAATTCTAAAGAGGAAGGAGAAGATTTAAAAGATACTCGAAGGCTATTTTATGTAGCTTTAACTCGAGCAAGAAAACACATTACCTTGTTTGTAACAGAAAAAAACAAAGATGAAAAGTTATTTACCCCACTTAGATTTTTGGATGAGCTGAATCAAGATTCTATTAAGAAACAATCCATCCCGCAGGCAGTTAACAATTCTTTGGCAAATAAAAATATTCAAAAGCAAGACAACGAAAAAATTATTGATTACACCAAAAAAGTTTTAATAGAAGAAGGTCTCTCTGTCACAGCTCTAAATCACTTTTTAAACTGCCCAAGCAAATTTGTTTGGCAAAGTATTTTGAAAGTTCCCGAAGGTCCAAATGCTTCATCAGAAAAGGGAAATGCTATGCACAAGGCTTTGGATCAAATTTGGAAATCACCAGAGAAAGATGAAAAAACAATAGAGAAAATTATCAAGGATACAGTCGGTGAATATATAAATAGTTCACTGTTACCTAAGTTTGAGAAAGATTCAATTATTGAGGAATTAAGCAAAAGAGCTGGTGATGTAGCTCATAGTTTATTTTCTCACTTAAATACTGAAGGGGAAGTCTCTTCTGAAGTTAAGACAGAAAATTTTTTTAGTGGAAAATTTGGAAATAAAGAAGTTTTAATTCCATTAAAAGGTCGGCTTGATGCTGTAATTGTTAAAGATAAGGAAGTTCTTGTCTTTGATTACAAAACAAAAGGTAGGATGAGTGAAAATGAAATTAAAGGTAATACAAAAAATTCTACCGTAGATTACTTTAGACAGTTAGTTTTTTATAAGTTACTACTTCAAGACAATTCCAAGTACAAAGGCAAAAAAATTATTCCTTCTTTGGTCTTTTTAACTCCTGATGAAAAGGGAAATTGTGCTATTTCAACGTTCGAGATTACAGATTCTGATATTGAAAAAGTTATGGAGGATATTCAATCTCTTGTTGATTCTGTTTGGTCTGGAAAAATTTTGGAAAATAAATGTGATGATACAACTTGCGAATATTGTAAACTAAGGGATATTTGGAAATAGTTATCAAACAAAAAAGGCGCAAAGCGAAGCTTTGCGCCTTTTTTTCTATAGTTTTTAATTCTTCAGAATACTATCCAAAGCAGCCTTTACTTGTGCGTAGGGCACAGCTCCTGGAATAACTACAATTCCATTTTTACTCATTATAAATGCGTTCGGTGTTCCATTGACCTGAGATTTAAGTCCTTCTTGATAGAGACTTGCAACTTTTGCAGTGTATTTTCCGCTTGATAGACATTTATCAAATGCTGCCTGATCAATCCCTTCTGCTGTTGCGTATTTATCTAGATTGTCCAAACTTCCATTTGCTTGATCAGCGAATACTTTTCCAATGTAATCCCAGAATTTATCATTTCCTCCAAGTTCAGCAACACATTCTGCTGACTCAGCGGCCTTGCCGCCAAGTGGGTGAAAGACTGATCCATCTGGAAGTTTTCTTACTGCCCAGAAGCTTCTGTAAATCCAAGCAACTTTTCCTTTGTAGTCAGTCATGATTTGTCTCATTGTCGCATCAAATTCCTGGCAATAAGGACACTGTAAATCACTGTACTCAACAATCTTAATTGGAGCATTTACATCACCAAAAACATGGTCAGTAGAATCAACAGGCCTAACATCAACATTTTGTGTTGCGGTTGCTCCATCAGCTTGAGTTGGATTATTTTTTGTAGTTGTTTTTCCAGAATAAAAAACTGCAAGAGCTACAATTCCACCAGCTAAAACAATTGCCAAAGGGATTGCCCAAGGATTTTGTTTTTGTTCTTGGTGTGGGTGATTATGTTCATGGTGTTCATGATTTGAATGCTCGTGTGATGTTTCGTTTTCCATATTTTTTTACCCGCCTAAATTTTTCTTTAAAAATTTTTGGTGGGTTAATTTTTAATCTTAATAATCTAATAATATTAAAAAAAGAGAGATCTATTTAAAACAGCCTCTTTTTTGTTGTCCCAATCTTTGGTATCAATTATAGCATCTTTAATAATTTCGCCATCTTTATACTTAATTTTGCCATTTTTTAAGGCATATTCATAGACCTCCTTTGTTACTTTTACGTCCTCAATACAGTATTTTCTTATACTTTCTATATTTCCTTTTTTCCACCACTCGACAGCTTGAAGACCGTGGCCGCTTTTTCCGTGACCGAGCGTCGCTTCTGCAATATTTCCAAGTCCAACTCTTCTACCAATAGATTTTCTGACTTCTTCTAGGATATCTAGGCTCTGTATGTTATTTAAATCTCCGTGGTAATACTTATTTAAAAGTGGAATATCAAAATGATTACTATTGAATCCAATTAGGATTTCTGTGTCTTCCAAAATTTTCCAAAGTTTAGGAAGTTCTTCCACTAGGTAACTTGAATATTCGTCTGTTGAATAATCATAAATACAAACAATGGAAATATCCAAAAGGGCAGGGTCGGCCTTTCCCACATCCTCAAAAATATTTCTTGTTTCTATATCGAATACAATTTTACGCATTTTGTTTGGATGAACCTTTAACGATAATATCACCTTGCATAACCATACCATTTAAGTAATTTAATAAATTTTCAATTGACTCTCTTTTTTCATTAGTAAGAAGTCTTGGGTTTTGCATTTTCCTTTCTTGAATAGGAATTATCACTTTCTTTATAAAGTTATTAATAATTAGTAGGTCTTTTGTATCAAAATCAAAATATACCAGACGATCGTTTTCTTGGTGAGCTTTTGTTTTGCCAATATATTCATGAATGTCTATTAATAAAAGATCATATCTTCTTAAAAAATCACTAATTTGATTCTGGTCCCAACCAGCATTAGCTCTTACCTCGTCAGCCAGTATCTTAATGTTTCCGAGTATGATTTGCTTTGCCTCTATATTTGTTTCTCTAGTAAAATCTCTTTCCTCATCACTCATAAAATTAAATATTCTTCCAAATAATCTTTTTAATATCATTTAAAGAGATTTCAGTTTCTTTTTTGGTTGAAAGCTGTTTTAGTTTGTATGTTTTTGTTTTCACTTCTTCTTCTCCAACTATCAAAATATATGCAATTTTTTCTTTATCAATTTTAGCAATTCTGTCTCCAATTTTTTTATCACTATAATCTACAACGGCGTTTATATTATTTCCTCTAAATTCATTTGCAACTTTTTCTGCCTCATCATAAAAGTCTGCAGAAAAGGGAAGAATTGCCACTTGTGTAGTTGATTTATATTCAGGTAAAAGATTGTAGGTTTCCAAGACATCGCGAATAGTGACATCTCCCATGCCAAATCCGACTGCTGGAACTTTTTCCTCCCCAAAAATATCGAGAAGATTGTCATATCTTCCACCACCAAACAAAGCGCGAGGGTTTGCAGGATTTTTGTCGTAAATTTCAAAAACAATGTCTGTGTAATAATCAAAACCTCGAGCAAGAGATGAATCAAAGTTTATTTGAATATTTTTTTTACTTAACTTTGTGATCAATGAATTAATTTTTAGGTTTGCAAGAAGATTTAGTTCAAATTCTTTTCCGGTAAGTGCCTTGTATTGCTCATCAAAATCTTTTAACTTATTTTTCTTATCAATCAGTCTGATTACGTCAGTAATTTTTTCAAGAGGAATACCTTGTTTAGCTAGAGTTTCTATCAAAAGCCCTCTGCTATTTATTTTTATTTCAAACTGTTCATCTTTCAATCCGAAATTTTTCATTATTTGGTAAGCAAGCGTTATCATCTCGACTTCAGCCTCTATTCCTTCTAGTCCAAAAATATCGCAGTTAAGTTGAAAGTGTTCTCTAAGTCTTCCTCTTTGAGGTCTTTCGTATCTAAAAAGATTTGGAATTGAATACCAACGAAGGGGGAATTTTAATTCTCGTCTTTTGCCAGCAACCATTCTTGCAACAGTTGGTGTCATTTCTGGTCGAAGGGTTACATCTCTGTCACCTCTGTCTTTAAAAGAATATGTCTGATCATTTACAATTTCATCACCTGATTTTGCTTTGTATAATTCTGTGGGTTCAAGAATAGATGCTCCGTATTCAACATAGCCAAAGCTTTCAGCTGTTTTCTTCCAGATATTAAAAATATAATTCTCAATTGCCATATCTTCTGGATAGAAGTCGCGAACACCTTTATAAGAATCAGTGCTAAGTTTGTTCTTGTTTATTTCTGTCATATTGATACATTTTACCCGTACACCAAACAATAAACAACACGTACCCACTTTACTCTTAAGTATTTTGGTGTGCGGGTTTAACAATATATGAATCAAATACAATCTAAAATATTACTTTACAAGGAAATTGGCGAAACACCACTGGAATGCCTAAACCGATTTAAAGCCGAAAATCCAGCCTATGAAGGCCTACCTTTGACCTACGCAGGAAGACTTGATCCGATGGCAGAAGGGCTACTTTTGGTCCTTGCAGGAGAGGAATGCAAGCTAAAAACTGATTATTTGTACCTTTCGAAGGAATATGAAGTCGAAGTCCTTTTTGGTTTTGAAACAGATACAGGAGATGTCTTAGGAAAAGTGAAAATTGTCTCAAAAAACTCTCAGGAGCAAGGCGTCCTCTTGAGAGGCCTTGCTCCTGAGAGTTTTTTATCGGCAATTAAACAACTAAAAACCCTCCCCCAAAAATACCCCGCCTACTCCTCAAAAACTTTTGAAGGAAAACCACTTTGGCAGTGGGCGAGGGAAGGAGAGGAAAAAGAAATCGAATCAAATGCAAAAATTACCGAAATTGAATTTCTCAGTCAAAGAGAAATTAGTAGAGAAGAATTACAAAAAAATATTCAAGATAGAATCGCAAAAGTAACTGGGGATTTTAGACAAAAAGAAATTTTGGATTTATGGAATGAAAAAATAAAGGCTGAAGAAAATTATCAAGTAATTTCTATAAAAGTTTTATCTACTGGCGGAGCTTATATGCGCGTCTTAGCGCAAGAGCTCGGAAAAATTCTCGGAGTTCCATCTCTTGCTTTTTCGATAAAACGTACAAAAGTAGGTGAATATACAATATGTTAGAATAATAAGACTATAAATATATGGATAATTCAAATGTAGTTGAATACCTAGAAAGCGTAGTTACTTATTTTAAGGATGAGACTAGTTCTGAAATGTCATATCGTACAGGTTTTCAGAAATTTTTGGAAACTCTTTTCCCTAAATCAGAAAAATATCATATTCAACATGACCCAAAAGCCATTAGTGGAAACAAACCAGATTTCATAATTCTTAAAAATGAGATACCTCTTTTGTATATTGAAGTAAAAACTGTTGGTGAGGATTTAGATAAAATAGAAAAATCCTCCCAAGCAACTAGATATTTTGGTTATACTAATTTAATAATAAGTGATTACCTTTCTTTTAGATTTTATAGAAATGGACAGAAATACGATGAATCTATTTCACTTGGTACTCCAAATTTAAAAAACAGAAGTATTGATCTTAATCTTGAGAATAAGGAAAGGTTAGTCCGCACAATTTTGGATTTTACACATTCAAGCCGGGAACCAATTAAATCAGGGAAACATCTTGCAAAAATAATGGGAGGAAGAGCTCAACGTATTCGGGATAATGTTGTTTCTTTTTTGAATTCAGAAAAGGCAGAAAACGGAGAGTTAAAAAAGATAATGCAGGTCATAAAAGAAAATTTAATTGCAGACATAGATATAGAAAAATTTGCTGATATGTATGCTCAGACACTTGTGTATGGACTTTTCGCTGCAAGATATAACGATAAGACACCGAAAAATTTTACAAGACAGGAAGCAAGAGAACTTGTGCCGGCATCTAACCCTTTTCTTCAAAATTTTTTTGATCACATAGCTGGAGTGAATTTCCCTAAAAGACTAGAGACAATAGTTACTGAGCTTTGTGATGTTTTTTCGCATGCTAACGTTAAGGATTTAATGCAGGAATATTTTAAAACTGAAGATTTGTTTGGAAAAACACACGAAGGTCCTGATCCAGTAATTCATTTCTATGAAGATTTCCTTCTTGAATATAATCCCGTTAAGAAAATGGAATTGGGTGTTTTCTATACTCCGCTTTCAGTTGTTCGGTTTATTGTGAGGTCAGTAGATTCTATTCTTAAGAATGATTTTGGTATTGAAAATGGGCTTGCGGATAATCAAAAAATTACTCAGGAAAAAATAGAAACAAATAGTAAAGGAAAAGAAGAAAAAATCCAAAAAGAATATCACAAAGTTCAAATACTAGATGTTGCAACTGGTACTGGAACATTTCTTAATGAGGTGATACAGCATATTTATAAATCTTTTGGGAGTAGAGAAGGTGTTTGGAAATCTTATGTTGAAAATGACCTAGTCCCACGTTTGCACGGCTTTGAGCTTATGATGGCTTCATATACAATAGCCCATCTAAAACTTGCTATGACTTTAGAAAATACTGGCATTGAAAATCTTAAGGAGCGACTGGGTGTATATTTAACAAACACTTTAGATAAAGCTTCAGATTATTCAAAGCAAAATAGTTTTTTTGGATTTCAAGATAGTATTACAGAAGAAAGTAGACAAGCCTCAAGAGTAAAAAAAGAATTTCCGATTATGGTGGTGATAGGTAATCCTCCTTATTCTGGTGAATCGATGAATCCTCATTACACAGATAATGATGTGTATAAGGTGGAAATTGGAGGAAAAGAAAAATTAAAAGAGAGAAATAGTAAATGGATTAATGATGACTACGTTAAATTTATTCGTTTTGCTGAAAGTTTGATTGAAAAAAATGGAGAGGGAATTGTAGGAATGATTACAGCTCATGGATATATTGATAACCCTACTTTTAGAGGAATGAGATGGCATTTACGAAATACGTTTGACAAAATATGTACTCGATCTTCATGGTAATAGTAGAAAGAAAGAGATAAGTCCAGACGGTACAAAAGACGAAAATGTCTTTGATATTATGTCTGGCGTCTCAATAATTTTGGGTGTTAAAAAATCACAAAAAAATAACAACAAGAAACTTGCTGAAGTTTACTCTTGTGATATTTACGGAACTCGTTTAAATAAGTTTCAAATTCTAGACACTTCAAATATGGATGATATGGAATGGAAAAAATTACCTGAAGATTGTGATATTTGGAAGACTGAGGGAGTAAATAAGAATATGTACAATGAAGGTTTTTCAGTTAGTGATTTATTCCAAATTTCAAGTGTGGGAATAGTAACAGGTAGAGATGCTGTTGCAATTTCTGAAAATAAGGAAAATCTGAAAACAAACATTATTTCATATGCAAATAGTCATAATTTTGAATACGAAGAAAGCAAAGTCTTTAAAATAGACTACCGTCCTTTTGACATACGATATGTTTACTACGATAAAAAATTTATTGAAAGAGGTCGTTGGGACGTTATGCAATGTTTCCTAAATAAAGAAAATATTGGAATTATGCTTTGTAGACAACAAAAAATTGAAGGATTTCGACATGTTTTAGTTCATAGAAATACGGTTGAATCAAGTTATGTCTCAAATAAGACTTCAGAAATTGGGTCATCATTTCCACTTTATTTTTATACACAACAGGGTGAAAAAATTTCAAACCTTAAAAAAGAAATTTGGAACGAGATAAATAAAATAGTTGGAGAGACAACACCTGAGAATATTTTAGATTACATTTACGCATATTTGTATTCTCCTAGTTATCGTGAAAAATACAAAGAATTTCTCAAAACTGATTTCCCTCGGGTTCCATTTCCAGAAATAAAAGAAACGTTTTGGAAACTTGTACCATTAGGTACAAAACTTCGTAATTTGCATTTACTTACAGATTCAATTGTAAAAAAACCAATTACGACCTATTCAGTTGTGGGAAGTAATTTAGTAGAAAAAATAACCTACAGTAATAAAAATGTATATATTAACAGTGATCAATATTTTGGCGGTGTTCCTGAAATAGCTTGGAATTTTTACATTGGTGGATATCAGCCAGCTCAGAAATATTTGAAAGACAGAAAAGGAAGAGAACTAACGAATATGGAGATTGAAACGTACGAACAAATAATAGTTTCACTTACTGAAACAGATAAAATAATGAGGGAAATTGATAAAATTATTAGCTAAATAAAAATACCGCGCAAGCGGTATTTTTATAAGCGAGGTGTACTTTTCTAGCACCGTGGGTGAATAGTCTTGACTCAATCTGTTCTCTTTCTCCGCAGGTTCTCTATAAGCCACTACATTTGCTCAATTAACCTCTTTTCTTTGAATTACTCTTTCTGTTTACTAAAGCATCGCCTGCTATAGACTTAACAGTTTTACCATTTTTAGCATTTTGCAAAGCTCTAGACGCTGCCGAAGCAATTCGTTTGCTTGTTCTAATTACATTTCTGGTCATGTTTTTTTATTCAATTTATTTAGGTTCGACTAATCCTATGTATTTATTTTATGGTATACATTGTATATGTCAATAATTCGACTAAATTTGTTTGACTTCTTTACAGGTTTTCTATATAATTGTTCATATGAACAATTATATAGAAAAAATAAAAGAGTTACGCATTCAAAAAAAATTAAGTCAAGAACAAGTTGCAAAGGCTATAGGAGTCTCACGTCCAACTTACACTGCAATCGAGGCAGGGAAGCAAAAACTTGATTTAGATGAAGCACAAAAGTTCACAAAGCTTTTTGGTATTGGTATTGATGAACTTTTATCTGGTAGTATTGCAAATATTGAAAAGTATAAACACATGATTTTGAAATATTTGCGTATGAATATTTCAAAAGATGGAAAGATAACAAAAACAAAACTTGCTAAATTACTTTATTTAGCAGATTTTGCTTGGTTCTACGATCATCTTGAAAGTATGAGTGGAATGCAATATCGAAAGATTACTTACGGTCCAGTACCTGATACTTTTTTTCGAGCACTAGATGAACTTGAAGAAGACGGAAAAATAAATATTGAAAGAAAAAATGATGACGGGAAAGATATGTTTCTTATTAGTGAATCTGAAAGTAATAAGAATGAAAAAATACAGACACTCTCTTCTGAAGAAGAAGCTTTAATGAAGAAAATTGCTCATAAATGGAAAGATAAAAAAACCCAAGAAATTGTAAACTTTACTCATAACCAGTTGCCATATTTAATGGCTGATGATGAAGAAATTGTTTCCTATGCACTCATAACTCAAGAAGATCCTCATGAAGTCTATTAAGTATGAAGTCATTGTTGAACCTTTTGCAGAAAGGCATTTTATTAAATCTTTTGAAAAGAAATATAAAGGAGCATGGGATTTTACTTTAAGAACTATAATTGAGGAGTTTGAAAAAATTGATATTCTGTTTTTAAAAAAAATTGCAGAGTACATTACTGACAAAAATGCAGACATTGTGGTTTGTAAAACGGAATTTAAAATTTCTAGCACTCAAGAATCTCGTCATAGTTCGGGTAATAGATGTATCGTAGCTATAAATAAAAATACTAATCAAGTCTGTATATTGCTTGTATACGGTAAAACTGATTTAAGTAGTAAAAATGAAACAACACAATGGAAGGAAATGATAAAAGAACATTATCCTAAATATAAATATTTATTTTAGTTTCAAATCATTATTCCAAACCTCTAGCTCTTCGGCCGGCGCGGTCGCGATCTATTTTTGTTAGGTATCTTTTTCGTAGGCGGACAGATTTTGGTGTGATCTCAAGTAGTTCATCATCGTGCATAATTTCAAGGCCTTTTTCGATATCAACTTCTTGGTGAGGTGTGAGGTAAGTTGTTCCATCAGATCCTGAGGCTCGCATGTTTGTAAGTTGTTTTCCTTTTGTTGGGTTTACATCAATATCTTCACCTTTTGATGTGTCTCCTATAACTTGTCCAACATAAATTTCTGTTCCAGCCCCAATGTATAGAACTCCTCTTTGTTGTAGGTTATCCAGTGCAAAGGCCAGAGCTTTTCCTGCTTCCATAGAAACCATAGAGCCAGTCTCTCTTTTTTCAATAACACCTACGTATTCTTGGAAACCAATAAAACGTGAGCAAATAATTCCTTCACCTCTAGTATCAATAACAAATTGATTTTTATAACCTAAAAGACCACGTGTTGGAATTTCAAAAATGATTCGTACCTGAGAACCTTCTTGTTTCATGTTGTGCATAATACCTTTTCGTTTTCCGAGTTTCTCAATAACAGCCCCACTGTATTCTTCCGGAGTATCAATTGTTACTTCTTCGTACGGCTCTAATTTTTTACCATTTTCTTCTTTGATAATTACATGTGGTTGAGAAACAGAAAGTTCAAAACCTTCTCTACGCATATATTCAAGTAAAATTGCAATATGAAGTTCTCCTCTGCCGTGCACTCTAAATCTATCTGATTCTGAAAAATCAACTTTAAGTCCAATGTTTACTTCTAATTCTTTTTCCAGTCTATCTCTAATCTGACGAGTTGTTACAAATTTTCCTTCTTTTCCTGCAAAAGGGGAATCGTTAACAAAAAATTCAAGAGAAATAGTTGGCTCATCAACATTGATAGCAGGAAGTGCTTCCTGTGTGGCATCGTGACAAATTGTATCTCCAATATAAATATCGGGAATTCCTGCAATCATTACAATATCTCCAGAGTGAGCTTGTTTAACTTCTTTCTTTACAATTCCTTCAAATGTATAAAGTTTTGTTAGGCGATAACTTTTTGTCTCGCCGTTTACTTTTTTTACAACAACAGTTTCTCCATCCGTAATTGTTCCTTCATAAATTCTGCAGACTGCCATACGTCCAAGAAAATTGTCATACGCAAGATTAAAAGGTTGAGCTTTAAGAGGGATGTCATCTTTTGTATTTGCTGGTTGTACGTGCTCGAGAACTGTATCGAGAATTGGATTTAAATTGTCGCTTTCATCGCTAAGATTTTTCTTTGCGATTCCTTCTCGGCCGATAGCGTAGACCATAGGGAAGTTTAATTGTTCATCGTTTGCTCCGAGATCAATAAAAAGTTCAAGAACTTCATCATGAACTCTTTTTGGGTCTGCAGCAGGTTTATCAATTTTGTTTAAAATAACAATTGGCTTAAGTCCAAGCTCTAAAGATTTTTTTAGTACAAAACGTGTTTGTGGCATTGGGCCTTCTTGTGCGTCAACAACTAAAAGAACTGAGTCGATTGAACGCAAGACGCGCTCTACTTCGCTACCGAAGTCGGCGTGGCCCGGTGTATCTACGATGTTGATTTTTGTGTCTTTATAAAAAATAGATGTATTTTTTGCATAAATAGTAATACCACGCTCCTTTTCTAGGGCGTTTGAGTCCATTGATACATCGGTTGTGATCATTCCAGTCTGGCGCATCAAAGCGTCTGTTAGAGTGGTCTTTCCGTGGTCTACGTGAGCGATTATAGCTATATTTCTGATTTCCATGTTATTTATTTAAACAAAAAACGGCCTCAAGCCGTATCACAATTAAAACATTTTTCTCTCTTTATAGCAAGGATTTCTTATATAAAAATTAATTGTCGGCACCTGTGGACGACTTTGTTTTCTTATGACTAAAAGGAATTAGAAAATAAGAAGTACCCTTGTGGTGTAAAGTGGGGTAGGTCGGTCCTACTGGGAGCTTCGGTTATTTCTAAGAAATTCGATAATACTAGGGATGACTGATATGACAATAATCAGTATCACCACAGGTAAACTATATTTATCTGGATTTGGAATAATCTTTCCAAAAAAGTAACCAAGACCTGACATTAATGTGACCCAACTTACACCACCAATAATGTTGTAAGTAATGAATGATTTGTAGGGCATTTTTCCAACACCAGCAATAATAGGAGTAAATGTACGAATGATTGGTACAAATCTTGCCAGGATCAGAGCTTTTTTTCCGTATTTTTCAAAAAAAATCTGTGAACGGGTAATATGACTTTTGTTAAAGAAAAAGGAATCCTCCTTTGTGAAAATTCTTGGTCCAATTTTTTTACCAAAAGCATATCCAACACTGTCTCCGAGGATTGCGCAAATTGATCCAAGTAACACGAGTATCCAAATATTTAAATAATTTTGAGAGGCAAGTAAACCCGCAGTAAAAATTAATGAATCCCCAGGAAGAAAGAAACCAAAAAACAATCCTGATTCAGCAAAAATTATTGAGAGAATTCCAACTAGCCCTAACGTATTGATTAAAAAAATGGGATCAAGGTATTGCATGTTTAAAAATTATTTTTTGATTTTTATAATACTTGAATGGTATTTTTCTGGATTTTTTGCGGAGATTTTTTTGATTGTAAATTTAAAATTATTTTTTTTCTTTAGGTCTTTCAGAGCAATTTCTAGTTCTTTTTGGTCGTAGCCGATTGCAACTATATCCGGATTTATTTTTTTAAGTGTTGACCAGTTGCCTAATTTTTTATCACCAGAAATTATTTCGTTTGAGATTTTTAGGCTTTTTAGATCTTTGATTCTTGATGAAGTACTTTTTAAGGGTTTTATTTTTTTTCTTGAAGAGACGCTTTCGTCAGAAGCAACAGATATAGTTAAATTTCCAAGTTTTTTAGCTTCATTTAGAAAATAGATATGTCCAGGATGAATATGGTCGAAAGTCCCAAAAACTAATACTTTTTTTTCTTGAGTTTTTTTCATACAATGCTAAGATATTATCACAACTTAATAGTTATCAAGAGGACAGGGAAAGAATTGGCTTTGTGATCTGTCCGGCAACCATCGAAAGAAAAGGTGCCAAATCCAACCCTCAAGGGAAGATAATAGTCATATTCTAATCTTGGGGTCCGCTAGTTGCGGACTAATTGTTTATAAAAATATGTTAAAAACAGCAGAAAGTGTCTCAGTCGGTCATCCAGATAAAGTCTGTGATCAAATATCAGATGCAATTTTGGATGCATGTCTTGCACAAGATCCAAAATCTCGTGTAGCAATAGAAACTATGGGAGGCCACGGTATTATTTCTATTACAGGTGAACTTACTACTTCAGGTTATGTAAACATGAGAAAAATTGCTCAGGAAGTTTACAAAGATTGTGGGTATGATGAAAATATTGGAGTGAATGTAAACGTGGTGGAGCAGAGTCCTGAGATTGGAGCAGGTGTTGATCAAGAGGGAGCGGGCGACCAAGGAATAATGGTGGGATATGCGTGCAATGAAACTCTAGAATTTCTTCCGCTTGAGGTTGTGCTTTCTCGTGAGCTTGCAAAAGCTATGGGAAGACACGATGGTAAAAGTCAGGTCACAGTAAATAATGGAAAAGTTGTAAAAGTTTTGACATCACTTTGTACAAGCGGAGATATGTCTGATGTAAAACTTGAAGAAGTAATGAAAGCAAAAGTCTTGCCGCACTTTGATGGTGCATGGGAAGAATTACAAAAAGTTTGGATGCAAAACCCAAACGGAGTTTGGACAATCGGAGGATTTGCAGCAGACACAGGACTTACAGGGAGAAAACTTGCAGTAGATAATTATGGACCAAATATTCCTGTTGGGGGCGGTTGCTTTTCTGGAAAGGATGCCACAAAAGTAGATAGAAGTGCTGCATATATGGCACGTAGAATTGCTGTTGATTATTTGAAAGCAAGAAATGCGAAGGAAGTATTCGTACATCTTGCATATGCTATTGGGGTTGCTGAACCACTTATGGCAGTTGCAGATATTGACGGAGTACAGGAAGAAATAAAAGGATATGATTTGAAACCAAAAGCAATTATAGAATTTCTAAAACTTCGTGACCCACAATTTCGTGAGACTGCAAAATACGGACACTTTGGAAACGGTTTTAGTTGGGATAAGTAAAAAAATTATAAAAAAAAGCGCTGTTCGCGCTTGGGTATCGATTCATTTTGAAAATGAAAAGTACATCAATATCCATAGACCTGATGTCAGTAAGCCTGCTAAGCCTCCACACCATTTGTAACAAGTGATGCATTTTGGGTCTTCCAGACCTCTACGGTGATCCTCAAGGGATGTTTTTGTGAAGGATAGTACTGTTATCCCTATTGCAACCGCTTTCGTCACAAAAAATGCCGCAGACAAAATTACGAAGACTCCTACAATCCGCAATAGTGTGTTTGGCAAATTCACAAAGGGGTTCGCATCGATTTTTGGAACTGCGTCGATTATTTGGATCGTTCCAGAAGAGATTAGTGCCCATAGCAGTCCATGCCAGATACCAAGAACAGAGAAGAATATTTTCATAAGCCGAATTGAAAATACACTAAAAATTAAAGTGTGTCAATTTTGCTCTGGATTGGAGTTGTTACAACGATTTCATTCTTTTCTGATATATAAAAATCTATTTCTGTTCTCATTCCGAAATCACTAAAATACATTCCAGGCTCAACAGTGTACCCGACATTTTTTAAAATAGGGGAGTATTCTCGCCAATTTATACCTGGTAGTTTTCCGTGTGGATGATCAAATCCAAGGGAGTGACCAATTGTATGTTTTATATTTTCTCCAAATCCTGACTTCCCAATAACATCATGAGATATTCTGTCTATATCAAGACCTCTAGGTAATTTTCCTTTTCTGATTTCTTTTTTTATATATTCAATTGCAATATCTCTAGCATCTGCTAGTACCTTCCATTTTTCTTGAATTTGACTTGGAACTTTATTTCCAAAATAGAACATCCATGTCATATCTGCATAAGGGGAGTTTCGCTTATCTAAACGAGCCCAAATATCAAGTAAAATCAAGCTGTTCGCTTTTAGCTTCTGACCCTGTTTTTTGGGAAAATAGTGAACTTCTTTGGTATTTTTTCCAAAAGCTACAATGGCAAATTCCTTTTTACTATCATTTACTAGTCCGTGTTTTTTGTAAGATTTTTTTATAAAATCTAAAACATCTTTTTCATAGATATTTTTGTTTGATTTTATGAATAAAATCACTTCGTCCTTTATTTGACCAAGTTTTTTGGTTGCTTCAGTGTGATTTTGAATTTGGAGTTTAGTCCAAGAATGTGAACTTTCCATCTTTGTAGATTACCATTTCTTTTCCATTTTCAAGGTAGGCTGTGACGGTGCGGGGAGTAGTTGAGACAATATCTGTGTGAACAGATGATGAGTTGAAGCCGAGTTCTTCCCAGTCTTCTGGTGTAAGGGTTGAAGGGTCATCAGCAAGGCAGTCGTGATAGGCATTTCCAAGGGCAATGTGGGTATTTCCATTTGGACCACCTACATTTTCATCAAAGAGGGTTTCGGCCATAAATTTTGTAATGCGGGAAAATCTTTTATCTGTCAAAGAAAATTCTCCAGCTTTATCTGCATTTTTTGTGGCAATCATTTCTTTGAGAATTTTTTCGTTCTTTTTTGCTTTGGCTTTCACAACTTTTCCGTCTTTAAACCAAAGTTCTATTCCTGTGATTAAATTTCCATATCGATAAAGCGGTTCGGAAAATCTTATCCAACCATTTGTGCCTGGCCAATAGGGAGATGTAAAAAGTTCAAAAGAAGGGATATTTCTTCCGCTCCCTCCCATCCATTTTCTTTTATGTCCAAGATGAACCCAAAGATCAACATCTGGTCCTTTAACATGCATTTTTTCAATTGGCAGTGCGTTAAGTTTATCTTGAGCTTTTTCTACCATAGCAAAAACTTTTTTCCATTCTTTGATTGGGTCTTTTTTGTCTAGGAAACAAGCTTTGATTATTTCATCCCAATATTTTTTTAGAGGCATTCTAGCTTCCTTTGCCATTGCCGGTGTTCCGTAAAGTGCGAGAGTCCAAGTAAATTTTCCTCTATTTTCTTTTTCTGTTCTCCAATCCATATAAGGTTTAAAGGCTTCACCGCGCATCATGATTTTTTTAGGATCGATGCCTTTGAGGATGTGTTTATTTGTATCAGACAATATATATATTGAATGATCAGTTTCATCAATTAAGCCTTTTAAATATTTACTTGGAAAATATTTCAATTGTTCATCGCTTGAAAGCTCGTAAAAAAGTCTGCTAACGCTACTATTTGCTTTACTATATGGCTCTGATTCATCAGGGATATAGTTTTGGATAACATTACCACCAGCTTTTATAATTGCTTTGTAAAGCTCTATATATAGAGGTTTTGCATATTCATTGACTGTTAAATATACTGTTTCACCTTTTTGGACTCCTTTACCTCCACCTAAGGCAAAATTTACTAATACATCGGCATATCTTTCTAATATTTTTTTTGGTGGGTGGTATGACATGTGATTGATTTAAAATTATTTTTTGATAATTATTTTCTTGTAAACGTGTGGAAGTACATCGAAGAAAAGTAATGTAAAGGATATAAAAAATATTCCAAAAAAGAATCCTCCTATTACATCACTTGCAAAATGAACTCCGAAATAAATTCTCGAAAATCCTACTAAAATTATCATAATGCTTGAAAATGCGCAAAGTAAAGCGAATTGCCATTCTTTTAGGTAGTTTTTCATTTCGTAGCAAATAAGACCAAAGAAAACTGTGGCTAAAACAGCATGTCCACTCGGGAAACTTGAGCTCGATTCTTTAAACAAAAAATGAAGTAATGGTCTTGGTCTCGAAAATTCTGCTTTAAGAAAGACAACCAAAACGCCACTGAGAGATATTGAGATAAGGAAAAAAAATAAATCTTTAAATCTTCTAAACAATAAAAGTACAAAGACTGGAATTAAACAAATAAGTGTAAATGTCCAAGGTCCTATCAATCCAAGCCACCAAATAGAAGAAAGTAAAAGAGGATTTCTCCAAGAGGCGACAAGGGCTCCAATTTGTTGATCTACAATTGATAAGGCGCCGTTGTCAGAAACATTTTGAGCAATAATTGCGAATGCATAAAGTGAAATAATAGAAGTAATGAAAAGCCCGATTTGTTTCCTTGTAAATTTACCTCCACGAAGTTTAGCTTTTTCTGCAATATAAATGATGAGTAAGGCGATAATTGTGGCAATCGCCACAAACTTTCCAATTGCAGGAATTATTACAGTAAATCCTTCACCAATGATGTAACCTAATATTCCAAAACAAAAAGACCAGGCTATTCCAGATATTAAAGCGTAAAAAAAGAATTTTGGTTTTGAAATATTTGAGAGTCCTGCAAAAAATGGAGAAAAAGATCTTGTGAATGAATTGAACCTACCAAAAAAAACTGCTTTACCTGCATGCTTTTCTGTGAATATTTTAGTTTTCTCTATTTTTTCATGAGAAATAAATCCCCGCATTTTTTGAAGTATAGGTGCAGAGTATCTTCTACCTAAAAGATATCCAGTTGCATCTCCTAAGAAAGATCCAAGAGCTGCAATAGCTATCAATTCCCAAATGTTATAAGCCCCAAGTCTAGAAAAAATGGCAGCAATTACGAGGAGGGTTTGTCCAGGGATAATAAAACCAATTATTGGGATGGATTCAGCTGCACTGGCAACAAAAGCAATAAGAAGACCAAACTCTTCAAATATGAATTTGTTGTTATATAAAAAATCAATTATAGCTTTTTCTATCTGCATTGTAGGAGAGATTATAACATTAAATTTGATTCCTTATGATACAATTTATTAATGCACATAACACAAACAATAATTTTAGGAATTGTTGAAGGAATTACTGAATTTTTACCAATTTCTTCGACCGGACACATGATTTTAACATCGAAGATTTTGGGTTTAACACAAGATGATTTTTTAAAAAGTTTTGAAATTATAATCCAGCTCGGTGCGATCTTTGCTGTTGTTGTTTTGTATTTCAAGAAATTCTTTGATTGGGAGGTATTGAAAAGAATTGTAATTGGATTTATACCCACAGGTATTATAGGTTTGGCATTCTATAAAATCGTTAAGAATTTTTTAGGTAGTGAAAGTATTGTACTTTGGTCTTTATTTTTGGGAGGTATTGTAATTATACTTTTTGAAATTTTGAAAAAGGATGAAGATAAAAGTGAGTTGGGAATAAAAAAGTTAAGTTATAAAGATTGTGCAATTGTTGGACTTTTTCAATCTATTGCCATAATTCCTGGAGTTTCTCGTTCAGCTGCGACGATTATTGGAGGTTTATCAATTGGTATAGACAGAAAAACAATTACCGAATATTCGTTTTTAATTGCTGTGCCTACAATGCTTGCAGCGACTGGATTAGAATTAATTAAAGGAATTGGAGCAACAACCCCAAGTCAATTTGAAATGCTTGCTCTCGGTCTTTTTGTTTCATTTGTGGTTGCGCTAGTAGCAATTAAATCCTTTATTGGTTTTGTTAAAAATCACAAATTTACAGGCTTTGGAATCTATAGAATTTTAGTTTCTATAGTTTTCTTCTTTTTTATAGGTAAATAATTTTTAGTTTGAAGTGGTAGAAGATGCCGTTTGTGCCGGTCTAATATTGATTGAATTTGCAGTAAGGCTACTTCCATCTGAATTTGTTGAACCGCTTACTACTACTGTTGTTCCTGTGCTTAAGTCATCAAGAGTTCCAGAAACACTTTTTGCAATACTTGTACTTGGATTTACAAAAACAATTTGTGATCCTCCTGTTGGAATGGAGATAGTGATACTTTGGTTGTCTTTAGAGATTATATTTCCAGTTACTCCTCCACCAAAACCACCAGTTCTTACTCCTCTTAATCCAGCCCCGGTTGTTGTCCCTCGTGTCAGTAAAGCACTACTTGTTGTTGAGGTTGACTGAGAACCTTTGTAATACGAACCAGCAAAAAACCCAGAAGCTAAAGCGATGACGATTAAAATTATTGTGAATGTAAAGTGTTTGTTTTTCATTTTTTTTATTTTGTTAATTTATTTTAATTTTTAATTTTGACCTTTTAATTATTCATATCTAAGCGCCTCTATTGGATTAAGAGAAGCGGCTCTTTTGGCTGGATAATATCCAAAAATTATTCCAATTCCAGCTGAAACCCCAAAAGCTAAAAGGATTGGATAAATGGATATTTGCGTTTGAATTATTCCAAAATATGAAAAAGCATAAGCAACTCCTGCTCCAAGTAGTATTCCGATTAAACCACCTAAGAAAGTAAGAGTTACTGCTTCTGCTAAAAACTGAGTGCTGATATCTTTCTTTTTTGCACCGATTGCTTTTCGAAGTCCTATCTCTTTTGTTCTTTCTGTGACAGTTGTTAGCATCATATTCATAATACCGATTCCGCCAACGAGAAGAGAGATTCCAGCAACAGAACCCAAAAGAATCGTGAATGTATTTACAACACTAGAAGCAGCGGAAACAATATCTGATTGATTGATTGTGCTAAAGTCAGCTAAAGTTGGATCACTAATTTTATGTCTGTCTAAAAGTAGGGAAGTTACATCTGCTTGAACTTGAGTCATAACGTCTGAACTTACAGCTGCAATATCTATTGTGGTGACGTATTGGTTTCCAGTTAAAAATTTTTGTGCATCTGCGATTGGAATAATTACCATATCATCTCTGTTTCCAAATCCACTTCCTCCTTTTGATTGAAGAACGCCAATAACATCAAATTGCATCCCTTTTATTGTGATTGTCTGGCCAACAGGTTCTGTACTTGACCCAAACAGGTCACTTGCAGTTGTTGGTCCAAGGACAGCAACGCGAGCAAGACTACTCGACTGTGCATCTGTTATAAAAGAACCATCAGCAGTATTTACGTTTCTAACAGTTGAATAGGAAGCATTTGTTCCCAGCACAGTTGTGTTCGTGTTTGTACCTCTAGCTGTGACTTGTTGTCTTCCTGAGACTTCTGATGCGACACTTAAAACTCCGCTGACACTTGAGGCAATTGCATTTGCATCATCCATAGTTAAACTCTGAGCTGTTCCACGTCCAGTGGAAACAGCAACTCCAGGTGTTCTCTGTGCCCCAGGAGTTACCATAATAAGGTTTGAACCGAGAGATTGTATACTTGATTGAATTGATCCTTGTGCGCCTTGACCAATCGAAATCATTGCAATCACAGAGCTAATCCCAATAACAATTCCAAGCATTGTAAGACTTGATCTGACTTTGTTTGCCGAAAGGGCGGTGTATGTTTCTTCATAAATATCTTGGATTGTCATGTGATTATTTTTGAGGGTGAACTATTTTTTTCTTATGTGTTTTTGAATCTGAGACTATGTCTCCGTCCCTTATAAAAACAATTCTGTCAGCATATTCTGCTACGTCTGGTTCGTGGGTAATCAAAATTATTGTGCGACCATGCTCTTTGTTTAATCTTTGAAAAGTTCCAAGCACTATGTCACCTGTTTTCGTATCCAAGTTTCCAGTCGGTTCATCGGCTAAAATAAGTACAGGATCATTCACAAGGGCTCTTGCGATAGCAACTCTTTGAATTTGTCCTCCGGAAAGCTCGTTAGATTTGTGTTCAAAGTGGGTTTCATCAAAACCTGCCGCAAGAAGTGCTTTTTCAGCTAGGGGTCTTCTTTGTTCATGAGGAATTCCTGCATAAATTAGGGGAAGCATCACATTTCTAAGTACTGTTGTTCGAGGTAGAAGATTGAAAGATTGAAAAACAAAACCAATTTTTTGTCTTCTTATATCTGCAAGTTCTTCATCTGTTAATTTGGAAACATCCTTTCCGTCTAAAAAATATTGTCCGCTTGTTGGTGTGTCTAAAGCCCCAATAATGTGCATTAAAGTTGATTTACCAGATCCTGAAGGACCCATAATGGCTACGAATTCTCCATCTTCCACTTTAAAACTAACTCCATGAAGAGCTTCAAATTCTACATTACCAGTTTTGTATACTTTTTTTACGTTTTTTATTTCAATCATTTTTTTTCAGACAGTTTCTCTAGTTTCCTCTTGCGGCTCCTCCACCAGTTGTCGGTCTAAAGTTTGCACCGCCACCTCCGGCACCAGCTGTTCTACCTCCGACAGCACTAAGTAAACTTGGTGTTTGACTAGTTGTACCTCCAGTTGCGGATGCTGTTATTTTTGTGATAACTTGGTCTCCAACTTTTAATCCAGAGGTAATTTCTGTGTTTGTATTGTCAGAGGCTCCTGTTTGCACAATAATTTGAATTGGAGTTTCATTTGATGTAAATCCTGATTCAGAACTTTTTGGTACAGGGTTTTTAAACGCTTGAACGTAAGAGATATTTCCTTGGGTTTTTATTGCAGAAGAAGGGACTACTAGTATATTTTGACTTGCTGAGGTAATTATTGAGGCACTAACACTCATTCCAGGTTTTACTCTTGTGTCATCGGTATCAAATGCAACTTGTATATTATAAGTTACAACTCCTTGACTAACCGTTCCAACGAGATCAACTTGAGCAACTGTTCCTGTGATTGTTAAATTATTTATTGCACTGAATGTTAAATTAACTTTGTCGCCGATAGCAACTTTTGCTGAGTCGACTTCATTCAAAGAAATATTTGCAATTTTTGAAGTTGATATGAAGGTCCCAACACTTCCGGTTGTTTGATCTCCGACTTGGACACTAACTTTTGCTACGATCCCATCAAGAGGAGCTCTTACAAAATATTTGTTGTAATTATTTTGAGCGGTTTCAACACTAAGTTGTGCTGATTGAATATCTAGAGGATCAGTTCCTTGTTGAAGTTTTTTAAGAGTAAGAGTCTGTTGTTCAATATCGTTTGTTGAACTATCTATTGTGTTTTTAGAATTAAGCAAACTCGAAACATCTGAATTCATTGTTGAAGTCCAAGAGCTTAAATTATTTTCAGCAGTTGTTGTGTTTGCGGAAGCACTTTGACTTGTGTCCAGGTTTTTTATGTAATCAACGGCCACTTTTGCGTTTTGTACTGATTGTGCCAAAGCTTTTGCTGTATCAAGTGTACTGGAAATTAACTTATCGATATCAGCAGAAGAACTATCCCTTGTTACATTTTTTGAGTTCGCAATATTTTGTTTATACATATTATTTGCTTGATCAAATGCGACTCCAGCGCTCAAAGCATCGGCTCTGGCAATATCCGGCATAGAAATTAATTGTGAAGAATTTAGATATCCTGTTTTGTCATATAGCATCGTATTTAGTCCAGAAATAACATTTGTCATATCAATAAGCGCACTTGAAACATTGTTTATTCCGGTTGTTTCGGCTGTAGCTTTTGAAGTTACTGCACTGTTAAGATTATTTTGATCTGTTGCGAGTTGTAGGGGATCGGTCGGTTCTTGAAGTTTTGCTAAAGCAATTTGTGCATTTTGTAAAGAAATTCTTGCGGTGGTAGGGTCTATTTCAACTATTAAATCGCCTGCATTAACTTTTTGTCCTGTAATAGCATTAACACTTAGGACTGTGCCTGAGACATTATTATTTAGGTCAATTTGGTTTGATGCTGCGACTTGTCCAGTTCCAGTTACTGTTCCAAGGATTGTTCCTGTTTGAGCTTCAGTTAAGACATATTTTGTACCGACTCCAATATTTTGAATTATTTTTACAGAGCCATAAGCAGTGCTGGCTAAAACAATCACACCTAAAATTGAGAGCTTTTTATGAAATTGCCATAAATTCTTATAAAAAACGCCAGAAAAAAGGTACGAAATACTTTTCATTATTTTTTTATTATTTTGTAATCGAACTACTACTAGTTGTGCTTTGACCTAAAGCATTTTGGTTTACTTGTGGTGGGGGAGGTATAACTCTAACAAGTCTTGCTTCGATATTTCCACTTTCTGTTGGAGAACCAATAACAACAACAAAATCACCAACTTTTAAATCAGTTGCTAAAATGTCTCCTCTAAATTTTCTATAGATTGTGTCATCTGTTAGTGTAATAGTTTTTTCCACTCCATCTCTATCTGCAACAACAACAGAAGGCAAGGAAATTTTTAATATTGATCCTGTTGCCCCATTAGAATTTGGTAAATTTTGAGTATCAATGTTTGGAAGTATTTGCTCATTAACTTCTTTTCCTTCGAAATCTTTGTAATAGTTCTCACCTAAATGACAAGAAAAGAAGGCCTGCTTATATCCAACTAATACACCTGCCTCAAATATAAAAAGGATTATTCCTAATAATAATAAAACTATAACTACTTTATGTAGTTTTTTTGACTCAAAAAATTTTTCTATTTTTTCCATTTTATTTGTAAATTAATTTATGTTGTAAAAATATTGAAGCCTCTTTTGTTGTTTTAGATAATAGATAAAGCACAACTCCTACTATTGTGACAATGATAAAAATATCTAGAATCGGAGCAGATTCAACAAGGAGCAATAAAGTAGGTTTCCAATTCGTCAGAGCAAACCTTGTGTCTGAAAATAAAATTGATGCGTAATCATAGAAAACTGAATTTTGAAAATCAGAGAAAATTTTTGCAAAAATGGAAACACCAATTCCTATAATCGCAAAAAGAGAAACACCAAAAAACTCTAACTTAATGCGAGCATTATGTCTTTGAGCTTTTTCAATTTTTTCTATTATTTTATCCTCTAAGTTGTATTCACATGGAATCATATCCAACTTGAGAGAAATTTTTTCTAAATCTGTTATTGTCATTTTAGTTTGATTATACCCTTGTAAATACGACTTTTAAACCTTTTTTGGTGCATTTAATAATAGTGATTCTTGCATTTTCATAATAGCTCTTCTGTATCGACTTTTGACAGTATTCATAGGTTCTTTGAGCGTGTCTGATATATCTTCAAACGTCATTCCGGTTTCATGTCGAAGTATAACAACTTCCTTGTATCTTTCTGGAAGATTTTTTATTGATTCATCAATTAATTTAGATGTTTCTTTTTCTTCAAATAATTGGTCTGCTAAAGGAGTCGCGTCAGCGATGTTTTCTTCAAAAGTCGAATCATCCTCAGTGTTGTCCATTTCAGAAAACATAATCAATTTTTTCTTTCTTAGGAAATCGTATGTACTGTTGCGAGCGATTGCGTAAATCCAAACTTTAAAATTTCTTTCCAGATCAAATCTCTTAAGATTTTTCCAAACCTTAAGGAAGGTGTCTTGAACTATGTCTTCTGATGATTCCTTATTTCCGCAGAGTCTCCACACAAAAGAATACAAGGGCCTTGTATATCTTTTTACTATAATTTCAAAAGAACCTTCTAATCCATTAAGGTAATCTTTAACTAGTTGATTGTCGTCTATTTCCATTCTTATCATTGTAGGTTATTTTTCCGTAAGATAGAAATTTTGTTTCTAGCCAAAAAGAGTTAAAATGTTTATATGCGAGAAATCAGCAGGGATCACAAGCATGTAAAAAACTATCATAGGAGGTTTCTTTTGAGTTATCCAGCTACTCCAATTCAAAAATTTTATACTTTTTTATTGGCACCTTTGATAATTGTTTTGGCTATGTATTTTGTTTTTAGATTTTTTCCGGCACTAAATTCTAATCAACCAGAAAATTTTTCTCTAGGAGATATTGTTGAAGCTTCGTTTGCAACTTTCGGCAGACTTTTTATTGCATATGTTTTGGCTGTAATTATTGCTTTTCCTTTAGCAATTCTAGCTGTTTATAATCGCTTTTTTGAAGCAATACTTTTGCCAGTTTTTGATATTTTAGAATCAATCCCAGTTTTGGCACTTTTTCCAATCGTTATTTTACTTTTTGTTAGATTTGGAATGTTGAATGGTGCAGCAATTTTTATTTTGTTTTTAAGTATGCTTTGGAATATTGTTTTTACGTTAGTTGGGGGATTAAAGATTATTCCAAAAGATATTACCTATGCAGCCAAAGTTTTTGGGATTACAAAATTATCATATTTTAAAAAAGTTATACTCCCTGGAGTTTTTCCAGAACTGGTTACCGGTTCGATTTTGGCTTTTGCCCAAGGTTGGAACTTAACAATAGTTGCCGAAGCAATTCATACTTATATTCCAGGTGGAGTCGAAAGTAATGATCTTTTCGGAATTGGTAGTTTTTTGGTTCATGCATCCTCGAGTGGTAATGGCACACTTTTTATTTATTCAGTTTTGGTTATGGTAGTTCTTATAGCAATTATGAATTTATTTGTTTGGCAAAAACTTTTACATAAGGCTGAGAGATTTAGATTTGAGTAATATGGATAAAGAAAATAAAATACCAAAAAAAATAATTTTTGAATCTGTTAGCAAAATATATGTTGGCGAAAAAGATGAAGCTGTAACAGATGTTTCTTTTAGCGTGCAAGAAGGAGAATTTGTTTGTCTTATTGGTCCATCAGGATGTGGAAAGACCACAATCCTAAAAATGATTGCAAATATTGAACAACCAACAACTGGTAAATTAATTAAACCTGCAAATGTTTCCATGTCATTTCAATTTGGAGCTCTGTTTCCTTGGCTCACAGTTTTTGAAAATGTTGCACTCGGACTACGACAAAAGGGAATCAAAGATCCAAAACTCACTCACGAAGTCCACAAATATTTAACTTTAATGAACATTGCAGAGTTAAGTGAAAAATTTCCCACAGATCTTTCTGGTGGACAAAAGCAAAGAGTAGGAATTGCAAGAGCTTTGGCTGTTGAGCCAGAAGTTTTGCTTTTAGATGAACCGTTTTCTGCGTTGGACGCAATTACGACCGCAGAATTACACGACGATATTATTAAGATTTGGAAAGAAACAGGAAAAACTATAGTTTTAGTTTCTCATATCATAGAAGAAGCTGTTTCACTCGGAGAAAGAATTATTCTTGTAAAAGAAGGGAAGGTCAGAGAGGAATTTAAAATCAATCTTCCTTATCCTCGTAGAGAACAAGAAACCGATTTTGCCCACCTAGTGATGAAAATAAGAAAGGTGTTTTTTGCTTAGCCAAATTTCAGGAGCAAATTATTATTTGACTTGATTTCCATTTTGCTATATACTTAGGGAACCTAACTATTAGGTAAACTAACTATATGCAAAAAGATATTGAAAAAATTACATCGCTTTTATTTTCATTCAATCAGAAATTAAAAGAAGCTTTTGGCAAAAATACAAATGAATCAATCCCTTCAATGGTGCAGATGAGGGTGCTCTATTTTGTAAATAGTAAAAAGAGTCCCTCGATGAAGGAGGTTTCGGAGTATTTTTGTATAAGTTCACCATCAGCCACTGAGATGATAGAACGTCTAATAAATTCAGGATTGTTAACACGTAAATCAAATCTTGAGGATAGAAGGTCTGTGAATATTGCCATTACAGCGAAAGGTAAAAAGGAACTTAATGCAGCAAAGAAAATTGCTAGTAAGTTTATTTCTAAAGCTGTATCAAATTTAAGTAAAAAAGAATTAGGGAATTTTTTAGAGATTTTGATTAAGAT
>CAIRYW010000016.1 GCA_903882905.1 uncultured bacterium | reverse complement strand
CCCCATTGGTTTAACCCATAAAGTCTGCCCCCGACGATAATAAGAGAGCCCTGTGAATCATAACCATTGTCGACGTGAAATGAATAAATCAGACTATAGCCACTGCCATCCATATTTATTTTAAATATTCCACCGTGATTATTGTCTCCACCATATTGAACAATCCCGTAAAGAACTGAGCCGGAGGCAACCAGAGCACCGCTGACGGAGTACTCACTTTCAAGGGAAAAGGTGTGTAGGACAGTCATATCGCTACCATCAGGATGAATTGAATAGATAACACCACCGTCACCCTCACCAACATAATCTGGCGCTGTCGCCCCATAAAGCAAATCCCCGGACTTAACAAACTGGCCAATGGGGATTGTGCCGTTATTTACATCCCCACTGGCGAAAGTATGAATGATGGAATAGTCATTATTATAAAGGGTGAAATTAATTTGGCCATTGCCATTTGGTATAACACTTGGTGTATCACTGTCATTCTCAAAAACTTCTAAATCAACTGCATAATTAACTCCGTAGGAAAGGGGATCTGTTGCAGTACAAGTAAAGTTTTCGCTTGATGAATTAAAAGTTCCATCATCCGCAGTACATATCCCATTATATTGGAGGACTGTGTCTGGATCTGTGTCTGGATCAGGATTAGTATCCCTGTCTCTAATTCCAAATTTAACTGATGAGATTGTAGCTCCGCTCCCACTATTATCAACAGCTACACCTTTTATAACTGGCAAGGTATTTGATGGTGAGGAAGAAACTCCAAGATACTGAAATTGAGCTCCAGAAAAGGTGCCGTAATACAAAGAATAGAAGTTCAATTGATTTCCAACTAAATCCGACTTCGGAATCTCAACGTCACAAGTCTCATGTTTATATGAAACTTTGCTTGTTAAACCGAAACCGCATTGACCGTACTGGCTTGGATCATCATTAATTTTATACGTTTTTTGTTTTCCGTCTTTTGTATTTAGGGCAATAATTTTGAGCCAGTCCGGTCCATGCTCATTGGTATTATCACCGGTAATATCATAGGAAAGATAAACGTTTTTCGCGTCGTCATTCATATAAATATATGTATAACCATCCGGATGGCCTGTATTTGAATGCCAAAGAGCGGAATATGTGGGTTTAACCAATCCGTCGACTTGACTAAGTGTCCCGTCAACTTTTATGGATTTATTGTTTCTAAAATTATAGCTTTGGTCATTGACTCCATCATAAGGGAAACGAACAGCGTTTGCTTCGCTAGAAGTATATTCATTGGCTTTCATTGTCATCGTTGCAGTACCAGAACATCCGCTTGGTATGTTCCAAAGAATTTCAATCGGTTTTTCATGATTGACGATTACGTTATTATCATCTGCTGATATGTCGGATAGAACACTGACACCAGTTGAAACGTATTTGGCGTATTCTGGATTGATATCTGCACCGCAAGCATTCAAGTGAACAAATTCAATATCAGCAAATGGAAGAGTTGTCTGATTTATTTGAACTTTCACTTGGCCATTTTGTGGTGTCAATTCAAAACTTTTTGTTTCGTACTTTACCCCAAACGATTGGCTGTAAAGTCTTTTCCAGTTGCCATTTATAGACTGACTAATCTGGAAATTAGAACTGCTGACTGAGCCAACTTTTATAAAACCGAAAATCCATAATGATGAGCATATTACTAGTGCAAAAATAAAAGTTAGTATTGTTTTCGAAAGTTTCATTATGGTTTATTTATAAAAAATTAATTACATCAGCACTTTAATATGTAATTATTATAATATATTTCACTTTTTTAATATATACCCAGCATAGCTACCGCTTCTGGGCGATGGTTGGCCTCACTTTGCTTGGGCTTGCCTTGAGCACTGGATCATCTTGGACAGCCATTGCTAACCCAAGACTTGTAGCACTGCTCATTAGCTTTGCCTTCGTGGGAGGATTTCTCTACTGGCAAGCGAACTTGCTTGCTTTTGCAAATCTTCCGACGACTGAAGCCAGTGTCCTTGCTCAAGGAGAAACTCCAGCAGTAATTCTGGGAGCGAGTTTTATGCTCGGCGAAAAACTCACACCATTTCAGTGGTTTGGTGTAGTCATCGCACTCTACGGAGCGTGGTATCTGTCACGGTGGCTCTCAAAGCAGAAAGTTGAGACGTGAAAACAAGAGGGGACGGCTTGAAGCTGAACCCTCTATTTTTATATAAAAAAATTATTTGTGAAAAATTTTATGCTCATACTCTGGCAATAGAAGTAACTCAAAATGGGAGAGCAAATTTGGTCTATTAAATTTCGTAAAATTGATACTGAAAAAACCCTTGATATATAAGGGTTATTTTGAATGTTGAAAAAAGAAGGTGAGACAGGCAATAGTAAAAACAGCAAAAAAATCATTATAATGTATACATAGGCAAACTTAATGTCTTTGCTCGGGTCGATTTATCATTCAAGTAATAAAAATATGGAAGAATCAAAAGAAAAAAACTTTTCAATCGGGTTCATAAGGAATGAAAAAAAATTTATACTGGAGGTCCTTAGCTGTGGTAGAACATTCAAACCTAGTGGATATAACCTTATGAAAAATGTTGAGAAAAAAATAAAAGCCCTTTTAAAATCAAATGAAGATGAAGAATCGATAAGGTTATCGGTTGTTTCTGAATTTGAAACTATAAAGGCTGAAGGGAATCAAGCATTTGCTAGTTTTCTGTTTCCTGATCATTTAAATATAACAACAAAGATCCCTTTGGATTTAGCTGTGCAGGATAACAATGGAGAATTAGGCCTTCGATTAGATTGTGTTCTTAGAAAAACCTAGTCCGAAGAAGAGATCGAAGTATTTGTAGAATTAGAATTGAATATTTCAATACAGACGCGCTCTGAATAAAAAGAGATAAGCGGCCTGTCGCCCCCGAACCAGTTTCGGGATAGCGACGGTCGCTTTTTTGTTTGTTTGAAATTTCAAAAATTATTAATTAAAAAATAAATGTTATGAAAAAAATCGTATGGCATACAGAAGTTTGGAAAGTTAGTTCATTACTATTTTGGGCAAAAAATCCACGTACCTTACTAAGAGAAGCTTTAGAAAAATTAATTGAAAAAATAAAACAAAGAGGTTTTCATGCTGTTCTTGTTATTGACATAGACGGCACGATTCTTTCTGGGAGCCAAAGAAAACTGGCCCTTGAAGCACTTGGTATTATGGAAGTTACCGTTCTTGTCCCCAATCGAAAACTTACTGAAGATGAAAGAAATAAGGTTGCCTTGGAAAGCAATATTAATGACGGTGAATGGGACTTCGAAAAACTGAAACTTTTTGAAATAGATGTCCTTGAAGATGTTGGGTTCGATATGGTGGAGTTAAATGATGTATGGACAGAAGAACTAGAAGCAGAAGATGATGATTTTGACGAAAAAAGGGAACTTGAAAAAGCAAGACAGAATCCTCAGACAAAATTAGGCGACATAATTATTTTGGGGCGGCATAAATTAATTTGTGGAGATTCAACAGATCCAGCGGTTCTCAAAAAACTTTTTGGGGATAAGAAAGCTTCGATGATTTATTCTGATCCGATTTACAATATTAATCTAGACTACAACAAAGGTGCATTTGGAAAAAAGAATTATGGTGGCAATGTAAATGATAATAGAAGCTATGAGGAATATAAAAAGTTTTTGAAGAAAAGCCTTGAGTGTGCATTAGTAGTAACCAGAAGTGATTCACATGTCTTTTATTGGTCAGACCAAAAGTACATAGGTCTAATTCAGGAAATATACAGAGAGCTTGGGGTGGAAAATAAGAGGGTGTGTTTGTGGATCAAAAATGGGCAAAACCCTACTCCAGGAATCGCTTTTTCGAAATGTTACGAACCATGTACATATGGCACTCGAGGAAAACCTTATCTCACAGAATCCATTACAGATTTGAACGAGATCATGAACAAAAATTTTTCAACTGGCAACAACTTACTTCAAGAAACTTTGGACCACCTAGATATTTGGGCAGTTAAAAGACTTCCTGGAAATGAATACGAACACGCAACCTCAAAACCACCAATACTTCATGAAAAAGCTATAAGAAGATGTACTCGTTTGGGAGAGATCATTCTAGATAGTTTTTCTGGATCAGGGAGCACTATGATCTGTGCTGAAAGATTGGGCCGTACAGTGTATGCGGTAGAGCTTGAACCGACGTTTTGCGACCTAGCCATAAGACGCTACGAGAAACTTACGAAAATAAAGACAAAGATTATCCGCAACAGTGAAGAATCCCAGCTATAAAAAAGAATTTCTGGAGAAACTCAGAACCGGACACAATATCCAAAGTGCCTGTAAAGCGGTTAACTTATCACGCCAAAGTGTATATCGCTGGATGAAAGAAAATGAAAAATTTAGATCAGTGGTGGAAAAGGCTCAAGGTGATGGTGATGATTACATGAACGACTACGTCGAAAACAAAGCTATAAAATTAATTCAAAAGGATAACTTGAAAATGCTAATGTTTTATCTTGAAAAACGCCACCCTAAATTTGCCAATCCAAATAACCTTCGCGGAAAATTAATCCTTTTGGCGGAAGAGGTAAGAAAATTAAAATTTGATCTAGAATTAAAGGAAAATACCCACACTATTGAAATACCTCGATCTGTTCGTAGAAGAATTCTAAAAAGTAAAATTGAAGATTTTCAGAAAGAAATTGAGCGGATTGATAAACAATTGGAAGAGGACAGAAAAAAAATAGGTTCAACCAGTCTCCCCGCTAATTTCGAATATATTAGAAAATAATTTATTCTTGTTCCATTCTTTTTCTCCTGTCATCTAAAGTTTCTCCTTCAAACATCCATATTCCTGGTCCAGAAACGGCTTTCCAATTCAAACCCTTTGTCTTTAACACTTGCATCGCAGCGTCAGATAAAGAAACAACATCTTCATTAAATTTAACTTTTCTTGCATCAAAAACAGTACATGTAATTGATTCATCCAAATAAAAATTTAGAGTAGATCCGGACGTTATGCCAACATTTGTAAAATTAAAAACTGGGCGTCTACTTCTTACTTCGGCTAGGGCAATTTTTTCTTGCTCTGTATTAATTGAGTCATCATGCTGAATTATATCTTCTCCATCAACCATACTTAGAGCCGCTGCAGCTTGCTCAGGGGGAATCATAAAAAATTCACGACCAGCACCGCTGTCAACTCTATCTTTTGCAAAAGTAGCGTGCATCTTTTTTTCTATATCTCTTGAATCTTTGACTTTTTTTGCAAAAAAACATTCAAATGGTACAGGAACTGAAGTACGGCTTAATTCCATAATTCTTCTATTTAAATCATCAGTAATACCAATCTTAACGTATCCTGGCATTGCTTCGTTTATAAGTATGTAAACTATTTCATCCATATTTTTTTATTAAATTTTTATAAATATGGTGAGATACAAAAAGCCCACCACAGGTAGAGTCCGAGGACTCTCATACAAGTTTCCCTGTATGGCGAGTTACGCAACCCTATGATGGGTTTTTTATGCGTAACTCGACTATTCACCATGCCCAGCAACTTGCTTAGGTTTAGGCTACTTATATATTTAATTGTAGATTCCCAGATACAAGAATTTCTTGTATCTGGCTAACATCATATCGCATATAGTTATTTTTGCTAAGAGCACACACGACCATGAAATAAATCCCTTAGTCTGCATAGTTTGCACCATCGGTGGTTGCGACATCATCTATACATGGAAAAACAAGCCACAGTGGGTTTAATAGGGAACATGGTAGTAATCCCAAGCGTAAAAGTTAAATATGTTTTGTATGCCAGAAAATCAACCGAGCAAGACGAGCGCCAAGCATTATCAATTGAATCTCAAGTTAAGGAAATGCTTAAGATCGCTGAACGTGATGGACTTGATGTTATTGATATTCGAAGGGAATCACACTCAGCAAAAGATTCTGGACAACGTCCTGTCTTCAAAGAAATTCTGGAAGATATCAAAAGAGAAAGATTTAATGGAATACTTACTTGGGCACCAGATAGGCTTTCAAGAAATGCAGGAGATTTAGGAAGTGTTGTTGATCTTTTGGATCAAAAACTTTTAGTCGAGATTCGAACATACGGACAGCAATTCAGAAATTCTCCCAATGAAAAGTTTTTACTGATGATCCTTTGTTCCCAAGCAAAATTAGAAAATGATAATAAAAGTATTAATGTAAAGAGGGGATTGAGAACAAGATGTGAAATGGGGTTGCGCCCATGCCCGCCTCCAGTCGGTTACTTGAATGAAAGACATATAGATAGAAAATGTCAGGCAATTATTGATCCAGAAAGAGGTCCAATAATAAAGAAGATGTTTGAAAAAGTCGCATACGAAAAATGGAGTGGAAGAAAAATATTTAATTGGCTGAAATTTGAATTAAATTTCAAAAGCATAACAGGTAACAAAGGTTTAACACTTAGCGGAATATATTTGACTTTGCAAAACCCATTTTATTATGGAGTTTTTGAGTATCCGATTAAAAGTGGAAATTTCTATACTGGAAAACATGAACCCTTAATAACTAAAGAATTATTTGATCAGGTACAACAACAAGTCAAAAGTAATGTCCTAAGGGTTGAAAACAAAGAATTTGCTTTCACTAAACTGATGACCTGTGGACTATGCGGATCTGGAATTTGTGCAGACGAAAAATTCAAAAAACTAAATAACGGAAGTGTAAACCGACATGTTTATTACGGATGTACCAAAGCCAAGGATAAAAATTGCAAATGCGGATACATCAATGAAGAATTCTTGATCGAACAATTTGTGAAATTAATTGAAAAAATAGATCTCAATGAAATTGGTATCAAAGAAAAAATAAAAACTGAAGTGGAAAGATTTAAAAGGTTTCAACGAGTCATATTAGGGAATAATGAAAAAATAGAAATTGGTGAGATAGATATCCGAAATTACGCTAAGTTTATTTTGAGAGAAGGCAAAGATGTCGAGAAAAGGGAATTATTAAGTTGTTTTAAATCAAAAATAATATTAAAGGAAAAACAATTGTCTTTAACAGAATAAAATTACAAAGATTTTAATTCTGAAAGTACCTTTTCAACATTTCCTGTGTGTACCAAGAAAAAGTGTAGTTTGCCTTTCCCTAATTTCTCCCATATTTTAGCTATTACTTCTTTATAGTCTGTATCTGGATTGCCTACCCGATCTTCTCCTTTCCATTCTAAAGCGATAATATTGCCTTTTTTAGTCACAGCAACGAAATCAGGATAAAATTTATTTCTTTGCCATCCCTGTATATAAAATGGATCTTTCTTTTCTCGGTTACGTACCCAATATTCAACATTTGGTAATTTATCAAGATCAAGTCTTTCGACAAAATTTTTCTCTTCACTATTTAGTTTATCAACTTTTTTATAATAACTTTTATTAAATGTCTGTGGAATTTCCTGATTAATAATTATTGTTGCAGGAAATTTATCAAGTGCTTTTGCAGTAATCTTTCCTTTTTTTATAAATTCATCAAATTTTTTCTTGGCATAAATTTCAAGAATATCGGAAATTACAGCACTTAATTTTTCAAGTAAAAGATAACGATTCACTGACAATTCAGTGAGTGTTCGTTTTTTAACGCTCAATTGATACTCAAGAGCTTTTTCAATAAAAGCAACTTTTTCTTTCCTTTCGATAATGGTAAATCTTAATCGTTTATCAAGCCACTGTACTAATTCAGCTTCCGTCACGTGTCTATCTTGATATATCAAATTTAACGATTTCTGCGACTCCCTTATCCATTCATTTTCTTTTTTAATATCAATAATTGCACGTCCGTCATTATCAAAATGAATATCAAAATCAAATTTATGATCTTGTTTTGAAAGTTCAAAATCTTCTCCGATCAAATCCTCAAAAGATAGCTTTTCTCCTCCAAAGCTTACCATTGGTACCGCCAAATCTTTTTTAAAAGCTCTTTCGACTTCAAGTTCATATTTCAGCTCTTTTTTTGTACTGTCAATAAAATCAGATCTGCTGTAGCCGTTATCTTCAAGTCCTGTAATGATTGCTTCCGCCGCCTCATTAAAATTCTTCGCTGATGCAAAAATATAACTTCTATTCAAATCTTCGTTTTCTTTTTTCTTTGCGTAGGGCATTCGTAAAATTCGTCCGATAATCTGCTCAACAGCAATTTTTGCCCCTACATTAGCGAGAGATACCAAGACATAAGCGAAAGAACAGTCCCACCCCTCAGCCAATGCATTAACAGTAATGATATATTTGATTTTGCATTTACTCGATAATAGATTCTCTCCCTCTAGTTCATTTTTCCCTGAAATTTTTATAGCAATTTCTTCTTCTTGAATCTTAGCTTTAAGTAGATATTCTTTTACAACATCAACTGTTACATGTTTACTCGTTTTGCTTTCTGGTTGTGCCTGTATCAAAACAATTGGTCGGATGTATTCTTTTTTGTTCTTATTAGCTTCCTTTTCAAGATCAGAGCGTTTTTTTATTCCACGATCAAGCGCACTTTCCCATTGAACAGCACTCTCAAGTACAATCGGGATTTTTACCATTTGTTCCTCTTTTAATTCAGAAGCAAAGACATCTACAAGAATATTACTTCCGGAGCGGGGTGTCGCTGTATATTCAATAATAAAAGATGGATTCAAATCCTTAATAAAATCAATAGACAGTTTTGTTTGTGTCTTATGCCCCTCATCAATTACTACAAGTGGATTATCCATTCTTACGACATTTGCAAGAGAATTGATAACTGTGCCTTCGCTATCTTTTTCTAAAACTCCCTCATCTTTTATATTTTCAAAATGATTAATAAGTTCTCCATTTTCCTTGTATACTTTGTACTTTTTCTGTAAAGACTTATCTTTTCTAAAGGCTTCTAAGCTTGCAATAATAATGCAAATATTATTTTCTACGTCACCTTTACGAATTCTTAGAGCTTCTTCATTTGAAAAAACTATAACTTTATTATCAAAAGCTTCGTCTATTGTCTGCCTGTGCCAATCGGTACGGTCTTTGAATTTCCTAAGGGTTTGAGTTTTAATTGCTTCCGACGGGGTAAACCACAACACAATGCCTCGATCCATTTTATGCTTTAAAATTGTCTGAAATATCTCCGACAAAGCATTACAGCCGACAAGCGTTTTGCCTCCTCCTGTTGGAATTTTCATACACACAAACGGTACTTCGCCAAAAAAACTTTCCTTGTATTTTGGAGCATCTTCAGAGGTAATGTTATTAAAAGCTTTTTTAGGTCCATCCTTTTGAACCTCTTTTAAATATTCTCTAAGTTTCTCTATTGATGTTTTTTGATATTTTTTGAGTTGCATAATTTTAGTATCTTCCACTTAAGAATTTCTCTTGATCAGCAGAAATTGATTCCATGTTTGGTTTTTCCCAATTAAAGTTTTCAAAAATTTCTTTAATCTGGTCCAATGCAATTTTCTTAGAATTTAAAATAAGATCATCTTTTTTATACACATTTTGAAATCGAATAGTATCATCAACACGATGGCAAATATAAGGTGCCCACAACTCACGCCCCCATTCCCATATAAACAACATTCTATCTTTTACCCCTTTTAATTCAATAGTAATTTCAAATTTTGTTATATTTTTATAGTGAGTGTTTTGAGCCAAATTTGTAGCGAATAAGTATACTTCAGTCATTCTGTAGATTGTAGAAACAATTTCTAATAGTTTTTCAATACCCTTACCGTCATCTTTATTAAAGGGAAAACTAGATTTTATTTGTTCTAATTTTTCTGGGTTGATTGTGAAATCCTCTCTCATTGCAAAATAGTGTTCGAATTGTCCACTTCTGTAAAAATTCCAATATTCAAGAAAACCTTCAAAAGAAACACTGTCCCCTAAGACTCCGTCGCCAATAACGGTAGGTTTTTGAATGTGTGGATAATACCACCCACGATAACGAAGCTGGGTTGAATTTATTATTTCCCTCAATTGAGTCATACCAAAAAGATTTTTATCATAAAATTCATCAGTGGGACGTATTCTGATGTACCAGTATCCTTTTCCATTTTTAATTTTTTCTATATCTATAATTGACTCTGACATAAATTATTTTTTTATTATAAGTTCTTCGTCAAAACGACTTTTTTGAGGTTTATATTTTCTTGCTATAGATTTCGTATAAGTTTTTTTTGGTTCGATACTTTTTCTTCGGTCTGATTCAGTTCTATATTTTCTTAAGGTATTTTCTATAATACTTTGCCACTCTTTCGGTGTTGCTATTTCTTTGTTCTCTATCGGACCTTTATTTCTTATATATAATGCACCCGGTCTTAAAAAAATATTAGAGGTAAAATCACCTTCATCCTCATTATTTTTTTCAAGTTTACCGCTATAAATAAGAGGGTACTCATTAGTTGGTTGTACAACTATAAAAACAAACCTTTTAATTTTTTGAATTCCTTGTATTGGTAATTCTCTCTTTTCAACGTCAACTTGAACATCTTGACTTCCAATTCGATTTTTTAATTCTCTATTTAAAGAGTCATGTTGAAACGAATCAAATTTATCCTTAGACAAACCTACTCGCTTACTGTTCTTATCTATCCCGACAATAATAACCCCGCCTCCTGGATTATTTGCTAAAGCAAAAACAGATTTTATTATTTCTAACTTTTTCTTACGATCAGTCCACGGGATGTCACCTTTATGCTCAACGTCAACCTGTTCGCGTTTGAAATTAAACCAATACGCTAGATTACTCTCAAGTTGTTTTGTGTCTATTGTTGCCATATCTTAATACACTTTTACTTCGTATGGAATTTGTTTGAATGTGATGTTATAAGCTTCTAATATATCATCGGGAATCGTGCAGAAATCAGCATAAATTACTTTTTTGTGATCATTTTTCGTAATATTTTTTAAAAATGACTTTGTGAGTGTATTTTTACCTTTTTCTTTAAACAATAAATAAAAATCATTCTTGTTGTGTTCTCCGACAAAATTACCAGAAATTTGTTTTTTCTCAAGATTTGTTTGTGTTTCTGTAAAATAAATATAATTTGCTAGGTCGGTAAAAGATACTTCTTCATCGATCGCACCCTTAGCACCGAAAAGTTTATTGCCAAGTGTACAGTATTCAAAACTTCCGTTCAGATTTTTACTAACACGGCGAACTCTCTCACTGGTGATTTTTTGAGCGATATCTTTTTCAATTTCAACAAGAATAAATTTACGATTTCCTTTATCTTCTTTATTTAATTCTAAAACAGCATGACCGGTTGTACCAGATCCAGCAAAAGAGTCTAAAACGATAGAATCATCGTTAGTTGCAACTTTTAAGAAAGCTTTTATGAGTTCAACTGGTTTTGGAAATGAAAAAGTTTTGATCCCAAAAATTTCTTCAAGTATTGCTGTACCTCGTCTGCTTGTATATTCTTTTTCAGACAAAATTGAACGGATCAATTTTTCAGAAGTTCTCATCTTTTGGACTATTCTATATTCATTATCTCCAGTACAATAACCGACAATTTCCTTATTTAGTTCAGTGAGAGATTTTGGTTTACCCCATCGCCAAACAAACTGAATATTATCCTTTACAGATTTTGGTGGAAAAATTTCAATAAAGCCTTTTTCTTTTATTAAACTTATTTCAAAGAAATTCTCTCCAAAGCCTTTAATAGGTTTGTTCTTATTTAAATAGAATGGATAGTATAAATTCGGACGGTTTTCGTTAGTAAAAGCAACATTGCTATTGTAAAGTGGGTGTATATTGAATCCGCCAATTTTATCAGAATATTTGAAAATTTTCTCTTTATCTTCTAAAAGATTTGTTTGTGTTTGTGTAATATTTTTTGCATAAAAAATACAGAAATCGTGCATCTTACCTATGTGGCCGTAATCTCTTGCATTCGGTGTTGTATTTACAGTAAAAGTTCCGATGAAGTTACTTTCTCCAAAAATTTCATCCATTATCATTTTTAAATGACAGTGTTCGTTATCATCAATGGAAACAAAAATAACCCCATCGTCGCTAAGCAAGTCACGTAAGAGTTTCAAACGAGGGTACATCATACAAAGCCATTTGTCGTGCCTTGTTAAATCTTCGCCCTCACTGCCAACAACTTTACCAATCCACTGCTTTATTTTCGGTGAATTAACATTGTCATTGTAGACCCAGCCCTCGTTGCCTGTGTTGTAAGGGGGATCAATATAAATACATTTCACTTTGCCAACATAATATGGCATCAGTGCTTTTAGTGCTTCTAAATTATCGCCTTCGATAATTAAATTCTCACTTGTACCAAGAGATAGTGCTTTGTGTTTTTTAAGTAGGCGAAAGGGAACATCTTTATCATGATTTACAATCTTCTCTTTTCCTATCCAGTTTAGTGATGGCATTAATTACATTCTAACAGAAAAGCACTCAAAAAATAACTTCTTTTTAAGCTGGGATATTTTTAGAAAAAGTTTTGATGCAGATTGAGCGTCTCAATCTGCTCTTGACAAGTGAGCTAACATGTGTTGGCTCCGCGGGTAGGGCTCGAACCTACGACCAATCCCTTAACAGGGGACCGCTCTACCAGCTGAGCTACCGCGGAATATTTTCACCATGATTGGTGAAAAAACTGGTTTTGTTCATAAGAACTTAAGAATATTATCAAAAAACAAGTATTATGCAAAGTCTTGTAATGTGACAGGTGAATCAGAGTCATAATTATGAGATAATTAGGGTAGTTAGGAAAGTTTTAATAGTTAATTAATGACTATGATCAATAAGAAAATCACATCTGCTGGAATAGAGTTAACAGAAAAAATTGAAGATTATGTTGATAAAAGAATTGAATCAGTAAGAAAATTTGTTTTAGAAAATGAAGAAGCCCAATTAAATATTAAACTTGGTAAAACAACAAAGCATCATTTAAAAGGAGATGTATTCAGAGCAGAAATTGATATCCATTATGGTAAAAATTATTTTAGAGCTGAAGCTCAGGCGGGAGATTTATTTTCAGCAATTGATATTGCTAAAGATGAGCTCGTAGATGAAATCACGAGAGGGAAAAATAAGCATTTAAAAATGTTTAAAAGAGGGCATCAAAAAATAAAAAATCTCATAAAAAGATTAGGAGCTAGGTTTTAGAGATTGAATCCATAACCTCTTTTAAAACTTTCAAAATCCATTTCTTTTTTTCCTTCCGGGATAACTGATTCTAGGCAAAAAATGCCATCGGAAAATTTTGCCTTTGAGATTTTCACTCTAATTTTTTTTCCATTGTGTTCTATAAAAAAATATGGAGCAGGATTGTCTTCAAAAGCTAAAAATTTTAAATAGTTTTTATATGGATCTTCTGACAGATCAATCAAGGAGTCTTCCTTAGTAAATTTTTTTGTAAATGTAGCTTCAGAGTGATTTTGCTCGCGAAGTAAAAGTTTTCCGTCTTCAGCTTTTAATATTTCTTCTGCTAAAATTTTTCCACCATTTTTTCCGAAGATTTTAGTTAGTTCGCTCTTTGAAATAGGCCACTTTTCTAATTCAATTTTTTCCTGTCTGACAATTGGTCCATGATCCATTTCATTATCCAAGATGATTAAGGAAATACCGATTTCATTTTTTTTGTCATTTAGGATAGAAGTTTCAATTGGAGATGGTCCACGAAGTTTTGGTAGCAAAGAAGGATGAAGATTTATTATTCCTTGAGGTGGAATGTTTAGAGTTTCATCAGGAATAATTCTCCCAAATGATACTAAGACGAATACCTTTACTCCTTTCAATACTTCTTCTTTAAGTGAGTTAATGAATGTTTTATCAGACAAATTTTGGGGTGATAAAACAGGAATATTTTTTTCTTTTGCCCAAACTTTTACCAGAGATTCAGAAATATTTAATCCACGATCTTTTGGTTTGTCTGGTTGAGTAACTATAAGAGAGGGAAGTAGGGAATTTTTTTCAAGCTCGTTTAATACAATTACAGAGATCTCACTAGAACCAAAAAAAACAAATCTGATATCTTGATTAGTCATGTTTTTTGGGTGGTAAGTCAACAATATTGTCTGCTTTGTCTATAAAAAGTACTCCGTCTAGATGATCTGTCTCGTGTTGAAAAATTTGGGCAATTAGACCAGTTGCTCCGCGTGAGAATTTTTTACCATTTTCATCATAGGCTGTTATAGTGGCTTTTTCTGAGCGCATTACTTTTCCATATTTCCATCTTACAGAAAGACATCCTTCTTCCATCTCTTCTTTTTCTTTTGAAAGTTTTGTAATTACTGGATTAATAAAAACTTGATCTTCAAATTTTCCTTCTTTGCCAGATGTTATTTCAAAGGCTCTTTTTGACACAACAAAAATACGTAGAGATACTCCAATTTGTGGCGCAGCAATTGCTACTCCATCCGCTTCTTGTTCCAGAGATTTTTTTAGTTGGTCTAGGATTTTTTTTATTGTAGGTGAAGTGATTTCACCAATCTTGACTTCTTTGGCTTTGGCTCTTAAAACTTTGTCTTCAGCTTGAATTATTTTTTGTTCTTTAGGCATGTAATAAAGATATCGTAATTACGTAAAAAGTAAAATTATAAAAGGCTTTCTGGGTCAAAACGAACTTCAATATTAAACGGCAGGCTTTCTATCATTTTAAGTAGTTTTGGGTCTGGCCATTTTTCTTTTTGTATTTTTAAAAGCATATGAGAAACAGTTTTACCTTTTTTTATTCTAATGAAAGCAGGAAATATGATTGGATTATAATCTTTAAAAAAATTACTAAGATTTTCCATTTCTTGCTTTACCTTTTCTTTTTCTCCACTTGTTGTGAATTTTATAAAAATCTCAAATGGAGGATAGCCCCATTTTTTTCTCACCTCAATTTCTTCTTTGTAAAAATTATTTAGGTCGCCAGACAAACCTTCTTCAATTACACTTTGGTCTAGGTTTCTGCCTTGAATCAAAAAACATTCTGATGCTTTGTTTTTTACATCTATTAGGAGGTGCATTATTCTTTCTCTAACTCTAAAATCTGGTAGTGAAAAAAGTGAATCCATACTTGCGATTGCTACATAGTCAGAAGAAAGTGAAGGAAGTTTTTCTAATGTTGCTTCAGTTCCTAAAAGCACTCCGCCAACTTTTATGAATTCATTAACCGACTTGATAATTTGTGAATCACTCCCGTTGCTTTCCTTGTAGCCTTTTATAACTGTTATTCCGAGCGCTGATATTTCTTCTGCAACACGTTCAATTCCGATTCCAAAAGATTCCAATCTCCAACTACCGCATGTTTTACAGGTTTGTAGTGCATTCATTTTGTGTCCGCAGTGATGACAAATAAAAATATTGCCTTCTTTACCTTTGTGAGTCGAAACAGGAGATTGGCATTGATCACAAAAAACTGTAGTGCCACAATCTCTACAAATAGTCTCTGAAGAAAATCCACGGCGCAAAGCAAAGACAAAAACTTTCTTTTTGTGTATCTTTGCAAATTTGAGCATTTCAATTAATTCATCTGAAAGCACTGAAAATTTCTTACCTTCCTTTTTTTCTTTCATATCAACTCCAAGAATTTTGATTTGATGAGCTACTTTTTGGGATAGTCTTGCATACTCAAGAATTTCTCCATTTTTTACTGCATTTAAAGTCTCAATTCTAAGCAAGGTATCTGCATATATGATTTTTATTCCTTTTTCTTTTGCAAAAAATTTTGCAAAAACTCTCGTGTCAATAAAAGGTCTTCTATCGAGTTTGTAAAATCTTGAAGATTCACCTTCAATAATTAGTGTTCCTAGATCTTCTTTAGTAAGGGCTAAAAATTCTTTAGTAGAAACAATGACAGATGGATGGGGTGAGGAAAATATTTTTTCAAGAGCTTTTTCAAGTTTTTTCTTTGAAAATGAAGGATGAATCAAAACTGAGTATTCTTCAATTCCTTTTGAAATCTCTTCAAAATATTTTTCAGACATAAATGCAGTTGGTAAAATAATCATTACTGATTTTTTTTGAGCAAAAGATTCTCTTACTAGACTTTTTTCCATATTCAACCTGTCTTCAGTGGGGGATTGGATAACGTTTTCCTCAAAAAGATTTTTTGTTTTGGAATCTTTCCCGCCAGCCTTCGCCTGCTGGCTCAGAGCAGGGCGGGCAGGTTTACTTTTTGTTTTGTATAAAGAAAGATAATTGATGATGTTTTCATTTATAAAACATCCAAGCACTGCACCTGGGAAAGTCGCAGAGTAATTTGCAAATTTTTTAGCTGCTTCAATAAAGCTGGGATCAATTCGCGCTTCAATTTTTTGATCTAATTTTTTTATCTTAAAATCTAGATCCTTTATTTCAGCTTTTAAGTTTTTGGCGTTTTCTGAAGAGAGAACTATTCCAAAAGCTTTTTTTGCTCTCAGTGGAACAGAAACGATACTTCCTGGTTCGAATTTGTCTTTTGATAGGTATGTCAGCGCATCTTTAAGAATAGTTTTTCCAATTGGTATAATTGAAGTTATATACATAAGACTATTCTACCAGAAATGATGCCCAATATTTTTCTATCTATAAACTCTAAAATACTCACTGTTAACTACTTTTAAAATACTTCTATTTTTGCTCCTAGTTTATTGAGGCGGTTGGCTATATCCTCATAGCCTCTTTTTATAGAGTAAACATTTCTAAGAATTGATGTGCCTTTGGCTGCAAGCATTCCAATCAAAATAATTGCAGCCGGTCGAAGCGCTTCAGGACTTACAATTTCTGTTGCATGCAGTGCTGTTTTTCCTTTTATATAAACTCTATGAGGATCTGCTAGGACAACTGATGCTCCAAGTTTTTCTAGTTCTGCATAGTAAATTGTTCTTTTTTCATATGGCCAATCATGAATAAAAGTTTCTCCTTCCGCTTGAGTTGCGATAACAGCAAAGAAGGGGATATTGTCCATGTTGATTCCAGGATAAGTCAAGGGATGAATTTTTTCTTTTAAAGCTGTGAGGTTTGAAGAAAAAGTTTTTATATCAACTAAATTTACGAAACCATTTTCACCCTTGTAGGTTTTTTTAATTTCATATTTAAAGCCCATTTTTTTGAGTTTCAAAAGTTCAAGCTCTAGAAAATCAATGGGACATTTTTTTATTGTTACAACTGACTTTGTAACAATAGCTGAAGCTAGGAAAAACATTGCTTCGATTGGATCCTCACTAATTTCGAAAATTACATTTTCATTTATTTTTTCTTTCCATGGACAATTAGGGTGGATGTTCCAATGCCTTCAATTTTTACTCCAAGTTTAACTAGAAAGTGACAAAGGTCTTGGACCATATAATTTGAAGAAGCAAATTTTATTTTTGAAATACCAGCAATTCCTGCTGCTGCCATTAGAGCATTTTCAGTTGCAGTTTCTCCCATTTCATAAAGTACAAATTCAGCAGGCTTAAGATTTTTTGATTCGACTAAATACTCTTCAGATTTAGTTTTTATAGAGACACCAAAATTTTCTAGGGCATAAAAATGTGGGGTGACAATTCTTTCTCCGAGTTTACATCCTCCACTGTGAGGAATAACAAATTTTTTAAAATGATGTATTAAAGGTCCAATCATCATTATTACCGTGCGAGTTTTTTTTGCAGCTTCAGAATTTATTTTTGCTAGATTTATTTTTTTTGATTGAAGAATTAGATCATCACCTTGCCAATAAACGTCAACTCCAATACTTTGCAAAACTTCGATAATACGAAAAACTTCCTCAATTTTTGGAATTTTTTTGAGCGTTGTTTGACCTTGGTTTAAAAGGCTGGCGCACAGAATTGCCACAGCTGCATTTTTGGATTTTTTGATCTCGACGGAGCCTTTAAGTTTTTTTCCGCCTTCTATTTTGAAATTTAATGCCTCGTTCATTTGTAGAAAAGAGTTTATCATGAAATTTAGTTCCTTGCCCGCTACAAAATTTACCCTTGTTTTGCTGTGTCGCGATGATTGATATCTCAAAGAATTTTTTCATTTTTATAGTAATTATATGGTGAATAAAAAAATGTAAAACACAGTAAGGGTAAATTTTGTTTTTGGGCTTGTGGATATTTCAAGTTAAGAGTAAAATCTGAATACTAATTATGTCCATCTTTACAAAAAAACTCGGAATAGATTTAGGTACGGCAAATACTTTAGTTTTTATTCCTGGAAAGGGAATTGTTTTAAACGAACCTTCGGTTGTGGCTGTTTCTGAATCAGAGAAAAAAATACTTGCTGTAGGTCTTGAGGCAAAAGAAATGGTTGGAAAAACTCCAGACAATATTGTTGCTTACAGACCGCTTAAAGATGGTGTGATTGCGGATTATCGAGTTACAGAAGCGATGCTTAGATACTATATCGGAAAAGCTTTAGGTAAATGGAATGTTTGGAGACCAGAGGTAATGATTTCTGTTCCAGCAGGAGTGACTTCGACAGAAAGAAGAGCTGTTATCGAAGCGGCAATAAAAGCTGGAGCTAAAAATGCTTATGTTGTTAAGGAACCAATTCTTGCAGCAATTGGTGCAGGAATTTCAATTTACGAACCAAAAGGTCACATGATCGTGGATATTGGGGGAGGAACAACAGACGTAGCTGTGATTTCTTTAGGAGGAATTGTTTCTTCGACTTCAGTAAAATGCGCTGGAAACAAACTTGATAATGCAATTATTGATTACATGAAGAAAAATTATAATCTTTTGGTTGGAGAAAAAACTGCAGAAGATATAAAAATTGGTGTAGGTTCAGCAGTGCCGATGGAAGAGGAACTCACAATGACAGTAAAAGGAAGAGATTGCCTTTCTGGACTACCACGATCAATTGATATAAAGACAAATGAAGTTGTTAGAGCAGTTGGAAAAGAACTTCGCGATATGATTCAAGCTATTAAAGATGTTTTGCAAGAAACTCCACCAGAACTTGCTTCAGATATTATTGATCAGGGAATTACTATGACTGGGGGTTCTTCACAATTACGAAATCTTTGCGATTTGGTTCTAAGACGCACTGGAGTAAAGGCAATTGTGGCAGAAAAACCCCTTTATTGTGTAGCTCTTGGAACTGGTATTGCATTAGAGCATCTTGATACTTACAAAAAAGCTATTGTTGGAAAAAGGTAGGAAAGTTCAAGGTTCATAAAATCTATAAGCATTGTGATTATGAAAAACGAGCATCACGCTATATTTTTTGAGGGAAATTTTAAAACGGATATTGATTCTGTTGTTGATTTTTTTGCAAAAGATTTGGAATTTAGCACACAGGGAAATTCAGATGTTTTAGTTTTTACTAATGAAAAACTTTCTATTGAGAAAGCAAGAGAAATCAGGCAGTATGCGGGGGCTCTGCCAATTAAAGAAAAGTTTTTGCATATTATTATCGGTTTTGATTCTGCAAATTTAGAAGCTCAAAATGCGCTGTTAAAATCTCTTGAAGAACCTGGAGTTTCAGCAAAATTTTATGTAATAGCTCCATCATTCAAATCTTTGATTCCAACCTTACGTTCAAGATTGATGCAAATTGTTTTACCAAATAAAACAGAACAAATTTTATTTAAAAAAGAAGTCAGTGAATTTATTAAATCTGGAAAAGGGAAGAGAGTAAAAATAGTTGAAAAAATTGCAGATGATTTGAAAGAGGAAAAAATTTCAAAAGGAGATATTCATATTTTTTTAAAATTATTAAAAGACGAAGTATTAAAGGACTACAAAAATAATTCTGAGCTTATTTCAAGTATTGCAACGGCAGAAAAATATCTTGAAAGTTCATCATCAGTTAAGCAACTTCTTTCATTAGTTGCTCTTTCGTAGAATTTGATATAATCACTATATGCAAGACTTAAAACAAAACATAAAAAATATTGAGGAATGGGTTTCAAAGGAATTTGGAAATATTCGTACAGGGAGAGCAACGCCTTCAATTTTGGATTCGGTGAAAGTTGAAAGCTACGGAAGTATGATGAAAATCCAAGAGGTAGCAACAGTTGCTTCAGAGGACGCTCGAACTCTCCGCATTGCACCGTGGGATTCTCAAAATATCAAAGCTGTGGAAAAAGCAATTATTGCTTCTGGTCTTGGTCTTTCTGTATCAGTTGATGACAAAGGACTCAGAGTTTCTTTTCCTCCTCTAACAACTGAATCAAGAACAGCGTTTGTTAAGGTTGCAAAGCAAAAACTTGAAGAAGCCAAGATAAAAGTTCGTCAGGAAAGAAACAAAATTATTGAAGACTTAGACAAAAAGAAAAAAGCTGGAACTCTTGGAGAAGACGATGTGATGAGGCAGAAAAAAGAAGTTGAAAAAATTATCACAGAAGCAAACGATGCTCTAGAAAAACATTATCAAAAAAAGGAAGCTGAAATTCTAGGATAATGTCCATAATAATTTTCGTCATAATCATTACAGCACTTATTTTTGCGCATGAACTTGGGCATTTTTTGTTTGCAAAATTATTTAAAATGCGAGTAGATGAATTTGCTATTGGTTTTCCACCAAAAATTTTTTCTTGGAAATATGGAGAGACAACTTATTCAGTGAATCTAATTCCTTTTGGAGGTTTTGTAAAAATATATGGAGAGAACAATGAAGAGGAATCAATATTTTCAGGTAAAGAGCCAGGTAGATCTTTGTCTTTTTCTAATCAGCCTAGAAAAAATCAAATACTGGTTTTAATTGCTGGGATTGTCTTTAATATTCTTTTTGCGTGGATGTTGTTTTCAACTTCGCTTTATATAGGGGCACCTACAGCTGCAGGTCCAGGAGAGACGGGGAAGTTGATGATCTCAAGTGTTATTTCTGCTTCGCCCGCGGAACTTTCTGGATTAAAACCAGGAGATGTTATTACTGAGATTGACCTGCCTAACGGACAGGCAGGTACAGCAAAAATAATTACAAATCCAACACCAGATGATATAAAAAATGTTGTAGCGGGATCAAATGGCAAAAGTATTGCACTTCAAATTGACCGCTCAGGAAAAGTTATTCCATTAAACATAACGCCAACCAAAGGTATATCTGGAGAAAGTAAAGATTTTGCAATCGGTATTGAGATGGTGCTTGTTACAATTAAAAAACTTTCTTTGGTCTCTTCGGTTCTGCAAGGTTTTCAAACAACAATAACTTCCTTTAAAGATACTGCGATCGGAATTTATTCTTTCTTATTTCAGGCAGTTCAAGCCAAAGCAAATTTGGGTCAGGTTTCAGGACCTGTTGGAATTATTTCGATTGTTGGAGACGCTTCAAGATTTGGATTTGGTTATTTGCTTTCGTTTGCGGCTGTTATCTCTTTAAATCTTGCTGTTATAAACCTTATCCCATTCCCAGCACTTGATGGCGGAAGAATTTTTATTGTTTGCATTGAGGCCATTCGAAGAAAGGCAATAAAGGCAAGAACTATAAATTGGATTAACGGTATTGGTTTTTTGATACTTATAATATTTATGATCGTAATTACTTATTCTGATTTGAGCAGGATTTTTGGGTGGTAGACATTATTTACTTATGAGCGTAGCGAATTAGAAAATAAGAAATGCCCTTGTGGTAGATAAAATAAAGTTATGAAAGGAACACCAGAAATGATTTCAAGTGAAAGCGATCAGGAAAGATCAGCTTTTGATATTGCTTTGCAATTGAGACAGGAGACGGGGGTTTACGTTTCAATTGAAGTTCAAGTTATGAATGACTATTTTGATGAACATCAAGGTGAAGGACATGATGAAGCTGAAAAAAAATGGACTGCAACATACTCTCCCGGTTTTGAGAATGCCTTTATTCATGTTGTTTCTGATCTTGTTGTAAGATCAAATAATTCAGCAGAGTATGGAGACGTTAAAAAATTGGGACAAAGTTGTATTTCTAAAAAAGCTGATATTGCTCATATGATTGAGGCTGAACTTTATAGAGAAGCAGCCTAGGTTAATCTTTTCTATATTTTAATTTTTTGTAGTAGAATGTCTCTACATTCGTCCCGTCACTGAAAAATGACATTAAAAGCTTAAACATAGAACTTATTGCAAACATGGTTTTTCAATTCACATTAAAAGGTAATTTTGAAAATGGACACGCTTTTAAAAGCGATGTCATTTTCTAGTGCGGGATGAGACAGTCAAAATTATTTTCAAAAACACGCTTTGAATCGCCAAAAGACGAGGTTTCAAAAAACGCAGATTTGCTAATCCGCGGAGGTTTTATTTTTAAAGAAATGGCAGGTGTTTACAGTCTTCTACCTTTGGGTTTGAGAGTTATTAAAAAAATTGAAAATATTATTCGCGAAGAAATGAATTCAATTGGTGGAACAGAAATGAAAACTTCTGTTTTGCAAAACAAAGAAATTTGGGAAAAAACAAATCGCTGGGATGATGCTGTAGTTGATAACTGGTTTAAAACAAAATTAAAAAACGGAGCAGACGTTGGTTTATCTTTCACTAACGAGGAAGCTTACACAAATATTTTAACTCAGTATGTAAGCTCGTATAAAGATTTGCCAATCTATGCCTATGACTTCAAAGATATTTTTAGAAATGAAACTCGCAGTAAATCAGGCATTCTGAGAGGAAGGGAGTTTTATTGGAAGGCTTTATATTCTTTTTCGCAAAATGAGACTGAGCATAATAGATTCTATGAAAAAGCCAAGGTGGCATATGAAGGTATTTTTAAGAAAGTTGGCTTGGGAGATAAAACATATATTACTTTTGCATCAGGAGGAACCTTTTCAAAATATTCGCACGAATTCCAAACTCTGACTGAATCAGGCGAAGATATTATATATATTGATGAAGCCAAAAAAATAGCCATAAATAAGGAGGTTTTGAATGATGAGGTTCTAAACGAGCTTGGTGCTAGGAGAGATACTTTAGTTGAGAAAAAGGCTATAGAAGTTGGAAATATTTTCACTTTAGGTACTCGTTTTTCAGATGCGCTAGGCCTTAAATATAAAGATGAAAAAGGTGAATCAAAACAAGTTTTTATGGGCTGTTACGGTATAGGTTTGACCAGGCTTATGGGAACTATTGTTGAAATTTTCGGAAAAGAGGGTGAAATGATTTGGCCAGAGGAAGTTTCTCCATTTAAAATTCATTTGATTTCTTTGGCAGGCAACGACAGTGAAGTTGAAAAGATTAGCGACAAAATTTACAAAGAATTAACTGATGCAGGAATCGAAGTTTTGTACGATGATAGAGACATGCGAGTTGGAGAAAAATTTGCAGATGCAGATTTGATTGGTATACCTCTGCGAGTAGTTTCAAGTAAAAAAACAATGGAGAAAAACTGTTTTGAAGTTAAGGATAGAAAAAAGGGTGAGATAAGTTATTTAAGTACTGAAGAAATAATAAAAAAACTGAAATAAAATGGCTTCAATAAAACAGAAATTTCTTTCAAGATTTTCAAATGATGTTGGTATCGATTTAGGTACTGCAAACACTTTGGTTTGGATGAGAGGAGAGGGGATTGTTGTAAACGAACCATCGGTTGTTGCTGTTAATCAAAAAACTGGACAAATTGTAGCTGTCGGACAGTCTGCAAAAGATATGCTTGGTAGAACACCTGGCCATATTGTGGCAGTTAAACCAATCATCGAGGGAGTTATTTCTGATTTTGAAGTTTGTGAAGAAATGCTTGCTTATTTAATAAAAAAAGCTAGTGAACATAAGCCAAGATGGCTTGGTCCTCGTGTAGTAATCGGTGTGCCTTCGGGAATTACAAATGTTGAAAGAAGAGCGGTTAGGGATGCTGCAAAAAACGCAGGAGCAAGAGAAGTTTATATTGTCGAGGAGCCTATGTCAGCGGCGATTGGTATTGGGCTTCCGATCAAAGATCCGATTGGAAGCATGGTGGTTGATATTGGAGGAGGAACAACAGATGTGGCTGTGATTTCTCTTGGGGGAATAGTGCATTCAAGAAATATAAAAATCGCAGGCGATAAATTAAATAATGACATTATCAGTTATTTGCGCAATGAATTTAAAATTTTAATTGGAGAAAAAACTGCGGAAGATATAAAAATAAATATTGGAAATGTTTTCAGGGGAGATTCTCCACTTGAAATGCCTGTGCGCGGAAGAGATTTAATTACAGGATTGCCTCGTGAAGTTGTTGTGACTGATAATGATGTTAAAGAAGCTATTGGTCTTTCAATTGATACTTTGATTGAATCGATTAAGGAAGTAATTGAAATAACTCCACCGGAAGTTGTTTCCGACGTTATGTATAAAGGTATTTATTTGGTTGGAGGAGGAGCCTTGCTTCGAGGATTGAAAGAGCTCTTTGAGGATAGCTTAAAGATTCCAATTCATGTTGCTGGAGATCCGTTGACGGCCGTTGTCCGTGGAGCTGGAGTCATTCTTACTGATGTCGATAGTTTTGAAGATGCTTTAATTGAAAACGAGGATGAATTACCATTCATCCAATAAAAAAAGAGGTGACTCAAGTATTGTAAAATTTGGACTATTTTTATTTATAGTTTCAGTTTTTTCAATTCTAATTCTTTATCCTTTTAAAGGTTCTCTAAAATATGTTGGTGCTGAAGGTAAATCTTTTGTTTACTCCCTTCCAATTTTTTCGGTTCTTCATAATGGAGCTGTGCTTTATACAGATAATCAAAATCTTCGATCAGAAATTGAAACTCTCAAAGCAGAAGTTGCTGATAAAAATTTATTAGAGCAAAAAAATACAGAAATTTCTGCTTTAGGTTCTGTTCCCAAAAATACAATTTTAGCTCAGGTTTTAAGTACTCCTGGGAGTTCTATTTACGACGTACTAACTCTAGGTGCAAGTTCTCAAAATGGAGTTAGGTATGGAAATTTAGTTTTTTTTGAGGGAGCAGAAATAGGTAAGATTACGGCAGTTTATGGCAATGTTTCAGAAGCAACTCTATTCACAACTCCCGGTCAAAAAGTTCAAGGTGTACTTCATCCAGAAGGATTTAGCATCGATCTTACAGGTCTTGGGGGAGGGCAATATGAAAGTTTGGTGCCAAAAGGAAGCCCTGTTAGTGTTGGAGATATAGTAGAGGATTCATTAAACAAACAAGTTTTAGGAACAGTAAAAGAGGTTAACGGGCAAGAAAATGATGCGTTTAAAAGGATTATAATAACTGCCCCAGTAAACCCGTTTGAACTAAAATGGATATCAATAATAATAAAATAATTTTTAGAATATTGTTTTTTGCGACTGGAATTGTTTCTGCTGTTTTTTTTCCTTGGTATATTTCAGCTTTAATTCTGTTAATTTCTATACTGACTTATTCTGAAGCGGAAGCGATTTTTGTTGCTGTGATACTAGATACTATTTACGGACAAGGAGGATTTTTTATTGGACATCTTTTTTTGATTTTTACATTTTTGATTCTTTTAGGTGTCTTTGAAATCAAAAAAAGTTTAAGATAATGCCTGGAAATTTTTTTAAGAAGAGAAAAAAGAGATTACTTAATCTAGATCCAGATGAGGTTTTTTTAGACTCATCAAATATTCCAAATTATGATGTAAATCAATTTGAAGGAAGGATAGAAAAACCAATTGGCAGGAGAGTTTTTTTTATTTTAGGAGTTTTTTTTGCACTTGTATTTTTGGTAGTGGTTGTTAGAGCGGCGAATTTGGATATTTTTAATTTCTCATATTACAACCAAAGGAGCGCAAATAATCGCTTAAGAAAAGAAGCCGTTCCAGCTTATAGAGGGATTATTACAGACAGAAATGGAGTAAATTTAGCTTGGAATGAACCATCTCCAGACAGCGCAACTTCTTTAAGAAAATATATAACAGACGAAGGTTTTTCACTATTGCTTGGTTTTGTGAAATATCCAAAAAAAGATTCATCTGGGTTTTTTTATGAAAATGAAACTTTAGGACAAGATGGAGTTGAAAAATATTTTAATAATATTTTGACTGGAAAAAATGGAGTTAAATTAACAGAGGTGGATGCCGCAGGAAAAACTATTTCTCAAAGTGTCCTCAATCAACCAGAACAAGGTGGATCAGTTGCTCTATCTATTGATGCAGGAATTCAAAAAGCTTTGTATGCGTCACTTGCAAGTGCTGCTTCTAAATCAAATTTTCTTGGAGGAGCTGCTGTTATTATGGATGCTAAAACAGGAGAAATTTTGGCAAGTGCTTCTTACCCAGAATATAGTTCACAAGTGATGACGGACGGAAGTGATACAGCACTAATTAATTCTTATTTTACAAATAAAGGTAAACCTTCTCTTGATAGAGTCGTTTACGGACTTTTTGCCCCAGGTTCGACCATAAAGCCGTTTTTGGCCATGGCTGCTCTTAATGAAAAAATTATTGATCCTGAAAAGAAGATATTAAGTACAGGGTCGCTTATTGTTCCGAATCCATATGACCCATCCAAACCGAATATTTTTAAAGACTGGAAAGTAAACGGTTGGACAAATATGCAGGAAGCTTTAGCGGTTTCTTCTGACGTTTATTTTTATGAACTTGGAGGAGGATTCAAAGGTCAAGAAGGTTTGGGCATAACTCGCATTGATACTTATTTGAAAGATTTTCTTTTTGGAACACCTACAGCAGATTTTTATAAAGGACCAAACGGAAATATTCCGACTCCGGATTGGAAAAAGAAAAATTTTAATGGGGAAGATTGGTTGCTTGGAGACACATACCACACCGCAATTGGGCAATATGGAACGCAGGTAACACCATTACAACTTGCAAGAGCAATGACTGGAATTGCAAATGGAGGCTATATTTCTGAGCCGGTCATTCTTAAGGGGGAAACAGGAATGAGAACAAATCTTCCAAACATTCCTCAAGCTGATTATGATGTTGTTAGAGGAGGAATGAGACTCGCTGTTACAAATGGAACTGCTATCGCACTTAATGTTCCAGGTATAAAGGTTGCTGCAAAAACAGGAACCGCTCAAGTTGGAGCGAATAATGAACTTGTGCATTCATGGGTGGAAGGTTTTTTTCCATACGATAATCCTCGATACACATTTGCTCTTGTATTGGAGCGTGGTCCTACGTCTTACCAAGTTAGTGCTATGAGAGCTATGAGTGGTGCAATAAGTTGGATTGCTCAGAATGCACCCCAATATTTAAGCAGTACAACAACCTCTGCTCTGTAGAGTCTATATTCGTTGACTTTAGCCCCCAAAACCTGTATCATTTGGGCGCACTTGAACGTGCAGATTTTAAGATAATTTCCCAAAAATATGGCTGAAAAAAAGGAATATTTAACAAAAGAAAAATATTTAGAATTACAAAAAGAACTTCTATATTTGAAGAGAACAAAGCGAAGAGAAATCGCTGATAATCTTGAATATGCGAAGTCTATGGGTGACTTGGCAGAAAATGCTGAGTATCAAGAGGCACGAGAACAACAATCTGAGGTTGAAGAAAGAGTTGAAAAACTTGAATTAATACTTGCCCATGCAGAAGTCCTACCAGAACACCATGGAGGTAATATTGGAATTGGAGCAAAGATTGTACTTAAAAAAATGACAGATAATTCAGAAAAAACTTATCACATTGTTGGCTCTGAAGAGGCTGATATTTCAAACGGAAAAATTTCAATTGAATCTCCACTAGGACAGGCGCTTATCGGAAAGAAAAAAGGAGAAACTTTTGAATTTTCAACTCCAGGAGGAAAGGTTTCCTACAAAGTTATAGATGTTAAGTAATTAAAAGAAAAAGCCGTCCGCCTAGGCGGACGGCTTT
>CAIRYW010000015.1 GCA_903882905.1 uncultured bacterium | reverse complement strand
GCGAACGGCCTTTTGTTTTTTATAACTATTTTTTTCTTAACAACATTTTCCACTCTCTATCGAAACATCACAACATTTTTTCGAGTGACGATCGCATCCAACAATTTTACATTTCTTACATTCTTTATCGCTACCATGGCATTTACATTTGCATAATTTTGTTAGAGACCAATGTCCTGAACTTACAGTCGCAAAGAAAATAGAAACGACAAGAAGCATTAACTCGAGTTCATATGAAGACAAATGCAATTCTCTGTTTGTAAGAAAGATTGCAAAAATCATGATTATCGCAAAAAGAACTGCAAAAATTCTAGTGAAAATTCCTAGAATAAATGCAATTCCACCCACAACTTCGATTCCTGAAACTAGATAGACAAAGAAAGTTGATAATCCTATATGATTAAAAAACATTGAAGTCTGATCAACGTGACCAAAATGAGTAAGTCCGTGCATTAAAAATACCAAACCCGTTACAACCCTAAGAAGCAATTTTCCCCATTTCTTATGACAATATTTTTTATCGTGACACATCATAGATAAATTTAAATTAACTTTTAATTTCGATTTGATATATTGTACACCTCTCTGTCATCCCCGCGAAAGCGGAAATCTAGTTTACTTGGAGGCCGGGTCTCCAAGTTGTATTACACCAACCTCTTTGGTGTTTACATTTTTTTTAATGGCTTGATACCAAGTAAATTTAGTCCATTTGAAAGCACAATTCTAAATGCCTCAGTGATTGAAAGCTTGTAAGCTTCCCCTTCTCCGCTGCCGATAATTTTGTTATGTGTATAAAAATTATTAAAAGCTCCAGCCAAATCAAGCAAATAAAGTGAAAGTTGATGTGGTTTTAATTCAATCGCTGATCTTTCTAAAATTTCAGGAAATCTTATAAGTTGTTTTTCAACATCAGTAACCTGCCAATCTTTTGGAACTATATTTTTTGGACTCTTTGAAGATTTTTTTAAAATTGAAAATGCACGAGCAGATGAATATTGTAGGTACGGGCCCGAATCCCCACCCAAATTTAAAATCTCATCCCAATCAAAAACAATTTCCTTAGTTGAATCACGCTTAAGATCATTGAATTTTATGGCCCCGATCCCAACTTCTTCAGCAACATCCTTATTAAAAACTTCCGCACGTTTCTTTGCTTCTTCCAATACTTCTTCGAGCCATATAACATTTCCTTTTCTGGTACTCATCTTTCCTTCTTTGAAACTGTAAAGTCCATGTGCGATATGAAAGCGATCATTGCTGTTTGAAATTCCTAAAAGTTTTTCAGTTTCAAAAAGCTGTTTGAAGTGAAGAGACTGTTCTGCTCCAACTTCATTAATAATGACCACATCTTTACCGTATTTTTTCTTACGCCATTTATCTGTAGCTAAATCACGAAGTGCATAAAGTGATGAACCGTCACTCTTAAGAAGCATAAGCGGAGAATATTTGTCGTTTTCAAAAAAAACAAGAGTTGCTCCTTCGCTGACTTTTGCGATTCCCTTTTCGAGAGCTTCATCCACTATGACTTTCATTTTGTCTTCAAAAAAACTTTCTCCAACTGCGGTGTCGAAAGAAACACCTAAACGCTTATATATTTTTTGAAATTCTTTTGAAGATAGTTCAACACAAAGTTTCCAAAGTTTAGTTGCCTCTTTGTCCTTTTTTTCGAGCTTTGTAAACCAATTTCTTGCTTCGTCATCAAGTGTTTTATCTTTCTCTGCTTCCTCATGAAATTTTACATACAGCGCCACCAAATCTTTTACAGGTTCTTTTGATTTTTTTATCTCATTAACATTCCCCCATTTTTTGATAGCCACGATCATTTTTCCAAACTGTGTTCCCCAATCGCCAATATGATTATCACGAATAACTTTTGCACCAGTGGCATTCAAAATATTTGCGAGTGCGTCGCCAATAATAGTTGAGCGTAAATGCCCTACTGTAAAAGGTTTAGCGATGTTTGGCGAAGAGTATTCAACAATTATTTTCTTGCCTTTATTTATTTTGCTTTGTCCGTATTTTTTTCCTAGCTTTAAAATTGAATCAAGATTTTTTGAAAAAATCTCGTCTTTAACAAAAAAGTTTAAAAATCCAGGGCCTGCCACTTCGACTTTTTTAAAAATTTTAGAATTACTCTGGCCAAAAAAATCTACGATTTTTTTGGCCACTTCTGTAGATGTTACACCTAAAACTTTTGAAAGCACGAAAGCTATATTGGAAGAATAATCACCAAATTTACTTTCTGGATATTCAATAGAAAAAACAACTTCTTTTCTGTAAAGTTCTTTAACTGCCTTGTCAATTTCTGTTTTAATTATCTCTTTCATTACGCTTTCAATTTAAACATAGGAGAGACTTTATCCCAAATCATTTTATGTATTTCTTCTCGTGACAAAATTTCACCTTTAGGAGCACAGTTTATTACTACCCATTTGAATTTCTTTGCAATTTCAAGATAAGTTTTAGAGGCATTTTTTAGATGATTTAAATCCGCTTCATGTATGTCTCTTTTTTTTCCTGCTACATACTTTCTAGAAGCTTTGTTATCAACCATTTTTTGTCCAACTTCCGGAGGCACAAACAAAAAAATAACTTTGTCTGGTTTTGGAATATCAAGAATTTTATATTCAAGATTCGCAAGCCAATTCAAAAAATTTGTTCTTTTGGTTTTTTCTAAAATCTTCCCTGCTTGATGACCCATGTTTGAAGTTGTATATCTATTACTGATGATATTTTTTCCTTCATCAAGCCATCTTTTCATCTCAAAAGATTTATCAAATCTATCGAGGGCGTAAAAATAAGAAGCTTTTTCTGGACCGACTTCTTCTGTAGTTCCATATTCACCTCTCAAATATTTTTCCACAAAAAAAGCTGAGGGTTTTCCATACTGAGGAAAATCTGTAATTTCAAAAGGGATTTTTTCTTTTCTCAATTTTAGATCAAGTAAAGCGATCTGGGTCCCCTTTCCTGACCCATCCGTACCTTCGATAACAATAAACTTTCCTTTTTTCATTTACCCTAGAAAATTTTTATCTATTAAAAAATTGCTCATATGTCCTAATTTCAATATATGTTACATAAAATATAAAGTAGATTCTTTCGTATCTGTTTTGTAAAGCAATTTTTTCGCATTATGTAAGTTAATTTTATTTTTCATATCAGTGTTGCAAGCTATATTCAAATTTTTATCTTTCTTGCTTTGTAATACATATACCTAACGCATAATGTATAGATAAAAACTTTAAAGGGCGAGTTATTTTGCTCTTAGAACTTTATCTATTTTTTGTGCAATTTTTAGAAAATCTTTTTCTTTTTTTCCTCTTGTGGTTTCTGCTGGACTTCCAAGTCTAATTCCTGATGGATCAAAAGGACTTCTCTTTTCTGCAGGAATTGTATTTTTATTGCAAATAATTCCATTTTTTTCTAGGCGAGCTTCAGCTTCTTTTCCAGCAATTCCTTTCCCATCCATCCAAGTGTCTACAAGTACCAAGTGTGAATTTGTACCACCAGAAACAACATGCCAACCCAAGCGAGTTAATTCGTCTGCAAGCGCAGTGGCATTTTTCTTTACTTGTTTTGCATATTGTTTGAATGCAGGAGTAGCCGCTTCTTTTAGTGCAACAGCAACTCCTGCAATTTGTCCAAGATGTGGTCCACCCTGAAGTCCTGGGAAAACTGCCTTATCAAGCAATTCAGTTATATTTTTTTCACCAATTTTTTTATCTTTTCTTGAAAAAACAATTGCACTTCGTGGACCTCGCAGAGTTTTATGAGTCGTAGTTGTAACAACATCTGCATATTCAAACGGAGAATTATAAACTCCTCCAGCAACAAGTCCTGCAAAGTGAGACATATCAACCATTAGAAATGCTCCGCATGCATCTGCAATTTCTCTGAATTTTTTGAAATCAACCATTTGCGGATATGCAGTAAATCCAGCAACAATAAGAGCTGGTTTTTCTTTTACTGCCAATTCTTTTAGAGCCACGTAATCTAGAACTTCAGTTTTTGGATCAACTCCATAAGGAACTTGCTGCCAAGCTTTTCCAGTAATAGAAACTTTTTGTCCGTGAGTTAAGTGACCTCCTGCCGTTAGTGTCATTCCCATAATTTTTCCGCCTAACGGAACTAATCCAAGATAAACAGAAAGGTTTGCCGGAGAGCCAGAATGAGGTTGAACATTTACATGCCACAAATCTTTTGAAAGTCTAAAAGCTTTTCTTGCTCTGTCTTGGCAAAGTAATTCCAATTCGTCTGTATATTTTTGTCCTCCGTAATATCTTTTTGTTGGATATCCTTCTGCATATTTATTATCAAAAATACTGCCGAGTGCTGTGAGCACATCTTTTGAAACATAGTTTTCCGACGGAATGAGGTTTATAACACTTTTCTGACGAGCAGTTTCTGCCTTGATCAGCTTTTCAATTTGTTTGTCTTTCATTGAATTTTATCGCTAATAATTTTATAAAAAGTAATTCTAATTTTATCACGAAAAGTGCTTAAAAAAATCAGCAGGTAACATCAATTATCTGCTAAACAACTTGTCACCTTCTTCCAAAAGATAGACGTTTTTTATCCCGGCTCCGATCATTGAATTCCAACACGGCTCACAGCACCACCAATGCCCGTATAAATATAGGTCTGCACCAGCAACTTCTGCCTTAGTGTGCTTTGCGAGGGCATCTTTGACAGCTAAATTCTCAGCGTGATTTTTTGATTTAGCGCATCCTGGACAAATCCAGTAATGCGTTCCGCTTTTTACATGTAGCCATCGCCTCACGCACATTCCCTTCCTGTGCAAATTTATAAGGTGAAGATTTTTGTAACCAGCTTGATTAGCACCAAAACCGATTATCAGACCATCTTTTACAACTACAGCACCAGTAGGATGCTGTTTTTCATTGCTTTTTTCATCACGAATTCTTTTCGCTTCAAGCATGAACTGATTGTTTTGGTCCACAAACAAAATCTCTCTGCCTTCTGGAAGATAAGGATATTTTATTGAAGAACTTGGCTTTTGAAGCATGAATAGTATCATATAGTACATGACAAAATTTGACAAAACCTACCAAGAAATTATTCGCAACGTAATGAAAAATGGCGTTGAAGAAGTAAGTCTCCGCCAAAACGTAAAAACCAAAGCGTTGCCCGGAATACATTTTTCTCATGACATTGAAAAAGATGGATTCCCTATTTTGACCCTCCGAAAAATTCCTGTAAAAATGTTTGTAGCGGAACAAATTTGGTTTATTTCTGGAGCCCGAAAGCCTGAAGATTTTTTGCGTGAATACACAAAAATCTGGGATATTTTTACAAATCCGAATGATGTAGTCACTGTAGCTTATGGTTACCGTTGGAGAAAACATTTTGGAAGAGATCAATTAAAACTTTTAATTGATCTCTTAAAGAAAGAACCTAGCTCAAGACATGGAGTTGTGATGGCTTGGGATCCATCAGAAGATGGCTTATCTCTTTTTAAAAAAGCTAATGTACCCTGTCCTTTTTCTTTTGTCGTAAATATAATCGGAGGAAGATTAAATCTTCATTTAATGGTCAGATCAAACGATATGTATCTTGGTGTGCCGGCTGACGTTGCAGGCTTTGCTCTTCTTCAAACAATCTTGGCGCAAAAATTAAAAGTCCGTGTTGGGATTTACAGCCATTCAATTTCAAATGCGCATATATATGAAAACCAATACGATGCAGTAAAAGAATTATTGAAAAGAAAAAATAATCATAAAAAAATAGTTCTAAATCTTCCAAAAAATTCTTTCGACCGTGCTGAAAGAAAAGATAGAAAACTCGTAGATGAAATTATTGAAAATATTTCAAAACAATACAAGCCAATGGAGGCTATAAAAGCTGTAAAGATTGTGCTTTAATATCTCTCATGGCAATACTTACAAGAAATCAAATACTAGACAGAATCCAAAAAGGTGAAATCGCTTTCAAGCCTGGACTTGATCAATTTCAAGTTCAAGCTCATGCCATAGACATGAGACTCGGCTATACTTTCCTCCTTCCAAAAGCTTGGCATCTCACAGAAAAAGGTAGAGTGGCTTTGAAGATTGATCATCTAGATAAAAATCGCCCTGATTATTTCGATGTCATTGAACTTGAACAAGGACAATACTTTGAGCTTCTTCCTGGTGAATATATTTTAGCTTCAACTTTTGAAAGCGTAAAATTACCTATGAATGTCGCCGCTATTCTCTATCCCCGATCTTCGACGAACCGCAAAGGTCTTTCTGTTGATCTAACTGGAATAGTAGATGCAGGATGGGAAGGACAACTTGTTATTCCAATAAGAAACAATACTCAATCTCAAGTTGTAAAACTTTACCCAGGAGAAAGATTCTGCCAAATTGTTTTTGAAGCACTTGAGGAAACAATTCAAGCTGATAAAAGCCGTTATCATATGAAAGATATTGTTGAGGGTTTTATTGCAAACAATGAGGAGAAGAAAAAACTAGACTCAGATGAAATAAAATATGTTTCAGAAGGAAAAATTAGAGAGCTAAAAAACGAGCGTCCTTTTTCAAGTAAAAAATAAATTTGGATATGGATTTTAACCAATATCAAAAAGAAGCGCTAAAAACTGACTCATACGGAGGTAAAGGAGAAATTACTTCACTTGCTTTTATAAACAAACTTTTAGGTTTAGTTGGAGAATCTGGAGAAGTTGCAGAAAAATTCAAAAAAATCTATAGAAACAATAACGGGGTTATGTCTCTTGAAGAAAAAGATTTAATCATCAAAGAACTTGGTGATGTTTTGTGGTACTTAAGTGTTATTTCAAATTATTTAGAAGTTCCCTTTTCTGAAGTAGCGAAAAAAAATATAGAAAAGCTTAGGGACAGACTTGAGAGAAATGTAATCAAAAGTGCAGGAGATACGAGGTAGTTTAGAAAAGCATTCTCGCAATTCTAAGATCATCATAAGAAAAATCTCCTTCTAGTTTTTCAAAAACTGGAGTTAATTTTTCTTTTCCTATTTTTTCAAAAATTTTATTTATCCGAGGTAAAGCTTTTTTTAACTTTGGATCACAAAGTCTCATAATTTCTTCTCGAGAAATTTCATTCTTTTCAAAAAGATGTTCAATGTGATCAAAAATTGTCCGTACTTTTAATTTTCTAGCTTTTGCAATTTCTTTCAAACTCTTCCCTTCTTTCCATAGGCTTAAGGTTACAGAATTTGTACTAATTTTTTCCTTTTTAGATTTTAGAGAATTTTCTACAACTTCAACTGTTCCTCCACAGGAAAGCAAAAAGTTTTTCTGAATTATTTTAAGTTCGCTCTCTGGCATACTTTTAAAAGCGCTTCTGGCTTCGATCGAAGCTTCTCTAAATAAAACATCTTGAGTTAAAACATCTGGGTGTACTTTAAGTGATTTATCATTTAGCCCCAAAAGATAAAGCCCTGAAAGGGTGCGGACGCGGGAAAGAGCCACATAGCCCTGACCAAACTCAAAAACCTTACCCAAGTCCATTACGGCCTCATCTAGGCTCATTCCTTGGCTTTTGTGCACTGTGATAGCCCATGCCAAACGAAGCGGAAGCTGAGTAATTCTGGCTTTTACCTTTCCATCATCTTCAATATTCCAATCTGCCTTTTCGATTTCAATTAAATTACCATTTCGAAGTTTTATAATCGGATTATGAGTAAAAGCGGAAAAACTATCCACCGTTCCCAATGTCCCATTCATATAACCTTCTTTTTGATTGTTTTTTGTAAACATCACAGAAGCACCAACTTTAAGGCAGAGTTTTTCAGGGGACAAACATCCTTTTTTAAGAATTGATACCAAAATCTCATTCCCCATTGATGTCATATTAAAGACTTCATTTTCTCCATCAATTTTTTGCAATTCATCATTATTAACTGTATCCACATCAACGTTGTGTGAAAAAAGTTTTGGAGTATTTTGAGAAATATTTTCTAAACTAATTTTTCTCCTTTCTAGAATTTTTTTATGCGTATCTTTTAATACATTTTTTCTAATAGAGGAAAGTAAATCCAAAAAAACTTTATCCTCTTGTCTGTGTTGCTCTGATAAATAACATACAACAGGATTTGCTCTCTTCCAGCTACTTGATTCAAAAGCAAAAACTCCTTTTCCTTTTTCAGAAAAAATATCTTGATTGTATTCTTCAAAATTTTTCTTAGTAATTGGAGGAAGTTGGAAAAAATCTCCAACAAAAATAACCTGAAGTCCTCCAAAAGGTTCCCTGTTTTGTTTAACTTCCCGTATAACCGCATCAACCATCAAAAGTGTATCGGGAGAAAGCATTGAAATTTCATCAATAATTAAAACTTTTGCTTTCCGAACTCTTTTAGAAATATACTCACTTGAAGAAATTCGATCTAAATCTTGTTCAGTCAAATTTGTTTTAATTCCAATTCCAGACCAAGAGTGAATTGTTAATCCATTTATGTGAGTTGAAGCAATACCAGTTGATGCGGTAATAGCCGGTTCAACGCCGTGCGAGCGCAAATAATCCGCATACATCCGTATTGTATGCGACTTTCCAGAACCAGGCTCCCCCGTTAGAAAAACGTTTGCTCCAGTTTTTAGAATTGATAATGCTTCCTCTTGGGTCATTGTGAAAGACATAATATCATGAGAAATCTTTTAAGAAATTTGCTATCATGAAACCCATGATTAAATGCTTTATTGTAGCCGCGCTAACAGCTGATGGATTTTTGGCAAAAGACAAAAACCAAGTATCTACTTCATGGAATAGTATTGATGACAAAAAACACTTTGTGGAACTTACAAAGCGATCAGGTGTTATAGTGCTTGGTAGTACAACATTTGAGACATTTGGCAGTAAACCACTAAAAGATAGATTAAATATTGTTTATTCTCGATCAAAAAATTATGAAGGTGCTGAAATGACAGATGATGAACCAGATATTCTATTAAAAAAACTTGAGGAAAGAGGTTTTAGTGAAGTAGCTATTTGTGGAGGCTCATCCATTTATACAAAATTTTTAAAAGCTGGAGTCGTTGATACTATTTATCTTACTGTTGAACCAATTCTTTTTGGAAAAGGAATTACCCTCTTTAATGATGATGTTGAATACAAACTCGAACTTGTTTCAGAATCACATACACCTCAAGGAACAATTTTTAAGGAATATAAAGTTTTAAAATAAAAAAATCCGCCAATCGGCGGATTTTTTTAATTATCAACTTTAAATTATCCAACAATATCAACGCCCATACTTCTACAAGTACCTTCAATGATTTTCATTGCTCCGGCTAAATCTTTTGCATTTAGGTCAACCATTTTCTTTTCTGCGATTTCTTGAATGTTAGCTTTTGTGATTTTTCCAACTTTTTTCTTATTTGGCTCACCCGAACCTTTTTCAATTCCAAGGATCTTATTGATCATCTGACTTGCAGGTTCTGTCTTGTAGATCATTGCATAGCTTCTGTCATCAAAAACGTTGATGATTGTAGGAACGATTTCTCCTACACGGTTTTTTGTCTCATCATTAAATCTTTTTACGAATTCACCGATGTTTATTCCAGCACCTCCAAGTGCAGGACCTAGTTGCTGTCCAGGAACAGCCTTGCCTCCCGGAATCATAAGCTTTAATTTTTTTGTTATTTTCTTTGCCATATTTTTTTGCTTTTAACAATTCTGAGAAGCTCCGCCTTGGCGGACAGAAAAGCATTAATAAATTAACCTATATTTTCTTGATTTGCAAAAAGTCTAATTCAACAGGTGTTTCTCTGCCGAACATTGAAACCAAGACTTTTACCTTTCCTCTTTCTTGATCAACATCGCCAACTTTTCCTTCAAGATCCTTGAAAGGTCCATCGACAATTGTTACTGCGTCATCAACATCAAGATCAATATTATGTTTTGGAGTATTATTCTCCATTCTTCTGAAGAGTTCGTCTACTTCTTTGCTTTCAAGCGGAACAGGATAAACTCCTGAACCAACAAATCCTGTAACACGAGGAGTATTTCTAACTACGTACCAAGAATCGTCGGTTACAACCATATCTACAAGAACGTACCCAGGATAAATCTTTTCTTCTTCTTCAATTCTTTTATTTCCTTTTACTTTTATTTTTTTCTCAGTTGGAACGATAACATTAAAAATTCTGTCCTCCATACCAAGAGATTCAATTCTTTGCTTTAAATTTTTGGCAACAGCATTTTCATATCCAGCGTATGTGTGGATTGCGTACCAATTTCTTTCTCCTTCTGCTTGTTTTGACATATTTATTATTTAAATTCTTAGATTAAAAACCAAAAACTTTTTCCACTATCATCTTAAACACTGAATCCAAAAGTCCGAGATAAAGCGCTCCAACAACAGAAATTACGATGACAATAGCTGAAAAAACAGCTGTCTGGTTTCTTGTTGGCCAGTTTACGTGACTTAATTCAGCCCTTGATTCCTTGATATATTCTGTGATTTTCATATTTTATCCCGTTTCTATAATAAAAAAACCCTTGCGGGCAATTACAACTATACCCCTTTTTTGTAAAAAAACAAGCCCAGTCCGCCAAGGCGGACTGGGCTTGTTTTAAGGGTTATTTTATTTGATATGTAATTGAAACATTAGAATCAATTTCATTTTGACCTGCAGGAATTTGAGGAACACTACCAGCTCCAGTTGCACTTGCTACATCCATAGCTTTTGCAGAATAAAAGACAGGACTTACTCCATTTTCAGAAAAAGATGTCACCTTTCCCAAGCGAACACCAAGATCACCAGCTAATTTTACTGCTTGAGATTTTGCATCATCAATTGCCATTTTTCTTGCTTGAGCTTTTATATCTTTGTCATTATCAATTGTAAATGATAGTCCAGAAATATTTGTTACGTTAAGTGAACCAATTCCAGCAAGAATAGTGCCAGCTTTTGTAATATCTCTAACTTTTACATTGATTGATTCAGTTACTTCATAGCCAACAAGTTTTGAAGAAGGAGGGCAAACAATAGTTGTAGATGGATAAACAGCTGATCCTACTGAACCTCCAGAAATAGATTGCGCTGACATTGGGATAGCACATGGACGAGTATTGTAATCATATTTTGGGCTCACATTGTACCCAGTTGCCTGAATATCTTTTTCAGCAATGCCTTGTTGTTTTAAATAATCGATTGCCTTGTTATTTTTGTCAGTAGCAAGTTTTTGCGCATCGGCAACAGTACTTGCAGTTTCATCTACAGTGAAAGAAAAATTAGCAATGTCAGCAACAGCAAAAACTTTTCCGGTTCCAGAAAGTGTGATTGTGTTTACTGGGGCATTTGGATCGGTTTCGAAATAACTTTTTGTAATTGAAACTATTTTGAAAATAAAAAATATAGTAACTATTCCCAATAGACAAAGTAAAACTTTCTCTATTTTTTTTGAAGAAAAAATGTTTCCATTCATATTTTTATTATTAAACTTATAATAGCCTAGAAGACGAACTAACTAACTTATTATTTCTGTAAATTATACGCCTCGAATAGATTTTCAAAAAGTGAAGTGACGGTCATTGGTCCAACACCTCCAGGAACCGGAGAAATTGCAGAGACAATCTTTTTTGCAGCTTCAAAATCAACGTCTCCTACCATTTTATATTTTGTTACCTCCTCAAGAGTTTTTGGCCCAGCGACAGCGTTTGTTCCAACGTCAATTATTACTTGTCCTTTCCTAAGACAATTTTTACCAATAAGACCTGCCTTACCTGCGGCCGAAATAATAATGTCGTTTTCTTTGGCAAGTTTTGGTAAATTAATTGTGTGCTTATGAGCAATTGTCACAGTTGCATTCTCAGCTGTCAGCAAAAGAGCTGTTGGTTTCCCCACAAGAACAGACCTACCGACAACCAAAACTTTTTTTCCAACAAGAGCAATGTTATTTTTTTTAAGTAATGTGACAATCCCCTTTGCTGTTGCTGGCACTAAACCTTTTGGAATTTTTTTTGGATCAAGATTTTCAAACGGAGATTCATAAAGAATATTTGTATTTTTTGAGTTCAAACCATCAACGTCTTTTTTGTAATCAATAGCTTCCATGATTTCATATTTATTCAAAGTCTTTGGAATTGGAAGCTGGACAATAATGCCGTGTATATCTTTTCTTTCATTTAATTCTTTAATAAATTTAATTAAAGAATTATTAGAAATACTATTAGGTAAAGCAAAATGATGAACTTTTGCTCCAATTTTTTCTCCATAAGCTTTTTTTCTACCTATATAACTATTTGATTCAGGATTATTCCCAATCTGTATAATTGCCAATACAGGCTTTATTTTAAGTTTTGCTATTTTTGAAGTTAATTCAACTGCAATTTCACCAGAAAGTTTCTTCCCGTCTAAGATTTTTACCATTAGATTAAAATTATTTATTAATTAATGACACT
>CAIRYW010000014.1 GCA_903882905.1 uncultured bacterium | reverse complement strand
TCGTTTTTAATACGGTTGATAATTTGCTCCTTCAATTCAGGAGCTATTTTGTGTCTTTTCATATACTTGTATGTTACTAAATTAATTAATAATTATACAAGATTGATGTGCAAATTTTGGGGTCCGGGCCATCCAAGTTCGGAGCAAAATTTTCAGCCATATTTTACAATGGTTATTTTTTGTACCTTAGTAGAAGTTCGAACCTAAAAGGGAAGTGTTGCACTTCGAGGTTGAATGTACCTGGAGCAGAGTTGACAAAACTAGTCAAATATGATATTATATAAGAATACGTAGTTCTTTGATATTTTGTTATTCAATTGTATTTAGTGGATTATCTTTGCTTCTTTTTAGGAGGTTAAGATAATTCACTAAGTATAAACAATTAAATAATAAAAAAAAATGAAAAAACTTTATACACATTCTTCAGTTGACCTAGATGCGGTAGCTTCTATTTGGGGAGCAAAACAGTTTATTCCTGACACAAAAAATGCAACCATTGAGTTTCGTCCTGCTAATTGGGATGGAGCTGATGCAGAAGGGGGAAGTTTAATCCTTGATATTGATGCAAATGGTAAGGGAATTAAAGGAGAGAAAGAAACAAGCGGTCTTACTCATTCTTGCTTTGCATTTATTGTAAATCAATATGCCTCTGAAACGGAGAAAAAAGCAATTTCTAATCTTGTAAAATTTGTTGACGCACAAGACACCTCAGGCCTTGCTGTTAAGGTGATTGCACCAGAAATTAACAAAGAAGCTGTTGAAGTTTTGTCTTCTACTGGAATTAATGCGGTTTTAAGATCCTTACAATCGATTTTCTACCAAAACGACAGTATTGTTGTAGACAGAATGTCTGAGATTTTTTCTGGTATGCTAAAATCAGGCATTGCTCGCCAACGGGCTGTGATCGAAGCAGAAAAAGCTAATATCCTCCCTGGTGGAAAGGTAGCCATTGTCACTAATTCACGTGAATTTGCAACTAATGGAATTTTATTTGACCAAAAAGGGATTAAAGTTATTGTTTATATCGATGGCTTTAATTTAGGAATTATTCGTGAAGGATCGGTAGAATTCCGAATGGATCATATAAATTTCCGTACAATTGTAAAAAATGCAGGTGAAGAAAGCGAGTGGTTTGCTCATCCTGCTGGATTTCTTTTTTGTCGTGGTTCTCGCAAGGCAAAAGCAGAAACAATGTCAAAAGTTGATCCAATGGTCCTTGCAGAGGTAGCCAATAATTTTTTTCAGTAATTAAAATCAACCACACGAAAAACCCACAGGTTATCGTGTGGTTTTTCATTTGTCTATTATACTCATTTGAACATCATCCCAAGTGCGGAGCCAGTTAGTATAGATATTTGATTTTTTATTTTGGTTAGGTTTATTCTTTACGGCAAGAAGCAGGGCTAGCATCAAGTCCAGAGGTTTTGGCGGACAGCCGGGAATGTGAAAATCCACATGGATAATTTTACCGGCGCCACCCTCTACATAATAGGAGCCCTTAAAAGGGCCGCCGTCTAACGCGCAGTCGCCGGCGGTAATCACAAATTTCGGAGAAGGCATTGCTTCAAAAGTTCTTTTAAGCGCCAGGCTCATATTAAGTGAGACCGGCCCCGTTACCAAAAGCGCGTCTGCGTGCCTCGGTGAAGCGACGAAATCGACGCCGAACCTCTGCAGATCATAAACCGGGTTAATAGCGGAAATTATCTCCGATTCACAGGCTCCGCAG
>CAIRYW010000013.1 GCA_903882905.1 uncultured bacterium | reverse complement strand
TTTATCAAACGATTTACAAATACAATCACACCAGAATACATTCAGCGCTCAAAATGTCGCCAGTACAATTTGCACTTTTAGCGCCCAAAAGATACAATTCAGTTAACAAGATTCATGTGTAAAGAAATGGGTCCAGTACACTTCCTGAATCAAACGAAGAACGAACTGCTACTGATGAAGCTGTTGATTTTCTCCGTGATTTATTATCTAACGGAGCAGTTAAAGCAACTCATGCACAAAAAGAAGCACGAGAAGCTGGTATAAATGAAAAACCATTACGACTAGCAAAAAAGAAACTAAATATCATATCAAAAAAATCTGATTTCAAAGGATATTGGGAATGGAGATATGAAGATGCCTTAAATAGTGAAGATGCCCAGTCAAAAAGAGAGGGCATCTTGGAAGTTGAAGGGCATCTTGGAAGCCTAGATGATTTTTAATTTATGGAACTCAAACCAGAACAGATTAAGAAGTTTATAGAAATACACAAAGATTGTGCTGGTTTTGAAAATTATTCAGAAGAACAGATTAGAGAAATTGCCAATGGAGTTGCTAATTACTATTTAACTCTCTTTAAAATCCATCAACGAATTAGAAATGAAAACAAGGATGTTATTGTCCCAGATGGATAATAGTAAGATGTTAATAACTTTACTTGTATAGAAAAGTACACTATGATATACTTACCCTATGGATAAAAAAGAACAATTCTATACAGCTGAGGAATTGGCAGAAATACTTAAATTAAACATAATAACTATTTACAGATATATCAGAGCAAAGAAACTTAAAGCATATAAGTTTAGTAAGGAATATAGAATAGATAAAAAAACCTTTGATAACTTTGTAAATAAACACTTAATAAAATGAAAACACAAATTAAAAACACAAAAAATGAAGCAGTTGTTTATTGCCGAGTATCTTCCAAAGAGCAAGAAGATACTGGATATTCCCTTCCAGCACAAGAAAAGCTTCTTACAGAATATGCTCAAAGAAAAGGTCTTTCTATCTTAAAAGTATTTTCAGTTGCTGAATCAGCAAGTGGAGCAAAACAAAGAAAAATATTCGGAGAAATGATGGAGTATATGAGAAAGAAAAATATCCAAATACTATTATGTGAAAAAGTTGACCGTCTTACTAGAAACCTCAAAGAGGCAGTAGTGGCTAATGACTGGATTGAAGCTAATGAAGAGAGACAGATTCACTTCGTAAAACAAAATCTAGTAATACATAAAAACGCTAAGTCTGATGAAAAGTTTAGATGGGATATTGAAATAGTTCTTGCTAAAAAATTTATTTCAAACCTTTCAGAAGAAGTTAAAAAGGGACAAAAAGAAAAAATAGCTCAAGGAGGACTACCAACGAAACCTCCGACAGGATATAAAACTATTGGAGAAAAAGGACACAAAATACATGTTATTGATGAAAAGACTGCTCCTCTTATAAAAAAAATGTTTGAAATGTACTCAACTGGAAACTATTCTGTGGTTGGTCTTGAAGACGAAATGTATAAACTTGGTCTTAGGTCTGTAGCTGGAAACAAAGTCTTACAAAGTAGAATTTATGAATTACTCCAAGACCCTTTTTATTGTGGAAAAATGAAATGGAATGGTGAAGTATATCCAGCAAAACACGAAGCCTTAATCACTAAAGACCTATTTGAGAAAGCACAAACTATCCTTAAAAGAAGAGGTAAAACTTATCTCTCCACTAAACATAATTATCTTTTTCAAAGTAAGATTTTTTGTGAGGGTTGTGGAGGTGTATTGAGTTGGGAAACACAAAAAGGAATCTTGTATGGTCATTGTAATAACCACTTAAAGTCCCGTAATTGCTCTAAAAAGACCTATATCAAGCAAGAAGAAGTGGAAGAGCAAATAGATGTTGTCTTCGATAAGATAGCTCCTAAAAGTGAAGCTGTACTAAAGTGGATTGAAGAATTAATTAAAGATGAAAACGCTGGGCAAGTTAAATTACGAGAAACTGAAATTCAAAGATTGAATGGGTTGCTTGCAAATATCCGAAAAGAAAAAGACAAATACTTTGAAGCAACAATAAACAGAACAGTTGATTTAGAATATTGTGAAAGAAAAATTACTGAATGTAAGAAAGAAGAAAGCGTCTGTACTGGACCCATTTCTTTACACATGAATCTTGTTAACTGAATTGTATCTTTTGGGCGCTAAAAGTGCAAATTGTACTGGCGACATTTTGAGCGCTGAATGTATTCTGGTGTGATT
>CAIRYW010000012.1 GCA_903882905.1 uncultured bacterium | reverse complement strand
TGCGATGTAGGTTCGATTCCTACTGGGAGCACAAAAATTGCGAAGCGAATTTTTGTGCTCCCAAGAAAGACGCTTGAGCGTCTTTCGCGTTGGAATCGAAAGACGGAGCATAAAATTTCTAGTAAGAAATTTTGCGAGTCGGGGTCGAGAAAATTTGTGAGCGACGGCGAACAAATTATTCGTGGCCGATTCCTTTTCTTGAATTTGCACCCTCTATACTATTTAAACGTAAGTAATATTATAATTAACCAACTATGAAATTCTTCATAGATACAGCAAACTTAGCGCAAATAAAAGAAGCAAATGATTTTGGTATTTTAGATGGTGTAACCACAAATCCGAGCCTTATGGCAAAAGAGGGAATTACTGGCGAAGAAAATATTTTAAAACACTACGTAGATATTTGTAATATTGTGGAAGGAGATGTAAGTGCAGAAGTGATAAGTACAGATTTTGACGGAATAATCCGTGAAGGCGAAGCTTTAGCAAAATTACATAAAAATATTGTAGTTAAAGTTCCAATGATTAAAGATGGAATAAAAGCTATAAAATATTTTAGTAAAAAAGGAATTAAAACTAATTGCACTTTAGTATTTAGTGCAGGGCAGGCGATTCTTGCCGCCAAAGCTGGCGCAACCTACATTTCACCATTTTTGGGAAGATTAGATGATATTAGTTTTGATGGAATTGAATTGATCAAGCAAATCGTTCATATTTTTAGGGTTCAAAATTATCAGACTCAGATTCTCGCTGCTTCTATTCGTAGTCCACTTCACATTGTTAAGTGTGCAGAAGCTGGGGCGGATGTCATTACTAGTCCACTAGATTCTATTTTAGCTTTACTCAAGCATCCTCTGACTGATATAGGTTTAGAAAAATTTATAGCGGATCACAACAAAGGTAAAAAAATATCTGAATGATATAATTTAGTCTATGATTACTCCAAACCAAGAATATCGTCTAGGGAGAAAAAGTCTCATAGTTTCAAGTATGAAAAATGTTTTTATTGCTATAGTAATTTTTATCGTTGCTTTGTTTCTGTCTGCAGCAAGTAAAATTTTTATTAGTACAGGAAATACTTTGGTTAATGGATTTGCACAAGCAGACAGTGTTAATGTCTTGGATATAACCCCATTTGTTTTTATCGGTATTTCTATGATCTTCGTACTTTCGTTTTTAATTTTTGTGGTCGGTTTGCTTATTAGTTGGCTCTCATATCAGAATTTTACTTTCAATTTTCAAGAATTTGATATTAAGCTAAAAAAGGGAATTTTAAATATCGAACAAACTTCTATCCCTTATCGTCAAGCTCAAGATGTTGATGTTGACAGAGGAATCTGGTACCGATTTTTTGGAGTTAGCAGGCTTGTAATTACAACCGCTGGACACGATGAATCAGGAGGACACGAAGAAACTGAAATTGTTTTTGATCCAGTAGACAAAGATATTGCAGATGAAATGCAATCAATGCTTCAAGCTAGAATTGGAGTTCAAGTTGTTGAAGAAGAAAAATCTTAGAACCCTAAATACTCCATTATTTTATGAGATACAGGTTCTGGCGTTCTATCTTCAGGAACAAAATTTAGTAGGTGATTTCTTATATCACTTGGCTCTGCATAATCAGTTTCGATAGGCAAGACAATGATTGGATTTAGAAATCTTTCTATTCTTAAAATCAGTTTTGGGATGGAATTTTTATTATCCTCAACCCAAAAAGTTTTTATATTTTGATATGGATACAGAACAGAATCTATTTCAAGTCCTTTGTCGTTTAGTCTAATTTCTAAAATTTTAGGTCGTTTGTTTCCAGTGCTTATCGATAATCCTCCAGCGATTAAAATAAAAAGTGCAAAAAGGGAATCACCATAAATTGTGGAGATAATAGCTATAGCAACACAAATTATACCGACAGCCCAAAACCAGTCTGCTGTCTTTTTTTTGTACTGAAACTCATATGTTTCCCAAAAGATTCCTTCTTTCATTGAAATATATTCTACCATAAATATTATTTTTACTGTCCACAAAAAAGCAAAATGCCCAGCACATTCTTTTGGCGAAAGCCAAAAGAATGTGCTGGGCGTACCTAAATGACTATTTTGCCATTGGTCTTGCTACGTTGACGACAAGCTTTCTTCCATCGACTTCTTTTCCGTTGAAAAGTTCGATAGCTTTGTTTGCTGTTTCCTCGTCAGCCAATTCCACGAAACCGAAGCCTTTGCTTCTTCCGCTGTCTCGGTCAGTGATGACCTTAGCAGAAGTTACAGCGCCTGCAGCCATGAAAATGTCTTTGAGTCCATTGTCATCAGTTTTGTAGGAAAGATTTCCTACGTAGAGTCTGTTGCCTTGCATACTATATACTTTTGATATTTTTGAATTTGATTCGACCCCGATAATTACTCGAGCTGGTCAAACCAAACTACAAAGCAAACCTCGGAAATAAAATAATATCAAGAATTCTTTTTTGATGGAAGGGAACCTAATGCAAATTAATAATTTGTTTGCTACAATTTCTAATATGAAAAATAAAAAAACTTTGATTGTTTCGTTATTGATTCTACTATTACTTATAATCGTTTTTGTCTTTTATTTACATCTTGTAAAAAATGACACCTTATTAACCTTTCAAGAGCCTTTAAATAGTGATCCGTTTAATTTTTCTTTTAAATATCCATCTGATTTTATAATAGGAGACAAACAAGGAACCATCGATATGGATTCGTCTATAGTTTTCTCTCCAGCTTTTCTTAAAGCAAATAATATTACAGATGCATATATAGATATTTACCATACTCCTTGTAATCCAGGTGATCGAGTGACTACGAATTTTAAGGAGCAAATTGTGATAGGAAATGAAGCAACTTCGTCTGGAGCTGAGGAGGTAAATTATAAGGATAGCTGTAACTTAAGTTTTATACTTCATATCAATGCAACTAATCCACCTACAAAGATTCAAGAGAATCTTATATTTGGGACGTATTCCAAAATAGTTCAAACAGTACAGGTATTTGCATTTAACAAACCACTTGAATCCCTTTCATCTTTCCCTGAATATATTTCAATATTAAAAAACTTTGTTTCGGAGCCAAACTTAAATTTGGACTCATCTGTTTTGGTTCCAGCTACTAAGAAAGAATTGAGTAGTTGGAAAACAGATACAATAGAGACTCCTGGCGAAGAGCTTTCCTATAAAATTAATTATCCCGCAGATTTTTCACTCAGGGAAAATACTTATAGCATGACTATTGGTCCGACAATCAAATTTCCAAAAAGAATTTTAGACCAATTTAAAATAAAAGATGCCAGTATAGATATGTATCATTCAACTTGTTTGCCACAGGATAAGCCAGATGTGGATTTTGTAACTACAGGATCAAGTAATGCTGTAACAGATAGAATATTTAATTTTCACCCATGTTATTTGAGCTTCGTTGTAAGAGTAGATAGTGATACTCAATTACCAGATGATACAACAGCTAATTTGAATAGCTATGCACGGAATATCATGAAAACAATTAATCTTCCTATTTCTACACAAAATATTATTCAACCCATTATCTTAAAATCTTAGTCCTTTTACCCAAAATAGGTTCTAACATCCTCTACTAAACTTTTTTAAGTAGTAAAAGACGCCTGAAAATCAGGTGTCTCCAGCTAGCTATTGATGCATTATTACAACGCACTAACAGCTAACTGTCAATGGCGGAGAGAGCGAGATTCGAACTCGCGAGGCCCTTTCGGACCTTCCAGTTTTCAAGACTGGCCCGTTCAACCGCTCCGGCATCTCTCCCTATGGTTAAATAATTCCCTAATCAATCTAGCATAACTTTTTTATTTATTCTATTTTTAACCTGATTATTTTCAAAATAGTGTTCTTCGTAATGGCAATTGGGGCAAATAAGTTCCAGGTTACTCAAATCGTTATTACTTCTATTTCTGTCCTTGTGATGGACTTGTAAGATTTCTAATTTAATATAACTACATCTTTCACATTTTCCTCCTCTCTCTTTATTTAATCTCTCTTTTAATCCTTTCTGATATTTAACTTTATCATGCGGTCTATTGTGTCCGTATGTCATGCCAGCTCTGTTTATGTTTGCACAAGATCTGCTGCAAGTTTTTTTATTAAAGTGTGCTTGAATAAGCTTGCCACATATCAGGCAAGGTTTTTCTTTTCTAGTTGAAATGCCGTAACAAGTCATTGAACAAAATACATGACCCTTTTCAATTTCACAAGGTCTTCTATAAATGAGCTTACTACAAACTTGGCAATTTGTATTTGGTTTTCTAATATAACTCTCAGGCACTAGTCCAGTCTACCACAACATTTAGAATATCAAAAATATTTTCTCTTTCTTTTCAATTGTTATATGCTTAGGCAATGAAATATTTAGGAATTGATTTTGGGTTAAAGCGTGTAGGAATAGCTCTATCAGACGATGGGGGGACAATGGCTTTTCCAAAATATGTTTTAAATAATGACAAAAACTTGATGATAAACATCAAAAAAATTTGCGATGACGAAAAAGTTGAAAAAATTATCATTGGAGATTCCAAAGATTCTAATATGAAGGATAATCCTGTCATGAAAGAGATTCGCAGGTTTACAGATGTAATTTTTAAAGAGATAAAATTACCTACAGAATTTCAGCTTGAATTCATGACATCACAGCAAGCAGTTCATCTACAAGGTGAAAATGATATGATTGATGCATCGGCTGCCGCAATAATTTTGCAAAGTTTTTTAGATAGATTGAAAAAATAAATAATTATATTCATGGAAGACATAAACAAACTAAGTGAAAAGATTTCTTACGAAGATTTCAAGAAAGTCGAAATAAAAGTTGGCAAGATTATTTCTGCGGAAAAAATTCCTGATACTGACAAGCTTTTAAAACTCATGGTGGATTTTGCTGAAGGATTACCTCGTCAAATTGTTTCTGGGATTGCCCTTTATTTTCCTGATCTTTCAGAGCTTATAGACAAAAAATGCATGTTTGTGGCAAATCTTGAACCAAGAACAATTAAAGGCTTTGAGAGCAATGGGATGATTCTTGCTGTCGGAGAGGGTGATTCTTTTTCGTTACTCGAACCAAAGCAAGAAATTCTCCCTGGATCTTCAGCTAGATAATTTTAAAAAACGCTTTTGAGCGCTATAATATAGCTAATGAATTTTACGAATAATTTTTTCAGGATTGTTTTTTATAAATTTCTAAAATTTTTCCCCACCCCCACCTTTTTGAATTTTTCTGCTACAGGAATAGATCTTTCTTCTGAAGGCTTTCGATATGTTGATTTTATTAAGGATGAAAAAGGTCTTAAACTAAAGAACTTTGGATTTGAAAAAATAGATGAAAGTGATTTTTTGCATTCAATACAGGCCACAGCATTACTCAAAAAAATAAAAGGAAAGAAAATAAAATATGTTAGGGCGATTGTACCTGAAGAATCTTCATATCTTTTTATTTTGCCAATTGAGGGGGATGAATCAACAGCAAAAGGGGAGGTGGAATTTCATCTTGAGGAAAATGTTCCTCTTCCTCCAAATAGTACTGTTTTTGATTACAAACTTTTTTATGAAGATGAAAAAAATTTTGCAATAGTGACTGCTCTTTCTTTAGATACTGTTTCGACCTACGTTGATTTTTTTGAAAAAAACGGAATTAAACCAATTTCTTTCATTCCCGAATCTCATGCATTGGCAAGAAATTTGATAAAAAAAGAAGAAAAAGGAATTGTGCTTATTGCACATATTAATAAAGAAAAAACTGTTATTGCTGTTGCAAAAGATAGGATCATAAGATTTAGTTCGGCTATTCAGTTTGGAGGTGGAATGATAACTGAAGCAATTTCAAAATATTGTAAAATTCCTTTAAATCAAGCAGAAATTATAAAAAATAAAGAAGGTTTTTCAATGAAGACAGAAGACCACGATTGTTTTTTGGCTCTTGGAAATGCAATTTCTGTAATTAGAGATGAAATAGAAAGAGTAATAATTTATTGGCACACTCATGATGAAAAAAATGGAGCGATAGAGAAGATTATTCTTTCTGGGTCAAATGCAAGCATGCCAGGACTAGCAGAATATTTAGCCGAAAGTCTTAGAGTTAAGGTTGAAAAAGGGGATGTTTGGTCGAATTTTCCAAGATACAAAGATGAGGTGCCTGAGATTCCACAGGCAGATTCCTTGAGCTTTGCGCCACTGCTTGGTATTTTTTCTGAATAGAGTTATATAAAAAAATAATATGTTTTCGTTACTTCCAGAAGAATACAGAAAAAAAATGCAAAAGGAATACAGAATCCGTCTTGCAGTTGTTGGTCTTTTGGGTCTTATTGCATTAGCTGTAATTTCTGGCGTATTTATTTTTCCAACATACCTTAGAATTTCAACTGAAAACAATATTACATCAATTCAAAAACAGGTACTAGAAAATCAAATTACACTCCAGACTGGCCAAAATAGTAGCGAGGATATTAAAAGTGTTAAACAAAATATGAGTATCGCATCACTTGACCAAAGAAGTGCTATTTCAGCTATAAGTGCAGTCGTGCAAGCTCAAAGCAAAGATATTAAACTTACAAATTTTTCTTATACGTACAATTCTAAAGCAAGTAATTTGTCTATAAATGGCATTGCTTTAAATCGCCAGGCTTTACAATCATTTCAGAAGAATCTTTCAGCTCAAAAACTTTTTACCAGCGTAGAGCTACCTCTTTCAGATTATGCCAAGGATTCAAATATATCTTTTTCAATAAATATAGTGGGAGCTTTCTGATTTAAAATAATATGAAATCAAAACTTTTAATTATTATCTCAATCCTTGGAATTATATTCTGTATCTTTTTTGCTGTGCATGTTTGGGCACTTTCTTCGATTGGACAAAAGTATGAGGATAATCAAAATATTTCAATGAATTTGCAGAGCGATATGATTAAAAGTGAGCAATTAGCTAATTTCCAAAAAAGTCTAAAAAAATCTAGTGAAGAAAAAAATGCTTTACTTGCTCTTTTTATAAAAAATGATGATATACCAAATTTTATCCAATCTCTCGAAACTATAATGAAAAATTTAAAAATTGTTGGTACAACGAAATCTGTTGCCGAGAGAGCTGTACCAGAATTAACTTCCTCAGGAAAAGATGAATTGCTAATTTCTTTTGAAGCTGAAGGTTCATATTCAAATTTGATGCAATTTGTAGATATTTTAGAGAATTTGCCTTATAAGTCATATATTTCTACAGCTACTCTTATCAAAGAAGATTCAGGAGCAATAGCAAAACCTTTAAAAACAATTCCATGGAAATTAGATCTCACTTTAAATATTGTTAAAATTAATAATGTGCAACCACCAAAATAAATGAAGACTGAGAATATAAAAAATAAATTTAAAATAGAGGTAGAAAAATTCAAAAAATTTTTTCAGCAAATAGATAATCCTGAACCTGATAGAGATTGGTTTGCTTTATTTTTCATTTTTGTTGTTATTTTTTTTATAATTTCTATATGGAGTATTGCTCTTTATTTATTATATTTTCCAACAAAGCCAGCTGTCCAAGCAATTACATCTTCATACGGTTCAGTTGACGAGAAAAAACTTTCTGCGATATTAAAAGCATATGAAGATAGAAAAAATAATTTTGAAGCATTGCAAAAGAATCCACCAGTTTTTGTTGATCCTTCGATTTAGATAGTTTCAAGCTGGTGTTTTTGGAAGAAAATTGCTAACTTATTAGAATCCTTAATGGAATGCTTCCGTAGTTCAATGGATAGAACAGAGCTCTTCTAAGGCTTTGATGTAGGTTCGATTCCTACCGGAAGCACAACAAAAAATCCGCCTTTGGCGGATTTTGTGCTTCTGGAGAAAAGTCCCGGTGGACTTTTCGTTAGGAATAGAAAACCTTTTGAGTCTAAAATTGAGTTCGCGAAAATTTTAGCCAAAAGGTGTACTGACCCTGTAAGGATCGATATACTACCGGAGCAAAATGATTTTATTTGTGGAGTCTATTGGATCAGATTAGAACCTGTTTTAGCTAAAGCACTAGATTAAATAGATACCCTGTGAAAATAATTCCCATTCCTACAATACCAGCAAAAATAAAAATCAATTTAATTTTCATTACTCTCTTCAAAATCATAAATTCTGGCAAAGACAAAGCCGTTACCGACATCATAAACGCAAGGGTAGTGCCCATAGATACCCCTTTCTCAGTCAAGACAGACACGAGGGGTATAATACCCGCGGCGTTTGAATAAAGAGGAATACCGATAAGCACAGCCAGTGGCACGGCATACCACTTATCACTTCCTGCATATTGAGCCAAGAAATCAGCAGGGACATAACCATGTATCCAAGCTCCGATGCCAATACCGATTAAAATATATATCCATACTTTTTTCAAAATATCCAAAGTATAATTTTTGGCGTAAGCAATTCTTTCATTTCTAGTCGTTGTTGGTAAATCCACGTTCCCGTTTATAGTATTTTCATAAACGAATGGTTCAACGAGACTTTCTACTTTCATTTTGCCAATAATTATTCCAGAAAAAATAGCGATAATAAGTCCACTTACTATATAAATAAGAGCAATTTTCCACCCAAACATCCCAAGTAATAAAACAAGAGCTACTTCATTTATCATTGGGGAAGCGACAAGGAAAGAAAAAGTTGTTCCTAATGGAACTCCTGCTTGGATAAATCCTAAGAATAGGGGAATAGCAGAACAGGAACAGAAAGGTGTAATTATTCCTAGAAGTGAGGCAATCACATTACCTGCGTATTTATTTTTATGAGAAAGAATAGACCTTATCTTTTCTGGTGGTAAATATGAACGAATAATTGAAACAGCAAAAATAATAACCGCCATAAGGATAAATATTTTTATAGAGTCATATATGAAAAAATTGACCGCTTCAGCTAAAAGAGTTTTTGGAGTAATAACAAGAATTGAATAGGTAAGCCAATCGGCTAATAATTTTATCGGAAAAAAAATATCCATTGATTAAAGATTATCTTGTATAGCTTTAGTAATTTTCCCAATATCTGGGGTGAAACCAATTAATACTGGTTTACCATTTACGACTAGTACGGGACTTTGCATTAAACCCATAGCAATAATTTGTTGAACATCGCAAATATATTCCACTTTGGTGTCTAATCCAATTTTCAAAACAGCCGTTTGAACAACTTCAAACATTTTTTTACAAGAGGGGCAACCTGCTCCAAAAACTTGGATTTTCATAAAATAAAAGATTATGCCAATAATTGCTTGAAAACATCTGGTTGAAAACCAACAAGAATATTTCCATCTATATCAATAACAGGCACGCCCATTTGACCGCTTTTGGTAATCATTTCTGTGGCTGAAGCGTGGTCGATACCAACATTTTTATCTTCGTAAGTTACTCCGTTTTTATTAAACCAATCTTTAGCCATTACACAGTATCGGCAAGTAGGTGTTGAGTAAACAATAACTTTGTGATTTTTCATTTTTTTTATTAATTAAACTAATAATTATTTATGCCTACAAATAAATCGTTTAAGATCAGATACAAAAGGTTTTTTGGGAAGCTGATAATAAGTACATTTTCCTTCTTGTGTGGGTACCAATAATTTATCTTTCGCCATGACCTTCAAATGGTGAGATACAATTGCTACGCTCATACCTAATTCCTTAGCGATGTCGGATACACATATTTTCTGATTATTAAAAATCAGACAGAGGATTTTAAGACGGCTTTCATCTCCAACTGTTTTCATAACTCGCGCTAATTCATTCAAATGCATGTTTGAATGATATACCTGTGATAAAAAGATGTCAAATAAGAAATATAGTTAAAAATTTAAGGCGGTGTTCATATTCTTTCTACCTAATATAATAGAATTTATATGGTGTCAATATGTCCAAATAGATATAATCTGTACAAGTGGGCGATACAGGACTCGAACCTGTGACCTTCCCGGTGTAAACGGGTTGCTCTACCAACTGAGCTAATCGCCCTTAGCTAGTAGAGATTACTATAAAAGAAAACACTCTGCAATCCAAATCGAATGTTATGATATTAAAATGGCAGAAGAAAATTTTACATACCTTGAAATAAAAATTTATGGTCGAGTACAAGGTGTTGGTTTTAGATATTTTGTAAAGAGACAAGCAGACAAATTAAATATTAAAGGTTTTTGTCAAAACGAAATTTATAGTTCAGTTTTTGTTACTTCTTCAGGCGAAAAAGAAAACCAAGAAAAATTTTTGAAAAAGTTGCAAAAAGGACCTTTATTTGCCAGAGTAGACAACCTTGAGGTAAAGGAAATACCAGAGTTTAAGGAAGAAAGTTTTAAGATACTATAAAAATGAAAGAAAATATTAAAATTCCAAAAATAGAAATACTATACGAGGATGAAGATATAGCTGTGATAAACAAACCGGCTGGTATTGCAGTGCACCCAGATGGAAAGACCGAGCAAAAAACTTTGGTTGATTGGATTAAGAAAAAATTTCCAGAAACTGTGGGAGTTGGAGAAAATATTTTAACTGATGAAGATGAAGAAATTGATCGTCCTGGAATAGTTCATAGGTTGGACAAAGAAACTTCAGGAGCTTTGATAATTGCAAAAAATGTTTGGAGTTTTGAGTTTTTGAAGGATCAATTTCAAAATAGAAAAATATCAAAGATGTATGTCGCCTTTGCTGATGGTGAAATAAAAACAGAAAGGGGAGTAATCAGAAAGGCAATTGGTAGAAGTAGAGATGACGCAAGAAAAAGGTCCGTAAAACCTGATGGTGTTATGAAGCCGGCAGAGACAATTTTTCGTGTTGTTAAGTCTGTTGGTTTTGGCTCGGGTAAAGCAACGTTACTTGTGCTTTGGCCTAAAACCGGCAGGACCCACCAAATTCGTGTTCACCTAAAATCCATTAGACACCCGATCATAGCTGATTTTTTGTATGGTAAAGCTCAAAACTCTCTTGAATTCAAGCGTTTAGCTCTTCACGCTAGAGAAATCAATTTCGAGACTCTTTCGGGTAAAAAAGTCTCTGTTTTGGCACCTTTCCCTCAAGATTTTAAAAAAGCCTTTGAAATTTTCGATATTAGTGAAGGAGATTTGCTAAAATAAGGCCTGTATGCTAAAGTTTTCCCCACGATGAAAGCAAAAACGATGACATCCCCGGTAAATATTGAGGAACGAAAAGCTCTTGATTTAAGATCAGGAGATACTGTTAAGGTGTACCAAAAAGTACCAGATAAAGATGGTAAATTCAGAACTCAAATTTTTGAAGGACTTATTATTGCAAAAAAACATGGCAAGGAAGCCGGAGGAACTTTTACAGTTCGCAGAACTGCAGGGGGTTACGGAGTAGAAAAAATCTACCCAATATATTCTCCAATGATTGAAAAAATTGAAATTACAAAGCGCGCAAAAGTTCGTCAGTCAAAATTATATTTCATCAGAAGAAAAGCCGTTAAAGAAATGAACAAGAGAATGAAAACTGAAATCATGAGACTGGATAAAGCAGAGAAGATTGTTGCTCCAGTTACAGAAAAGGAAGTAGAGCATACAGAGTCCTAATTGAGGATTCGTATTTGTATTTCAAACTTTTAATTTAGAAACGAGTCCTTAACAACAAGGGCTCGTTTTTGTTTTGTATATACAAAACAAAAAAAGTTCGTTAAATCAATAACCAAATATAAAAAATGAAAATATTAATGCCAAACTTTGAAAAGAGAGGTGGAATTATTCCTGTAGTAGTTCAGCATGTTTTTTTGAAAGATATTCTTATGTTGGCTTATACCAACAAGGAATGTTTTCTTGAGACAGTTGAGACAGGAATTGCTGTTTATTATTCAACTTCTAATCAAGCCCGCTGGAAAAAAGGGGAAACAAGCGGAAATACTCAAAGGGTTAGAAAAGTTCTTGTTGATTGTGATGGGGATGCTCTAATCTATCTTATTGAGCAAAAAGGTTCTGGCGCGTGTCACACCGGCGCTGTGAGCTGTTTCTTTCGTACGATTGGCGGGAATACCCAATTTACGGTAGCTAAAGATTTAAAAAAAGAAGATGAGCTTAAAGTATTTGATATTTCCAAAATAAAAGTTGGTTATGAGTCAGTAGACCAAGGAACTATCTGACTTACATACCAGCATCTAGAATGCTGGTATTTTTTTTATTTACAAAAGTTTTTTTGTCGTAAGGGTTACAAGTTTTGAAAAAGGTTTTATAAATAATAAGCAAAGGACGGCAGTTGTGATGTTGATTATAAATTGAGCATTAACTATTTGCTGACTAGCGTTTAATGTCATCGCTTGTAAAATTCTTTCAAAAGGAGCTACAAATGGAAGAAAGATAATAATGCTGAATAAGTTGAAAATTATTTGTGCGACCGCAACTTTTTTTGCATCAGTCTTAGCGTGGATACTTGCTATAAATGAAGCCAAAGGTCCGCCAATACTTGCTCCAAAGATGAATCCAATTGCTTGATTTAATTCAAGAAGTCCTCCGGAAGCAAGAAGAATTACCAGACCCATTAAGATAGAACCAGATTGAAGAAAAGATGTTGCTATTGCTCCAATTATAATTGTTGCGTAAAGACTTTGAGAATTTTGAAGAAAATAAAGTACATAAGGATTTGTTTTTAGTGGTTCAAGTAAAAATGAAATTATAAGTAAACTCAAAAACATCATTCCAAAATAGAAAATAGCTTTGCCATATTTTTGAAAGCGGGAATGCGTATGAGAAAGTAGAAAACCAATGATTACAACTGTAGGAGCAATATATGTCATGTTCAGAGCAACTAACTGTGAAGTGATTGTTGTGCCGATGTTTATTCCAATTATAAGACCCATGGAACTAGTGAAAGAAATAAGTTGAGAATTCACAAGTCCGACAGTGATGATTGTTGCTGCAGTACCAGATTGGATTATAGCTGCAAGAATTGTTCCAGTAATCGTGCCTTTTAGTGGAGTACTAGTCCATTTATTTAAAAGTTCTTTAAGATGCGGACCTGCAATTTCCTCAATGTGTCTGCTAAATTTTTGAATAGAAACAATAAAAATAAATACGAGCGCGAGTACTGTGATTATTGTGTTTGTTAAATCCATCCCGTTAGAAATAGGAAGCGCCTAATGCAATTTCCAATGTTAAGTTTGTTAAATTACGACTGTTTATATATGAAGCCATTGTGATACTAAGACGCTTCCGTAGTATGTTTGGTTTTGTGTAAGTAATTATCATTGTGATGTTTTACAAATATTTATCCCAAGTTCCTAACAATGGAATTTCTAACGGGAGACATACGAATATTCTATCAAATTTTTTCTTGAAAATGTTCAGGATTTTAAACTGGTAGACGCTATATGCTTGAGGTATAATATAATAATGGGGTTAAGAGGTATAAAACCAAAAGGGAAGGTAAAAATAAAATGGTCTTCAGATTTTGCTTATGCTATTGGTTTGATAGCTACCGATGGTTGTCTTTACAATGATAAACGCCATATTAGTTTTGTATCACAAGATAGAGATCTGGTACAAATGTTTAAGGATATTTTGGGTCTTGATGTAAAAATAGGAATGAAGTCTCATAAAAGAGGAGGTATTAAAAAAACTCCACATATTCAATTTGGGGATGTTTTGTTTTATCAATTTTTGGAAAGTATTGGTCTTACTTCTGCAAAATCACTCACAATAAGAGAAGTGAAGATTCCTAAAAAATATTTTATTGATTTTTTAAGAGGATGTTTTGATGGCGATGGTTCAACTTATTCTTATTGGGACCCAAGGTGGAGATCAAGTTTTATGTTTTATACTGGTTTTGCCTCAGGTAGTATGCCTTTTTTGAGATGGTTAAGAATGGAAATATTTAGTAGATTAAAAATAAATGGTCATCTAACAGAAGGTAAAAGAAAATCTTGCAATCAATTGAAGTACGCAAAAAAAGATTCATTGATTTTGTTGAAAAGTCTCTATTATAAAGGTGTGAAAAGTTATTTGATTAGGAAGAAGTTGAAAATCGACAGAGCTTTGGCTATAGTTGGTGAGAAGATTTAAATATGCGCGGGTGGCGAAACTGGCTAGACGCACTACCTTGAGGTGGTAGCGGGGGCAACTCTATGGAGGTTCGAATCCTCTCTCGCGCACAATTAAAACAAAAAATAAAATGAAAAAAGGAGAAGATTATATTGGAGTTGGGGTTGTGTATTTTTGTCACGATGGCAAAGGAAATTTTGTAATGGCAAAGAGAAGTGAAAATTGTAGAGATGAAATTGGAAATTGGGACATTGGTGGTGGAGGAGTTGAGTTTGAGGATACTATTGAAGACACTTTAAAAAAAGAAATCAAAGAAGAATACTGCAGTGATGTTTTAAATTTTGAATTTTTGGGATACAGAGATGTTCATCGGGAAAACAATGGAAAGAAAACACATTGGCTTGCTTTGGATTTTAAAGTTTTAGTTGATCCAAAGATAGTGGCAATAGGAGAGCCACATAAATTTTCTGATATTGGTTGGTTTCAACTTGATAAATTACCACCAAGAATTCATTCACAGTTGCCAAAATTTTTAGAGCTGTATAGTGATAAACTTAAGTAGAAGTTATTTTTAGCATTAAATAAAAATATGATCGATTTAAAAAATAAGATTGTAGTTATAACCGGAGCAACAAGTGGACTAGGTGCTTGTTTGGCTGAAGATTTTCTAAAAAAAGGAAGCAAAGTCGTTTCTTTATCAATTGCTAAGTCAAAAAATCCCGATCCTAAAATTATTTATACAGATTGCGATATTACAGACAAAGAAAAAGTTTTTGCTGAAGTAGATAAAATTGAAAAGACTTTTGGGAATATAGATATTTTTGTTAATAATGCTGGACTCTGGTCTCCACATACTCCAGTTCTTGAACAGACAAGAGAAAATATTCAAAAAATGCTTGATGTAAATTTGTTTGGCACAATAAATTGTATTCAGACAGTTCTTCCGTTTTTTCAAAAAAGAAATTCTGGAATGTTTTTGAATATTGTTTCTGTTCGTGCATTTGAAGGAAGAGTAGGTTCTTCTGGATATGGTTCAACCAAAGCAGCACAAAACGGTTTTATTCTGTGTCTAAGGCAGGAGCTTAAAGGTAGTGACATTAAAGTTATTAATGCATATCCAGCTGCTATGAAGACCTGTCTTTTTGATGAAAAGAAGCCAGATGTATTTGATACTTATATGGAGCCAGAAAACGTTTCTTCCCAAATATTAAATTTTGTGGAAGAAGAGAAGGGTCAAGATATTATAATTAGGAATTAGTTCGTTTTCAGTATTTTTTCACTATAAACTATTCACTATAAACTTTAAAACATGGCTTTATTTACAGGCAAAGGAGATAATGGTACGACAAAAACTTTTGGCTGTGATCAGCGTATCTCAAAAAGCTCAAATATAGCCGAAGCTCTTGGCTCTCTTGATGAAACAAATTCTTTCTTGGGTTTGGTGAAAGTGGAATCAGATATTTTAAAATTTAATTTCCGAGATAAAAGTTTTAAAAATATTGTCCATGACATTCAAGAAAATCTTTTTATTGTCCAAGCAGAACTTGCTGGCGCAGACAAACATATTACTGAAGAAAAAGTAAAAGCGGCTGAAGAAATTATAAACGCTATCGAAAAAGAATTGCCACCAATAAAAACTTTTTTTATTTCTGGCGGCTCAAGGCTCGCTGCACTTTTTGATATCTCAAGAACTTTTGCAAGGCGAGCGGAGAGAAGGGTAGTAGGAGTAAATGATGAAAACTTACAAAAAATTTCTCCAAATACACTTGCATATTTAAACCGTCTTTCATCGCTTTTATATGCTCTCGCTAGACTTTCGAACCACTTGTCTGGTATTCAAGAGAAGGCACCTGACTACAAATAACTCAAGGTAAAAGCTATGGATTGTGGATTTTTTAGAAGCCAATCTCTTTACCTTGAAAAATATTTTTGTTAAAATGTATTAATGCCAATAGTTAAATGTAATTTTTGCTCAAAAAAATTTCACTCTAAACCTTCTTGGATTTTGAAAGGATTTGGTAAATTTTGTTCTGCTCCTTGTCACCATAAGTCTTTGAGAAATGGTAAAGAGGTTAAATGTTTTATTTGTGGTAAGTACTCTTATAAAACACTTAAAGCTTTAAATAATTCGAAAAGCAAAAAATATTTTTGTGGAAAATCTTGTCAGACTAAATGGCGCAATACTGAATTTATTGGGAAAAAGCATGCAAATTGGACGACTGGTGAATATTCCTATAAGAGTATTTTGAAAAGAAATAAAATACCGCCAGTTTGTAGTCTTTGTAAGACTAAAGATACTAGGATTCTTGCTGTGCACCATATAGATGGAAACCATAGCAATAATAATTTAGAAAATTTGACGTGGCTTTGCCATAATTGCCATTTCCTAGTACATCATGATAATGTAGAGAAGCAAAAATTATTTTCTAAGTTGAAAAGACTAAAAAAAGATTAATTTTGGCAAGAAATACATGGTGCCCATAGTTTAGTGGTAAAACTCAAGTTTGTGGAACTTGTATCGAGAGTCCGATTCTCTCTGGGCACCCAACTTAAATAAACAAAAGACGAAAAAGGCTGTAACAGAACATTATTTTTAGAGGTTTACAGCATTCCGCCTGTTTATGGTAAAATAATCACATGCAAAAAGCTCCAATTCCAAATAATGAAGAGGAAAGATTAGCAGCCGTTCATGAGATGGCAATATTAGACACCAAGCCAGAAGAGAGGTTTGACGCTCTAACAAAAGAAGCTATCAAAAAATTAAAAGTTCCTATCTCGATGATAACGATTATTGATTCGGATAGAGAATGGTTTAAATCCTGTCAGGGGTTGGACCAAAAAGAAGGAGAAAGAGCAACTTCGTTTTGTGGGCACGCTTTACTTGCAACAAATATTTTTATTGTTGAAGACACATCAAAAGATAAAAGATTTGCAGATAATCCTATGGTTGTAGGTAATCCACATATAAGATTTTACGCAGGTATAGCTCTTTTTGATTACGGCACAAGTCTCCCTATTGGAGTATTTTGTGTCAAAGATGTAAAACCTAGGGCTCTAACTTTGGAAGAAATAGGAATTATTGCTGATATTGCCGATCGAGCAGAGAAAGAATTAAATAAAAGAGGTTAATTAAAATATAAAAATGCCCAGTCCGCTTTGCGGACTG
>CAIRYW010000011.1 GCA_903882905.1 uncultured bacterium | reverse complement strand
TGTTTTAAACAAATCAAGGATTGTCTCTGGTGACAATTCACTAGCTAATCCATAAGGAGTTCTAGGCCATTTATACTTGAAATAATTTTCATTAAATATTTTTTCTCCTTTTTCATTTTTATTTTCAAGATAAGAAAGATTATCGATATCATTTACAAAATTAACACAATTTTTAAGCCACTCCGGTTTTTCTTTAAGTAGATTTGCTTTTTCCAATATCTCATATACCATTTTTGTCGCGGAAGTTGGATTACGTTTTCCTTGGCCGTGATGATCTATGTAAATAGTTTTTGTTTCTCCGTCTTTTTCAATTTTTAACCATTCGCCTCCGACGTCCAAAAAAACCTGAACACCATTTGGGTTTTTATAATCTAGATTTTTTTTAGAACCACCCATTGGGACAATAGAACTAGTGGCCCCTTCGGCGTAAAGTTTATTGGAGGATAAAGTATTGTAATCATTTAATAAAGTCAAAGCCATTTTGGCATCTAGGTCAGAATCAAAAACTAGATCATCGGTCTTTTTTCCCTTGTCGTCATAGGTTTCTCTTCCGTGAATTATAACCTGTCCAATTCCCTCACTCTTTATAAGTTCTGCAATTTCCTCAATTTCTTTAGTATTGTCATTTTTCTCTAAAGACGCTGGTTTCTCTTTAGTTTTTAGTGTCGCAGTTTCCATAAATTACTATTATTTACTCAAGATTATATTGTAATGTATTGTATCATTAATTTTTTTTCTAACAAACTGTTGGCTGGATTGTCAAAATGATATAAAAAAACCGCTGATTCCCATAGGGAGCCAGCGGCTGGATGAGTAAATAGTTACTCAGCTTTGATTTTGCCTTTCATTCCGAGGCGATCCGTGTTGAATTCTAATTCCTCGAGTTTTCCTTTTTCGTGTGCCCTTTCAAAAATGGAAAGTGTCCTTGTTTCCATGTTGTGTTCATGGTCAAGGATCTTCAGACGGGTTGCATCATTAATGTTGCTACCCATGGGAATCACAATGAGATGGCTTTTGTGGTTCTGGCGGGTGATCAAATAGATGATAATTCCCAGTAATATTATCCCAAGGATAATTAGGACCCAACCCCACCATGTAAGAGAAGACTCCGGAGTGTTGGTTATCTCCTGCTGAACCGGTTGCTGATAAGGTGCATCAACAATTTCCACAAAAACAGGGTTGACTTCCTGGCTGTCGATAATCAGCTTTTCACCGGGCTTGATCAAGGCATACCATATACCCGTAGTCTTGTCCTGCCAAACCCTTCCAGGTTTTTGCAAGAATTCATTTTTTGCTACGATATCGGTCCATCGTGCACCATTTCCATAATATACCTGGGCCCTTCCCCAAACAGTTTGTCCTTTCTGAACAACCTCTTCCACGACGTAGAAGAACTGGGGGCTGGTTACTGTTACCTGTTGCGAAACAAGGGAGTGATACCCTGGCATAGGTTGGAGTTGTGATTGTTTCTGTTGACAAGATGTGAGTGCAAAAAATGCAAACAAGCAAATTACTGCAAAAAAGATGTTCTTTTTCATACGTTTTGGGTTTTTAATTAATAATTATTAGGTTAATTGTGTCTTTTTTTTCGTTGCGTACCTATTTATTAATTATTCAGTACAGCTCTTTAAAAACCAATAAAAATGGTGTCCAAAGAGCCATACTGAACCAAAAACTATGAATATTTTTAAAGTGCTAAATACTCCTAAAGTATAGCATATTAGGATATAAAAGTCAAGTGCTAATAAAAAGGAACCCTTTTTAAATAGGGTTCCTTTTTATAGTAATTTTACCTTAATTTATTTACCAGCTTTTTTTATTTCAATCCTTCCTTCCTCAAATTCTTTTTCTAATTGATTCTTATAGTAAGAAATAGGAGTCTCTTTACCACTTACTCTATCTTTAAAGATACCTTCTACCTTTTTTCTACTCAAGAATCCACCAGAAACCCTTGTTATCTTAAAAGAACCAGATTCAATTTCAAATTCAGTTCCAACTTTTGATAAATCTTTAACTGTGAATTTATTTTCAGCTGAAATTTTTCTTTCTCCGGAAGGTTTTATTGATTCGTATCCCATATCTCCAGGTTTTTCGTTTTCTGTTTTTATTTCTGGGGTTTGTGTTTTTTGTTCGATTTTATTTGTTTCGACTGGTGTCTCTTCTTTTGGTTCTTCTATTTTTGTTGTAGTTTTTTCTACAGGAGTTTCATTTATAGTTTCAACAGGAGTAATTT
>CAIRYW010000010.1 GCA_903882905.1 uncultured bacterium | reverse complement strand
ATAAAATGAAAAAAATATTTAAACTAACTTCAATTATCATTCTCACAACTACCCCGCTACTATCTTTCGCACAAAGTACTGGACAAATTAATACCAAAGAATCTTTTTTGGCTTCAAAAAAACAGGATGCAGAAAAAGCTCTATCTGCAATTCCAAACCAAGAAAACATCAAAATTTTTAAAGATCTTTTTAATTACGGGACTGATAAATTGCAATCTCGATTAGATGATATTTTAAAAGACAAAAAAAATTATCCTGAAGTTGCGAGCGAAGTAGATACTTTTAAAACAGACATAAGATCAAACTTAGTAAAATTTAAATCTACTGACCAAAAACTTTCAAAAACAAAACAGCTTGGAGTAAAAAATAATTTAAACCTTGGTCTTTTTAAAACCTTAGACAAAAAAATTGCAAAACTAGAGTCAGCTGACACAAAAATCACAGAAAAAATTTCTTTGCTTGTCGCATCAAACATTGATGTTTCAAGTTCAACAAGTCTTCTTTCAGACGCCGAGCAAAAATTAGCAATAGCAAAATCCTCAGTTTCAGATGTTAAATCACAAATCAACAATGCAATCTCTTCAGTGGATGGAATTTCGGTAGATGCAATCAGAGCAAGTGTCTTAGAAGCAACTGATAAAATTATGGATGCGGTTAATGTATATAAAACAACCCTGGATTCATTGCCCGCAGCAAGCGACAATGCTCCTCAGACTGATGATTCAGCAACATCAACCTTAAGCGATCAGACTACTGGAACCTCAACAGACGCTGAATCGATCTCGACTTCAACCCAGACAACCATAATTCCACAAAACTTAAGCGAACAAGCTGAATCTACAACGACAGAAATAGACCAAAAAGACCAGGAGCAGAGTAATACAGATACAGTAGCTTCAAGTAGTGAATCTCAAAATTAACGAAAATGAATGATAATCAAGAAAAAGAAATAGAAACTCCAAAAGAAGGTATCGGAGGTCTTGTTGGAATTGTCATAATAATTCTAGTCTTACTCGCTGGAGCTTTTTACTTTTACAATCAAAGATTGCTCACAATAAAAAAAGTTCAAACTGCGGCAAGTGCCACAGATACCGATCCATTTCTTCAGAGCGTTTTGAATGATCTAAACTCTGCTTCAAGTACTGATATCCAAGGAAACCTAGACTCGCTAGACAAAGCTTTAGCAAAATAATTGATAAAAACCAAGGACTCACCTTAAATCTTCAGAAAGGTAAGTCCTTGGTTTTTTATTTTGTAATTCTTCAATATTAAGGTAATATCTTAGAACTATTTTAAAATAATCGTATATAACCATATGTCAAAAATCGTCTCAATCACAAAGTTGCCAAAGTCAGAAGTCGAAATCAAGCTCGAAATAGAAAGTGCTGAAATTGAAGCTAAAAGACCTTCAGTCTTAAAGTCTCTTAGCCAAGACATCAAAATGGATGGCTTCAGGCCAGGAAAAGTTCCTGAAGATGTTATTGTCGCAAAACTAGGTGAAGCCACAATCCTTGAAGAAGCACTTGAAGAAGCACTCAGAGAAATCTACCCAAAAGTAATAGAGGAGAAAAAACTTTTTACTCTTGGCAGACCAAAAATTGCAGTCACCTCTTTAGAAAAAGGAAAAAACGCAGAAGTAATAATCAAGACTTATGTTTATCCAGAAATTGATTTAGCCGACTACAAAAAAATTGCTCAAAAAATAGCAAAAGATAAAGATGATCTTGAGGTTACAGAAAAAGAAGTAAATGATGCCATCGATGAACTAAAAAAATATCGCGAGAAAACAGAAGGAGCAGAGAACAAGGAATTAACAGACGATTTTGTAAAAAAACTAGGTGACTTTAAAGATGTCGCTGACTTTACAGTAAAACTGAAAGAAAATCTAGGAAAAGAAAAGGAATTTAAGGCTAAAGAAACAAAAAGAATAAAAATCCTTGATGGAATAATCAAAGACAGTAAATTAGAAATTCCAGAAATACTTCTCGAAGAAGAATTGGATAAAATGACAAATGAATTTTCGAGCACTCTATCAAAACAAGGCTACACTTTTGAGCAATACAAAAAAGAATCTGGAAAAACTGAGGAAGCTGTGCGAAATGACTGGAAAGAAAAAGCAGAAAAAAGAGTTATAGGTGAAATTTTACTTATCGAAATTGCAAAAAAAGAAAACATTACGGCAGACCACGGTGAAGTCCACAAAGAAATCGATATGCTAAAAAAACAATATCCTAAAGCAGACGAGGCACGACTTCATGCTTTTATCGAAGATCTGCTCACAAAAGAAGCTGTATTTAAATTTCTAGAGAAAGGAGAGTAATAAAAAAAACAGCCCCGCGCTTTGCGCGGGGCTGTTTTGTTTTTAATCTAATTCATCACAAAACCACTCGCAACAATCGCTGCAGTTTCGGCACGAAGAACTGTTTCGCCTAAAGAAACAATTTTTACGCCACCTTCTTTTTGCATAGCTAAATCTTTCAAAAAATTTCTTTCATCATCCGAAAATCCTCCTTCTGGACCGATTAATATTCCACACTTGTTTGGAAAATTTATTTTCTTAACATTTTCTCCACCAAAATCTGCCACAAGGATTGGCATTTCACCAAAAGGTAAATCATAAAATTCTAATACAGAAAAAATTTTAGGAATATTTCCTCTACCAGACTGCTCCGTTGCTTCTTTTAAAATTTTCTCTATCCTCTCAATATTCAAATTTTTCTTTTCACTCCGCTCACAAAGCACTGGTACAAAATTGGTTATCCCAATTTCAGTGCATTTTTCTGCAATCAATTCAAAATTATCTTTTTTTATTAAAGCTTGAAATAACGTTATCTCTTTTTTTGGCATTACTGATTCTTTTTTTTCTTTTGACATCACAATCATTTTCATCTTTTCCAAAACCAAAATTTCAGATACATAGTCAAACCCAGACCCATCAAAAAGAATTACACTTTGGCCTTTCTGCATTCTAAAAACATTTCTGATCTGATTTATCAAATCCTTGTCTGAAAGATTTAGTTCTTTATTTAAATTAATTTTTTCCTCTGTGTAAAATCTATGTAATCTCATCCCGTTAGAGAAAGGAAGCGCTTGTGAGTGCTTCCGACATTAGTTTTGTTAAATTACGACTGTTTATATGTGAAGACATTGTGATGTAAAAGCGCTTCCGTAGTATGTTTGATTTTGTGTAAGTAATTGTCATTGTGTGGTTATGTAATATTTATCTCGAGTTCCTAACTGAATGTTCTCTAACGGGACGAATATGGAAATCTTAACATATCGGGTAAAAAAAATGCCCTTCTACTAAGGGCTTTGCTCAAAATCCAGACACAGCGTCACTTCCTTGCGAACTTCAGGAACCCCGTCTTCGAGCAAATTATTCAGAGCAAGCCCTGAAATTCTTAAGCACGAAGCTGGATAGGTCTCGATATGAATCAATAGACCAATAATTTTCCGTGGCCTTTTGATAAACCGAGGCCAATCTCCTTTAAGCTTCTTACGGAGATCCTTGAGTTCAGCAAAAATCTTTGCTGGTTCTGCTTCTGTTGTTAGCGCGTTTGGGTTCTCTCCAGACCAACGAATCAATTTTGCGATCTTCTTTTTGAAGACCAAAGCCCTAATGATGGGCATAATAAAAACAAAAATTCCGACGGCCGCGAGAAAAACGAAACCGACAACTAGCGGGTTTGTGATAAAGGACAACATAGATTTTCAGAGTACAAAAATTATCCGCAAATTGCAAGCCTTTTGACTATTTCTTTTTTATTATTTTCTTAAATTCTTTCTCAGAAAAAATCTGTTTTGAATTTGTGTATAATAAAGAGATGGATGAACAAGTCCCTCAACAAAATTTACATACTGATCCTATTGAACCTGTAAAATTTTAGACTAAACTCGACTACGAATTTAATCCTGAAATTTTAAAGGCTCTAGAGTGGCACACTGATTTCCCTGATTTAACATGGGCTCAAGTTCAAGAAAAATTAATTGAAGAAAATTCATCAAATAAAGATAAGCCCTGGAGAATTCCAACTGTTGAAGAATTAATATTTGCACAAGAAAACAATATTGAAGGTTTTGATAGAAATGGTGGTGCAACTTACTGGTGTATAGATGCACCTATGTATAGAAATAAGGAAGAATACAACAAGAAAACAAAAGAACATTTTGAAAGGTGGGACCAGGCTTATTGTGTAAATATGTTTAATGGCGGTGTCTTTCCCCACGACAAAAAAGGCTCAAGTCATCTACGTTTAGTCAAATAAGTTTTCAATATCTTTTTAAACTCTTTTTCAGAATAAATTTCTTTTGGATTTGCACGGTCTAAAATTAAAATTCCTTGAAGATGGTCAAACTCATGTTGAAAAATTCTTGCAACAAAATCAGAAAATTTTTGTTTGACTTTAATTCCACCGAGATTTGTATACGTTACCTCAATATTTTTTGCTCTAAAAACTTTTGTTCTAATTCCTGGGATAGAAAGACATCCTTCAAAATCTTTTACTTCTTTTTTCGATTTACTTAAAATTTTTGGATTAATCACCACTTCTGGTCCAAACTTTGGAGCATTCGGGTATCTTTTGTTTGGTTTGCTCCAAATAATAAATAAATCAATATTTTTTCCAATTTGCGGTGCAGAAATTCCAACCCCCTTAGATTTCTTACAGATCTGAATTAAATTTTTAGCCAAATCTAAAACTTCCTTTGATCCAGGATTTTTCACCGGCTTTGATTTTTCCCAAAGCTTTTTATCACCTATTTCTAAAATTTTAAGTTTTTTCATTTACTAAATATTTTTTTCTGCTCCTTTCCACGATAATTCAAAAATCATTTTCATCAATCCGTGAATCGTATCGTCTTCTATGATAACTCCAGAAGAAACACCTTTCAAAAGATTTACAATTGAAACTTTATTTTCTGCGTAAATTGTTATCTCAGCTTTAAAAGGAAAATCTTTAGGATCAACATATCTTATTTCAGGCATTATCTCTTTTTTTAACTGACTGTATCTTCTCTGAAGAAAAGAAAGTCCCTCTTCACCTCCAGGAAGTATTCCTCTGGTGGTAATATTTTTTTCTTCTTTTGTCTTTCTGTAGTGCTCAAAAAAATCTGATGGTAAAAATACTTCAAGTTCTGAAGAGTTAGCCCACGCAAGCATTTCGTATGGTTTGTCGACATTTATATGGTCTGCATATATTGCCAAGGCTCCTGATTCCCCTTCGAAGTATTTTATCTTTGGTTTATGAGATGACAAAGAAACAATTCCTTCTATATCTGGCAAAATTTTTTCAATAGTAAATATTTCATCCTCAGCAATTCTCATTTTATCTTTAGCAAACCGCAATAATTTTTTTGGTTCCTCGATTTGATAGAACAACTTATTCTTCTTTTCAATCTCAGTAATAAGACCTTTTACTGAAAGATGTAAGAGAATCTCATAAACAGTCGTTCTATTCAATCCTGTATATTGAGAAATACGTGAAGGGTAAGCTCCTCCCAATTCAATCAGGGATGTGTAAACCAAAGACTCCTTCTGAGAAAGCCCTGATTTTTCAAGCTTTTTTGGTAAATCAGTGTTTTTTATATCCATATATATAGCTTAAACCTTCTTATTTTTTTGTCAATTATTACCAACAAAATATTTTTATATATTAAATACCCTTATTTTATAAGCCTTTATTTTAAAATATTGATTTTCTTTTCCTACAATCATTGACGTAACTGTATAATTGTTGCATTAGAGTTGAGTTATAAATTAAACAATAATATATGAAAAAGAAAATTATATTAGGAATCGTGGTTTTAGTAGCAATAGTTGTCGGATTGTTTGTAGTCATTAATAGTGAAAAAAATTCACAGGTATCAGATGAGCAAACAATAAAAATAGGAGTAAGTGCTCCCCTTACAGGTGATCTTGCCTTTCTTGGGGAAAGTTATAAGGACGGAATAAATCTTGCAATAAAAGATTTGCCTAAAACAAAATATAAGTACGAAGTTATATTTGAGGATGATAAATTTGACCCAACTACAGGAGCGTCAACAGCAAGTAAACTTATTAATTCAGATAATGTTGATGTATTACTATCATTTGGTTCTCCTGTTGGAAATGCAGTAAGCCCAATTGCAGAAAATGCAAAAATCTTACACGTAAATAGTATCGCCTCTGATCCAAAGGTAGCGATAGGTGATTACAATTTCGTGCACTGGACACCTCCATACGAAGAAAGTTCTCTTACGGCTAAGGAATTGGTAAAAAGAAATATCAAAAACGTTGTAATCTTCGAGCAAAACCAACCTGGAGTACAAGCGGTAATGAATTCAATCAAAAAAGATTTACCGAACGCAGGAATAAATATTTCTGATGATGAAAAATTTAATGGCAATGAAACTGACTTTAGAACCATAATAAATAAAGCAAAAACTCATCCTGCTGACATTTATATTCTAGAAGCAACTTCGCCATCTATTGAGATTCTTGCAAAACAAATCAGAGATCTTGGAATCAAAACTCCTTTTACAGGCGTTGAATCCTTCGAATTTACAGATCAACCTCAACTTTTTGAAGGAGAGTGGTATGTAAATGCTTCAAACCCAAATCAAAAGTTTGTTAATGAATTCACAAAGACATATAATACAAATCCAAAAGTTGGTGCAGGAAACGGAGCAGATGTCATAAATATGATTGTGCAGACTGTAGAAAATACAGGCGATGGAAAGACAAAACCTTCTCGACAAGAAATTCGCGATGCCTTTGCAAAGATCCAAAACTTTCAAGGTGTAATGGGAAATCTTTCAATTGATAAGGATGGAATCATAGTGTCACAAGCAACCGTAAGGCAAATTGAAAATGGAAAACCAGTAACAATTGGTGAATAGATTATAAATTAAAGATTAGGCCGACACCGCTTCGCGGTGTCGGCTTTTTTCTTGCCTAGCACTTTCTTTTTTTAGAAAAGAAAGTGCTGGGTTGACTATTTTCTTGTTTGCAATATTCTTTAATCATATTCGGCTTAATAAAATACACATATGAGTTATTTAATCCCAACAGTTATAGAAAAAACAAATCTAGGCGAAAGAGCCTACGATATTTATTCACGACTTCTAAAAGAAAACATCATTTTTCTTGGCGGACCGATTGATGACGCTGTTGCAAGTACAGTTATTGCCCAGCTTCTTTTTCTTCAATCGGAAGATCCAAAGAAAGACATTACTCTATATATCAACTCGCCTGGAGGAGTTATCACTTCAGGCCTTGCCATTATCGACACCATGAACCACATAAAAAATGATGTCTCAACAATTTGTATTGGAATGGCTGCTTCTATGGGGGCGGTAATACTTTCTGCTGGAGCAAAAGGAAAGAGATTTTCACTAGAAAACTCTGAGGTTATGATCCATCAACCCCATGGCGGAGCAGAAGGACAAGCATCAGACATTGAGATTAGTGCCAAAAGAATCCTCAAAAATCGCGAGGTCTTGAACAAAATCTTAGCAAAAAACACTGGTCAACCGCTTTCAAAGATAGAAAAAGACGGAGATAGAGACTTTTTCATGAATTCTGAGGAGGCTAAAAAGTACGGAATAATTGATAAGGTTATATAGCTTACAGCTGTTAGGTGATAGCTTTTAGGAAAATTACAAGAAATGCCCCGGCTTCGCCGGGGCTATTTTGTTTTTTTGGTAAAATTGGACAAAATTTACTTAATTATGTATAGTAAAGACTCATTACTATGTTAATTTATATTTTCGCAACTAGAAATTCCGAGACGTTTTCTGAGAAAAAGATGACTTTAATTTTGAAAAAACTTATAAAAAACGGCAAAGATCAACTGGAAGCGAACTAATCGCTTATGTCATTAAAACTTGTATTCTTACTTGTCGCCCTTGCGGGGGTCGTAGGTATCATACTCGGATATTTTTTCCGAGTGCTCTTGGCCTTGAGCAAAAAAGGCACAATTGAAAGCGACATCAAACAATTGATGTTGGGAGCTAAAGAAGAAGCAAAGAAAATAACTTTGAACGCAGAAGAAGAAGCTGCAAAGACTTTGAAATCTGTTCGTGAAGAGTTGAAAGAAAAAGATGAAAAGATAAAAAAGACGGAAGATCGCTTGATTGCCAAGGAAGGTCTACTTGATCGAAGGCAATCTGATATTGAAAAAGAAGTTGAGGAGATGAAAGCAAAAATCGGAGAACTCAGAGAGAAAAAAGATAAAATTGATGCAATGGAGGCATCAAAAAGGCAAGAATTAGAAAAAATTGCCAAGATGACTCATGATGAAGCTTTTGAAAAAATTGTAAAAGAAACAGAAGTCGAACAAGAAGAAGCTATTCTTACAAGACTTCGCAAACTTGAACAAAACGGTGAAGAAAGATTAGAAAACAAAGCAAAAGAAATTCTTACAACATCTATTCAGCGTCTAGCAAATTCTGTTAGTCCTGATATTTTTGTAACTTCAGTAAACATTCCATCTGATGAACTCAAAGGAAAAATTATTGGAAAAGAAGGAAGAAATATTAAATCATTTGAAAGAGAAACCGGGGTTGAAGTCATTGTTGATGATACACCAGGTACAATCACAATTTCTTGTTTTGATCCTGTCAGACGCGCAATTGCTAAAGTAGCCCTAGAAAACCTTATTATTGACGGAAGAATCCAACCTGTAAAAATCGAAAAAGAAGTTGAGAAAGCTAAGGGGGAAATAAATAAAATTATTAAAGAAAAAGGTGAGCAAGCAGCTTTTGAATGTGGAGTATTCAATCTAGATCCAAGAATTATTTCAATTTTAGGAAGATTATATTTCAGAACAAGTTACGGCCAGAATGTTTTGCAACACTCAATAGAGATGACTCACATTGCTGGAATGATTGCAGAAGAACTTGGAGCAAATGTGGCTGTAACAAAAGCGGGAGCTCTTCTTCACGACATTGGAAAAGCTGTTGATCATGAAGTTCAAGGAACTCACGTTGAAATTGGTAGAAGAATTCTTCAAAAATTTGGAGCAAGTGAAGAAATTATCAAATCAATGGAATCCCACCACGAAGAATATCCTTATGAAACACTTGAATCAAGAATTGTTCAGACTGCAGATGCAATTTCTGGAGGACGCCCAGGAGCAAGAAGAGACAGTGTTGAAAATTATCTAAAGAGACTTGCTGATCTAGAGGCAATTGCAAATAGTTTTGGTGGAATAGAAAAAGTTTATGCCCTACAAGCAGGAAGAGAAATCAGAGTGTTTGTAAAACCAACAGAAATTAATGATCTTCAAGCTTTTGAACTAGCAAAAAATATTGCTCAGAAGATTGAAGCTGAATTAAAATATCCTGGAGAAATTAGAGTGACTGTCATTCGAGAAAATAAAGTTGTAGAAATAGCACGGTAGTTTTTAGTTTAAAGTGAATAAAAAGAAAAAGTCGCGCCCTTTGGGCGCGACTTTTTATTTTTCTATCCTATTTGCTAAAAAAACCTTATAATCTATAATTAGATTGATAATATAAGGGGTCGAATTAATAATTTAATTTAAAAAAAATATGAACAAGCAAGGTATCGTAGAAGCAGTTCACGGAGTACTTGGTGGCACAAAGGTGCAGGCTGAGTCTGTTGTTGACACTGTATTAAGCAGTATTGTTTCAAGCCTAAAGAAGGGAGACGAAGTTTCAATCGCAGGACTAGGGATTTTCTCAGTAAAAGCTCGAGCTGCAAGAAACGCTAGAAACCCAAGAACAGGAGAAACAGTAAAAGTTGCAGCAACAAAAGTTCCTAAATTCAGAGCAGCAAAAGCTCTAAAGGACGCTGTAAAATAATCCAAAAGAATTATCGCGATAATTCTTTTATCACTTACTAAAAACCGCCCATTGGGCGGTTTTTAGTTTACTTATATTTTTCTAATTCCTTTCTTAAATCTTCCTCTTGTCCTGGGGTTAATTTTCCAGCTCTATCAACATTTGGAATAGGAGTTTCAACTTGAGGTACGTCAAAAGAAGAAGGAACTACTTGTTTTTGTTCATCTGGGTTTTCTTGTCCATTTTGTTTAAATCCTTGTTCCACAGCTAGATTTTAACATATTTCTTTTACATTTGTGCGGGATGGGAGAATCGGACTCCCGTCCGCGGTTTGGAAAACCGCTATTTTACCATTAAACTAATCCCGCAAATTTTTTTACTATCCTAACACTTCATCCATCCAAGCACAAATTTTTCTGGACAATTTTACTCCAAATTCATCATTTCCATTACTTCTTATTGATAAATGAGCTGTACCAAATGACAATTTCCGTCCATTACTCTTTTTCTTATTTATTCTAACGTCTATGTAAGGCTTAAGGAACTGCGCTGTAGATATTCCTGTTTCTCTAACCCAAAATTGCTCACATTCTTTTAAATCATTGTCTGGATAGACATGTAAACGTATTGATAAATTTTTTATATCAAGTCCGCATATTTTTTGAAACCAGACAACCATGAACCTTATTATTGCAGGGTTTGAATTAGAAACTCTGACAATATCATGTGTCTTTGATCCTTCCCCAATATATATACCTATTCCCAACATAAATAGATCTCTCTTGGTTAAATTATTGATATCCTTTCTTGCTATTTCCTTCGCCCTATTGATTGAATCAATACGATTTTTTTTCTTAACATTACTTGAAATTAATCTTGCTCTTGCGATTTTTTGTCTTGCATATTCATTTGGAATATAAGGTAAAGATGATAACCATAAACTTAAAGTACTCTTAGAAACATTAATTTTCTTTTTTATATCTGAGTACGAATATCCCTCTCGTCTTAAAGAAATTGCTTTTGATTTTAAATCTTGTTTACTCATAACCGAACCTTTATTATTAGTATCTCAATTATAGTACTTATGTTCGTTTAAACAAAATTGCTATAATAATCGATGTGTTAACAAAATTTGTCACGATTGGAATTATCTATGCAATATCATTCCTTGGATATAACCCGAGTGATTTTTTAAATATTTTACCTACACAAATTAAATCTGCTCTTGAGCAAAACGTTTCTACTTCTACAAATTCACAAACAAACACCCAAACAAATTCAAATACGAATTTGAAAGAACAGGCAACAACTTCAGTAACGATCCCAAAAGAAATTAGACCAACACAAAAAACTCAACCAAAAAAAGGCGAAGCAACATCTAGTCAAAATACAACAGAAAATATTCCGCCAAAAATAATTGTCTCCGCAGAACAAATAAAAATACCTAAAACTAATTTAGCAACTTCCTCGACAACAACATCACCTGCCATAACCCAAAATATTACCTCACAGACTTCTGGTAATCTTCTTTCTAATTCATCAACTGTCGATCAAAAAATTTCTGCCGCTGTAGTAAATATTTATTGTCAGGCAATCAGAGGCTCTCAAATTGAAATAGTCGTAGGAAGCGCTGTCCAAATTGATCCTTCTGGAGTTTATTTAACTAACGCGCATGTTGCAATGTATGTAATGCTTTCGGATACAGAACCCTCTGGCACAGTTTCTTGTTTTATCAGAGAAGGTGAACCAGCAAAAAAAATCTACGAAGCAAAATCTATTTATGTCCCATCTGCTTGGATTTATTCTCACACGAACGCTTTTAAAATTGGTACCGAACTTACTGGTACAGGAGAAAAAGATTATGCATTAGTGAAAAGAGGAAATTCAAATCCTAATTTAAATTCGAGTGATTTCCCTGCCGAGTGGAGCGCACCTCTTGCACAAAACATTCCATTAAAAGGTGAAAATATTACTCTTGTCGGTTATCCAGTATTTGATAAATCAACAATTACTTCTGCTCTATATTTATTAAATATTCCATCGACAGTGTTAAATTCTTTTAACTTAAATTCTTTGTCAAATGCACTTTTAGATAGCGGTTCAACAAGGATGGCACAAGTTGGCAGTTCTGGTGGTGGAGCCTTTGATTCGAACGGGAATCTTTTTGGAATAATGGATGCATCAATAAATAACACTCCAGGAGAACTTCCTTCAGAAAGAATTATTGGAATAAATTATATTAAAAATGATATTTTGAGAGATACAGGAAAAAGTTTTGAAAGTTTCTTAACAAATGCAAATTCTGAATCAGAAAATTTTATAAAAAATTCCGCTCCAGCTCTTTCAAAAGTTTTGATAAGCAACCAATAAACCAAAATTAATCTGAAACAATGCAGGACCTTGTCTTTGGGAGTGAAACGACCTGTGGATAAACACCCATAGGACCGACCTATAGGTGTTTATCCACAGATTTCTTCACAATCTTGATCACTTCATCAAAATCGTCTTCCTGTGAAACCTTGATCCTAAATTCTTTCGCGCAAGCCACGCATTGCTGTATAAGCATATAATCATTACCCTTCTTCTCTACGTTGATAGGCTCCATCATGCCTCCACAGGCTTCTAAACGATCTCCAGGGAATACATCAACATGTTTGCTCCAAAGACACTTAGGGCAATGGTTGGTGAAGCCATTACCCTTCACACTGTTTCCACAATGTTCGCAAATAAAATCCTCCACATTTTTTTTAAATTTTAGGGACATTTTATAAATGTTGCGATAGACCAGCTTCAACAATTCTTTTCATGTCTTCCCAAGAAATTTTTGTTGGGTTTACTCCGCTTGGATTAATACCACCATTTTGAATTGAGTTTGTTGCTGGATCGTAATACCATTCTGGAATTTCATTCATTCTTCCATGTTGAGAAAGTATTTTTATATCACTTGAAATTTCTTTTCCAGACACATTAGCTTCACTTTTTCTGAGTACCGCCGCGAGTGCCGTTAAATCGATTTTTGCTATACTTTTTGTGATTACGTTTACGTGACCACTTGAAAGTCTGATCACAACAACATGATAATTACCGCCATTTTTTGATCGCAAATATCCAGAAATGCTTGGGTTATCCGATTCTAGCATTGCAATATTTATTTTTTGTCCATGCTGTTTAACTGAAAAAAGAATTACTTCTCCTTTATCTACTTTTTCTTTAAAAATTTTAGGGATCTCAACAGTTCTTATTTGTTGCTCAGTTATATGAGCCTCCAAAATTGGTTCCATAACGGCATAGACTTTATTGGGATCATTTTTGTACAAATTATTTACATTGACTAAAAGTCCAGCCAAGCCAAATGCTTTATCAAGTGAGTCATTTGAAATAACTGCTTTGCCAAAAAATTCGCATCTTTCTACAAAAGAAAACCACATCTGAAGTGCTTCATTTTCTTCAACTCCAAGATATTTTGCAACAAGGCTTGTGGTAGTTTTTTTCTCGCTAAATTTGTGATGATCAAAAATTCCCCCACCAATATCAATTAAAAGAATTCCTTTCTTTTCAAGTTCTTCTGCTGTTTCATTAATCTGAGAAATAATTTCTATACTAGCTGATTTAACTCCAGGAAAAAAAGTTTCTCCAAAATGCTTCAATAAAAAAATCGCTGCAAGAGAATCATTTTGCAGTTTTGTTGGAATAATTATTTTTGAATTTTTTTTTGTGTTTTCCATTTTTTATTTAATTCTACACGCTTTATGAAAATTTAATATCTTAATTATTAAAAAGGTTCCCGACACGACTTTCTTGCGAAAGTCGTGTCGGGGTTAATTGTTAGATGCTGTTTTTTTCCCTGTTCCGGCCGAAGGCTCCCGGTACGCCACGCCAGAGGTGCTTCCCGAAAAGCTTCCTGCGCTTCCTCGGGCGTTCCACAGACTGGGGAGAATTTTTCGCACGGTCTTTAACCTCCGCACGATCTTCCACCTTTGCCTCGTTGAACCAGTCCTGCCATTCTGTCCACTGACCTCCGAGCTTTGCGAGCTCATTGATCCGCAAACGAGTTTCCTCCTCTGGCAGAATCTGAATCTCCAAACCGCGAACAAGGTCAACTTTTTGATGGTTGAAATTGCTGTGAGGCTCCACTGCGAATTTGCAGCGGACAATCGCGCCGTTTTGGACACGGCGAATTTGTGGAGCAGGAACCCCGACGACGTTGTTCCAGTTCAAGTAGATCTGGCGACCCCAGCGGTCTCGACCGAAGCTCAAGTGACGCGGTCCGGAGACCATGTAACTGAAGACCTCAATCTCCTCCGCTTCTGTCGGCGACGCACCTTGAGACAGAAGATTTCCGTCACGCCCCCAAGCCCGAAGACCAGAGACATTCAAGATTTCCTCTTTCTCGTGAGTGATCACAACCTTTTTGTCTGCCAGTTCCCCCATCTTTGGAGCATAGTGCCCCTTGATGATTTCGAAAAGCGCAGGTGAACCCCCACGTTTCCGTTCGAGAACATAACAAGCAAACTTGCCCGCGACCTTCCCGACAGATCCCATCCACACTGGCTCCACCGTGAGGTAAAGACCGTTGTTTTGTTTCTGGTCGAAGTAGGACGAAATGGCGTATGTTTGAATCCCAGCCACCGAGGCCATGACGACATACAGGTTGTTTTCGTTCTCTTTCGTCACGAGACGCTTAGAGACCGCACCCTTCGGCGCTACTGTGAATCGTTGGATAAAAACGTGGAAGCTTTTGCCGTCCACCGTCTCCTTCCACCACTCCTTTTTCTCGAATTCACCTACGGTCTTCCGGAGATCGCCTTTGGCCGATGCCTTGATTTGGCCGTTTTTGTTGTTGTAGAAGGTTTTCGACAACACGACAACATCAAGTTCAGCATCCTTGAGCACTTCTTCTTCAAACCACAGCTCGAGAGCGTAGTTCCCTTCGCCTTGGACACCAAGGTAAGCACTGTCTCCAGCATCCACCACGAATGGCAAATAAGCTGACTGGAGGTGATCACCTTCCTTGGCAACCCGCACCGTTGCGAGACCAAGAAGGTCTATACTGTATTGCGGTTTTTTTTCCTCTGACTCCGCGGTCAGGTTTTCCTTGTCTGTCATAGTAGTTGGTACAATTTCACAGGTTTGCCTAGGTACCTTGAGTTTGTTTCTGCTTTTGGTTTTATTGATCAGCATCTAGGCATGCTGATGAGATTTCAAAAAACAAATTTTGCTTTCTAAAATCTCACCCGCATGCACTTTTTTCAATGATCACAATTTGAGTAGATTCTAGCATGAAAATAGACAAAAGTCAAATTAACTTTTGTAACTTTTTCTTATAAAAAACTAGTAGATTTAGGCTTATTTACTCTCCATTTATTCCATTTTATCAAAAGTAAAATATCTCAGACGGCTTACAGGAATATTATAAACTTCTTCAATAACTTTTCTTTGATTCATGAAAACCGCTTTTTCCCAAGATAAATTAAGCATCTCTGCTCCCTTTTTTAAATGCTCTTCGCTTAAAGATTCAATCTCAAGTAATGTTGGAATTTTTGGCCAAGTGTCTATATCAAAAACAATATCATCCAAAACAAAAGTGTGTCTCCATTTTTCTTGAATTCTAAAGGCCATTAAACCAGTTTGTTCTATAATTTTTTTTGTATTTTCAAAATCCGAAACTTCAATTTCAACTTCCTCTGTACCTTCTGCAGTATGATCATGATAATGTTTGTATGATAAAAAAATTTTCTCCCCGTTTTTTCGCAATCTCAAAAGTTTTTTATTTTCCCTGAAATCAAAATTTTTATTGTCAAAAATAATTTCGTTCATTAAATTATTCCCCAAATCTTTGGCGCCAATTTCTTTCAATCTAGAAATTATTTTTTCTTTATCGATTTCCAAAAACCTTACTTCTATTTCTTTGTTCTCCATTTTTTAATTTTTTACAGCTTCAATCATCATAAAAAGAGGAATTTCTTTTCGTGCATTATCTTCGGCAATCTTTTTTGGGCCAGCCATACTTTCTTTATGTGAAATCCATTCTTCAAGTCGGCGCACTACAAAACCTTCTTTTGCAAGCATTTTAAAATAATACTGCAGCGGCCTATGGAAACTCAAAGTTTTTTTACTTTTTTCTTTTTTTCCTGGATTCATTTCAATACTGACACCAATTTCTGACATATATTTATAAACCGATCTGTACTGCATCTTTTTTGTTTCATCAAATCCCCAATCAGAATTTTGAGGAACTCTAAAACTCGGATGATTAATCACAATCACAAAATTCCCTTTTGTTTTTAACACTTTAGAAACTCCAGCAAAAACCTTATCAATATTTTTTATATTTTGAAGTGCAAGAACACAAAAAGCTTTATCAAACTTTTCGTTAAGCAAAATATTTTCTGCATTTGTTATAAAAAACTTTTCATTCCCTGTTTTATTTTTTGTAGCAATATTTATCAAATCTTTTGACGAATCGACTCCGACTACCCTTGCATCAAATTTTGCAACCTCATGTGCAAAAAAACCTTGTCCGCAAGCCACGTCTAAAACATTCTCCCCTGCTTTTGGATTTAAAATTCTAAGTAAATTTGGCAAGATCACTTTTCCTTGGTAAGTATCTTCTTTTGTTAGAAGATCATCGTACCAACCAGAAACCCCTTGCCATGATGTATCTTTGTTGTTTTTAGGCATTGTTTTAAGATTTGGTCACAGATAAATTTATGCTAAAAAAGGATTTGGCCACGAATATTTTACTCGCCGTCGCTCGTAAAATTTCTCGGCCCCGCCTCGCTATTTTGCTTTGCTAAGCAAAATATAGCTGCGGCTTTCAAATCCCTAAAAACAGCTTCGCTGTTTTTCACGTGTCGGAGTGCCGGGATTTGAACCCGGACCGAATGCTCCCAAAGCATTAATGCTACCGTTACACTACACTCCGTTGAAACATGAGTTTAACACAACACTCTTTTTTTTAGAAATTTATTTATATTTAATTCATATAAATAGAGGAAAATCTTCATAAACCTTGACTAATACTTTCTTTTGTTTTATATCGATATAAACTACAAATAAATCGAACGTAAACCTTTCACATGAAACTTTATTTGACTCCAAAAATATTTCTATAGCATTTGCTAATCTTCTTATCTTATCCCTGTGCATATTCTCCTCAGGTTCCACAAAGTCCCCTTTCACCGGCTTATTGTCAATAATTTCACGTGAAACTGCTTTTACCTCAATAAAGTGGTAAATACCTAGCTTTTTAGCAACAATGTCAATTTCTCCCAGTTTTTTAAGGTAATTTCTATTCAAAACCTCAAATCCCTTCCCTTTGAGAAACTTTACAGCAATATCCTCTCCTAATTTTCCGATCTTATTTAAGTTCACGATCTTTTATAATTTAAACCTTATTAATAAAGGATTTTATTAAGGACACCTTATCTTTGTCCTTTATAATAATCCTTACGTGCTTATCTAAATCTTTAATTTTCATTAAGTCATCAAACTTAACCCATTTATACTCCGAATGCTCACTACTTAACTTTACTACCCTGCTAGATGTTACACGTGCAACATAAGTTACCCTAACAATCCTACTACCCCTAAAGAATACATCTTGAGCTGAAAGGATAACTGGATTTGAGATACTATTGAGAGAAGTCTCTTCTTTAATCTCCCTTAAAAGATTACTTAGCAGACTTCGGTTGTTATTTATTCTTCCACCTGGAATATCCCAACAACTATCTTCTCCTTTTCTCTCAGGAATCCTTTTTAGTAATAAAATATCCTTATTTTTATTGAAAATAAGAGCTTTAACTCCAACTTGTAGTTTTAAATTGTTATGTTCCACGTGAAATGTTTTACAAGACGTTTCTTACGAAACGTCTTGGTCTATTTCTCAATAATAACCTTATCTAGCAACGCTATTATAGTATTTAAGACATAATTTGACAATGTCTTTTTTGGTGTCTTTTACACATGTTAACAGAGTTATCCACAGTTTTAGGCCTATTTTGGAGAAATAGGGACATCTAAAGGTCAAAAGGACAGAGTTTAGTAAGTTACTCTAAGACGTAGAGAAAGGGAGGTTATTACAAGGGAAGCAAGGAATAAAGATGGGGAATCGGTCACAGATAGTTTATTTGCCGTCACAAATTAAGAGTAAAGGGAATCGGTCACAACTCTTTTGCTGCGCAAAAGGTCGCGACCCCGCCTCATAGTCGCTACGCGACATATTCCGGCTTTCGATTCCCGGACGAAAGCAAATAAATTTGCTTTCTTACCCGCACAAGAAAAAGACGCCTTTCGGCGTCAGTTTTTCTTGTGCGGGTACCGGGAATCGAACCCGAATCTAATCCTTGGCAAGGACTCATTTTACCACTAAACTATACCCGCATATTTTTACTTTTTTAGTTTATCATTTTAGGCAGTAATTTCAACCAGACCTTTTTGATTTTTATGCATACTAGAGTAAGATTTCGATATGCACCCATAGTGAAATGGATATCATACCCGCCTTCGAAGCGGTTGTTGGGGGTTCGAATCCCTCTGGGTGCACAAGCAATCAAGAAAGCTCTGGGAGAGCTTTCTTGAGGGATTCGAAAACCTTTTGAGATTATTTTATGAGTTCACGAAATAAAATATCCAAAAGGTATACAGAAACTGTAAGTTTCGAAAATCCCTCTGGGTGCACAAACACAAAAGTAAACAAGAGTATAATAAAATAAAATAAGTAGACACATGACTGAAAAAAAAACCTCAAAAAACAATACTTTTTTTGATCTACCAAAAGAAGCATTAGAAGTAATAGACACCTTGGAGAAGGGAGGTTATGAAGCGTATTTAATCGGAGGGTGTGTTAGAGATTTATTTTTAGGTAGAACTCCAAAGGATTGGGATGCAACCACAAATGCAACACCTGCGGAAATAATAAAACTTTTTCCAAAAACATTTTACGAAAACGATTTTGGAACAGTTGGAGTAGTATTCGAAGAAGCAGAAAATCCAACATTAAAAGTTATTGAAATAACGCCATACAGACTAGAAGGGAAGTATACAAACAACAGGCATCCTGATGAAGTCAGATTTAGTAAAAATTTAGAGGATGATTTAAAAAGAAGAGACTTTACAATAAACGCACTTGCGCTTGGAAAAAAAAGCGGAGAATTTGATGTGGTTGATTTATTTGGAGGAAAAGTTGATTTGCAAAAGGGGATTGTGAAAACAGTAGGGGATGCACACGAAAGATTCAATGAGGATGGCCTTCGAATTTTGCGCGCAGTTAGAATTGCAACGGAACTTGGATTTTTGATTGATCCAGATACAGAAAAGGCGATAGTAGAAAATGTTTCTCTACTAAAAAATATTTCTCAAGAGAGAATTCGAGATGAATTTGTAAGGATTATTTCATCAGATTCCCCAATGAAGGGAATCATGCTTTGCAAGAAATTAGGCTTAATTCACTTCATTATTCCAGAACTTGAAGAGGGAATTGGTACAACCCAAAACCAAGCGCACTCGTATGATGTCTTTGAACATTTACTCCGCAGCCTTGAACATTCTGCAAAGAAAAAATTCTCTTTGGAGGTTCGCTTAGCATCCTTGCTTCACGATATCGGCAAGCCGCCAACAAGGAGATTTTCTGATGAGAAAAAAGATTACACTTTTTATGGCCATGATGTTGTGGGTGCAAGAATTGCAAAAAAAATATTAGAAAGATTAAAATTTTCAAATAAAATAATTGAAACTGTTACAAAACTTGTCCGCTGGCATATGTTTTTTTCTGACACAGAACAAATCACTTTGTCGGCAGTTAGAAGAATGGTGAGGAACGTTGGACCAGAATTAATTTGGGAACTAATGAACGTCAGAGCGAGCGATAGAATGGGTATGGGAAGGCCAAAAGAGAGCCCTTATAGACTTCGAAAGTATCATTCGATGATTGACGAAGCACTGCGAGATCCTGTCTCTGTGGCGCAATTAAAGATTGGTGGGGAAGAGATAATTAAAAAAACAAATATTGCTCCAGGACCAAAAATCGGATTTATTTTACACATATTACTTGATGAAGTTTTAGATGATCCAAAAAAGAATACTGAATCTGATTTAGAAAAAAGAGCAATCGAATTATCTAAATTAACTGATAAAGAATTAAAAGATCTAGGAGAAAAAGCCAAAGAAAGAAAAGAAAAAGAGGAGGAAGATGAATTAAAAAAATTGAGAGATAGACATCACGTGGAATAAAAATAAATTTGGAGGAAAAACCTCACAGGAGGAATTACCTCCAAATTTAGAAAGAGAAAAGCCCCGCGTAGCGGGGCTTTTTAGAACCCATCTCGAAAATAATTTCCTAAATTATCTTTGAGATGGGTTCTAGAGTTTGTTTGAAGACGAAGTCGAGCATGAAGATTTAAGAAGTTTGAATCCAAAAAATATAAAATGTTGAGAATTCACTTCATTACTTCGAGGCAAGGCCTCCTTCAAAAAAATTGAATGTACCAATGTGCGAGAAAAATAGATTAAATCTCGCTAACTGATAATATTGTATTCCTTTTAAAGGACATGTAAAGGACACAAGTGGGGATAACTTTTCTTATCGATGTCCTTTATAAAGGACATCGACTTTTGCAACCTACAGATCAATTTCAAGTAATATAGGACAATGGTCAGAACCCATTATTTTACTTAGTATTTCTGCCTTTTTGACCTTTTTAGCAAGTATTTTTGAGACAAAAAAGTAATCTATTCTCCATCCAACATTTCGGGCACGAGCGTTTGCAAAATGGCTCCACCAAGTGTAATAACCATTACCTTTTGTAAAAATTCTAAAAGAATCTATGAAACCTGCATTAATAAATTTTTGAATTCCTTCTCTTTCTTCATTTGTGAAACCCTTGTTGCCAACATTTTCTTTTGGACGAGCAAGATCATCTGGAGTGTGAGCAACATTTAAATCACCTCCAAATATTACAGGTTTATTTTTTTCTAATTTTTTCATATATTCAAGAAAAGCAACATCCCACAGTTTATGGCGTAGGTCAAGACGACTTAAATCATCTTTTGCATTCGGCGTGTAAACTGAAACAACAAAAAATTTTTTAAATTCCGCAACAACAATTCTTCCTTCAGTATTTGGATTACCAAATTTATCTTTCTCAAATTTGTATTTTTTTGCAATGTCAGTTGGAAAATCTAAAAATACATTTTCAGGCTCAATTTTAGAGAAAATTGCAGTACCACTATAGCCCTTTTTAATGGCTGAATTCCAAAATTCCCTATATTTTACAAGCTCGATTGGAGATTGGTGTTTTTCGGCTTTGGTCTCTTGAAGACAGATAATATCTGGATCATATTCCTCCAAAAATGGCATAAATAGATTTTTTTTGTGCACTGCGCGAATCCCATTTACATTCCAAGAAATAATTTTCATTTAGTAATTTTAACACAGCAAAAAAATACTATGTGAATTTACTTGCTTTTATCTTGATAAAGTGGAGAATGTGTCGTTAAGTAGTTTGTTCGTTTAAATAAAAAAGCTGGACAAACTGCAATTCAAACATAAAACCAAAGTGAACATCCTACCGTTTATTATTATGAGCGACACCCGCACCACAAACCTACACCACCTGCGCGACCCGCGAGTTGACGCAGAAAACAGCAGAAACACTCGCGAAACGCTTGTCAGTATCGCGACTCATCTGGTTAGCCTCGCCACCAACCCTGCAAATGCGCAAAAACTGCTCGTGTTCCATCCGAACCACGATCTCCGAGAGGCCATGGACAAATTCGGGAGAGCGGGAGTTTACCGCGTTAACGGATACGCAGTCGTCATCTCCACAACCGCCCCCGGCGCAACCGAAGAGAATCCCCTGATGGCTGTGGTCCCCAGACACCACCGAAACTCGGAATGGGCCCTTCCATTCCTTACCAAGGTCAACTTCAAGGACGAAATTCCGTCCGTCGAAGAGCCTCCGTCCGAAGGCCTCCTTTCCGAAGAAGCGGCCGCCTAACCAGCAAAATCACCCAACCCCCAAGCAAATTGTTGCCGGGGTATTTTTTTTTGCCTGATTTTAATTAATTATTTCCGCTGTGAAACTTTTTGTGAATATCGTGGAGATGTTTATCAGTTACGTGGGTATATATTTGAGTTGTGTTTATATTTGCATGGCCAAGTAACATTTGAACTGAGCGCAAATCAGCACCATTGTGCAAAAGATCTGTTGCAAAACAGTGACGAATCACATGAGGTGTTACTCTTCCAGTTATTCCAGCAATCGTTGCATATTTTTTTATGATTCTTTCGATCGAACGGCGATCCAGTGCATCTCCTTCATCTTTTTTTGGTTTTACATTTTTGGTAAAAACCCTTGTAAATAAAGCTCCATTCATATCTTTTCGTAATTTCAAATATTCTTTTAAATATTTTTTAGCATTCTCAGAGAGAAAAACTACGCGAATTTTTCCTCCTTTACCGCGAACAGAAATTTCATCTAAAGTTAGATCTGTTTCTCTTGGTAGGGCACAAAGTTCAGAAACACGAAGGCCTGTTGAGAATAGCATTTCAATTATTGCTCTATCACGAGCTCTTGTTTCTGGGTTTTTTTCTTGATTTGGCGCTTCAAGAAGACGATTTAGCTCTAAGGCAGTAATAACGTCGATTGATCGCTCAGGAACTTTTGCTAATTCAATTTGATCTGCGGTGAATGGTACTGAAATCTTTCTTTTCACAAGGTATTTTAAAAACATTCGTAGGGTAATCAGGTAGTAATTCTGAGTTTTTCTTTTCATTGTTTCATTTCGGGTGCTATACGCACCAGGCTGGCGGTTTAACCACAAGCGAAATTCTCTGACGACATCTTCATTTATATCTTTAGGAGACTTTAATTTTCCAAATTGGAAAAATTTATCTAAATATCTTTCGTAATTTTCAATAGTTTTGAGACTTCGGCCTTTTTCTATTTCCAAATGCTCAAGAAACTGTCTTTTGAGAGTGTTTAGATCGTTCATTATTGGAATTATATCACGTCGCACAATAAATTTCGGGATGTCACCACAAGGGTACTTCTTATTTTCAGGTCGCTATGTTCCCGAAAATAAAGTCGCGCACAATATTTTATTAATAAGCTATATCTTGCTTTTTTTTGATTTTGTGCTATAATCATTAAGTTAAACATGCGGCTAGTCCGCATTTTCTGTACTTTGAAAACTTGATCCAAAATTCGGATTAGGCTTGATAAGGCAGATTCAACTCAAACAAAAATACGATGAAAAAAACTCTGTTAATAACAGCGCTCGCAGTACTTTGCGGGTTCAGTTATCTTGCCTTGAAAAAGGCGCCGGCCGACACACCTACACCAAAAAATGTGCAAACGGAATCAACCCAACCGAAACAAACTCCTACCGAGCAGGTCTGCAAAGTGGAGACAACCAAAACCGAACGCGAACTCAACCAATTCGGCCTGACCCTCAATGGGGCAAAGCCGATCAACGTCCGTTAACCAAAACACAAACCAACAAATACTGAAAATCATGAAAACTATTCTAACACTCCTCGCAATCATCCTTCTCCCGTGCTTCGTGCGCGCTGGAGGAACAACGACAACAACCTCAACTACACCTCAGATTGACGCCGAAAGCGCCGCAAGCGCTTTCGTCTCTCAAGCTGCGGCCTCCTACCAAGGAGGTTCGTATCTCGAGCAAACACAAATCGACGGAAGTTTCACTTGGGTTCAAAGCCAGTTCACGCTGGTGAATGGTCGGATTACACAATTCCGGCTTTACAACCAGGCCAATCCAAACGGAGTGGAAATTACCATTCCCCAAGGTGGAATGCCTGGTTTCCCACGGAACAAAATCGGTGAAACTCGCAACTTTTCTGTGTGGCTTACTGGCTACACCGAAGACGGAACGTTCGCCTCGTATGGTGGATATTCAAAGCTTTTGTTCGGCAGCAATGACAACATTGCAATCGAACTTCGGCCTTCGGATAGGCTGAAAAAAATCGCTTTCGCAACGAGTCAAATTCCAGCAGGAGTAAATGCATTTGACCTCGTTCTGGAAAATGAAAACCAGGCAGGGAGCAGTAGCTCAGTGGGATATAACCAAAATCTCGGAGGCTTCTGGATTTATGTGGATCCGCTCGACGAGGGGACATACACCCTTTACGACCAAAAAACGGGTTTTGTTTACCCATTTGATCCGACAAATCCAAGCACCGCATCGCAATACGCTGGTATCAACACAACCTACATCGGCGGTCCAGTGAAAATTGACTTCGGAGGAAGTCAAAACTACAAAGACTATACTCAAGTCTTGCTGGACAAAGTTGTTGAACGAAACGGGACCTTCGTCGCAGCAAAGACTTACTTCACTGACCTTCAGGGAATATACGGGCTGAGCATTTCCATAAACAACTTCCTTGGGAAGGTGGAAATATTCAGTATCGGTGAGGACGGCAGCAAAACCCTCGTGAAGACAGCCTCGATTGATCCAAGCCAGTCTTGGACAACGGTTGACCTTTACGTCGGGTACGGACCTGTGGTTATCACCTTCACGGGGGGCAGAAGTCCCTATTTCGGTGGAAGCTACTTCCGATTCGTTCAGGACCAAAACCTCAACGGCCCCGGCCCACGAGGCTAACTCAAGGATCAAGTTCATCTTGTCGTCGCTCTGTTCAATTCGGAGCGACGACATTTTTTTATAATAAATTGGAGTAAAATGTGTTTTTAATAAAGATCTTGCAAAAAATAGCCTTTCGTGCTATCATATTTGAGCAATGTTAACAAAGACAAAAAAGACAAAGGTTATCAAAACCGTCCAGAAACATGATAAAGACACAGGTTCTCCTGAGGTTCAGATTGCTGTAATCACAAAAAGAATCGAGGAACTTGCAGATCATCTTAAAAAACACAAAAAAGATTTTCACTCAAGAAGAGGACTTCTTCAACTTGTTGCAACAAGACAAGGTCATATGAAATATCTAAGAGCAAAAAGTCCAAAGAGATACGAAACTCTAGCTAAAAAATTGGAACTGAAAAAATAGTTTCAAGTTTTTAAGTTGTAAGTTTATTTTTTTTGTTTAGTACATTCAAAAGTCGTTTTTAATAATTTTAATATTTTTCTAGTCATTAATGACTAGAAACTAATTTTTATGAGTTCAATCAAACATAAGGAGCAAAGAGTTGGCGTTTTTATTGATGCCCAAAATTTATACCATAGTGCAAAACACCTTTATAATTCAAGGGTTAATTTTGGCCAAGTGGTCAAAGACGCTGTTGCAGGACGGGTTCTTATTCGTGCTGTTGCTTACGTAATTACCACTGAATCTGGGGAAGAAAGACCATTTTTTGATGCTTTAGAAAAAATGGGTATTGAAGCCAAAACAAAAAATCTGCAAATCTTTGCAGGCGGAGCAAAAAAAGCTGACTGGGATGTCGGACTTGCTGTTGATGCAATCTCAATGTCACCAAAAGTAGATACTGTAATTATTATTTCTGGAGATGGAGACTTTGTCCCTCTTGTTGAATATTTAAAATTCAGTCAAGGATGCCAAGTTGAAGCTGTTTCATTTGGAAAATCTTCTTCTGGGATGCTTAAGGCAGCAGTAGATGAATTTTTTGATCTAGATAAAAACTACAAAAAATACTTAATGGCAAGTAATGGAGGAGGAAAGAGTAGAGCTAAAGAGGAATTAGAAAAAACTGTGGGGGAAATTTTGGATTTACCGTAAAGGAAAAATGATCAAAACTCTCGCAGAAAAAATACAAGAACAAAAAGAAACTATTTCTAGTGCTACTAATGCTATTCGATATATTCTTTCTATGAAAAAAGTAACGGATCATCATAAAACAAGATTATTGAGTCAAATGATTTGGGATATTACTGAAGCTGATGGATTAACAGCAGAAAAAAGAACCAACTATAAATATAAACTGACTTTTATATCTGAAGGAGTCAAAGAAAGAAGAGAAAATAAAAATGAAAGCATAAAAGATCTTAGACTCGAACATGTTTTTATGAAAAGTAGGATTATTCAAAAATTACTTGCGAATCCAAAAAATATTAAAGAAATTTCAAAAGCCGCTGCGATTGGGTGCATTGTAACAAAAGAAGAACATTACAAACTCCCTCACAACATTAAAGACTGCGACGGATGGAAGCGTTACAAGAAAGGGGGAGTTAGAGTCTGGGATACTAAGAAAAATAAATGGAAAATAGATTTTAAAGATTTTTATCGACCTGTTCATAACTAGAAAATCAAACCGTATATAATCCAATTTTATTAATTAATCAAAAAAGCATGAGTATTTTAGAGATTATTTTAGTAGTAGTGGTTATTATTTTATGGGCTGGAGTTTTTTCTATGGGTCAAATGATTACTTCATTGGATAATAGAGTTGATGATTTAGAGGAAAGATTAAATGAAAGTAGAAGGCCAAACTCTTTTAGTTAAGGTATACAATAATTTTTTAGATTAAAATAAAATGTTTAAATTACCAAAAGAATTTAAGAAGAGAGATTTAGTTCTAGTAATATTTGTTTCATTACTTGTTGTTTTTTCTGTTGGATTTTTAATACTCAATCAAATAAAACCAAAAACATCTTTACCGAACAAGACTTGGGATTTAAATGATCAAACAGCAACAACAAATACTGCAGCACAAACATCTGATGATAACCCTCCAAATGGAAGTTATTCCCCAACACCAAGTATTCCTGCGAATGAAGATTATGTAAAATATTCTGAGACATTTAAGACATATAAAAGCAATCTAGGATTCTCATTTAAATACCCACCTTATTTAACCGTTGAATATTATCCTAAAGTTTATCCTGACCGTGCTGACAGAATTGTAATCAAACCAAAAGGAAGTGATGGAATGTCAGATGGAGCTATTATGATAAGTGATGTTGAGAACTACCAAAATATTACACCTTCTGAATGGCTACTTGGTCCAGATTCTGGCTACAGTACTTCGACTTATGGAAATTATTACCGAGAAAAGATTGATGGGCAAGATGCTGTTTATACAGACGGTGGCATGTGGTCAGTTGTAAACACTCCAGACAATACTCATCGTCTAAGCATTGCTGATTTACCTGCTAAAAATGGAGACAGATTATTTACTGAAATGGGTATTATAGTTGATGACTCGTTTACTTTTAATCCCTAGTCACTAATGACTAATTACTTTTAAAAAAACTTAGGAAAAGACTTCTCAAGAGGAAGGCTTTCCCCTAAGTTTTTTGTGTGTTATAGTAAGCAAATTACAAAGTAATTGCGGTTTTTGGATAGGTAGTTTTTAAAAGCAACGCAAATAAGTGCCTTTTAAAACCTAAAATCTGAAAATCGCTCAACCCGCCAAAATAGAGGCGGACAAATAAAGATATGAATACAAAAGAATACTCTTTGGAGGTTGGAGGTAAAACTCTAAAAGCCTCATTTACAGACCTTGCTGATCAGGCAAGTGGATCTGTGTTATTAAGTTATGGAAATACAACCATCCTTGCAACAGCAGTAATGGATAAACATGCAAAAGATGGAAGTTGGTTTCCTTTAACTGTAGAATTTGAGGAAAGATTTTATGCTGCTGGAAAAATTCTTGGCAGTAGATTTATGAGGAGAGAAGGTCGTCCATCTGATGAAGCAATTCTTGCTGGACGAGTAGTGGATAGAACAATCCGCCCACTTTTCAATCAAAATATTCGTCACAGCATTCAAGTTGTTGCTACAGTGCTTTCAATTGGAGAAGATGACCCAGATATTTTGGGAGTAATTGGCGCATCGCTTGCACTTTCTACTTCAAATATTCCATTCAATGGACCAGTAAGTTCGGTAAGAATTGGAATCAAAAATGGGGAAGTTTTAGTTAATCCAAATTACGTTGATAGAGAAAGCGCAGAATTAACTTTGGATTTAACTGCTTGTGGAAAAGATGGAAACATAAACATGATTGAGATTGCTTCAAAGGAAGTAACAAACGAAGTTGTCGAAGAAAGTTTGAAAAAAGCCTCTGAAGAAATTGAAAAAATTCAGGAATGGCAAAAAATGATTGTTAAAGAAATTGGAAAAGAAAAAAAAGAAATCGTATTCCCAGTTGCACCCGGAGGATTAAAAGAACTTTTTGCGGAAAAACTTTTTCCAATTTTCAAAGATAGAATTTTCACAGGAATTCCAGGAAAAGGACACATTGGTGAATTGCATGAAGAATGGATAAATATTTACAAAGAAAAATTCCCAGAAGAAAAAACTTCTTTTGCCGATGAATATTTCGAAGAACAACTAAACGACTTAATCCATAAAGAAGCGATTGAAAACAAAAGAAGGCCTGATGGTAGAACACCAGACGAACTTCGACCTCTATTTGCAAAAGCTGGCGGAGTTTCATCAGTTCTTCATGGTAGTGGAATATTTTACAGAGGAGGAACACACATTCTTTCTGTCTTAACTCTTGGAGGACCAGGAGATACACAAACAATCGACAGTATGGAATCTCAAACAGAAAAAAGATTTATGCATCACTACAATTTCCCTCCATATTCAGTTGGAGAAACAGGAAGAATGGGTGGACTAAACAGAAGAATGATTGGACACGGACACTTAGCAGAAAAGGCTTTGCTTCCTGTCCTTCCTGCAAAAGAAAATTTCCCTTACACAATAAGAGTTGTTTCTGAAGCACTTGCTTCTAACGGTTCAACATCTATGGGTTCTGTTTGCGGATCAAGTCTCGCGCTTATGGATGCAGGAGTTCCTGTAACACGAGCGGTTGCTGGAATAGCCTCAGGAGTGATGATGGAAAGTGCAGATAAATACTGCCTTCTTACAGACATTCAAGGACCAGAAGATCATCATGGTGATATGGATTTTAAAGTTGCTGGAACACGAGAAGGAATCACAGCTGTTCAAATGGATGTAAAAGTTGATGGAATTCCAGTAAAACTTTTAGGAGAAGCGCTTAAAAAAGCAGAAACTGCACGATTACAAATTCTTGATGTTATGGATAAAGAAATCTCACAACCTCGAGCAGATATAAATTCAAGCGCTCCAAAAATTCTACAAATAATGATTGACCCAGATAAAATTGGACTTGTGATTGGAACTGGAGGAAAAACAATAAAAGAAATTATGAAAGAGACTGGAGCAACAATTGATATTGAAGACGATGGCTCAGTTTATTTCACAGGAAAAGATGGAAGTGCAGAAGCTGCAAAGAAAATCGTTGAAGAAATGACACGTGAATACAAAAAAGGTGATAAGTTTGACGGAGCGGAAGTAATCAAACTTATGGACTTTGGAGCATTTGTAAGAATTGGAAATGGATCAGAAGGCCTAGTCCATGTTTCAGAAATCGCACCATTTAGGGTTGAAAATGTTTCTGATTATTTGAAAGCAGGGGATATTGTACCAGTAGTTATCAAAGATATTGATGACAAGGGTAGACTTTCTCTTTCAATCAAGCAAACGGATCCAAATTTCTTCCAGAAAAAGAATTAATAAAACTTTAAAAACACCGGTCGCCCTTCAGGCGACCGGTGTTTTTTGTATTTATTTTTCAGTGATACAATTTCTATATGAAAAACTACAAAAAAGGATTCATTATTCCTCTAGTCTGGGGAATTGTCGCGTTATTAGCAATTGGTTTAGGAAGTTATATTTTTATTAATCAGCAAGCAAAAGCTCCAACGACAAACCAAGTCGAAAATAATGTTGCGACAACAAGTGATTCTTCTGTAAATTCTCAAGCAATTTCTTCAACACAAAATCAACCTTTAAATTTAAATCCGACTAGCTTAACTGATGCACAATTTATTGCCGCTGGATCAGACGATCCTCAGGCAAAAGTTGTTGCTAGAGGAGATATAAATGGCGATGGATATGAAGACGCAATTGTACAAGAAGTTCACTGCGGAGCATCATGTAGTATTGGTTTACAAGTTGTTTTTAATGATCATAATTCTAGCGCAAAACTTTTTCATTCTACAAAATATGAAACTTTTGAGCCTGCCTATATGAGTTCTTCTGCTGCAAAATCAGAAATTACAAATATTTCTATTAAAAATGGAATTATTTCACTAACCGGTATGGGGTTAGCATGTACTCCTCCGGGCACCGAGGAAGCTTGTACACAAGAAAAATGGAATGTTGTACGCACAGTCACTTATAAATTCAATGGCACTGATATAGTCCAACTTTCTGTTAAGTCACTAACACAAAACCAAAACTCATCTAATTCTGATAAAACTAAAGCATCCTTACCTGTTTTCAATATCTATATTAATAAAGTTAGCTCGCAATCAAATGCAGATTTTCAATTTTACCCTGGAAACACAGTCACGATTAATGGTTCAGGCTTTTTTGTATGCACAAATGCAAATAACTGCGAATTGGAAATAGAAATGGGTAATACTCCAACTCTTCTTTCAAAAACAATAATATCTCTTACTCCATCTAATACAATTAGTAGCAACAAAATAATTTTTACCGCTCCACAACTTAATCAGGGAACATATTATCTCGCGGTTCATAATCTAGCGACTGGTGATTTAAGTAATGCTGTCCCAATCACCGTAGCTTCAAATCAAAATTAGTAAATCTAGAAGCAAAAATATCTACTGAGACAAACTCGGTATAGTGTTTTTTGGCGCACAAAAAGTTATAATTAGAGAGATGTTAATAAATTAATTTGGTCGTGCTTACAGAACGTTTGCTCGACATAATTTCGTAAAATTATAAAATGAAAAAAAATATTTCTCTTATCAGTGTTGCAATATTTTCTCTAGTAATTATAACTCCCGCTCTTGCACAAACTAGTTATCCAGGAATCTACCCAACAGATAACTCAAAAAACTACCCAACAAGTTACCCGACCGACTACTATGGCACTGACAAAAAAACTAATTACTACGATTCTACACCAACAGATAATTATTCAGCTAAAGATAACTATTCAAGCACATCACCTTATACAACTTCAGCAGGTGCATCCTATTATCCTTACTCAACAAATAACTCATCTTCAAATTCCTCCAATTCAAATTCTCAAGCTGCAGATGCAACTAAACAAGCTTTGATAAAAACTCTCACACAACTTCTTCAACAGCTTCAATTAAAATTACAAACCGCGATTGCGCAACAAAAAAGCAGTTCTGTAGTCCAGACTCAGACTCAAAATTTAAACCAACTGAATTCAATAATAGTTACTAGCCCTAACGGGGGAGAAATTTACGCAACAAGTAGTACCATAAACATAAGTTGGATTGCTCCAACAGGAAATCCAAATTCAATTGGCCTTTTCTTGACTGGACCAAGTATTACAGGAACACAGGTCATTAATTCGAATATTCCAAATACAGGAAGCTGTACTTGGCAAATTCCTTCAACAGTTCTACCCGGTTCCTATAAAATAATGGCAACAATGACAATTAACAATACTACAATATCTGATAGTAGTGATAATTATTTTATGATTGCAACTAGCACAGCAACTAAATAAGAGTTTCATTTGCTAAATATGAGATTTAAAACCACTAGGGTATACTTTGCGGTTTTTGTTTTGCTCGTAAAAAGTTATAATTGATTCCGTATGGCAGTTGATCAAAAAGATTTTATAGAAGAATCTCTCAAAGCAAATGAAGAAAAAGCCAAGGGTCTTTCTATTGCTGACTTAACTGATTTAAATTCTCCTGTAAATAAAGCTCCGGAATTACCAAAAAGAGAAACGGCTCCAGCACCAGAGGCTAAACCAAAAAATGATAAGGAAGGGTACCCAGAGCTTAATACACTCCGCACATATCATGGAGATGTAGCTGACGCAGTAAGAGGGGGGGGCTTTCAATGATAAAAATTGCTGCAAAAGAACAAGGTAGAAAAAGACCTCAAGAAGAACCTATTGAAGAAAAAGATGAGTCAAACATACACATGATTTTAGCCATCGTAGCATCGGCTCTTTTTGTCCTGGGTATCGGAGCAGTAATTTTTGCTCTTATGACAAAAAATCAGCCCACAGCTACAATTCAAAATCCAATAAAAAAAGATATTATTGCTGCTGATTCAACTATAACTCTGGATATCACCAGTCTCTCATCAAGAGAGGTACAAAATAATATTGAAAATTACATAGTCCCTAGTAAAACTAATGATTCAATAGAAAAAATTAACCTAACAAAGCAAGAATCAGGCGTTGAAAAAGGTCTCTCTGCTATCGATTTACTTTCTGTAATCGGAACAAATGTTCCAGATATATTAAATAGGTCTCTATTACCAGATCAATTCATGTTAGGAATTTGGAGTGGGAGCGACCATGCAGAACCATTTTTGATAATGGAGACTTCTTCACAAGAAACGGCTTTCCCAGGAATGCTTGAGTGGGAAAAAACTATGGCTTACGACTTAGAGCCTGTGATTGGAGAGGAAACCATTGCTCAAGGAAATACTTTTGTTGATCAGACAATTCTTAATCATGATTCAAGGGCACTTATCGATAGTAATAATAAAACCATCTTCTTTTACACAATAATAAACGGAAAAATTATAATTATTGCAAAAAGTGAGGATGCTTTGAATATTATTTTAAACAAAATCAGAGCTTCCGTAATATTAAATTAATATAACCTTATGGTAGAATCAACATATGGATAAAAGTAAAATAAAAAAATATAAGGATAGTCTTTTGGAAGAAAAAAGTCTTTTGGAAAAAGACTTAGAGACTGTTGGGAAAAAAAATCCAGACAATCCTGCCGACTGGGAGGCTACCACTCCTGAAGAAAATATTGATAATGCTGACAGAAATAATGTGGCAGATGAAATTAATGATTACGAAAATAATATGGCGATTTTGAAACAACTAGAATCAAGATTATGCGAAGTAAATAAAGCATTAGAAAAAATTGAAAAAGGGACTTACGGAAAATGTGAAATTTCTGGAGAATTAATTGAGGAAGACAGACTGAATGCAAACCCAGCTGCCAGAACTTGTAAAAAACATATCAACGAAAAAATTTAATCACGATTTATAAAATATTTTAGTAGCCTAAGATCGGAAAATGGCTGTTGCAAAAGTATATAGCGCACAAAATGATATAAGTAATTCTTCGGTGATCGAGATAGAATCAGACCTTTCTCGTGGATTGTTTTCTTTTGCGATTGTTGGACTACCTGATAAAGCTGTGGAAGAGGCAAAAGACAGGGTGAGCGCAGCTATAAAAAATTCTGGCTTTGATTCGCCAAAAAGTAATAATAAAAAAGTAGTTATTTCTTTGGCTCCAGCAGATATTAAAAAAGAAGGACCGTCTTACGATTTACCAATTGCCCTTTCATATTTACTTTCAAATGGAGAAATAAAATTTGATCCAAAAGAAAAAATGTTTTTAGGAGAACTTGCCTTAAATGGTGACATTAGAAAAGTTAAAGGGGTCTTACCATCTACAATCTTAGCTCAAAGAAAAAATTTTAAAGAAATTTTTGTTCCTAAAGAAAACGCCAATGAAGCATCACTCGTAAATGGAATAAAAGTTTTTGGTGTAAGTAATCTGAAAGAAATTATTAATCACTTTGCACCTTTTGAATCAGAATTTAGAAAAGAAATTTTAGAGTGGCAAAGAGAAAATACCCAGGAAACAAAAGAAGAAAATGAAAATGATTTTGCATTCATAAAAGGTCAAAACCTAGCAAAAAGAGCTTTAGAGATTGCTGCTGCAGGAGGACACAATGTACTTTTCTTCGGGCCTCCTGGAACTGGAAAAACCATGCTGGCAAAAGCTTTTACAACAATTCTTCCTGATCTTTATTACGAGCAAATGCTTGATACTACATCTATCCATTCTGTCGCTGGGATTTTGAATGGAGATAAAATTTCAAAGCCTCCATTTAGAAGTCCTCACCATACATCCTCACACGTTGCAATCGTTGGAGGAGGAATGAATCTCCGACCTGGTGAAATAACACTTGCCCATAACGGTGTTTTATTTTTAGATGAATTTCCAGAATTTGATAGAAGGGTAATTGAGTCCTTAAGAGAACCTCTCGAGGAAGGGAAAATCTCTGTCTCTCGTGCAAAGGGTACAGCGGTCTTTCCTGCAAAAATTACTCTGATATCTGCTATGAATCCTTGTCCTTGTGGAAATTATGGAAGCCAAAAACAATGCAGTTGTTCTGCGATTACAATCGGAAGGTACCAAAGAAAAATTTCTGGTCCAATATTAGACAGAATTGATTTAATTGTCCCAGTTGAAGAATTGAAGCGCACTGAATTATCAAATGACAAATTAGAAATCTCCTCAAAAGATATTAAAGAAAAAATTAAAAACGCGAGAATTTTTCAAAGAGAAAGATTCAAAAAACTTGGTATGAAATATTCAATGAATAAAGAAATAAAACCAAAGCACATTAAAGAAGGGAGTCTGATTGATGAAAAAGCTTTTAAACTTCTACTTGATTCATCAGAAAAACTTTCGTTATCAACTAGAACTTTTCATCGAATGATACGTGTTGCCAGAACAATTGCAGATTTAGATTCAGCAATAGAAGTAGGCTCAAAACATATTTTAGAGGCTTTACAATTTCGTGGAAAAATTTCTTAAACAACAAAAAAGCCGTTCGTCCACAAGCGGACGAACGGCTTTTTTCACTAGTTAAAAGGGATTCCAATTTTTAACTTTCCATCCGTTAACACTTCCCAAAAGTTCAAAGTGAAGGTGGGAACCAGTTGAATTTCCTGATGAACCCATTTTTCCAATCAAATCACCTTGACCTACTGATTGGCCTTGATTAACCAAAACGTCTGAAAGGTGAGCATACAAAGTCTGAAGACCATTTGAATGTTGAACTACAATATAATTTCCGTATCCACCATTCCATCCAGAACTTCTTGCAATAAGGACAACGCCAGTTGCTGCTGCATGAATTGGTGTGCCGATTGAGGACGCAAGATCAACTGCGGTTCTATATTTTCCATGCAAGCCTTGTGTTTCTTTTGCTCCACTTACTGGTTTTGTTAAATATCCTGAAAGTCCAGCAGAAGAAGCTCCTTTTGATGTTCCTTGGGATGACCCACCAGAAGTTGGAGGTGGATTATTTGCTCCGGTGCTTGGAGCAATCTCTTCCGCACCTGGAATGACAATATCCATTCCAACTTTCAAATCATCAGCGGAAGAAAAATCGTTATAACTCAAAATATCACTTGCATCTACTTTAAACTTTTTTGCAATACCACTTAATGTTTCACCTTTAACAACTGTGTGGTAAATACCTGAAACCGGCAAAATTACTAATTGATCACCAGGTTTTAAATCTTTTTGACTCTTTAAATCATTTGCGTACAAAATAGTTTCTGGACTTACACCAAACATAGAGGCGATCTCTGTTAGAGTATCGCCTGTTTTAACTGTATAGACACTGATCGTGTTATTTTGGGTTGATGAAGCAGAAGAAGCAATATCAACCGCCTGAATGGCACTATCATCTACTATAGTCAGATCTCTATTCTTATTTGGTTCAGGATTAATATTGTTTACTGGTTGCAAAATAGCTACATTTTGAGAATTCAAATCTCCGGCTACTGTTGAGGCATCAGTTGGTGAAGCAAAAAAACTCCCTATAAAAGAAAGAACGCTGGCGTGAGCGTTTATTGGTTGTAATAAAGCAAGGGTTAGTACGGCAAATAGGGTAATCCAGGAGAATATTCCTCTGAATCCCTTTCCAAATCTTTTAGATTGGCCTTTTACAGCCTTGCTATCCTCATTTTCACTTTTATAAATAGATTCTTAATTAATGGTAATTCTTGAATTCGGGAAAAAGACCTTACAAGGCCTTAGGGCGGAGTGCTTTTACTGCCTGTTTATTATACCATGTCTACCACTTTACAAGGGCTTAAAAATGACGGCCTGTGGAAAACACTTGGGAGCAAGGCCTCCTCTTGAGAGGCCTTGCTCCCAAGTGTTTTTCGGGAAAAAATTACTTAAAAAGCCCTATTACGTGTTATATTTGTGGGACACAATTTACCCATGGAAGAGAACTTTAGTGAAAAAAACCTATATTTAAAGGGCTTAAATCCAAGCCAACTAAAAGCTGTCCTCGCAACCGAAGGACCACTTTTAATAATGGCCGGCGCTGGGGCAGGTAAAACAAAAACGGTTACCCAAAGGATTCTTCACCTAATCAAAAAAGGAGTAAACCCAGAAAATATCCTTGCTATCACCTTTACCAACAAAGCGGCTAAAGAAATGAGAGAAAGGGTGACAAAACTCCTAAAAGAAGAGGAGAAAAACTACTCAAAAGATTTAGTTTTGCCATTTTTGTCAACTTTTCACTCGCTCGGGGTTTATGTAATCAGGCAAGAATCTGCTAGTTTGGGACTACCACGCTTCTTTTCAATATTTGATAAAGAGGATGCCAAAAAAGCAATCAAAGATGCCATGGAGCGTCTCGGAATGGATCCAAAACACGTAAACCCAGGAAGTGTTCTTAGCGCAATTTCAAAAGAAAAGGGAATGGGGAATTCTTTGGATGAATTTATGGCAAGTGAAGGGAAAAATTATTTTGAAGATAAAGTATCCGAAGTTTGGCCAATGTACGAAAAAACTCTCAAAGAAGAAAACGCTCTCGACTTTGACGATTTGCTTTTAAAAACTATGCAACTTTTGAAAAATCCAGAGATTAGAAAAAAATATCAAAATAAATGGAAATACATCCACATAGACGAGTACCAAGATACAAACAGAGTGCAATATGAAATTGCAAAATATTTAGCAGGGGATACAAAAAATATTGCTGTGGTAGGAGATGTTGACCAAAGTATTTACAGTTGGAGAGGAGCAGACTTTAAAAATATAATGCGCTTTGAAAAAGACTACCCTGATGCAGAGAGTGTACTGCTAGAAGAAAATTATCGTTCGACCAAAAATATTTTAGCTGTAGCAAATGCCATCATCGCAAAAAACACAATGCGAAAAGAAAAAAATCTGTTCACAAAAAATGAAGATGGGGAATTGATTTCACTTTATGTAGGTCTTGATGAAAGAGATGAGGCCTATTACATAGCGTCTAAAGCAAAGGAAATGATTGAGAATGGACACAAGGCAGATGAAATTGCAGTTTTATACCGTGCAAATTTTCAATCAAGATCACTTGAAGAAGCATTTATAAAATTAGGAGTGTCTTACAACCTAATCGGAACAAAATTTTTTGAGAGAAAAGAAATCAAAGACGCACTTTCATACATCAGAGCAAGTTTAAACCCGCAAAGTATTTCTGATATAAAAAGAATTATTAATACTCCTGCCAGAGGAATAGGAAAGGTGACTGTTCTAAAAATTTTAGAAGGAAAAGAAATGGAATTAACTGGAGCTATTCAAGAAAAAATAAAAAGTTTTAGAAATTTACTTGCTGATATAAAAGAAAAAACTGAAACGGAAAAACCAAGTGAAGTGGTTAAGTTTGTGATTGCAAGAACAGGTATGGAAGAGATGTTTAAGAAAGGAAAAGAGGAAGATTTGGAAAGATTAGAAAACCTACGAGAACTTGTAACTTTTGCTACTTCTTTTGATTACGAAAGCGATGAGGCAATGCTAAAATTCCTTGAACACGCCTCACTTTTTTCTGATCAAGACGAAATGACTGAAGAAAAAATAGGAGTTAAATTAATGACAGTCCATGCTGCAAAAGGCCTAGAATTTGATACAGTTTTTATCACAGGACTTGAAGACAAACTTTTTCCTCATCAAAGGATTAACGATGATGAATCTTCACTCGAAGATGAGGAAGAGGAGCGCAGACTTTTTTACGTTGCTTTAACCCGAGCAAGAAAAAAACTTTTTTTGACATATGCTTCAGTACGCACTGTGTATGGTTCCAGAGAAGTGAGAATGCCGTCCGAATTTATTCTTGATATTGATGATGAAATGTTAAAAAGGGAAACAAGTTTTTTCCACAATTTACCAAGAATCGATTTCTAAAATAATGGACAAAATGAATTCTAAAATTTTGAAAGAAAAAATGAAGGATGAGGAAGGAGGCGTAGCTTCGCTACGTCGACTGACGAAACTTAATTTTTTATCAAAATTTTTGGATTCAGATGTCCAAGTTTTGATTTCAAGAATTATTTATAAACGATTATTTTTGAAATTGATTCTAATCAATTGGAATTAACCAACTTGGGAACCCGACTCCCAAGTAGAGAAAATGAAACACTATCCAAAAAAATCATTAGGTCAAAACTTTCTCACTTCAAAAAGAATTGTTGAAAGAATTGTTATGGAAGGGAGAGTTTCTAAAGAAGACACAGTGCTTGAGATAGGGCCAGGAAAGGGAATCCTAACAGAAGCTTTACTTCTCAAAGCAAAAAAAGTTTTTGCTGTAGAAAAAGATGATAATTTATTTGAATTCTTAAAAGAAAAATTTTCAGAAGAAATTAAGCAAGGAAAACTTGAATTAATCCACTCAGATATTCTTGATTTTGACCCAGCAACTCAAAACTCACAACTCACAACTAGCGATTACAAAGTAATCGCTAACATTCCATACAACATCACAGGAGAAATAATTAGAAAATTTTTGTCTGCGAAAGTACAACCAAGTTCTATGACCCTCCTAGTTCAAAAAGAAGTTGCTGAAAGAATTGTGGCGAGAGATGGTAAAGAAAGTATTTTATCTTTGAGTGTAAAAGTGTACGGTACACCCAGGCTTGGATTTAAAATTAGCCGTGGACAATTTAACCCATCACCAAATGTTGATTCAATGGTTATTTCAATTGATAATATTAAAAATCCTTTTGCTAACAAAAAAGATGAAGAAAAGTTTTTTGAAGTGGTTAAAGCAGGCTTTGCTCACAAAAGAAAACTTTTGATAAGAAATTTAGATGGAATTGCTTCAAAAGAAAAGTTGGCAGAAGTTTTTGCAGAAGCAAAAATTTCTGCACTTACTCGTGCAGAAACTCTTAAATTAGAAGATTGGCTTACTATTACTAAAAAATTATAATTCTACTAACCAGAAACTAAATCAGCTCCAGCTATATTTAATGTTCCTTCAGGAGTATTATCGGAATTATTACATTCTTCTCCTTCTATAATCTCACAAACGCCATACGGATATACGGTGGTTAAATAATCATTTCCTTCTGACATGACGCCTATTGTAGAACCTACCAAAGTACTAACCCCATCCTGATCCACATAATAATGTGTTTGATAATCAAGAGAGCTATCGAATTTCAATAAAGTTGAACCACTACATGTACATTCAGTATCAACACCTTTGGTATCGGTTGGTCCACCATCATACATTCTTCCATAAGCAAAAGCTGGTAGAGGAATAATTAAATTATTTAAAGCTGAAATTAATTTTCCAAATATTCCTTGTTTTTTTTCTGCAACAGAAGAAGAAAAAGCAAAAAAACCAAAATTCTTACTTTGACCCTTACTTGTATTTACACTATATGTAACAAGCATTCCATTAGGGAAGTTAGAGCTCTTAATTGTTTTCGCTTGTGGAAAATCAGAAATTAGAAATTGTAATTTACCATTATTTGAAGATACATTATGAATAGTTCCTAAAGTTGAATTTATGGTGTTATTGTATTGATCAAAACCACTTCCTTCAACCGTTACAGTACTGTTTTGCGAAACGTTTTGAGGGTAAGACTTTGTTATTTCAGGACGAATGAGAGATTGGTTTGAAATATTAATGTATTGTGGAGAAGTTTTTTTGCTTGATCCGTTGACATTTTCTACCCAAATTTCATATATTCCATTTGGAAGATTTGGAATACTCAAAGTAATAACTCCGTTTTGAGATAGAACAGATGAGGAATAACTATTACCAATATGTATGATATTTTGAGCAAGAAATCCATGTCCTTTAATAGTTAAAAAATTGCCTGGAGCAACTACAAAAGAAGAAATACTTGAAATAAAAAGATCTGTTGTTTTGAAAGCTATAAAAACCTTTTCGGCAGACAATGTTCCTCCCATTATATTACTTTGTTCAGTTTGATTTACTGTCTGTACTGGAACTGGTTTAGAAACAACTTGGGAATTAGCCAAAAGATTCTGGAGCTGTGATTCAAGCTCTGCTAAAAGTTTGGTCAAAAGAGTTATTAGTTGTTGTTTAGTAGAATTTGCTTGATCTAAAGAGCTTGTGTTTTGAGCAAATGCAGGAGAAAACACCACAAATAAAAACAAAAAAATAGTTAGTGTAGACAAACCTCTTTTCATGCTCAAATTCTATCACAAAAAAATATCTTTGATGTTATACTATTTAAACTTACGTCGATGATGAATAAACCTTTCCCAAAACCAAGTAAAAAAATAGTTTCATTACTTATTGTCGTCGTCGCAATAATTGCCAGTATTTTGGTTATCAAATACAAACAAGATCACCCTTTTACACCGTCTTCACTTTCATATTCGGTTACAGATATCAACACATTTAACTCCGCTAATGGAGAAGATGCTGCTACTCAAAACTTAAACAATCTACTAGGGATAGATAACTCTACTTCCTCTGATGTAACTGGCACGGGAAATGTTAGTGATTTAGTAGCAAAGAGTCTATACACTGGAGTCGAATCACTTTCACAGAGTGGAGATACTTCAGCAGATTCACAACAAAGTCTTGTCTCTGGAATCGCAGCAGCCGCGGCAAAAAATTTTACTTACAAAATATATACAGCAGAAAATTTAAAATTGCTTTCTTTGCCGACAAAAGAGAACGTAAAATTTTTTGCTTCTGCGGTAGCTTCTATCCAAAACAACATCCTTGCTGGTATGGCAAAAGAAAGCTCTGGCTCTGGTAATGTTAAATTAGAAAATATTGCAAAAATTTACAATAATGCTGCAAAGAGTGTTTATGATTTACCAGTTCCGGTTGATATTGCTAATACAACTTTAGGTATTGTAAATAATTACAGTATTGCTGCTTCTGTCTATAATACTTTAGCCAATGCGGACCAAGATCCAGTTAAGGCGGCAACTGCTTTAGGTTACTTACAACAAGCTAATCAATATCAAACAGACTACGTTAATACTTTGGCCAGATATTTTAAATATAGTGGTATAATTTTTACCAACGATGAAGTAGGAAGTTATTGGAATGATTTTGGTTCAGCAGGTCAGGGCACAAACTCTACCGCCCAATAAAAAAATAAATATGACTAGTTTTAAAAAAAATTTAGGTCTTGTTTCAACACTAATTATATTTTCTCTATGTTTTTCTGTTCCTTTAAGTGCATTGGCTACAGCACAGGCGGGTGATGGTGCTGTTTATGAGGCATCGCTTAGTGGAGATGCCTCAACTTTAGGTGCTGCACTCCAAAAACAAGGAGCTGCAGAACAAGGCAACACAGGAGGAACCTCTCCTTCTGCTCCTGCAAAAGCTGCTGCGGGAGGAATCGCAAAAGGAGTTGCATCTTGTTCAATTGGAGTCCTTGCTTCACAAATGATAGTAAGTACTGTTTCAAAAGCTGTTTCAATGATTGCAGGACAAGCAACAAATAAAGTTGGAGGAATCGCACAAGATAAAGTACAAGGATTATTTGATCAAAGAGTTCCTACTAATCCTGGAGGACCTAATACAGAAGCTATAAAAGCTAGTACTGGTAATGCTGCTGGTGATCTACAAATTCTCACCCATGTATCTGGAACAACTGGTCCAGGGGCAAAAGGAGACGGCGACCTATTTAATGGTATGTCAACTATGACTCTTGGTATTTTTCAATTTCCAAGTCTTAATGCCATCGGTTTTTGTATTGGAAACGAAATAATTCAATATATTACTGTCTCAACAATCCAATGGATAAATAATGGTTTCAAAGGCGGTCCAGTTTATATAACAAATACTAAACAATTTTTTAAAGGTGTAGCAGATCAAGAACTAGGAGGTTTTGTAAACGGTCTTGCTGAAGGAACGCTTGGAATTAATGTCTGTAAACCTTTTAAAGTAGCTGTCCTTTTGGGTACGCTAGGTGGAGGAACTGGTAATAACGCACTAAATTGTAGTCTGAGTCAGATAAAAAATAATTATAACCAGTTTACTAATGGAAATTGGAATTCTGGAGGGTTTCCAGGATGGTTTGAAATTATTCAGCAACCAAACAACGTTTATGGTGCAACTCTTGCGGCCCAAGATCAGGCTTATCATTTGATACAAGTAAAAAATAATACTGCTCTCATTGACATGAATATTTCAAAGGGATTTAGATTATTTGATGTTTGCCAAGACAAAAGTATGCCTAACAAAGACACCGGCAAATGTACCAATGGAAGTGATCCTATTAAAGGCACAGCGGGTGATGCCTTAGATGCTGGATTAAACAAAGCACTTGGAGCTGGAAAGGATCGTCTTAATATAGCAACTTCATTCGACCAAATTGTTTCCGCTCTTGTAAATCAACTTATAAAAATTGCTCTCGATAAAGCATTTGATCCTTCTAATTATGGATCTGATAGTTCCGGTTCTTCTTCAGGAAATTCAGGTTCAGGTTCTTCAAATTCAAATAATACGTATGATTCTTCAAATCCTATTTATCAAAGCCAACCTAGTACAATTTCCAACACTAATCCAATTATTTCTTGTGGAGCCACGGGCATATCTTATATCACTGCTACCACCACAGCAGTTTCATGGAGTTCCTCTGTAGTAGGAGGAAGCGGAAACTACACATACTCATGGGGTGGAGATGCTTCAGGGTCTGACCAAAATATCATCAACACTTATTCAACAACAGGAATAAAAAATGCATCGGTGGCAATATTTGATAATTCTTCTGGTCTAACATCAAGTGCAAATTGTTCTGCAACTATTTATCCTCTAATATCATCTGTATCTTGTACAGCATCTCCATCAAATGGCGCTGTTACTTGGACAGCATCAGCTACTGGCGGAAGTGGAAACTTTGCATACTCATGGGCTGGGGATGCTTCTGGATCTGATCAGACTGATAGAAATACTTACACAACATTTGGAGTAAAAACTGGAATCCTAACTGTATTTGATACATCATCCACTCTTTCAGCCACAACAACTTGCTCGACGAGTATTTAATTATTGATTAGTAAAAAAGTCCTCAGTGCAGATACATTTGCACTGAGGACTTTTTCTTTTTACATTATTTATATCCCGTTAGAGATACAAAACCCTTTAATCTAAACTTGTTTACAATTACTTGACAATTGGTTTTAGTTTAGTTTACAATTACTTGACAATTATGTTAACTATAGAAAAAATCATAGAGATAGCTAGAAATAAGGGCAAAATCAACACAAGTGAAATTGCTTCAAAATTCAATGTTTCTCGTCAGTATGCAAATAGTCTCATATTCAAGCTTGTCACAGAGAGAAAGCTCCTAAAATTTGGATCGACTCGCAAAGCTTTTTATGTTTTACCGGAATTTGCATCAGAGCATTCAGAAATATTTCCAACAAAAATTTCAAAAACATACACAAATAAATCTCTCGAGGAACACAAGGTTCTCGATGAAATAGAAAAAAAATTTACACTTATTTTAAAACAAAAAGAAAACATAAGGGATATCTTTACTTATGCGTTTTCAGAAATGCTAAACAATGCAATAGAACATTCAAAATCAAAAAAAATTGATGTTGAAGCCTATGTTAAAGATAAAATGCTTATATTTTCTATAAATGATTTTGGAGTCGGAGTTTTTAGAAATATAATGGAGAAAAGAGGTTTAAAATCAGAAACTGAGGCAATACAAGATTTACTAAAAGGGAAAACAACAACTATGCCAAAATCTCATTCTGGGGAAGGTATTTTTTTTACTTCAAAATCTTCTGAAGAATTTATTTTAGACAGTTTTGGTTACCAATTAATTGTAAACAACAAAATAAATGATGTATTCCTCCAAAAACCTAAAAAAATAAAAAGGGGGACAAGAGTTATATTCAAAATAGCAACTGATGGGAATAAACATTTAACTGACGTCTTTAAAAAATATACCAATATCGATGATGAAAGCGATTACGGTTTTGATAGAACAGAAATAAAAATCAAACTTTACACAACTGTTGGAATTCATATTTCTCGTTCACAAGCCAGAAGAGTGCTCGAAGGTTTAAATAAATTTAAATCAATCATCCTTGATTTTGACAAAGTCCCAATGATTGGGCAAGGTTTTGCCGACGAGATTTTTAGAGTTTTCCAGAATAAATACCCAAATATAAAAATACAATCAACCAACACAAATGAAGCTGTAAAATTTATGATAGATAGAGTTGGAACATAGTTTATAGTGAAGGGTGACTAGTGATGAGTAGGAAACCCCCAACAATTCGCTTCGCGAATTGTTGGGGGTTTTTCTTTCCACCAAATTATTAACTTTAAACTTAAAATTTTGATATAATCCCGTTAGAGATAGGAAACCCCTTAATCAAAACACATTGATAATCTGTGTTTTCATTTTTAATAAAAACACTACTTTGCACATGTAAACAGTTTCCGTTTCATCTCTAACGGGATATAATGTAAATGTATATTTCTAAAAAATGAGTTTTCTCAAAATAGACAAAAAAAATATTTTTTCTTTCTCTAAAATAGTTTTAGTAATTGCATTTGTCGCAATATTTTCTTTTGGATTTGCAGAAGCAGTAGACGCACAAGCAGGGACTGGAGGCTACGTAACAAATAAAGGTCTCCCAGATAACGTACAAGTTTTATCAACTTCAGCCCGACTGTCGGTTGTTGATTCAACAGGAAAGACAATAACTAATGTTTATCAAGCAGATAATAAATTATATTACCAAAAAAGTTCGGACATGCAAGGAACGACAATGGTTAATACATACTCACAAGTTACTCCTCGACTCGATTCTAAAGGAAATCCTGATGTCACTGTTACAGGAAAAAGTCTTTCCGACGCAACAAACGGCACGGTTACAGATTCTGCTCAAAATGGTACATCAGATAGTGGTGGAGGAGGTCGTTCACCATTAGTTGACCACCAAGGACAATGTTTTAGCATAGGTGTTGGTGGGGTTGGGGCATTCCTTGATGCTGGAAACTGCCTAATTATAGGTCTATATTATGGTATTTTTTGGCCACTGAGCTGGTTAGTAGGTATTGCTGGCTGGTTATTTAACTATACTTTTACAATAACCGTATTGAGTATGGCAAGTGGAATAGACAAAATCGGAGCAATTGATGTAGCTTGGAAAACAATGAGAGATTTGGCAAATATAGGGTTTATTTTTATTCTTCTTTATTTAGCAATTTCTACAATTCTTGGAGTAGGTGAACATGATGTCAAAAAAACTCTCTCAAAATTGATTACTGTTGCAGTGCTTTTAAATTTTAGTTTGTTTTTTACAAAAGTAATTATTGATGCTTCAAATATACTGGCTATTGCTTTTTTTCATGCAATTACTGTTAATGGTGGTACAGGTGGAATAGGGGATGCTTTTATGGCAGCCTTCCGATTACAATCTCTGTATTCTGTTACAAAGACATTAACAAATGGAAATGCAGTTGCGGTAAGTAGCGTACCTTTTTCAATTTTAGCTGGCGGATCTATCACCATGATAGTAGCGCTTGTTATTTTGATATCAGCCCTAGTGATGTTTATAAAAAGATATGTCATCTTAATTCTTGTTATGATTTTTTCTCCCTTAGCTTTTGCAGGAATGGTTTTACACCAAACAGAAGGTTATGTACACGAATGGTGGAATTATCTTTTGAAAGAAGCTTTTTTTGCTCCTATGTATATGATTTTGCTTTGGATTTCTTTTACTGTAATTAATAATCCTGGATTTTTGGCTGCTTTAGGAGAAGGTGGTACTAGAGATTCATCAGACAATTTATTAGCTACTAGTTTACAAGCTGGAGACAATGGAACAACCGGTAACGGAACAGCAGCAGAAAAGAATGCCGGTGTCCTGCTTGATTTTATGATTGTATCTGCTCTTTTGATTGCCACACTTATCGTTGCAGAAAAAATGGGTGTTGCTGGAGCATCAGGCGCAATGAATTTTGCAAAAGGCGCTCAAGGGGCGATACAAGGAGGGGCAATGTTCGCGGTTGGATCTGGATTTAATAATACAGTTGGAAAAGCAGTTAGAACATGGAAAGAAAAAGGTGTTTCTGCTGGACTTTATGGTAGAGCCTCTGGATTTGATGAACACGGAAAAGCTGTTGGATGGGCATCAAAATGGACAGCGAGAGCACAGGTGGCAATCGCTGATAATTTAGCATCTGGATACAACAAAAAATTAGACTTTGAAGCAAAATATCGAGAGGCTGCTAAGCATGAATTTCACGATGACCCAGAAAGAATTGCACAACAAGCAATCGATATAGGAATGGGATCAAAAAATAGCACAGAACAACAGGGATTCGAGCAAGATTGGGACAAAATGTCTACAAAGCAAAAAGCAAACGTAATGCTACATATGAAAGCTAAAGGAGGAGAAGGGAATCGCATGTTTAGTAGACTTTTCACAGAGCATGGACACGGTAGGAACACCGATCAAGAAATTAGAGAAATTATTAGACAGACAAAACAAGGAAATGAATTCTTTGATGATGAGCTTAATAAAATTCTTGAAAGAGGAAATGCGGATGAATTGCAGGCATGGCTATCAAATAAAGACAGAACTCAAGGACAAATAATTTCTGCTCTAGAAGCTGTAAAAGATGCAGGTAGAAACAAATTAAAAGCAGTTACTCCAGCCGGCGATGCATTAAGAGATGCTCTCACGAGAGGTTTACGAAACAAAGGTGGTGGAGAAGCAACATTTGTTGGTATTGCAAGAAATGATTTGATTGATGATGATATTAAAAAACTCTCAGGTTCTGCTGCTCAAGAAATTGCTTCATTAAACGACATTGTAAAAATAATGAGAGATAATCCAGCCGCAAAAAATGATGCCATTTTAGTAGACAAACTCAAACATCTTGCTGGAAGAATAGACTCAGATGATATGAGGGAAACAGTAAGACAAGCAAATATGATCCATGGCAATCTTACCGTCGCCACTGACATGATATTGGATGCATACAAGACAAAGTTTGCAGACGACTCATCAACGGCAGCTGTTATGCACCAGACCAATGGTGCTAGAGGTGTAAAAGTAAGCCAAGAATCAATAGCAGCAAAAGAAGCTATTATTGAGGATGGGCAGCGATTTGGGGTTAACATAGATAGTACTTATAAAAGATAAATGCCAAGTAATTACAAAACAACTCAATACAATGAAATTTTTGACAAGCTTCCAAGTCCAATTAAGGATACTATAGCTAATCTAGATAGTGCTGAAAAAGTTTACAAAATTGCGCAAAATCATCGTCTGCAAATTGATCAAGCAGGAACATTGAATCAAATTACTATTGATGTATTGATGGGTATTACTGCGGCCAAAGATTTTTTGGAAACAGTAAAGAAAGATCTGAATATAGATCACGGAGAAGCCATAAGTATTGTAAATGACATTGATGATGCAATGTTTAAACCTGTAAGAGAAATAATGGAAAGATCCTTCCATAATGAAGCGCCGAATAAACTCCGAACGATAAATACAGCCGATGAAAATGATGAGGAACATTTACATCTTACAAAACATGATGTTTTGAGAGAAATCGAAAATCCATCCCCTGCAGAAAGGAGAAGAGTTGAGAGTTTTGAGGTGCGAGGTGGGAGGGAAGAAGTGAAAACAGTTGCGGAGGAAGAGTTGCGAGGTGGAAGGGAAGAATCAGAAGAGAAAACTCCAGAAATTTCAAAAACAACTGAGATTGAAGGGTACGTCCAAGAACTTACTGGAAATAAGATTGAAATAAAAACAGTTGCGAGTGAAGAGGTGCGAAGTGCAAAGAAAGAATCAGTTGAAACGCCTTATCAAAAAAATCCTGTCATTATGCCTTCTGCCCCAAAAACAATTGCCGAAATGAAACTATCGAGTGTGACCAGTGTAGAAAAGGGAAATACTATTGTTGAAGAAAAAAAAGAACCTACTTCGCAAGTAGGAATAAAAATTGACCCTTACAGAGAGCCAACAAATTAGTTTCGAGTTCTTAGGTGCGAGATGTTATTTTTTAGAGAAATACCGAACGAAAAGCACAGCTTTTCGTTCGGTATTTCTTTTATTTCTTTGTATTTCCTAACACCTAGAAACTCGCAACTCGCAACTTTCCTAGTGATGTCCTCCTCCGTGTCCGCCACCAGAACTTTTTTTAGGACTGCTGCCACCTCCTCCACCTTTGCTACCAATAGCTTTTTCCCAGCCAACTTTAAGTGCATAAAAAAATCCCCAAAAAAGACCAATACTCCACCTCCTTGGTCCAGAAGTCTTAAAAAAATTTTTAACGCTAGCCTTAGAATTATTAAATTTTTCTTTTAATTTATTTATACTTCTTCTAAATATTCCTGGGGGTTCATTTGGAGTTTCGTTAGAAGTTTCTTCTGTAGTATTTTCTCTTGTAACTTCTTCTTGTCTTGGAACATTTTCTGCAATAGGGGTAGTAGTTAATTCCTCTCCTAATCTATTTCTTTCTTCAGCGCTCCTAGCGTGTTCTGCTTGTTGTTCTTCTCGTTCAGCATCTTTTATTTCTGTACTAGTCGGTAAAACTTCAGCATCAGGCCTCAAAGTTTCTCCTGCTCCCTCTTCTCTTGGTGGTTGTTCTGGGTTACTCATACATTTATCATAATATCACTTTTTGTTTTTTATAAAAGTTCTGTAAAATATAGAGGTTAAGAGTTTTGAGGTGCGAGGTGCGAGGGAAGAAGTTAAAACAGTTGCGAGTGGCAAGGTGGGAGGTTCGAGGAAAAAGGACAAAACTTTAAAATAAAATGGATACAAAAGCGAAAATTAACGACTACCAAGATTTGATAGTGTGGCAAAAAAGTATTGATTTAATTGAAAAAATATACAAACTAACTTCCAAATTTCCAACCTCTGAACTCTATGGACTCAGTTCTCAATTAAAAAGAGCTTCAGTTTCTATAGCCTCAAACATAGCTGAGGGTAAACAAAGGTCTACTCGCAAAGATTTCAGTCAATTTTTGCGCATTTCCCTAGGTTCATGTGCAGAAGTTGAGACTCAATTATTTATTTCGAAAAAATTATCTTTCATCTCCGATTTAGAATATAATAACTGTAAGATCTTATTGGATGAGATAAGAAAAATGTTAAAAGTTTTTATTTCAAAACTTTCAATTGATCCCTCGCACCTCTAAACTAAAACCTCGCACCTAAAAAATATGCAGTACCAAGTTCCTCAATTTATTGAAATAGAAGATAAAATTTTTGGACCACTTACGTTCAAGCAATTTGCTTACGTTGCCGGTGGGGGAGCGATATGTTTTTTAGCTTATAGATTTTTTCCTATTTATATTTCTTTTTTTATAATCCTTCCTGTAGGCGGGTTTTCTTTGGCCTTAGCCTTCTACAAAGTTAATAATAGACCTTTCGTTTTTATAGTTGAATCAGCTGTAAGATTTTTTCTTAGCAAAAAACTTTATTTGTGGCAAAAAACAAAAAATAATTCTACCGCTCAAATGGCAACTTCACCTGTAAGCAAAGACTTAATTCCAAAACTTTCAGAATCAAAATTAAGAGAATTAACATGGAGTCTTGATATAAATGATACAATCAGTAATCAAAGAGCTCTTGAAAAAGAACAAAGAATAGGAAATGACGTTTCAAAAGAAGAAATAAATAGTTTTCAAGGCATTCAAGATGATATTAAAAAAATAAAATGGCAATAAATTCACAAGATTTTGTTCCAATAAAAGAAATTCGGGATGGAGTTATCATAATGAAAGATAACAGTCTTAGGTCTGTGATTATGACATCTTCTGTTAACTTTGCGCTTAAAGGTGCTGATGAACAAGAAGCTATCATCATGCAGTTTCAAAATTTTTTAAATTCAATTAATTTTTCTATTCAAATTTTTATGCAGTCTCGTAGGCTGGATATAAAACCGTACATAACATTGCTCGAAAGTGTTTTGAAAGAACAAAGAAACGATTTACTTAAAATCCAAACTAGAGAATACATAAATTTCATCAAAACTTTTACTGACCAAGTAAACATAATGAACAAAAGTTTTTTTGTTGTTGTCTCATACGAACCTTCAATGGTTCAAGGAAAAGGGGGGGGCAGTAGCAGGTTTATTTACTGGTAAAAAACAAAAGAGTAAAACAGCTCAAGATAAAGATAATTTTGAAGAAAATAGAACTCAACTAGATGAAAGGGTCCAAATCGTCATACAAGGCCTCACAAGAATGGGAGTTAGATCAATTCCACTTGGCACAGAAGAGGTGATTGAGTTGTATTATAAATTATTCAATCCAGGAGAAACTGAAAAACCAATTAATATTAATCAGGTAGTTAAATAATAAACCATGTCATTTTTAGATAATTTATTTAATAAAAAAAACACAAACCAAAACCCAGCGGTAACCGCTATTCTACCTGAAGAAATTTACAGCTCAGCTGTTCTTGAACTTAAAGATGTTATTGCTCCTTCGGCAATAAAAGTTACGCCACGAGATATCAGTCTTGGAGATAAAATTGCTCGAACTTTTTTTGTGATTTCTTATCCAAGATTTTTAACTGAAAGTTGGTTTGCTCCGATCATAAACCTAGATAAAATTTTTGACATTTCAATTTATGTTCACCCAATTGATACAGCTCAAATTCTTAGAACTTTCCAAAAAAAAGTAGCTGAAGTTCAAAGTCAGATTCACATGAGAGAAGAAAAAGGCCTTGTTCGTGACCCAGTATTGGACACTGCATATCAAGACCTCGAACAACTTAGAGATCAACTTCAGCAAGCCCAAGAAAAAATATTTGATGTTGGTCTTTATTTTACGATTTATGGAAGTACAAACGATGAACTTGATAAAATTGAATCTGAAATAAAATCAATTCTTGAATCAAAACTTGTTTATGTAAAACCGGCTTTATTCCAACAAGAACAAGGTTTCAGAAGCGTGCTTCCTTTTGGTACAGATGAGTTGAATGTAAACTCAAAACTAAACTCTTCTCCGCTTTCGAGTGTTTTTCCTTTTATTTCTTTTGACCTTACATCAGATAAAGGAATCCTTTACGGAATCAACAGACACAATTCCAGTCTTATATTATTTGATAGATTTTCTTTGGAAAACTACAACTCTGTGACTTTTGCAAAAGCTGGTAGTGGAAAAAGTTATTTTACAAAATTGGAAATCCTTCGATCCTTAATGTTTGATATTGATGTAATCGTGATCGACCCTGAAAAAGAATATGAATATCTCTCAGAAGCAACAGGGGGTAGGTACTTTAATATCTCTCTAAACTCAGAACACCATATCAATCCATTTGATCTCCCTGTGCCAAGGGAAGATGAATCTGCGGCCGACGTTCTTCGTGCAAACATTATTAATCTCGTTGGTCTTTTTAGAATTATGCTTGGAGGACTTACTCCAGAAGAAGATTCTGTAATCGACCAAGCAATAGGTCAAACATATGCTCTTAAAGACATTACTCCTGAGTCTGACTTTACAGCTGTTGAACCTCCACTACTTTCTGACTTTGAATTAGTGCTTGCTGGAATGGAAGGTGGAGCTTCACTTGTTCAAAGATTAGAAAAATACACAAAAGGAACTTGGGCTGGCTTTATTAACAGGCCATCAAACGTTGATATCAATAAAAAATTTATTGTATTTTCACTTCGAGATATGGAAGACGAACTAAAGCCTGTTGCTATGTATATCGTCACTCACTATATATGGAATGCCATCAGACAAAAACTAAGAAAAAGAATTTTAGTTATTGATGAAGCTTGGTGGATGATGAAATCCGAAGACACTGCTTCGTTCCTTTTAGGTTTAGCAAAAAGGTGTCGAAAATATTATTTAGGTCTATGTACGATTACTCAAGACGTAGAAGATTTTCTAAAATCTCCATATGGTCTTCCTATTATTACAAACTCATCAATTCAGGTGCTTCTAAAACAATCTCCATCTTCGATTGATAGTGTTCAACATACTTTTAATTTAACAGATGAAGAAAAATATCTTTTACTTGAATCAGATGTTGGGGAAGGAATTTTCTTTGCAGGGTTAAAACACGTAGCCATTAAAGTTATTGCTTCTTACACCGAGGATCAAATTATTACTTCTGATCCTTCTCAAGTTCTCGCAAATCGTGCCGCAAAAAAAGAATTGGATGAGGAAAGAAATAACCTTTAATGAGACTTATTACTCCTGCCAAAGCGGGAATGATAAAATATCATCTTTAAATTAGAATTTAGTAACTAATGCTCCCGCACTGAAATTTTAATTCGATTATGTTCTACGTATATCTACTAGAGAGTAAACTAAATAATGAGCTTTACACAGGTTATACGAACAACTTAAAAAGACGTATATTTGAACATAATCAAAAATTAAACTTTTCTACCAAAAGACTTGCTCCATACAGATTGATATACTATGAAGCATGTATTAACAAAGATGATGCTCGAAGAAGAGAAAAGTACTTAAAAACTAGTTCGGGACAAAGATTGTTAAAACAGAGGTTAAAGGAATATTTATACTTAAGAAAGTCGAAAAGTTTAATAAATTAAAATTCTAGTGACGGGATGCCTCCTGAGAATCAAAAAAAAGAACCTCGCCTAACAAACGGAACTATTGGACTAATGGTTGGTTTTGCTCTTGCCGCTGATATTTTAGAAGCACTTATTGGTTTGATCCCTGTTGTGGGTTGGGGAGTAAATATTGCGATTGATCTTCTTGTTGGTGGAGCACTTATACTTTGGTTTGCTTTCCATAGAGTTAATTTTAGAGGTACTCGTTTATTCGTTTTCTCTGCTTTAGCATTATTGAAATTTATTCCAGGAATCGAGGAACTTCCTTTATGGATAATGGATGTTGTTGCTGTCTCAATAATGGTAAGAATGGAAGATAAGGTCGGGATTAGTGCCGCGAGAGGAGTGGCAGGAGCCCAAAAAATAGCAAGAGGATTAAATGCAGTTGTAAAAAATCAAAGAATTGCAAAGCTTATAAATAATCAGAGAGGGATTGGTGGTTTTCTTCAAAAACCGCAAGAAAAACCACAACAAACTCGCGAGCAAATTATTGAAAAACAAAAACAATTAAACGAAGAAAAAAAAGAAAGGATCGCAGAACCAAAAAAAGAAAAAAAATCAAATACTCCAGCGGATTTACCAAAAAAAGAGAACCCTCAACCATTACCAGAGATTGGAAAAAATAGTAGACAACCAACACCTGAAGCTTAGCAAGTTTTTTGATTTACAAAACCCAGCAAACCGCAAAGCGGATTGCTGGGTTTTGCTTTTCTCTCCTAACTATCCCTCCCAAGCAACTTTTGCTGTGCAAAACTTGAATGGACAAGCTGTTAACTATCAACTTTATTGCTATAATATCTTTATGAAAAAGAAGGTTCTAATAATTTCTACCTCGGTATTTTTTCTCTCACTATTTCTTTGCACAAAAACTTTTGCCCAAAGTACTCCAGATTCTTCTATCCCTGGTCAAATTAGTGAAGTTCAGGAACAAATAGACGTAAATGTTTCCCCAGGCATACCAAACCCAGGAGATGATGTAAAAATTTCTATTGAAGCTTACGGAACAGACTTAACAAAAGCCGATGTTACTTGGAAAATAGACGGCATCACCGCCCAAAAAGGAAGAGGAGTTGTAGAGTTGGATACAGTCGCAGGAGATGCAGGCACTTCAAAAAAAATCGACATTATAATTCTTCCAATTAATGGACCTGAAGTTGACAAGTCGGTTACACTCGCACCCGAAAAAGTAGACTTAGTCTGGGAAGCTAAAACTTATACCCCTCCATTTTACAAAGGAAAAGCTTTGTACGCTCCACAAGAAAAAGTTGTCGTTGCAGCTTTCCCAAATTTTAAAGCAGATGGAAGTATTGGAGTCGATCCAACACACCTTACATACAAATGGTTAAATGACATTGATGCAATTCCTGAATATTCTGGATATGGAAAGGATTTTGTACTTTACCAAGGTCCAATCATTCTTGACTCACACACAATAACTGTAACGGTAAATGGTGACGGAGCAGCAGAATCAAATGCTTTTGTACCACTAGCGCCGATTCAACCAAATGTCCTAGTTTATGAAGACAATCCTCTTTATGGAGTTTTATTTAACGAGGCTTTACCTGCTTCTTTTAATTTAGGTAATAATGAAATAACTTTAGCGGCTTACCCATACAATTTTGGTTTCAAATGGAGAACTGACCCAAACACAGAATACACTTGGAGCATGAATGGAGCGGATATTAATATAAACAATCAACCTTCAATGGTATTTAAAAATACTTCGAACAGCAGCGGGCAAACAACGGTTGGTATAGATGTAAAAAGTGTTTCAAATTTTTTAGTAGAAGCCGCACAATCTTTAAATATTAGTTTTGGATCAAGTTCAAATAATTCTCCCAATTCTGTTTCATTTTAGATCGCCGTGAAAAAAAACAAGAAAAAAATATTTGTAATCTGTTTCTCTTTTTTCCTCTCCTTCTTCCTCTTCACACTTTTTGTTCATGCTGCAGATACACAAGTAGCAAATGCAAAATACGTACCTCTTGCTCCAATATACACTCCTGATAATGTACAAGTAGGAGCACAGGGTGATATTGGATCATACTT
>CAIRYW010000009.1 GCA_903882905.1 uncultured bacterium | reverse complement strand
CCTGCCTGCCGGCAGGCAGGAAAAATTAATTTTTTCTGAGTGTTTTCATACTTCAAAAGAACTATCACACCCAGAAAGAATTTTTTTGGTTGTTTCTGAGATTGAGAAAATTATAAAAAAATATAATCCTGAAGCACTTGCGCTAGAAACTTTATTTTTTGCAAAAAATGCAAAGACCGCACTAAAAGTTGCAGAGGTACGTGGAGCAATTTTGTCGCAAGCTCTTAGAGACAAACTAAAAGTCTTTGAACTTTCTCCAGGAGAAATAAAAATTGCTGTTTGTGGGAATGGAGCCGCTGATAAAAAGTCTGTAATAAAAATGGTTCAAATAATTTTAAGCCTACCAAAAGAAAAAAAATTTGATGATGAATATGATGCTATCGCCACTGGCTTAGCCTATTTTGCATTGGAAAAATCTAAGAATGTAAATCGAGGAACGACCTCCTCTTGAGAGGTCGTTTCTCGATTTATTTGAATTATTTAAACTCGGAGGCAAGGCCTCTCAAGAGCACTCCTTGCCTCCGTGTCTTTTCCACAGTCTTAAGGACTTGCACAATTCTATTTGATTTGGTACAAAAGCAGGTACGGGAGAATCCTAGAGGAAACCCGATGATAAATTAACCAAAAATAAATGGACGACGATAAAGACCCTTTTGTAAAAGATACTGACGATAAAGAGATTGATGATGATTTAATTGCAGGTGAAGTTGATATATTAGACGACGATATTTTAGGTGAAGATATTACAGAAACCGTAGAAGATGACGACGATGAGACCCCTTTATGGGAGGAGGAAGAATAAATAATAGGTGTTAGTTTTTAGTTTCAAGGTGTAAGGAAAACCCGTTAGCAAAGCGAACGGGTTTTGTCTGTATTTACTAGCACCTAAAAACTCTCACCTAGCAACTATCTTTATAAATCTATGTTTTCCAATTTTATATGTACCGGATTTTGCAGATTCCTTAAGATCTGTAATTTTTCTACCGCCTTCTAGCTCTGTAACTGCTCCTTCTTTTATAAGTCTGGCAAAATCAGATTTTGAGGAAATTATATTTTGCTTCAAAAGAATTTCGCTAAGCAATTCATTTGCTAGGGCCGTTACTTCAGGAATATTTTCTGGAATTTCTTTTTTTGAAAAAGTTGCTTCGAAATGTTCCTTGGCTTTTTTGGCAGAATTAATTCCATGATATAAGGAAACAATTTCCTCTGCTAAAACAACTTTAGCATTACGAGGATTTTCTCCATCATTTAATTTTTTTTCTATTTCTTCAATTTCAATAATTTTTTTATTGGTGCAAAGAGTAAAATACTTAATAATCAAACTATCGTTAATAGACATTACTTTGCCAAACATGCTGCTCGGATCATCTTTCAAAGAAATATAATTTCCTAGACTTTTGCTCATTTTTTCTTTACCCCCTGTCCCTTCAAGAATACTAAACGTCATAATATCCTGAGGTTCTAGTTTTAATTTTTCCATCAAATTACGGCCAGTCAAAATATTAAAAAGCTGGTCACTCCCTCCAATCTCAATATCTGCTTTTACTTCAACACTGTCGTATGCTTGCATCAGAGGATAGAAAAATTCATGCATACTAATATGTTGCCCCTCCTTAAATCGGTTTCCGAAATAATTACCCTGCAACATTTGGTTAACACTTATTAATCCCGAAAGTCTATAAATTTCCGAGAAAGGAAGTTTTTTTAGCCATTTGCTGTTATAAACAACTTCAACTTTTTTAATATCGAGAATCAGACTTGCCTGCTTGATATAATCTTTCATATTTATCTTTATATCTTTTTCAGAAAGTATTGGCCTGGTTTTTGATTTTCCAGTAGGATCACCTATCATCGCAGTAAAATCCCCGATTATTAAAACTGCAGTATGCCCAAGATCTTGGAATGCTCTGAGCTTACGCAAAGCGACTCCATGGCCTATGTGCAGATCAGAAGAAGTTGGATCAATTCCAAATTTTACTCGCAATCTCTTTCCAGATAAAAGCTTTGCTCTTAGGCTTTCTAAGACAATAGCATTCTCAACTCCTCTGGTAAGAATCTCATCTATTATTTTTGGGTCAGTATTTATTTTCATAATGACTAATTGTTAATACTTTACCACAAAAAAGTTACTTTTTAGTGTAGAATATTAGAACCAATGTCAAAACCACTAAGTAAAACAATTACCGGTTTTTTCCGAAAAATTAAGCACCAACTTAAGAAACCTCTTGTAAAAAAATCAATCCATCTAGGTTTGATTCTTTTATTGGTTATTACTGGAAGCGGTATTCTTTGGATATCTTCCCTCCAATTGCCAGATTTAGCTGATTTTGACCAAAACATTCTTACGCAATCAACAAAAGTTTTTGATAAAACTGGACAAATTTTACTTTACGATTTTGGCAACAGCACAAGGAGAACTTTTTTGTCTATTGATAAAATTTCACCTAATATAAAAAACGCAACGATTTCTATTGAGGATTCAAGCTTTTACAACCATGGAGGAATAAAAGTTTCTTCACTTGCAAGAGCTTTCTTGGCAGATCTTTTTTCTGGTCACTTTAGCCAAGGTGGTTCAACTATTACTCAACAAGTAATCAAGAATGCACTTCTGACTCAAGATAAAACTATCACAAGAAAAATCAAAGAAATTGTTTTAGCAATAAAACTTGAGCAAATAATGCCCAAAGATAAAATTCTTGAACTTTATTTAAACGAAACTCCTTACGGTGGAACTATTTACGGGGCCGAAGAGGCCTGCCAACAATTTTTTGGAAAGAGTGCCGCTGATGTTGATATAGCAGAAGCTGCATATATTGCCGCTCTGCCTCAAGCTCCAACATATTATTCTCCTTACGGGAAAAACAAGGCGGCTTTAGACCAAAGAAAAAACTTGGTCCTTCAGAAAATGAAAGAAAATGGCTACATCACTGACGCTGAATACCAAAAAGCAAAAATAGAAGTTGTAACATTTACAGATTCACTTTCTGGAGGAATCAAAGCCCCTCACTTTGTGATGTATATTCGAAATTATATTGAAGAAAAATATGGAGACACAATCTTGGCTAGTGGGGGACTAAAAATTACTTCAACTCTTGATTACGATATGCAACAAAAGGCTGAAGCTGTAGTCAAAAAATTTGCCACAGAGGACGCGGTAAAATACAACGCTACGAATGGAGCTTTGGTTGCAATAGACACGCCAACGGGCCAAATACTTTCAATGGTAGGTTCTCGCGATTACTTTGACAAAACAATTGATGGTAATTTCAATGTAACAACCGCTTCAAGACAACCAGGATCATCATTTAAACCAATAATGTATGTAACTGCTTTCGGAAAAGGCTACAGCCCAAGTACTGTCTTGTTTGATACCCCAACACAATTCTCTACTAATTCAAATTGCCCGGTTGATAGCACATCAAGCGATAATGGGTGTTATTCTCCAGGAAACTATGATGGTAAATTTAGAGGGCCAATCACAATCAGAAGTGCTCTCGGACAATCAATTAACATTCCGGCTGTAAAAATGCTTTACCTAACAGGAATTTCTGATGTCTTAGCTACTGCAAAAAGTCTTGGAATAACAACATTAACTGATACGAAAAATTATGGTCTTTCCCTTGTTCTTGGAGGTGGTTCGGTAAATCTTTTGCAGATGACATCGGCTTACAGTACTTTTGCGGCTGAAGGGGTGAGACATCCATATACAGGAATATTAAAAATAGAAGACAAGGCAGGAAATATTCTTGAACAGTGGACAGACAACCCAACTCAAGTTCTACCAAAACAATCTGTACTTGAACTCACTGATGTTTTGTCTGACAACAACGCTCGCTTACCTGAATTTAGTCCTAACTCAACTTTGTATTTTCCAGGAAGAAATGTTGCGGCAAAAACCGGAACAACAAACGATTTCAAAGATATGTGGATTATCGGCTACACACCTTCAATTACAGTCGGCGCTTGGATGGGAAATAATGATAACTCTCCAATTGCAAAACAGGTGGCAGGGTCTATTGCTGGTCCAATGTGGCATGAATTTATGAACGAAATTTTACCTTCGCTCCCAAATGATCAATTTGAAAAACCAGACCCAATCGATCTAAGTAATCAAAAAACTCTTTTGAATGGAAACTACACCGCTCCAGATGGATCGGTTCATTCAGAACTTTACTGGATAGATAAAAATAATCCACTTGGAGCTCCACCATCAAATCCTTACAATGACGCACAGTTTTCAAGATGGGAATATAGTGTCCAGTCTTGGTTCCAAAACGGTGGCTCTGTGAGTTTTACAAACCCAATTAGCACAGGCAACAACAATCTTTCAGTCTCAATTGTTTCTCCACTAAATAACGATACTGTTTCGCAAAATCAGAGAGTTATTTCAAGCATTTCTACAGTATCCAATTTACAAAAAGCAGATTACTTCCTAAACGGTTCTTACATAGGAACATCAAGCACATATCCTTATTCAACAAGTTTTATTCCTCAAGGCGTTGGGGCAGTTATCGGCCAAAATACTTTACGAGTAGTTGCTACTGACCCACATGGAAACACAGGAGAAAGCAGTGTAGTGTTTAATGTTAAATAGTTTACCTAATATCTTTTATATTCAACTTTGGTTTTTCTGTATTTAAAATTTCTAGAATTTTTTCTTTGTTCATGAAAATTTGAGTTTTGAGCATTGGAGAAATTTGCAAAAAAACTACTCCATTTTTTTCATTCACTAAGCTTTCGCTTATTTCCTCACCAATTACACTCGAAATAATACAAGCAATATCTACTCTGTCTTGTTTTGGGTCTTTTAAATTTTTAAATTTCTCTAAAAAAGAGCTGAGAATTTGCATCTTTATTTATTCATCGGCATCACAAGGTACAAAAAGTTTGAGTTTGAATTTTCTTTTATAACCATAGGCCTTCCGCTTCCATTCATTGAAATTGTTATGCTACTGCTATTGAGAGATGGAATAGCTTCTAAAATATATTTGTGATTAAAAAACATAGAAGAATCTTCTCCTTCAAATGAACCGAGAACTTCTTCAACAACTTCTCCAGAACCCTTGCTTTCTGACTTTACTACTAGTTTTTTCTTTGACGGTAGAAGTGAAATAGAGCTTTGATTGAATTTATCTGAAAAAGAACTTGCTAACTTCAGCGCTCCGGCAAATTCTTCTTTCAACACGGTCGCTTTAGTTTGAAACTCCTTGGGGATAATCTGTTTATAATCTGGAAAATTACCGTCAATCAATCTTGAGGTTATATAAACACCTTCAGTTTCTATTGAAATCTGGTTTTTATTAGCTGAAATAGTTAATTCCCCTCTTCCTCCATCTAAAATTCTTATAATCTCTGAAACATTTCGGAATGGTATAAGAATTGGACTAAATTTTTTTATTTTTTTGGTTTTAACTCTTTTTTCTGCAAGTCTGAAAGAATCTGTGGCAACAAAAACTAAATCATCATTATCTTCATAAAAATAAACACTAGAAAGTTCTGGTTTGATTTGCGAAAGAGAAGCTGCCCAAAAGACCGCTTTAATTCCTGATAAAAACTCCTCTGTGAGGATTTGGAAGCTTACTCCTCCTTCTACGCGAGGAATAGTTGGAAAGTCCTCAGAAGACTCTAAAACAAGCTCACCAACACTTGAACCACTCTTTATTTCAAGAAGGTTTTCTTTTTTCTCTAAAACAACTTCTTTAGCTTGTTTTGAGTTTGAAAGAAAGGATCTTAGAGACGAAGCTGTTAAGGAAAAAATTCCTTCTTCTGAGTTTTTTGAAGAAAACCTAAACTCAACCCCCACATCAAGATTTGTTGCTCTTACAAACAACTCTTGCCCCTTAGCTTCAAGTAAAATACACGAAAGAGTTTTTAGTGAAGCGTTTTTACTTGTTACTCTTTCAGCTTTACTAACTGCGTCTGAAAGTTTTTCTTTTATTGTTTCTATTTTCATAATTTAAATAAAAAGACTAAGAAGATTAGGTGGATAAGTGGAAAACTTTTAAGAGTATTTATTTATAAACATTTTATAACGGTTTCTTTAAAAATTATCTGTTGAAAAGTCGATGAGAGTGTTTAAAATAAATTTAACTTTTATTTATTTTAAAAATTGTTCAGGGTTTTTCAACAAACTAAAATTCACTTCTCAACACTTTGTTCACAACATCGACCTAATTTCTGTAAGTTCACGAGTAAGTCCGGGATTATTTTTTATTTCTTCTTTTATTTTCTCGCAAGAGTGGATAACAGTTGTGTGGTCTCTCCCCCCAAGCTTTTGTCCGATAGACGGGAAAGAAATATTATAATCCTCTCGCAGAATATACATAGCTACTTGTCGCGGTTTAACTACATCTTTCTTTCTTGTCTTATCAATAAGAATGTTTTCTTCAAGATCGTAATATTTTGAGATAACTTTTATTACATCCTTAACTGACACTGTTTTTTGGGGCTTAGCTGAATCCTTGATTAAGTTTTTTACTTCGGAAACATCCAATTCCCTGCCTTTTAGCTCTGTCTGGCAAATCAAAGTATTTAGAATTCCTTCCAGTTCTCGAATATTTCCTTCAACGGCACCAGCCAAAAATTCAATTGTGGCTTCAGGTAAACTAAAATTTCTAAATTTAGCTTTGTTTTTTATGATTGCGGCACGAGATTCGAAGTCTGGGGCAGGAATATCAATAATCATTCCAGAAACGAAACGAGATTTTAGTCTTTCTTCTAGATCTGGGATGTAGTTTGGGTGTTGGTCAGATGAAAAAATGATTTGCTTGTTGTTTTCGTGGAGATAATTGAAGAGATGGAAGAGTTCTTCTTGAGTTTTTTCTTTTTTAGAAAGAAACTGGATGTCGTCCATAATAAAAACGTCATATTTTCTGTATTTTTCTTTAAAAATATTAATTTTCCCTTCTTGAACAGCACTTGTGTATTCGTGAGAGAAGCGGTCTGAGCTTATATAGAATATTTTTATTGAAGGATTATCTTTTTTGAGATGATTTCCAATTGCTTGAATAAGATGGGTCTTCCCTCTTCCTGTGCTTCCATAAAAAAACAATGGATTGTAAGATGCCATTTTTTTTATGACTGCTTGCGATGCGGCGTAGGCTAATTCATTGAATGGACCAATCACAAAATTTTCAAAAGTATAACGAGGATTAAGATTATCGTCTTTGTTTATATAAAGATCGGCGAGAGGTAGTTCGGTTGAAAAAACGTTCTTTACTACTGGTTTTTCAACAGTTTTTTGTGGGGAGGTATCCTTGATGATTGTGTACTCTATTCCTCTAACTTCATGAGATAGATCACGGAGGTATTTTAGGATTATTTTGTGGTATTTGTTTATGAGCCAATCTTTTACGAAAGCATTTGGAACACCAACAAAAACCATTCCATCATCAACTTTGACGAGCGATGTACCTTTGAACCAAGTAGTAAAATTAGCTTTTGAAAGCTCTAGTTCGATGTTACCTAAAACTTTTCCCCAAGCATCATCCTTTTCAATTAAATCTTGCATGATTTGAATTATATTACCAAGTGAGAGTTTAGGAACTTGATTGAAGTTAATAAGTATGTTGATAATTTGTGGAAAACTGAAATAGTTTATAGTTTACAGTTGAAAGTTTGTAGCAGAGAAAGCCGCGCCTACGGCGCGGCTTTAGTGTTTTTCTGATTTTCTTTTTTTTCTATAAACTGTAAACTATTCACTATTTACTGCCTATGTGCTATATTCTCTCCATGTCAGTTACATATCAACCAAAAAAGAGAAAGAGAGCCAAAACTCATGGTTTCCGAGCAAGATCAAAGACCTCAGGAGGCAGAAGAGTTATGAAGAAAAGAATGCAGAAAGGCCGAAAAAAGCTTTCAGTTTAAGGCTTTTTTAACAATTTCTAAATGAAAAGAGCATATTCCCTATCTGCTAAAGAAGTCCCTCTTATAATGAAAGATACCCTCAAATATTCTTGTGGGTATTTTTATGTTAGGTACAAAGATTTTAATGATAAAGGCGGGAATATTCCAAAATTTGCTTTTATTGCTTCAAAAAAAGAATTTAAAAAAGCAGTTGAGAGGAATTATGCAAGAAGGATTCTTCGAGAAAGTGTAAATTCTTTTCTAGACGAATTCCCCCCAAAAGCCTATTTATTTTTTATACAGAAGACTTCTGTTGAAATAGACTTTAAAAATCTGAAAAAAGAAGTTGAAAAATTTGTGAGGTATCTTTCCCTTCACTAATAAGTTAAAATATCCCCTATGATTTGGATCTGGGATACAATTTTTTATAACCCCCTCTACAACCTTTTGGTCTATTTAATTGACGTGATACCTACTCATGATGTAGGAATTGCGGTTATTCTTGTAACTTTGGTAGTTAGTCTTGTTCTCTTCTCAATATCTAAAAAAGCTATAAAAACTCAGCTTAAAATGAAGGAAATTGAGCCTGAATTAGCTAAAATCAAAGAAACGATAAAAGATAAACAGGAGCAGAGTATTGCCACTTTAGCTTTGTACAAAAAAAATAATATAAACCCTTTTTCTGGAATCTTAATGGCCTTGATTCAGATTCCAGTTTTATTTGCGCTTTATTATGTTTTCTATAAAGGAGGACTGCCTTTGATACATCAAGATATTTTGTATCCTTTTGTGAAAATTCCAGTAAGTGTAAATATGAATTTTCTTGGAGTAATGGATATAAGCAAGAAAAATTTAATTATGGCGATTATTGCAGGTGTAGGTCAGTTTATTCAAGCTCAAATAGTCAGTCCAAAGACCAAAAAATCAGAAAAAGGAAGCATGTCAGAAGATTTTGCTCACTCTATGAATATGCAGATGAAATACGTCTTCCCTGTCATTATATTGATGATTGGAGCGGGTTTGCCCAGCGCCCTTCCTCTTTATTGGGCTTCGAGAAGTATATTCATGTCCCTTCAAGAATTTGTTGTTAGAAGAAAAAAGAACTCTTAAACAAAAAGTCTAAATACCTGTAGACGACTTTATTTTCTTAGAAGCAAAGCGACTTACACCACTCGCGGGTATCACCTACTGGCGCGAAAATAAGAAGTCCTGTGGATAAAGTACTATAGGTCGGTCCTTGGGTTATTCTTTGGGGTGAATTTGACTTTATTTCTGGGCTGTATAATATAAGGCCATGGTAGAAAATCTTAAAACATTAACAATCTCTTTTGCCGAAAAGTCAGGATTGGTTGACTGTGAAGTAAATATAGAAGAAAGAGAAGGAGGCTTTAGTATCTCTATAAAATCTGATGAGAGCAGAGACTTTATTGCTCGTGATAAAGAAAGATTTGAAGCGTTCACTCACCTTCTTCGAAGAATGGCAGAAAAAATTGTTGGTGAAGAAAAAAAGATTTCTGTAGATATAAATAATCGCCAGCAAAAACAAGACGAAACTCTAAAAACAAAAGCGAAAATCATTGCTGAACGTGCCAGAGAATTTAAAAAAGACATGGAACTTGAACCGATGTCTTCTTATGAAAGAATGGTTATTCATACTGCACTTGAAGGATTGCCTAATATTAAAACTGAATCAGCTGGTGTCGGGAGAGAAAGAAGAGTCGTTATAAAATTTGTAGAAAAAAAGAACGACGAAGACTTTTCTTTAAATTTTTAAAATAATTAATTAACACAAACGCAAAAAACACTTAGGGGTTCAACCCCTAAGTGTTTTTTGCCTAGACTTTTTAATTAAGATGAAGTTGTGGAACTAGAAGTAGTTGGCGCTCCTGTAGTTACTCCAGCACTCCCTCCAAGTTGATATTTTAAGTTGTAACCCCACAAAATTAAATCAGATTTATTTGTGAATATTAGGTAAGTATCATCAGATGAAAGTTGTAGGTTGATGGCGTCAAAGTTTTTTCCATATCCTTTGGTAAATAGTGCGGCTATATTACTTACTCCTGTTGAGGTATTTATTTTCCATAGATTGTCTGTAAATGAAACCAATCCTTGGTACCAGCTGTCAGGATAAGTTCCTACTGGAATATTTTCTGGAACAGCACAGTAAACTGTTGATTTTTCTGTGTGAGACCAAACGCATTTTTCTGGAAGCGTTCGGAAAGATAAATTTATAGTGCTGTTGTTTTTTAGTGTTACAACATTTAAATATGGAACCGAACCGTCACCCGATGTTCCAACTAAAGCTTGGCTTAAATCAGGAGAAACAAGAGTAGTTAAGCCATTTCCTGAAGCGATTTTTGATAGAACACCAGTTGTTGTATCTACTAAAAGAGAAATTCCATTTGCAATACCTGAAGACTTTGTTGTAATTACAGCACCTTTTTCATTTGGCCAATCAACAAGCCATTGCCCTAACGGAGATGAATACAATTTTACTGGTTTCGTTCCGTCTAAGTTTGATAACACAAATGTTCCACCGCTTGCATCTGAGAACATATACAAGAATCTTTGAGAGCTTGGTGCTACTGCCATACTTTCAATATCTGTTGGCAGTATAGATGTTTTTGTAACGTATGGAGTTCCTGAGTAAATTATTGGGGCAACGATAGACGAGGTTGCTGTTGTAGTTGCCTGGGTTGAATCTGTCGTCGTGGAATTTGTTGGTTTGGCTAAATAAGCTTCCTTGCTTACGATTGTGTCTGAACCTTCATCAAGCGATCTAAATATTGCTATGTCTGGGTTTGAAGAAAAAAATGATTCGTAGACTTTCGGAATTGTAGTATTTGAAATTTCTTCAACAGACATATTATCTTTTTTTGTATCAAAAATATGACCTGTCGATCTGTCGACAAACCTAATTGTTTGGTTTGTGCTGGTTTTTTTGACCATATCTTGAATAACAGTGCTTGTACTATCAATAAGTTCTGCACCAGCAACCGGAGCTGTTGAAATTTGTCTAAGTGCTGGAACAATTATCTCGGAAGTTGTTGCCTCGTTCGTTTGGGTAGTAATTTGTTGATTTAGATTTGATAAATTTTGAAGTGGAGCATTTTTTCCAAAAGGTAAAAAATCTCTTATTGAATTTGAGAGGCTACCGTTTAAATTATATTGCCCAGTGCTATTTCTTTCATAAAGAAAAAAGAAAAAAGTAAGTACTAAAATTAGAAATACTAGAACGATAGAAAAAATAACATAAGCTGATTTTCTAGACATGGATATATTATATCAATAAAGTTGATAGTTGATAGTGGACAGAAAATGTAAAACAGTAGAAATTTTTAATAATGTTAGTTTAATTCTTAGTCGCTAAATTGAAACTCATCGGTTAAGAATTAGTTACCTTGACTTTGAAGAAAAGCTTTTAAGGTTGTAAGATCATGAAAACTATTTACTTGAGAATTAGGGAGCTTAGATGATGGAACATAGTTTACTGTTATTTTTCCAGTTTCTGGGTATCCAACACCGGGATTAGTTTGGCTTGTAGGTAAATCAAATGTGTGGTTGTTGTTTATTTGTTGATTTACAGGTACTCCATTAGAACCAATATTATTATCATCCACTACATGGTAATAAGTAGCCCCATTTGTGCCCTGAGTTGACCATATTGTTCCAGCTGGGTAATAACTGGAACCAGAGGAACTTACAATATTTGGGTCTGAGCTTAGTAAAACTAATTGACCCGTAGCACTATGCCATGCAGCAGTTTGGGAATCCCTGGCGCTACTTGTCTCATTTGGACCATAATAACTAAATCTTCCGTCAAGTGTCTGACCTTGGTTGCTTTGTGCGTTTGCATTTCCCCACCCAGCCGTTCCATTTCCTCCTCCAGAACTGAAACCTTTAGCAGCAGTTTGGTTATTTATTGCATCTTGGTTTGCTTGGTTAGCTACAGCTTCATTGTAAGCATCTTTTAGATTTTGTGGGAGATTGTTAGGATCCACTCCTGCGTCTATCAAAGCCCAAGCAGCATCAAGATTGTCTTGTTTTGTTTGATTCCAACCACTCCATGCATTTGTAGAAGCGGCAGTTGTAACAGGCAACGCACCAGTTTTAACTGTTATGCCAGCCGTATCAATTTTATCTATGGTTAAATTAGTTTCGAGAAGTTTAGGATTAATAGTTTGTAAAATTAAATATGATCCCAAAGCAAGTAAAAGACCTAAGATAGCATTCTG
>CAIRYW010000008.1 GCA_903882905.1 uncultured bacterium | reverse complement strand
CCTGCCTGCCGGCAGGCAGGCTTTTTCCTTCAACTTTTTCTAAGACAGCAATCCCAAGCCTTTCGTATCCAGGATCAATGGAAATTATTTTCATTTTTTTATTCTACGTTAGTGAAAACTTCTTGAACCTCTTCGTTTTCTTCTAGTTCGTCAACTAGTTTACTCAAAATTTCTAAATCAGCATCTTCAAGATCAACTGTTGTTTGAGGTGTAAAAGTTGCATTTTCTTTTTTAAAAGCCCAAGAAGCGCTTCCGATAGAAGCAAGGGAAAATCCATTTTTTGAAAGAATGTGTTTTATTTCCTGGGCAGCTTTGTTTTTGTTTGATGTAAAAGCTTCAATCATAATGGCGCATCCTCCAGGTCCATAGCATTCATAAATAATTTGCTCCATTGCATCTCCTCCAACTTCAGTTCCTTTTTTAATTGCTCTATCAATAACATCTTTTGGAACATTATCCTTTTTTGCATTTTCAATAGCCTGACTTAATCCGGGAGAAGAAACACCTTTTGATTTTTTTGATTCAACAGAAATAAGTCTTGCGTGTTTTGAAAAAACTTTGCTTTTCTTAGCATCTGTCGCACCCTTTTGTCTTTTTATCTGACTCCATTTGTTATGTCCTGACATAATTTATTATATTAATTTACTTTACTTATCAATTGGGTAATCAATTTTCAAATGTTTATAAGCTTTTTCTGTTGCGACACGGCCACGGGGAGTTCTCTCTATAAATCCAATTTGTAAAAGATAAGGCTCATTGAATTCTTCAATTGTGGCTTCTTCTTCTGCAAGAGAGGCAGCAAGAGTATTTAATCCAACTGGCCCGCCATTAAATTTATCAATTAAAGCCCCTAGAATTTTTTGATCCGAATCATTAAGTCCAGCCTCATCTATTCCAATCATTTCGAGTGCTTTATGAGAAAGTTCTTTATCAATCCCTTTATTTTCCATTTGAGCGAAATCTCGTGTGCGTTTCAAAAGATAGTTTGCTGTTCGAGGAGTTTTTCTGCTTCGTTTCGCAATTTCCTTGCTTGATTCTTCATCGATTTTTATTCCCAAAATATTTGCTGAGCGGTTGATTATTTTTTCAATTTCCTGATCAGTATAAAAATCTAAACGAAATGTTCCGCCAGAAAATCTTGAGCGAAGGGGAGAGGAGACCATGGCAATGCGAGTAGTTGCAGCAATCATGGTAAAAGGAGGAAGTTCCAGTTGAATAGTTCTAGCTGAAGGGCCTTTGCCTATAATAATATCCAAAGCCCCATTTTCCATTGCAGGATAAAGAATTTCTTCAACAGTTTTATTTAATCTGTGAATTTCATCGATAAATAAAATATCTCCAGGAGAAAGATTTGTAAGAATTGATGCAAGGTCTCCAACTTTTTCAATCGCAGGTCCTGAAGTGATTTTTATTTCAGCTCCAGCTTCTTTTGCGATGATGTGAGCAAGAGTTGTTTTTCCAAGTCCTGGTGGGCCGTAAAAAAGAATATGTTCAGGTGCATGATTTCTGCCTTTAGCTGCGGAAATAAGAATAGAAAGATTTTTTTTGATTCCTTCTTGACCAACATATTCCGCAAAAGAAGCAGGTCTGAGAGTTTGGTCTAAGATTTTATCTTCAGACTGAGCTCTTTCTTTTGAATTGGATTCTTCTTTTTTTAATGAGTTAGACATTTGTATTTAAATATTAGAGCATTTTTTCTCGTAAGGAAAGCATTTGTATTTTGTACCCAGACCCTGCGGAGGAAAATATCTTTTTAGTAGGCTATTTTGACTGACTGAGACAAAATCTTGAGGGAAAATTGAGTACAATTTTCCCGTACTACTAAAAAGGTGTTTTCCGGAGCTTTCTTGACATTAAAATAATAGTATGCTAGTATTATAACATAAGTTCATATATAAAAGTTGGTCATCTTCCGCTATCTGCGGGTTTGACGCAAAGAATCTCTAAGCGATGGGACAATTAATTTTGTCTTTTGGCTTAATTTAAAGGACGATCTGGTTTTTTCCTTCGAGAAAAGTGACTGGTACTATCCTTAAAACTACGTCTTACTTTTGCTTCCGGGCCAAAGTATTGCTTAGAGATTCTTTTCGTGAAATCTCATTAATCTAGTATATCCCTGTGTATTTGTTTTTCAACAAAATTAAAATTACCGCACAAGATTTTACTTATAGCAAAACAAATGCCGCCCCCGAAGGGGGCGGCATTTGTTTTATTTTTTCTATAAACTTTTCTACTTCATGTCCTCCCCATCTCTAATTTCTGGTGCAGAGTATTCAAAATTTTCTGGAAGTTCAAAAGATAAATCAACAATACTTTCCAATTCTGCGAGTGAAGTTACACCATCAGCTACTTTTAGTAATCCATCTTGAGCAAGTGAAAGAATATTCTGTGGATCAGCGGCAGCCACAATTTCTCGTTCGCTGGGATTATTCTGAATTGCTTCTTCTACAGAACGGTCAATTAGAATTGCTTCATAAATACCAATTCTTCCTTTGTAACCAGTTTTGTTACACTCAGGACATCCAACAGCCTCATAAACAAAATCTTTCTGTGAAACTTTTGCACCTTTTTTTTCTAATTTTTGCCAAATAATTTCTAGGGCAGGTTTTTTATCTGCAGGAGTTGGAATTTGTTTTCTGCACTTTAGGCAAAGTCTTCGCAAAAGTCTTTGTGCAATCGCAAGATTAATTGCTGAAACTAAAATTTTTGGGTTAACTCCAAGATCAATCAATCGAGGGAAAGCTCCTGCCGCATTGTTTGTGTGGAGAGTAGAAAAAACCAAGTGACCAGTAAGAGCTGCGTGAACTGCAATTTCTGCAGTTTCATTATCTCGAATTTCTCCAACCATTATTACGTCAGGGTCTTGTCTCAAAGTTGATCGTAGCCCTGCTGCAAAGGTGTAACCTTTTTCAGCTTCAACTTGGGTTTGGACAATTCCTTCAAGATGGTATTCAACAGGATCTTCGATCGTAACTACTTTTATTTCTGAATTATGCACGCGCCTTAAAAAGGCATAGAGAGTAGTTGTTTTTCCGCTTCCTGTTGGACCTGTTGTCAAAATCATTCCGTTTGGTTTTGAAATTTCTCTAACAAAAAGTTCAAGCAGTCTCGGTGGAATTCCCAAATCCTTAAGAGGGAACTGAATAGATTTTGGATTAAGGATTCTAAGCACAACGGATTCTCCAAAAGCTCCAGGCAGAGTTGAGGTTCTAATTTCAATATTTTCGTTGTAAATTTTTACACTAAATCTTCCGTCTTGAGAATTATCTTTTATATTTAATTTAAGACCAGAAAGAAGTTTTATTCTTGAAATCAAAAGCTGATATGTCTCTTTATCAAACTGAAGTAGTTCGACTAGTGATCCATCGAGACGGTATCTTAATCGAACAATTTTTTCTTCTGGTTCTATGTGAATATCAGACGCTTCGGTAGAAATTCCTCCAGCAATCACAATTGCTAATATTTTTGATATTCTATAAACCTTATTTGTATCAACTTTTTCATTTATCAAGGACTCAATGTCGGCAAGAGTATTTACTTTTTTCAAAAAATCCTCTATTTCATTATTTGAAATATCTAGAGTTCCAGCTTTGGTTTCCATTGCAAAAGAAAGATCTTTATATCTCTCCCAAGCTTTTTCCAAACTTTGGCGGGCAACCATATAAAGTTCAATGGTGTAATCTTTTTCTTTTAGCTTGTCTAACATTTCTACTACAGAATCTTTGTTTGGAGCACGAACAGCAACAAAAAGTTTTTTGCCGACAATTTTAAAAGCCGCCATTTCTCGAGCACGAGCTTCAGCTTCAGGAATAATTCTTAAAGCATCACTGTTGATAGGGATTCCAGAAAGATCAACGTACTTTACACCGTATTTTTGAGAAAGAATTTTTGCCGATTGTTCCTCCTCTTCTTCGAGAAGTTCCTTTAAATTTCTATTTTGTTTATCCTCATCAAATTGAACCATTATGTTGTCTATTCTACATCATATTTTCTTTTACATCATCTAAGTTTTGTAATTCTTTGGCATTAGCACCGACTTATATAGAAGCAATTTTTATTTAGGTCATTTGAGATATTTTAATTTAACCTAAACGAAAATAGGCGACCGGCTACTTAATATAATATAGAGCTTGACAGAATGCATAAATAATGTATAATTACCCAACTTAGATAAATCAAGGAAATATATGCAAAACCATATCAATTCAAAAATATATAGGATTTCAGCCATTATTTTGGCTGTATTTTCAGTATTAGCACCAGCTTTTGGTACTTATGCTGATGATTACAGCAACGATTATTCTGGAAACGATTACTACAATAGCTACAGCACTGATTACAGTAATAGTAATGATTACAGCAACGATTATTCTGGAAACGATTACTACAATAGCTACAGCACTGATTACAGTAATAGTAATGATTACAGCAATAGTTACAGTAGTAACGATTACTATAATTCATATACTGCTCCTACCAATGATTACAGCAATAGTTACAGTAGTAACGATTACTATAATTCATATACTGCTCCTACCAATGATTATTACAATTCTTATACCACTCCGACAAATGATTACTACAATAGTTATTCAACCCCAACCTATGACTACAGCACAAGTTCAGTGACTCCAACTTCTTATGACTACTACACAACAACAGCTAGTACACCCTCTTATTACTCATCTCCAAGTTATAGTTCTGGTTGCAGTGCTTATTATGGTTGTGGGGGTTCTAATAATAACTACAATCCACCTCGAAACACTGGATGTACAACAAACTGTAATCAACAAGTAGCGCAAGTTTCAAGTATTTCAGGAAGCTGTGCCGCTCTGCCAAGTACTGTTACTATTGGACAGAGTGTTACTTGGTCTGCAAATGGTTCCGGAGGAAATGGAAACTACAATTATTCATGGAGTGGAGCAGCATCAGGATCAGGACAGAGTGTAACAAGAACTTACAATACTTCTGGTACACAAACTGCAACAGTGGCAATTTCTTCTGGAGGATCAACTGTTACAAGAACTTGTTCTGTCTATGTCCAAGCTCAATCTCAAAATCAAAATAATTTAAATATTTCTTGTTCTGCTAATCCATCAAATGTTCAAGTTGGAAATACTGTGACCTGGAACGCAAGTGCATCAGGAGGAAGTGGAAACTATACATACTCATGGAGTGGCGCTGCATCAGGATCAGGACAAAGTGTAAGTCAAAGTTATGGAAGCAGTGGAACTCAAAATGCTACTGTAACCGTTATCTCAGGTTCACAAACCCAAACTGCAAATTGTTCGACTTATGTAAACGGAAATAATAATTATTACAACAACAATTTGTCTGCAACATGTTATGCAAATATTACAAATCCTTCAGTCGGACAAAATGTTTCTTTCAATGCAAGTGCATCAGGAGGAAGTGGAAATTACACATATTCATGGAGCGGAGACGCTTCTGGTTACGGACAAAATGTAAATCAAACTTTTTATTCAGCAGGAACAAAATATATAACTGTTCAAGTCTATTCAAACGGTCAGTCGACTAATGCAAATTGTAATGTCTATGTAGGTGGGAATGGAAATTCAAACATTACAGTTTATAGTAACGGAAACAATATTGGTTCTGGGGGACTTACATCTGGAGTATTCTTGAGTCAAGTGCCTTACACAGGACTTAGTGGAGGATGGAATGTTTCTCTCTTTGTATTCGGATTATTCTTCTGGAGTGCCGTTATCGCTTGGTTTATCCTTAGAAAAAAAGAAATGAAAGGAAAATTTTCTCGAAGTGAAATTATTGCAAGATTCAAACAGCAAAATTTGAATCAAAAACAAATCGCAAGTAATTAATATCTCTAAAACATAAAGGACCGACCTTAAATCTTGAGAAAGGTCGGTCCTTTTGTAATTAGAATAGGGACTTGCTTTTTTTTGCAATGTGTGATACAATATTAGGGTAAAGTTCATTGAAACCGTTTCGTTAAAATATATAGCTAGTGTGAAAAAAGCGCGATAAATATGAGTTTTTTCGCTTTTTTCACACTAGCTAGAGAAGGATTAGATTTCTTCTTTGGTGTCTATCAACAACTGATCCTGGTACTTCAGTGTACCGTGTCAGAGACCATAATTCGAAAGAATTTTGTTGTGTGAAAAATACAAACCAAAACCGGGAGAAATCCCAATCACACCATGAACACAAGAAATCTCATCATCACAACCTTCGTCCTTTGCGCAGTGGTCATCATCGGTCTTGCTGGATTCGTCTTTATTGGCGCGCCAGTTGGAGGATATGTCTACCACAAACTCTCGGTGGCAAAAGTCGCCGACGGCGCCAAGGCAAAAATCAGCGTCGTGAAGGCCGAAGCCAAAGCAGACGTCACCGTCGCCAAAATCAAGGCAGAGGAGACAGTCCGTGTCGGCTTGGCAGAAAATAATGCTGACCTGCGTATCGCCAACAAAACGGCATCTGATGCCGTCGACGCAGCAAAGAACGCTGGTACCGAGGTTGCGACCCTCAAGACAAAAATCGAGAAGGCGCAACTTGAGAAGGACGCAGCTGCCCAAGAGCAACTCAACGAGGCAAAACGCGAACTGCAGATGCTGAAAGAAAAGCTGTTGCGGAAACCGGATGTTATCCTGGTCCCGACAGCTTGCTCTGCTCCAGCACCCGCACGCGTTGTCGAGGTTATTCCCTCGGTCCCTGTCGTTGAGTCGGTTCCGGTAGTCGCCCCCCTCGCTGGTAATTCCTACCATGCCGGGGAGAATCCTCGGACTTGGCAGGAGTGCATCGGTAATTTTCTCCGTACGGCGAGTGCCCACGGGAACATTGTCGATATTGCCACATTCCAAGCGGCTTTGGATGGTCGGCTGACTCCTGTTCAAGCCAACTTCCTGAGGGGAATGGCCGCAAAGCATCCAGGCGCCGATTGCGCCTTCATCGAGCAAGCTCTCGCTTACTCTCACCCTCGGTAAAACGAGGCGTGCTCTTGGACAAACCGGTCCAAGAGCACGAAAACGAAAACGAAAACGGAAACGGTTAACCCGAACCGGCGCGAGTATGGATCATCCCAACTCCGCCGGTTTTCGCTTTATATTTTTTCAATATGCTAAAATTGGAGAATGAGAATTATTTCAAAAACTCCCGAAGAAACCGAAAATATTGCTGTAAAAATTTTACGAAGACTTACTGCTCTTCCTCCCCAAAAAACAGCTACAGTTTTATCTTTGAAAGGAGATCTTGGCTCAGGTAAAACCACTTTTTCACAATTTTTGGCCAAAAGACTTGGAGTCAAAGGAGCAATCCAAAGTCCAACTTTTCTTTTAATAAAAAGATATCCAACTTTTAATCACATCTTTCAAAATTTTTTTCACATTGATGCTTATAGAATAGAAAAAGAAAGCGAATTTTCAAATTTAGGATTTTCTGAAATGATTTCAAACCCAGAAAATATTATTGCAATTGAATGGCCAGAAAAAATTTCTGGTTTAATTCCAAGCGATGCTTATGAAATTTCTTTTGAACATGGAGAAAATCAAAACGAAAGAATAATAAATGTACCAGATGAAATCTTTGAATAAAAAAACTTTAGTCTTACTTGATTCTCACGCCATTCTTCATCGTGCCTATCATGCACTCCCTGATTTTGCTTCAAGCAAAGGTGAACCAACTGGCGCTCTTTACGGCCTCTCATTGATGCTTCTTCGAATTATTGAAGAATTCAAACCAGATTATATTGTGGCTTGTTTTGATTTGCCAAAGCCAACCTACAGACATATTGCATATGAAGCATACAAAGCAGGTAGAGCAAAAACTCACGATGATTTAATTGATCAAATAAAAAGAAGCCGAGAGCTTTTCAAAGCATTTGGAATTCCAGAATATTCACTAGAAGGGTTTGAGGCTGATGATATGCTCGGAACTATTGTTGAGGAAATGAAAAATAGAGATGACGTGGAAATAATTATTGCATCAGGGGATATGGACACCTTGCAGCTTGTTGGACCAAAAGTAAAAGTATTTACTTTGAGAAAAGGTGTTAAAGACACTGTAGTTTATGGAGAAAAAGAAGTTATTGAAAGATATGGTTTTTCTCAAAAATTCGTTACAGATTTTAAAGGTTTAAGCGGTGATCAGTCAGATAATATAACAGGCGTCCCAGGTATTGGAGAAAAAACAGCCACAAATTTGATTCAAACTTTTGGAACAGTAGAACAAATATATGATGCACTAGAATCTGGAGAAATTGAAAGATTTAAAAAAGCTAAAGTGAGCGAAAGGATAATGAATCTTTTGAAAGAGCACAAAGATGAAGCAACTTTTTCAAAAATGCTTGCAACGATAAGAAAAGATGCACCAATAAATTTTTCTTTGCCAGAAAAATCTTGGAAGGAAAATGTTTCTATAACTGAAGTTAGAAAAGTTCTTTCCGATTTAGAATTTAGAAGTTTAGTCGCGAGAGCAGAGCAGGTTTTAAATGGAAATACTCATAATGGAGAAAATAAAGAAATCTCAGAAGAAAAAGCTGAAGTAAAAGAAAAACAACATTTAACAAGTGAAGAACTAAAGAGAACAGAGATTGCTTTATGGCTTATTGATTCTTCAATTACAAATCCGACTGAGGAAGATATTTTAAATTTTGCTCAAACTGATAATATTTTTGATGCTCAGAAAAAAGTTTTTGAGACCTTAAAAAAAGAAAATCTCGAAAAAGTATATGAAGAAATTGAATTACCGTTGATTCCGGTTATTGATCGGATGGAAAAAGTTGGAATAGAAATTGATAAAAAATATTTAAATGATCTATCTGTTAGTTACAACAAAAAACTCAATGAACTAGAAAAAGAAATTTGGAAACTTTGCGGAGAAGAATTCAATCTCAATTCTCCAAAACAACTTGGTGAAGTTTTATTTACAAAACTTGGTATTAAAGGGAAGGGAAAGAAAACTCCAGGTGGGGCAATCTCAACAAAAGAATCAGAATTAGAAAAAATTAAAGACCTGCATCCTGCTGTTTCATTAATATTAGAATACAGAGAATTTTCAAAACTTGTTGGAACATATATTGATGCCATCCCTAAACTTATTGCACCTGATGGCAGATTGCATGCAAAATTTATTCAGACGGGAAGTGCCACTGGCAGATTTTCTTCTAAAGATCCAAATCTTCAAAATATTCCTATCAAAACTGAAGCGGGGTATGCAATCAGAAAAGCTTTTGTGGCGGCCAAAGGAAAAACATTTTTAGTTTTTGATTATTCTCAAATTCAACTCCGAGTAGCCGCTTTTCTTTCAGGAGATAAAAAACTAATTGAGATTTTCAAAAAAGGAGAAGACATTCACACCGCAGTTGCTTCGCAAGTCTTTAAAGTCTCGCTTGAAAAAGTAGATAAGGAAATGCGTAGAAAAGCTAAAGTTATAAATTTTGGAATTATTTATGGAATGGGGGTCAGAGCTTTAAAACAAAATCTAAATTCTACAATGGAAGAAGCAAACAAATTTTACGAAAACTATTTTGCAACTTTTAGTACTCTGGCAGAATATCTTGAGGAAACAAGAATTAAGGCGGGAAAAACTGGCTATACAAGTACCTTCTTTGGCCGAAAACGCAGGTTTGAAGGCCTAAATTCGAGAATTCCATACATCCGAGCCTCTGCAGAAAGAATGGCAATAAACGCACCAATTCAAGGCACGGAGGCTGATATAGTAAAATTGGCCATGGTAAAAGTTTATGAATTTCTTAAGGAGAAAAAACTTTTGGATAAGGCAGAACTTTTGTTACAAATTCACGATGAACTAGTTTATGAAGTAGATAAAAAAGAGGCTCCAGAATTAATTGTTGAAATAAAAAAAGTAATGGAAAATATTATGGATATTAAAGATACTGCAGGTGTGCCAATATTAGTAACTTCCGCTGAAGGTAAAGATTTAGCAGAAGCGTAGAAAAACTTGGAGGTAAGTCCTCCTGCTTCCGAGGTCTTTCCTCCAAGTTTTGTTAAACTATCAACATGATTTACTTATTCACTGGTACAGACAGCAAAAAAAGTTTTGAGAAAGCCTCTCAGCTTTTTGTAAACTTAAAAGAAAAAAAGCCAGAGGCTACTTTTTTGTCATTCGACGAGGAAGAAATTTCACTTTCGATTTTGGATGAACTAATAAGTTCTCAAGGTCTTTTTTCAAAAAAAATTGTTGCGTATTTGAAATGTCCTTTGGAGAGGGCAGATATAAATAAAGAGATTTTAAAAAAAATAAAACTTTTAAAAGAATCAGAAAATATTTTTGTTTGGGTTGAAAAAGAATTAAATGCGTCCGAAGAAAAAGTTTTAACTGAAAACTCAGAAAAACATCTCGTCTCAACAGGGAAACAAAAAGAAAAAGAAGATTTCAATATTTTTGCTCTAACAGAAGCTTTTGGAAGAAAAGATAAATTTAAGCTCTGGACTCTAATTCTTGATGCATACACAAAAGGCAAGAGCGCAGAAGAAATTCAAGGGGTTCTCTTTTGGCAGGCAAAATCAATTGCTCTTTCAAAAAACGAAAATACTGCAGAAGGTGCAGGTCTTAAACCTTTTTCTTTTACAAAAGCAAAGCAATTTGGGAATAACTTTTCAGATGAGGAAATTAATACGGCTTTAAAAAAACTTGTTGAAATTTATCACGAAGCTCATCTTGGTAGAGTTAATTTTGAAATGGCGCTTGAGGAGTTTGCTCTCTCCTTGTAGTAGCCTTTGCAGAAATTAGAGGAAAGAAAATTAAGATAAAGTCTTGGCAGAAGTATATGGAGTGAGGTAGAAAATTATTTTTCTTCAACTATAGCAAGTGTACTTAGTTTGATCTCCGTTATTGATTCTCTTCCAAAAATATTTAATTTTACTTTAGCTAAATTAGAATTTTCATCGATAGAGTCGATTGCCCCACTAAAACCTCCAAAATTAGAACCTTCACCTTTTCTCCCGTATTTAACTTTTACTTTCATACCGATTCTAAATTTTTCTTTTTCTGGCTTTTCTTGTGAGGATAACTCATCAGTATTTACTTTTGTACTAGAATTTTCTTCATCTTTCTCTAATTGAGCCAAAGCATTAAGAACCATATTAATTTCATTTGAACCAACTTTACATTTTGAAAATTTTTCAGCGTCTTGTAGATAACTTGAAATGTAGGATACACCATCTGCCTCTTCAGTCAGATCGCCTGATGCACGTTTTCTGAGGTACTCTAAATTTTGAGCATAACCCTTAGGTACTCTCTTTTTTGCGTCAAAAAGTTCTTGGGCAAGATTTTTAAGATAATTTTGTAAAACAGTATTTGAATCCGGAGTCTCTGTATTTGGATTTACGCTCGTATATAATTGTTTTTCGGGGTTATTGTCGCTATTCATATGTAAAATAATTATCACACGAAAACAAGTATAAGTAAATCTACAATATATCAGTAGGGAATTGACCACAAGTATTTTTTACTAAAAAATCTCGCAGTTTCTCTAGGTGTATAAAAAAATATGCTTCGCAATTTTGTGCACCCAGCAGGGTTCGAACCTGCGACCTTATCCTTAAGAGGGATCTGCTCTACCAGCTGAGCTATGGGTGCGTAAATGAAAATATAGCAGAAAACTTTAAATCTAGAAAGGATAATCCCCAGCAACATTTCCAGCCCCAGTAAAAATAAGAGAAATTAGAATTATGAAAATTAAAATGTAAGTATTTATATTTCTAGAAAGAAGTTCGGGTTTTTTATATTTAATAAATATTGTCACAAGCATCAAAACCGCAAGGGAAATTGAAGTAATCTGACATATCGCGCCGGCGACAAGGAGTACTCCACCTGTGAGTTCTATGGTTGCAACTAATAGTATAAAAAACCATTCAGGTTTTAGTGAAGCAACTTTGAAGAGCTGGAATCTTTCTACCCATTTGTCTTCAAGGTTTTCATATGCGAATATGAGCATATAAATTCCTACAGTTAAGCGGAGTAAAAATGGGGCAAAAGATGAATAGGAAAGTAAGTAAGGAAAGGTGTTAAGCATTCGTAAATTTTGCTACTAAATATGAAAGAAGTCAAATTAATTTTACATAACATTAGAAGCGCTTATAACATTGGCTCTATTTTTCGTACAGCAGATGCTGTTGGTGTAGGTGAAATTTTTCTAACAGGCTACTCACCAAGACCGATTGATAAGTACGGAAAACCCCAAAAAGAAATTGCCAAAACTGCTTTAGGCGCAGAGATTAGTATTCCTTGGGTGCATGAAAAAAATGTTTCTAAAATTATTAAAAAACTAAAAGCAGAAGGAGTTCAGATTATTGCAATTGAACAGTCTAAAGATTCTTTAGATTATAAAAAAATCAAACCAAAATTTCCTGCAGCTTTTATTTTGGGAAATGAGGTTAAAGGAATTTCAAAACAGCTTTTAAACTCATGTGATGTGATTGCTGAAATTCCGATGGTAGGGGAAAAAGAATCTTTGAATGTTTCTGTGTCGGCTGGAGTGGCTTTGTTTAGAATATTAGGAATATAGCTTCTGACAAGTGTTGCAAAAATGCGCGGAGCGTTGGTTAACGATTTTTCTAATTATTTTCCCTTTGCAGCCTTTTCTGAGACAGGGTTTTCCTGTTCTCTTATATGCATTATGGTGATTTTGAAAATCACCTTTTTCTCCCAAAGGATTTCTATAATCACTCATTGAATCGCCGCCAAAATCAATTCCTTTTGATAAAAGTTTTTTTATCCATTTCAAAATTTCTTTTATTTCTGCGTCTGAGAGGGAAGAAGCTTTTCTTTCCGGATGAATTTTTGAAGCCCAGAGAATTTCATCGCTGTAGATATTTCCAATACCTGCGAGCACAAAGTGGTCCATTAAGACAGTTTTTATTTTTCCGTTTGGGCGCAAGACAAGGCGCGCGCGAAGCGCGCGCCAATCAAATTCTTTTTCAAGTGGCTCTGGTCCAATTTTTTCGAAATGTTTACTCAAAGCTTCTTTGTCAGAAATTAAAGTGACAGTAGCAAATTTTCGCATATCAGAAAAAGCTATATGTTTACTATCTGAAAGTTCAAAGACAAGATGTATAAATCGACTAAACGGATCTTTGAGTGTTTCTGGCTCTATTGGTATCCACTGTAAATCAGTCTCCTCAAGGACTGACCTTTTTAAATTTTTAAGGTCAGACCTTTTCCCGACTGGTTTGTATGTCCCATACAATAAATGGCCAGTCATTTTCATGTGAATCAAAATGGTTTTTTCTCCCTCAATATCAATCAAAACATTTTTGGCTCGTCTCCAGACACAAATTATTTTTTTATTCAAAACTTCTTTTTTGAATTTTTTAAAAAATTCTGGATTTTTAATATTATTTTTTCCTTTGTAATAGGAGCTGTTGTAATCTGTCCAGACATCTAAAATTTGCTTGCCTTTAACAAGCTTATTTAACATTGAAGCCGTTGTTTCTACTTCAGGGAGTTCGGGCATTACTTTCCTAAAAGCTTAAGAGCCGCTTTGATTCTATCTTCTGGAGTGTGTAGGGTGTTTGGAATTGATTTAAGTGCATCTCTAGATTCTTTTTGACTGTATCCCAAAGCTTTAAGTGCTTCGATTGCTTCAACTTCGCTTTTGAGTGATATGGTTTCGTCATCATTGAATTTTCCTTTGAGTTCAAGAACAATTTTTTCGGCCATTTTTTTGCCAATGCCGGAAACTTTTATAAGGTGAGAAGTATCGGAAGTTGAGACGGCCTTTTTTAAATCACTTACGGTTGCAACATTTAAAATATTTATTGCACTTTTTGGCCCAATGCCAGAAATTCCAAGAAGAATTTCAAAAAAATCTTTTTCTTCTTTTTTCTCGAAGCCATACAAATCAGAAGCATCTTCACGAATGTGTTGATGTATCCAAAACTCCATTTCAGAATCTAGTTTTGCTTTTCCGATAACTTCAAATGGCGCTGATATTTTATACCCAATTCCTGACACGAGGAGAACCAAGTATTTTTCTTCTTTGCTTAGGACTGTGCCTTTTATATATGCAATCATGCCTATTAGTATATATGAATGGAAAATATTGCCAAAACCTAGCATATTTGTTAGGATGTTTGCCACATATGCCAATCACATCATCAGCAAAAAAAGCACTAAGAAACTCTAATAAAAAGAGAGTTTTCAATATCCGCAGAAAAAAGGCCGTTGAGAGTGCTGTAAAAGAACTCAAAGGTTTTATTAAAGAAGGAAAGAAAGAAGAGCTTCTAAAGGTTTACTCAAAAATCCAGAAGGCTCTAGATAAGGCTGCAAAGGAGCACACACTTTCAAAGAATACCGCTTCAAGAAAGAAATCTAGGATTTCTAAATTAATCAAAAAAGCTCAGGCTAAGTAATAGAAAAGAAAAAACCCGTTCGCTATGCGAACGGGT
>CAIRYW010000007.1 GCA_903882905.1 uncultured bacterium | reverse complement strand
TTTTATGACCTCGCATGAATCGCAGTCATAAAACATCCTCATTCCCTTCTCACACACGCCGGTTGTCATTTCCTTGCAGAACTTACACAACTCCAGTGTTTCGTTGTACACCTTGGTCCACCGGGCGGTACATTCTGCGATAGCAATGTGTTTGGAATAGATGTACCGGACACCTTCCAGATGTGCTTTTAGGTGTGATGCCTGAATGGCATCAAGTTCGATCCTTTGTGTCAGGCGATGTTCGAAAACTTTTTCCAAATGCTTTTGGAGGTATGCTTTGCGAGCACCTGGGAGGGAGTGAGCTGGAATTCCAACACCCTTGCCAAAAACGCAGGTACAAGTTCCGTTGACCATTTTGAAGATAATATTTTTTGTTTTCAAAAAAAACAGAATTTTCTGGAAAAGTTTGAAAAATTGTTCTCCATAAATAAAAATGATTTTTTATTTATAAATTTCTTGGAAAGAAAAGAATGTCGTTCGCTTTCACAATCAACATGAACGACAAGAATTTTGAACATGAATACAACCGTATGCAAAACAGAATGGCTTCATACTATGAACGTCAAGAAAAAGAACAACAAGAAAAAATCAAGCGTGCCGAAAAAGAACAAAAGATTCGAGAAAAAAAAGAGTTTGTTGATCTTCAAAACGAAAAACGAAAGGCTGACGAATTTGCCCGCGAACGTGAAATGAAGGAAAGACAATCTAAAATCAATTGGGCTGTAAAAAATAAGCGTACATAAAGTTGTAATTTAATTACAACTAAATATAATTATGTTGGGTTTGGGTTTGGATTTGACAGATTGGTTGGTGCAATTCTTCTTTTAACTTTAACGGGTTTTGGAGATGGTGTTTTCAATTTTGGTTTTGGAGATGGTGTTTTAAGTTTTTTAGAAGGAGATTTTACAACTCCTTTAGGAAGTGCAATATATTCAGTATCATCGTCTTCATCATCTTCAGAGTCATTTTCTGAATCATTTTCAAGTGATTTAAAATCTGCTAATAAACCTGTCGCATATTCACGCAGGTCTTTTGCCTTTCGTCTTCCTTTTGTAAGTTCTAATATATCTTCCAGTCCTGATATTATTGCATTATAATTATTTTTGACAAAATCATCATTTTTAACAAAAGATTCTATGAGATCAGCCAATTCATCATATTTTTTATCTTCAATATATTTGAAAAAGATATCTTCAAAATGTTTATATTTATCTGCGGATCCCACAACATTTTTTAAGTATTTTAGATAGTCTTTATATTGTTGAGTTGCTTGTGTTCTTGGACTGGGGCCACTTGATTTTGATTTTGGACTTGGTGTCTTTGATTTCGGACTGGGTGTCTTTGATTTTGGACTGGGTGTCTTTTTTGGTGTATGTTTTCTTGGACTGGGTGTCTTTTTTGGTGTATGTTTTCTCGGACTAACAGGTTTTAAATAAGTACAAATTTTTTTTGCATCATTTAGTGATAATTTATGGGTTTTTAACATTGATTCTAATGAAATTGGTTCCATTGCTTTTGGTTTAGACAATCTGATTGGTTCAGACAATTTTTTACCCGTTTCCTTAAGTATCTTTTTACCAATTTTACCTGTTTTTAGTACACATCTTCCGGTAGCTTCGTTTACTATTTTAGGGTCAACACATTTTACCATTTATTAATAATGAATTT
>CAIRYW010000006.1 GCA_903882905.1 uncultured bacterium | reverse complement strand
TTTCTCCCAAAAAGACCGAAAAATTGGTCTTCTAACTGCAGTCTGATGATTGCTAAAAATACAGAAAGATCAAATTGCGATTTGGTCAGAAAAATTTTACTGAAGAATATTGAAAAAACGAATTTTTAGAACCTCCCTATAATTCAAATAAGAATAGCGTTTCAATTTATCGGGATGATGCGATATCTTTCTTAGAAAAATTACCATCTAATAGTGTTGACCTTATTGTTACAGACCCAGCATATTCTGGCATGAACAACAAGTTGCAACTTGGAAAAGGGAGAATTGTTGGAAAATATTCTGAAAAAGGAAAAGAAAATGGCAAATGGTTTGGTGAATTTGAAGATTCAGAAGAAAACTACTCGAAATTTTTGACGGAGTGCAAAAGAGTTTTAAAAAAATCAACTGGCCATATTTACATTATGTTCGACTCATACTCACTACTTAGTTTAGGAGGTGTTGTCAGAAAATACTTCGAAGTCAAAAATCTTATTACATGGGACAAAGTAAATATTGGAATGGGGCATTATTTCAGGAGACGACACGAATACGTCATTTTCGCGACAAATGGCAATACTAGAAAGATAAAAAATCGAAAATTTCCTGATGTTTGGAGATTTAAAAGAATTCATAATTCGGATTATCCCACACAAAAACCCGTTGAAGTTTTTCAAGCAATGATTTATGCAAGTTCAGAAAATGGTTTTACTGTTTGCGACCCATTTTTAGGAAGTGCTTCTTCAGCAATTGCAGCTATCAAGAACAATTGTAATTTTATTGGCTGCGACATTTCTGACAAATCAATTGAAGTTTCCACAACAAGAATTGCAGAATATATTAAGTCAGGCAATGATCTATTGCAGAAAAATTCAATGGCAGTAGAAGAAAATATTTTTTGGGAATAATTATGGCTAATTTAAGTAAGACTAAAGCATTATTTGGGTTTACATCCCCAAGAACAATCGAGAAAATTATTCCTGAAATCGAAATTCTATGCAATAATTTTTCAGGTCAAGTCTGGTCTGGGAATGATGAATTGCAAATTGCATTCTTTCAAACATTGTTTGATTCTGAATATTATGATGGGGAAACTTTTCCTGCCGATCCTGCATTAGCGGCTAGAGATAGAATTACAAGAGCTCCAAAAGCTTTTGGTTTTGTTGATTTGCAACCCAAAGTTAATTTGACTCCTGCTGGCGAAATGCTTTTGTCTGGTAAAAGAACAGACGAAACTTTTACAAGACAACTCCTAAAATTTCAACTACCTTCTCCATTTCATACTCAATCAACAACAATTGAGTTTGCAGTTAGACCATATTTAGAATTAATTAGGTTAATTCATGACCTTGGCAGTCTTTCAAAAACTGAAATAGCTTTATTCTTTTCCCAACTGACTAATTATAATAAGTATGATGAAATTGTTTCGAAAATTCTAAAATTTAGAAGTGATTCCAAGTCTTATGTTGGGAGCCGTAAAACATATGTAAGTGAATGGTTTGAAAATGAGGTTCTGGAAATTTTCAATGAAGAGGTTTTAAGTAAGGACTTGAAGACAAGAGAAAGTTCTGACGTCTCTTTAAAGAATTTTATTAAAACTAAGAGTGCAAACATGAAAGATTATGCTGATGCATTTGTTAGATATATAAGATCTACAGAGTTAATTACTTTTCAAAAGAAAACCTTCAGGTTAATTATTTCAGCACAAAAGCTAGAAGAAGTTGAGTTTCTTTTAAATAGTGTTCCAAGACATCCTTATGATTTTCGTTCTCTAGGTGAATTCAAAGAATACATGTTCAACCCTTTTACTCTTGAACTCTTATCTGACAATAAAAGTCTTTTGTTGAAAAAACTTTCAACTTTGGGTTTAAGTAAAATAGACGAATCTCTAAACATTGAAGAATTGAAGGATGTATTTGATGATTTAAAAATTAAAGTTAAAACCAAGAATATTGAGGAGAAGGTAAGAGAGCTTAAAGACTATAATGAATTACCTGAAATTATAGATGTGTTTGGACAAATAAGACGAAGAGATATTCCTGACCCGCCATTGTTTTTAGAGTGGAATGTCTGGCGTTCGTTCGTGATGTTAAATTATGCTACACGAATTGATGGTAATTTTATAATGGATATTGATGGCATGCCTTTAAATACTGCACCAGGCAACAAGCCAGATTTAGAAATTGAATTTGAGGATTTCATCATTCTTGGTGAAGTAACTCTTTCCTCCGGAGCAACACAATTCAAAATGGAAGGCGACTCCGTTCCAAGACATTTTGGCAATATAAAAAGGGACATAGCAAAAGAAACTTACTGCATATTTATTGCTCCAAATATACACGATGGGTGTTTAGCTCATTTTTTCAACTTGAATAGATTTAATACCAAACATTATGGCGGTAAAACGAAAATAATTCCCCTTTCATTAGACAAATTCATTGCCTTTATAAATGTTGGTGTTGCGTGTGGTTTTTCAAATCCAAACAAGCTTAAAGGGGAGTGTAATCTGAACTCTGTCTGATTGTTTTTACTTTGGTAGCTCAAATCTACAAATTTTCTCTTTTTTCAATCCTTAAATGCTTTTCAGAAAGATTCTGGGTTTTGTCAAGGGCGGCGGAGGAACGGAGCCGTTTAT
>CAIRYW010000005.1 GCA_903882905.1 uncultured bacterium | reverse complement strand
ACTAATGTATTAATTCGCTAAAAATGCGGACTCGGTTTTGCGAAACTAATTTGCGGGAAAGGATTCGCAAAACCTCGACTTATTCCCATTTTGCCTTGATTTGAATTTTGCCGTGCAGGAGGGTGCGGGAGGAATGCACGGCAGATTTTTGGTATGGATTTTATCTGTTACATTATATCATAACATTGTGATATAATATATCAAGCGATATACTTATTAAGTAATGCAAAATGAATCAGCAAAACTAGGTTCTAACCTTAAAAGAATTAGAACAGAAAAAGGTATATCACAAGGCGATATTGGACGAGAGTTAAAAGTTAGTCGTGGTTTTATTAGTACCATTGAAAATGGTAAAACTAACCCAACCCTTTCAACTATTACTAAATTAGCAAAAGTATTAGGAGTTTCAAGTAATGAGCTTTTGAAATAAATTATTAATAAATACAAATATGTAATGGAAAAATATAACTCAAATTTAAATAATGGAAATCCTAAGAATAGTTTAAATGTTGCTCCAGGAGTTGAATCACTAGAAAATAACCCAGAAGAAAAGACTCTTTTTAATATCAAATCATATGATGATTTTAAAAATTGGTTAAAGATCGGTATGGAGTTTGAGCCTTCTAAAAAATTAAAATTCCACATAACCCCAGAATTTGTTGAAAGTTTTGGTAAAACTTTTGATGATTTATACCCACCACATCTTACTCCAGAGACAGCCGAAAAAAGTATTTTTAGTAGACTTTCACCGACAGAAAAACCAGTAGCTTATGTTCACGGGGTTGCTACTTTGTCATTTAGTTCTGGTTTTGTTAGACGTTTATTTAGTTTCAAGGATGATTGCGTTGAATTAATTTCTCCAGGCTATGACAAAGTATCTTTCCCTGTTGCTAACCCTGTAGGATCAACAATTACTGCAAAGTTTAAAGTCGTAAACATAAAATATGATGATTTGATTGTAGAAGAAGAAAAAATTCCAAGAATAAGAGTTACTTATGAATTAAGAGAATATTCTGATTTAATTAAAAAGACAGATAAAGAAGGACAAATAGTTCCTATTTGTTATGCTGTTTACAAAACAGATTATATAAAAAGTGCACAATAGACAATTTGTGTAAATAACCAGGTCTCAAAATTTGCCTTAAAATGTCTTTTTAAATTTAATTTTAAAAGACATTTAGTCAATGAATTCAACTTCTACGATGCCTATTGTATATCCAGCTCCAAAACTGCACATAAGTATTTTGTCGCCATTTTTAAACATACCTTTCTCTTTAAAATCAAATAAACAAAGAGGGGCTGAAGAAGCTCCAGTATTACCTACATTTTCTATGTTTATTAACATTTTTTCTTCACCGTATTTATTTTTACCAAGATTTAAAACTTCATTTAAGGAATCCAACATTGATTTATTTGATTGATGAGGAATAACATAATCAATATCTTTGATATCAATATTATTTTCTTTTAAGTATTTTTTGATAAATTCAGCACTATATTCAACACCAGATTTATAAACTTCACCTCCTTTTAAATTCATTTTATTCTTTTCTTCGGGGGTAGAATCTAACGATAATTCTGTGGGGTATCTTATGTTCCTAGTATCAACTGCATATGTGACTGTGTCTGTTTTTAAAATACGAAAACCTTTTGATCCTTCTTTCTCTCTTTCTATTAGAGAGGCAGTAGCTGCATCTCCCCAAAGTACTCTAGATTTATCTTTTTTATCTACCAATCTTGTCATTGTGTCAGAAGAAAAAACAATTGCACTCATGTATCCTTTTGAAATTAACATTGCTTCAGCAATTTCAATGCCATATGTCCAACCAGAACAAGCAGCACTCACATCAAAAGCTGTTATTTTATTATAACCATTCTCTCTCGTAAGATTTAATCTTTCTAGGGTCTTTGCAGCAGAAGAAGGAAGTCTATCTTCTGCAGACATTGTACCAGTAATAACAAGCATCTTGTCTTCATTATTTAAAGGATATTTTTCCATTAATTTTTTACCTGCCTCAACAGATAAATCAGTTGCTGTCATGGAATTCATTACTGAATGACGATTTTTTATACCGACTTTTTCAAAAATTGGATCTGTTTTTCCATGGTTACCTTGAAGATATTTATAAGTATCTTTTAAATCTTCTTCTAATTCAGAATTACCAATAGTGCTATTTGGTTTCGCGATTTCTAAACCAGTTATAATCAAACTATCTTTTTCTGGTTTTTTATTAAAATTTTCCATATTAATTATCTTGATTTTTTTGTTCTTCTAAATTATCTATGTTTTTGTTGAATTCATTAGCGAAATTATAATTTAATTGATCTTCCTTTGTTTCTGCTGCAAATTTTTTAGGATCAACTCCTGCTAAACGAGCTAACGTTGTTATCATTCTGCTCATGGTTGCTATTTGTGCATTATGTTCAATATACATTTTTTCCATAGCTAAACTCAATTCTTCAATAGTATTTTTAGGCATAAATAATTAATTTAAATTAATATAATGTGAATTATACCATAAAAAACCAAATACAGACAAATAGCTAAAACTACTCTACTTATATCAAACAACTGACAAACTCAAACAAAGTGAAAAAATATAATAGCTACATTAAAACTAAAAATATTTTATTTGAGTACTTTTTTATGATTATAATAATCCTCAATAACCTTTTCAGCTAAATCTTTAAAACGATTCATTCCAGATGTTACAAGTGTCTTATTATCAGCTTTATTATAATAGAGTTGATGTTCTTGAAATCCGATACTACTATCATTTCCTTTTTTCCATAACCCACTCTTATCTTTCCATTCAGAAAGAGCTCTTGTAGGGCTATCTTCTTTATAGTAAACAATTTTCGAAGGTTTTATTTCAGCATTTTTTTTAAAATATATTTCCCAAAACTCTTTAGAATTTATTGTATCTATTGCTTCTTGATATAAGATTCCTTCATTTTGCAATATTTCTTTTTCAAGAGGTAAAAAATGATATTCATCTGGTAGATCTTTCTTTTCTTCTTGGCATTTTTTCTTAAAATCAAGGTTCCACAAATTATTATGTTCCCCCAGAAAAACTTGTTGAAGTCGATAATCAGTTACATTAAATTCATTTCCCAACCTTTTACGATATGGTTCTAGTTTTTTCTCTGTTTCTTCACCGAGATAAGGACTGGATATTATTCTTACTTGTTCTACGAAATTGTGAAAATCGTTCGAATCAACAACTTCTTTAATCCTGTTTAGGAATTCAATATTTTCTATTGGATTACCACTCTCATCAATTTCATATCTTGAACCAGTCTTTTTATCTACCTTTGTATCTTTAGGAATAAAAATTATGCCTGCATTTAAATTCATACCTTTTTCCTCATTGGCCCAAACATATTGATCATTATGTTGCCCTTCATCTCCGGCTTTTAAATTTCCTTTAAAATAATACTGAGAAGCAATAAAAGCAGAAGGGTAAACGATAAAAATTTCGTTACTTTTTTCAGAACCATAATAAGTATCCGCCACCTCCTCGGCTGCAAAATGAATTGCTGTTCTATCTAAATAATTACCTGAACCAGCCCCTCCTTCTATATTAAAAAAACGATTAAAATTTTCCATTGCCTCATTTTTATCCTCAAGTAAATCAAGGTGAAAAAATTTTGCAATTGCTTTTTCTTTCTCTTTTTCAACAAGATAAACACCTAGGGGCGATTTTAAGCATCCATCTTTAAGCATCTTCATAAATCCACTCGAATAAGCTCCCATACCTGCTGTGTGATATGAATGTCCAATGTGGTCTCGAATTCCTTGTCTTGTCACATGTGCAACCATTTCGCTCGGAAATTTTTTAAGTAAAAGTATATATTCTTCCAGTGATAATGATGATAAATTGCTTTCTGAAAAATACTTCGTTATTTCATCTTTTTTATATTCACTATTTACCCATTTATTCTTTTGGTTTTCATAAAAATCATTTAACATTTTTTCTGTCTTTGATAATGCGATCTCTGATATTTCGTTTTCAAGCTTATCAAGTTTGTTTAATTCTTCAATTAAAAAATGTTCATTATTGGCTGTATTTTGCAGTTCATTTTGCTTAGCTTCTAAGTCTTGCTTATAAGCAAAATTCTCCCTACGCTCAGCTCTAATAGCTTGAGCAACTTGTTTTCGTTCTTCTGGTGACTCTTCTTTAGAAAACTCCCTTATAAATTTTGGTGTTTTTTCCACGTATATATTTTAACATTTTGGATGATTATTTCATATAATCCCAAAAATGATAAAAGAATACCCCTGTAAGCAGTGCCTACAAGGGTATTATTACTCCTTTCTTTTTTAAAGTTTAAATTTGTGAAAATTAGATTTTGTTAAAGTTTTGCACCTTAACACCATATTTTTCGAAGAAAACATAAAAGTCTTCATCGTCGTAAGAGGTCTCAACTTCAGCCCCAGTAAGATCACGTTTGGAAATAAGTTTCCATTTGATACTATTTTTAGCTAAAATCTTGCCCAATTCTTCAACATTGCCACCAGTCCAAAGCGTGATTGGCTTCGTCCTTGAAAGTTCTTTGAGTTTTGTAAGCATTTCGATGTTTATTTCACCATCTTTAATTAAAGTGCCTTCAACGTCACAAAAAACTCCTGGGAAAAATTTACCTGCAAAAATTGAACTTTTAGGTTGATGTTTGAAATTCTTAATTTGCTCAGCAACTTCTTCATCAGAACCGATTGCACCAGCTTCACGAGCCTTAGACACTGCGTTGGATACAATTTGCCTTGCTTGGTCAGAATCTTCTCTAATAAATCTTTGTGCAGTGTGTTGGATAACTCCCATTTTACTTTCAAAAGAATTGATTCTATTGATTTCAATAGCGAGAATATCTTCCTCCTTTTTGTTTCCAATTAACTCGTTGTATTTAGCAAGAAGGTCATCAGAGGTAAAAGGTAAACGCAGATAACCAACTCTATTTCTGGCCATCAGGGAATGGAATTTGCCTTTATCTTTTTCAGAATACCCAGAGCCATGAGCAAAATATTCTTCCGGCATATAACTGGTAAAAATAATTGGAACTTTTGCTGAGTCGAGAGATAAGGCAATATCTAAACCTAAAAACTCAGAACGCTGGCCTGATCCTTCTACTTTTGTATACTCAGCAAGAACTAAAGATAGTTCGCCTTCTTCATTTTGAAGTTTTTCTTTAAGAATTGGAATAAAAACTACTCCAAGAAAATAGTCGTTAATTTTCATAATTTAAAATTTATATAAGTGTAAATAATTAAGTGATCTCAACTCCCATAAAGAAGCAAAGATCACCTAACTATTCACAAATTTAAAAGAACTTAACTCTACCTGTATATTATACACCTTTTTAAGCTAACTGTCAAGCAAGTTTGCCTTACAAAATAAGCTTTATTTGCTATAATCTATATATGGTAGATGAAATTATACAAAAAGAAGAAGTCGTAGTAGAAGCTCCAATTGAGCCCGTTTCTGAGCCTACACAAGCTCTAGAAGCACCAACGGATCAAACACCAGTATCTGAGCCGTTAACTGCCCCAACTGCCCCAACTGAGCCAGAAGCTGAACCAGCAGTTGAAACTATTCCAGCAGAAACAAAACTGGTAGAAACTACGCCTGAGGAATTACCTCCATCCGTTCCACTACACGAGGAAAAACCTTTGGCTTCATCTGAATCTGAAATTACTGAACCAATCCAAACCGAATCAAAACCGGTTGATACTTCGCTTGCTAGCTCAGCACCTTCGGCTTCACAGCCTACGGCAATTTCTGAAACTAAACCCGAACCAAAGCAAGAATCAATCACTGAACATGAACAGCCAAAAGTTATCTCTGTAATAATTCCTTCTAAATCTCTTGCCCGCGAACTTCTAGTTAAAGCAAGAAACATGATTCAATTCAGAAAAAGAAAGAAGTTAGATAAAATCATGACTTTGTTTTTAAAAAAGCAGAAAATCACAAACGACGAAGTTGAAAAATTCATGCATGTATCTGATGCAACTGCTACCAGATATCTAAATACTTTGGAAAAGGAAAATAAAATCAAACAATCTGGAAAAACAGGAAAGTCTGTATTCTATTCTAAAATATAAATCTAGGGAGTGAGTCCGTGCACGCACGGGAGGGATAGCTCCGTGTGTAATCACACGGAGCTGGGGCAAGCACGAGTATTTTGGAGCCTCGGGCATTACCGCTATGGCGTCCAGTGGCTAAAGGGATGAGCTCCGTGGTTATCTTGAAATACATAAATAATAGCGAAGCACACACTAAAAGCAATATTGAAAAGCGTAGTGTGGGGATGGCGAGGACTAGAACTCCTGTAGTCAGGAGTAAGTCCGACCCGGGGAGAGGAAACTTCCTCTCCCCAAGAGGCGCTACATATCAAACGGCTCATTTCCCCTGTATTTGAGCCGTTTGGTATGTAGCTCATAAGCACCTAGGAGCGAGTAGCCATAGCGGTAATGCCCGAGGCGGATGCCGAGGTGTGCCATTCATAACGATAGATAATCACGGAAGTATAAATAACTCATCAGCTCGAGGCTATCAATTTTTTGGGTTTTGTATTCCTGTATTCCGTGCATTCCTCCCGCACCCTCCTGCACGGCAAAATTCAAATCAAGGCAAAATGGGAATAAGTCGAGGTTTTGCGAATCCTTTCCCGCAAATTAGTTTCGCAAAACCGAGTCCGCATTTTTAGCGAATTAATACATTAGT
>CAIRYW010000004.1 GCA_903882905.1 uncultured bacterium | reverse complement strand
TTTATCCACAGTGTGGATAAAGTGCCATAGGTCGGTCCTATAAAAATAGAAAGTTTAAAATTATTTAAAAAATAAAAAACCTTGTGATATAATGTCAAAATGATAATTACAAGACAGGGAGATTTGGAAATAAAACTTCAGGCAGGTGACACAATCGCAGGTATTAATCCGCCCTCAAAAGACTCAAAATTGAAAGGAGGAAAGTTCGGGGCAAATATTGCTCTTGTTTCCTTGAATCACAAGGATTATGACGGAGTTGATATGTTAGCTTTTGGAGACAAAAAGCCATTCGTTATTTCTGGTCCAGGTGAATACGAAGTTAAGGGTGTTTTCATAAAGGGCTTTGGTTCGAGAAGTGATTACGAAAGTAAGAAAGAAAAAATAAATACTATATATGTACTTTCGATGGACGGAATGAAAATAGTTCACCTCGGTGCGCTTTCCGAAGAAAAATTATCTGAAGAAGCACTTGAAGCTGTTGACGATATTGATATTTTAATGATTCAGTTAGGCGAAAATATGTTGACTCCAGCTCAAGCGGCTAAACTTGCTGTTTTTCTGGAGGCAAAATTAATCATTCCAATTGGAAGTGTTGAAGATCAAAAAAAATTTGCAAAAGAGGTCGGAGCAAAAGCAGAAGAAACAGACAAACTGACATTGAAAAGAAAAGATTTAGAAGGAAAGTCAAATGCAGTAGCGTTCATTTAAATAGTTTACAGGCAACAGTTTACAGTTGATAGTAAAATGCAAACAAAACCTGAAAAAACACCAGACGAAGAAAAGAAAAAGTTGGCGTTGATTTTTGCAGGGTTGATTACATTTTTAATTTTCATAGGTTGGATTTTTTATTTTATAGGCGATGCAAAAAAGGAACTTGATAAGACGTCAGAAAATAGAGTTGCGCTTTTTAACGTATTCGAGGACAATATTGGAAAATTCGCAGATAATTTTGTTAATCAATTTAAAACGATTCCTGAAAAATTTGTTGGAAGCTCAACTCAAAGCGAAATAAGCACAACGACTGGAGATATATCAGCAACCACAACGATAAGTACTACAACAGAAATAAATAATTAATCACATGCCAGACAAAAAAGACAAAAATAATAAAGAAGAAAAAGTTTTGGAAAATATTCCTGCTAAAAACGTTGTTGCAAAAAATTTGGTTGCTGAAATGCGAGAAAGCTACATTGACTATGCGATGTCAGTTATTACTGACCGTGCTCTTCCTGATGTTCGCGACGGATTAAAACCAGTTCACCGAAGAATAATTTACACAATGTATGAACTTGGTCTTAATCCAGGTGGCAAGACAAGAAAGTCTGCAAAAATTATTGGAGACGTAACTGGTAACTATCATCCGCACGGAACTGTAGCTGCCTATGAAGCTTTGGTAAAACTTGCACAAGATTTTTCTATGCGTTATCCACTTGTAATTGGCCAAGGAAACTTTGGTTCTGTTGATGGAGATCCGCCAGCGGCTGATAGATATACCGAAGCAAAAATGTCAAAAATTGCAGTTGAAATGATTCGTGATATCGAAAAGCAATCTGTTGACTGGAGACCAAACTATGAAAACACAAGAAAGGAACCGGCTGTTTTACCAACTCTTGTACCTAATCTTATTTTAAATGGAACACTTGGTATTGCTGTTGGTATGGCAACAAATATTCCTCCACACAATCTTGGAGAAATTTCTGATGCTACGACTTATTTGATAGATAACAAAGATGCAACATCAGAAGATTTGTTGCAATTTGTGAAAGGTCCAGACTTCCCAACAGGCGGAATGCTTTTTGGTAAAAAAGATTTAGTTCAAGCATACACAACTGGTAGAGGAGGTGTGGTTGTAAGAGGTGAGGCTGAAATTATTGAAGACAAAACTGGTTCATCAATCATCATTACTTCACTTCCATACAGAGTTAACAAAGCAGAACTTATTATCACCATCGCTGACATGGTGCGCGATAAAAAAATTGACGGTATCAGAGATATCCGAGATGAATCCGCAAAAGATATTAGAATTGTTATCGAACTAAAAAAAGCAAGTCATCCGCAAGCAGTTTTGAACTTTTTGTATAAGCACACACGCTTGGAAGAACCTTTCCACTTTAACGTAGTTGCTCTTGTTGATGGAATTCCAAAAACCCTTTCACTAAAAACTATTCTTGAATGTTTTATTGCACATAGAAAAGATGTCATAAAGAGACGAACAGAATTTGATTTGGCAAAAGCACTCGACCGTGAACACATTTTGGCAGGACTAAAAAAAGCACTCGATCATATTGATGAAATTATCAAGCTGATTAAAAAATCAAAGACTGTTGATGAAGCTCGTGCGGGTTTGATGAAAACATTTAAGTTTTCAGAGCGCCAAGCAAATGCAATTTTGGAAATGAAGCTTTCAAGACTTGCTTCACTTGAAAGACAGAAAATTGAGGATGAACTTGCTGCTGTCAGACTTCTTATAAAAGATCTCGAAGATATTTTGGCTAATCCAAAAAGAATTCCTGCAATCATCAAAAATGAGATAAAGGAAGTAAGAGAAAAATACGCAGATGAGAGAAGAACAAAAGTATTTAGTCATGAGGCTAAGGCGCTTTCAATGGAGGATTTAGTCCCTAACGATGAAAGTGTTTTGGTTTACACCGCAGGAGGATACATCAAGAGAACACATCCAGATGAATACCGAAAACAAAAAAGAGGTGGTGTTGGAGTTGTTGATCTTGATACAAAAGAAGAAGACTTCATAACACATCTTGTTACCACAACAAACCACAGCGATTTACTTTTCTTCACTGATATGGGAAAAGTTTATCAAATAAAAATGTATGAAATTCCTGAAGGAAAGCGTGCTACAAAAGGTAAGTCGATTATGAACTTCCTTTCACTTTCAGGCGATGAAAAAGTTACATCTATTCTTCCTATGCCAAAAGAAATTAAAAAAGGCAGTGATCTTTCGACTATGCTTGTGACAAAACAAGGAACAGGAAAGAGAGTCTCAGCAGAAAGCTTCAAAGATGTTCGCAGAAGTGGAATTATTGCAATAAGATTGGACAAAGGGGACGAACTTGTTTCTGCAATTTTTGTAGAAAAAGATGACAACGTCTTGGTTGTTGCTTCAGACGGACAATCAATAAGATTTAAAGAAAATGATGTTAGAGAAATGGGAAGAAATGCTGCAGGAGTTCGCGTTATGAAATTGGACAAAGGAGTTTCTGTTGTTGGAAGTGATGTCATTAAAAAAGATGCAAAAGACGCAAAAATATTTGTAGTTTCTGCAAATGGTTTTGGAAAAAAGACAAGCATTAAGGAATACAAAACTCAGGGACGCGGAGGATCTGGAATGAAGACCGTCAAAGTCACAGAAAAAACTGGCTCGTTAATTTCTGCAAAAGTTGTTACAGAAGATTTTGAAGAAGCGGTAGCAATTTCAAAAAAGAGCCAAGTGATTAGATGTTCACTTGAAGAAATCCCAACACTCGGACGTGATACTCAGGGAGTTCGCATTATGCGACTTCGCGAAGGTGATTCATTAGCTTCTGTTATTTGTCTTTAGAGTTTACAGTTGACAGTGGAAAACAAATTACAAAATTTCCTGTAAACTATCAACTATAAACTTTTAACTAAAAAAAATGTTCTCAAATCCTCAAAAAAATTTACTTCAAACGGGAATCTCAAAAGGTACAGTTATTGCTGATCTTGGGTGCGGAGTTGGGTATTACTCAATTCTTGCGGGATACATGGTTGGCGACGAAGGGGTTGTTTATGCAATTGATATTAATCCTGATTTTATTTCCAAAATAGCAAAAGAAGCTAAAGGAGAAGGACTAAAAAATATTCGTCCAATTCATGGTGATATAGAAAAAAAGGGAGGTACAAGTCTTGCAGACGAATCGGTTGATTTGGTAATAATGGCAAATTCTGTTTTTTCCTTGGAAAATAAAAAAGAAGCAGTTCTTGAAGCAAAAAGAATTGTCAAAAAGAAAGGAAGAATTTTATTTATTGAATGGAGTGATTCGTTTGGTGGAATTGGTCCACATAAAGACCATGTTTTTAAAGAATCTGAAGGTCTTGAGATTTTTTTGCTAGCTGGATTTGAAATGGTTCAAAAAATTGACGCAGGAGAACATCATTACGGAATAATTTGGAGGAAAGTTTAACAACTTAGAGACCCGACCTCTCAAGAGAAGGTCGGGTCTCTAAGTTTCCTCCACAGTTACCGTTGGCTATATTTTCCAAGATGTTCTAAAATATTAGTAACTAAAGGTTATGCAAAACACATCAACATTTCAGTACATCGTCATTGGAGTTTTTGTTGTATTTATTATTATTGGAATAGTAGTATTTGCCGGCTTTACTGGAGGAAATAATACTGGTACAGGTAGTTCTGTTCAGGTAACAGTTTGGGGAGTTTTATCAAAAACAGCAATCAATGATGCCATTGATAAAGTAAATTCAAAGACACCTGGTTCTATTAATATCCTTTATTCTGAGCATCCTATTGAAACTTTTGATAACGATTTAGCAAATGCGATAGCACAAGGTAATGGTCCTGATATGGTAATTATGCCAGAGGGTCATTTATTTAAAAATAGTAAATTATTTGCTGTAATTCCATACTCAACTATTTCACAAAGAACATTCCAAGATGCTTTTGCAGCTCCAGCAAATATCTTTTTATCTAGTAGTGGTGTTACTGCATTGCCGATTTTAATTGACCCATTAGTAATGTATTGGAATAGAGACATTTTTTTGACAGCTGGCGTTCCAACACCACCTGCTTCTTGGAAGGATTTGGTCAGTTTGATCCCTAAAATTTCAAATATAACTACGAGTAAAACTATTCTTCAAAGCGCTTTACCTTTAGGTGAATATCAAAACGTTAAAAATGCCAAGGAAATACTCTCAACTCTTTTCTTTCAAGCTGGTAATGCTATTACTCAATATCAAAATGGTTTTCTAATTAGTTCTATTTATAATTACAGCGCAAGTACCGAAGCTAATCCAGTTGAAGCAGCTTTGAGTTTTTATACTCAATTTTCTAACCCATCTTCTGTTGCATATTCATGGAACAGATCTTTACCTAATTCAGATGAACAATTTCTAAGAGGAAAATCAGCAACCTATGTTGGTTTTGCAAGTGAATATACTGATCTCATGTCTGGAAATCCTAATCTAAATTTTGATGTAAGTGTAATACCACAAGCACAGGATGCTAAAACCTCTCTAACATATGCCAAAGTTTATGGAATTGCTATCGTAAATGCTTCAAAAAATCAACAATCCGCTCTTAAAAACGCCGCAGCGTTATCGGGAGATAGTTTTATGAGTTATTTTTCTCAAGATACAAATCTTCCGTCAGTTAGAGTTGATCAATTGGGTAGTGAAAGCCAAAGTTCATCTGGAGAAGTTTTTAGACGTTCTGTTTTGATTGGGCGTGATTGGCTTGACCCAGATTCAAGTCTAACTGAAAATTATTTTCAGACTATGATTGAATCTGTAAATAACGGTTCCGCAAGTGTGCCAGACGCTGTTAAGACTTTTGATTTACAAATAAAAGAGTTGCTCAAGTAATTTTATAGTTAAAAGTTTACAGTTGATAGCAAAATAAAAAAAATGAAAATAAAGGCAAAAATTGGAATAATTGTTTTAAATATTCTAGTTTTGTTTGTACCAGTATTTTCTTTTGCTCAATCGGTGACTTTGACACCACCTGGTCAGGTAGATAACTCAAATCCGTTATCTCCAACCAACAAAGTGACATCTATTGACCTTACGAATCCAAACAATGCTCAGATGATCCTTCAGGGTACATCACAGTCTGACCCAACAGTTCAGAGTGCTTCTCAAGCAAGTTTTCATATTACTCCTGATTGTTATACCAAAAATAACGGTGTTGCTGAATGTGGTTGGAGTGATTTAGTAATATTGGCAAAAAAATTAATGGTTTATATGATTTTTATTGGAACAACATTAGCAGCTATTTCTGTAGCTTATGCAGGTTTTATGTATGCAACTTCTGCAGGAAATAGTGGTAAAATTGAAAAGGCTCATCAGGTTTTTACCACAGTAGCTGTAGGTCTACTGTTTTTGTGGGGAGGATGGTTGCTTGTGGCAACTATAATGAAAACGTTAGGTGTAAATGACGCATTTAGTTTAGTAAACAATTCAAGTGTTGTACCAGTTAATTCAACAACTACAAAATGAAAAACATATTAAAGAAGAGTAAAAATTATTTTTTTGTTGTAACATTTTTCGTTATTGCTGTGGTTGTTTTTGGTGGAATTACCGGACAAGCAATAGGTTCAACAAATGGTCTGCAAAATCCTGTAAGTGCAAATAGTATTCCAGAATTTCTGAAATCAATAATTACTGCCGCTACTGAAATTGGTGCAATTGTTGGAGCACTTTCAATAATGTATGGAGGATATCTTTATGCAACCGCTCAAGGAGATGAAGAAAAGCTCAAGAAAGCTAAAACAACTGTTACTTGGGCTTTGGTTGGAACAGCAGTGCTCATTGGTGCGCAAGTTATAATTACAGCAGTTGTAAATACAGTCGGGGGAGTTATTAGTTAAAATTTATTTGTAAATTTAATATTTTTAAAAAAAATGTCAAAAATAAAAGTCAAAAAAATAATTCCTTTATTTATAGTTTTGTCTTTTGTAGTTTGCCTTTATTTCCCTAATCTGGCAAAGGCCGACGGAGCAGTAACTGGAGCGGTAGTTGGTGCTAATGCTGGCACTTCATCATCAAACGCAGCAACAACCTGTATTGCACCAAAAGACATCCCTAAACTTTTTGATTACGCAAGATGTGTCATCAGCAGCAGTATAATTCCGTTTGTTATCGGGCTTGGAGTTTTATTGTTTCTAATTGGAGTTGTTCAATATGTTTCTTCTGGTGATAATGAAGAACAAAGAGAAGCAAGTAGAAATATGATGATATATGGAATAATTGCAATTTTCGTGATGGTTTCGGTTTGGGGAATCGTAAAAATACTTAGTACGACCTTTGGATTTGATTACACAATGCCATCATTACCTCCATCTGCAACAACAAATCCATAAAAATGAAAAAAATATTAAATATTTTATTGTCGACTAGTCTATGGTTTGTTTCTGTGCCAGTTTTTGCGGCAACAAATGATTGCAGTACAACTCCAAGTGATCTGCATACTCTACTTAGTTGCTACATTCAATTTAAAATGCAGTCATATGTTCCTTTTCTTATATCTATTGCATTAGTTATATTTTTAATTGGAGTTGTGAGATTTGTTGGAGCAGGTGACAATGAAGAAGCGAGATTATCTGGCAGGAACGTAATGATTTTTGGAATTATTGTACTTTTTGTAATGATAAGTGTTTGGGGGATTGTAAAACTTTTGTACAGTTCTTTTTTTGATGGAGCTGTTTACTTGCCAACTCAATTACCAACAACAATTACACCAAATTAAACAAAACGATGAAAAAATTCATTTATATTTTTGTTTTAACACTAACACCACCAGTTTTTGCTTTTGCATTAACAGCGCCAACAAGTTTTGCTGGTTTAGTAAATATTATTATTTGTCTAGCCCTAGATCTTGTCCCTATAATAATATTGATTGCTTTTGTAGAATTTCTTAGAGGACTTATAAAGTATGTTTCTGCTGGAGATAATGAAGAAAAAAGAAGTGAGGGTACCAAATTTATGATTTACGGAATGATCGGTTTTTTCGTTATTGTTGGAATTTGGGGAGTATTAAGAATTTTTACTTCGACTTTTAATGTAAGTTTTGGTATTCCTCAATTCAAAAGCTCGGGTACAAACCCTATTAACACAAGTTCTTGTGCAAACGTATTCCAATAATACCTGTGTGGATTTTGTTTGGTTATGTTTTCCACTTTTATCTTGCACTTTTAAGATGGGTTTGTGCTACAATTTAAGTAAATTAAAGGGTTTGTCAGGGACAAACAAATTAATAAGGTCAATTTAATTATTAAAATAAGCGTCGCGTCATAAAGACGATTGCGCGACATAATTTCGCAAAATTATAAAAATGAAAAAAGTATTAATTTCAGGTGTTGTCGTATTGGGTCCATTACTTGCATTTGCACAAAATTTTAACAATGCACAGAATGCGATTCTATCAATTAGAGATCTTATCAACTCAATAATCCCACTTGTTATCGGTATTGCTGTTTTGGTATTTCTTTGGGGTTTGGTTCAGTATGTTACAGCAGGTGCAGATGAAGAGAAAAAAGCAGCTGCAAGAGGAATTATTATTTACGGAATTATCATCATCTTTGTTATGACAGCTGTTTGGGGTTTTGTAAGAATTCTCAATACAACATTCTTCAACGGAACAGACGTTACATCACCGGTTCACGGACCAACAATTTAATCTCTCGAAAACTCAAAAATGGATCAACTTGCATCGGCTGTATCTTTCGATTCAATCATTCTTAAAGCGAATGCTTTGATTGTTAATCCTTTGATTATTTTGATGTTCGCTTTTGCTTTGGTTGGTTTTCTTTGGGGAGTTAAAGACTATATTGTCCATGCTGATGATCAAGAGGTAAGAGCAAAAGGAACTATGCATATGCTTTGGGGATTTGTTGGAATGATGATAATGATTTCGACTTTTACGATCATGAAGATAATTGTTAATTCATTTGGTTTGAATGCAGACCAAAAGACCGAACAAGCTGTTCAGACCGTAATTGGAAATTAGAATAACTGAAACCCCAAGGACCGACCTATAGGTGTTTATCCACAGGTTTTGGTCCACACATAAAAAATACTTTACAAATTTGTAAAGTATTTTTTATGTGTGGGCAGTTGGGCTAGTTTTCAGAACTTGTTGGGTATGCTAATGCTGTGAAAGTGCATCTAGGGATTTAGAAAATCTTCATTTCACCACATTTACACTGTAATGTAAATAAATATTACTGCTATAATCCCAGATACGGAAAGTTATGTTGTTTGCCAACTCACAAAAATTTAATCAAAAAAATTCAAAAAAAACTCCACTGGGAGTTGTGTTTTTTCTCAGTTCTATGTTTATCTTTTTTACTTTATATGCTGTCCCGTGTATAACGTTTGCAAACGTTAATGCAATTACTTCGCGTAATTGGTCTGGGTATGTTAGCTCTGCGGCTGGTTCATATAGCGGAATTGGTGCGAGTTGGATAGTACCCAAAGCCACTAGTACTGTTTATTCAGCTGATGCTACATGGGTTGGGATTAGTGGTATGGGTAAAACCGATCTCATACAAGTAGGTACTCATGCTTTAACAGACAATACAGGTTTGAATAAAACAGAAACAAATTTTACATATAAAGCATGGTATGAAATTCTTCCAAGTGTCCCAGTAATTATTCCTATAGCAATTAAACCCGGAGATTCAATTACGGTTTCAATATTAGAGCAGTCAGCAAATTCGTGGATTATTTCATTTAATAATGTTACGACAAATCAGAATTACAAGACTTCTGTCTACTATGTATCCTCAATGTCTTCAGCGGAATGGATTCAAGAAATGCCATTTAGTAATAGCACAAATGCGTTTGTACCTCTAGATAATTTTGGTACAGTATCCTTTATTAATTCTTGGGCAATTGTGAATGGTAATAAAAAAACTATAGAGCAACTTGGAGGTCAGCCTATCAGTATGCTTAATTATTCAAACCAGCCACTTGCTATTACCTCTACACTTGGTTTTGATGGAGGTAGTTTCAGTATCACTCGAACAAATGCAGCTATTACATCTAGTATAGTTGTCACACAAGTCAGCAAAAAAATAAATGTACAAGGAGTTAACGTTATGGGGCTTTCAGTTGTAGCGGAGAAATAAAAAATACCCAAGGACCGACCTATAGGTGTTTATCCACAGGGTGAAAAATAATCCAGTCCTAAATAAATTTTGCAAAAAAAGACTCGGTCACAGATAATTTTTTGCGCGACTTGTTTTTGTTTACAAAAAACAGAAGTACCCTTGTGGTAAAAATTTCTGCGAAGCCTACTCCGACACTCGTTGCTACTCGCCCGCCTCGCGCCGTCGCGCTCCGGCCTTCGAGTCCCCACGAAAGCTCTCCCAGAGCTTTCTCCTCGCTCACAAAAAAAACACCCAGAGGGTGTTTTTTTAATGTGGACCGTTGGGCTGGCTTTCAGAACTTGTTGGGTATGCTGATGCGGTAAGAATTAGTATAAAAGATTTAGAAAATATTAAAACTTGTCTGTTATAAAAATGACCTCATCGCGTAAGCAACGAGGTCGAACTTTAGAGTTGTCTTGTTTTAAAACCATTGAGCAAATGCAAGGAACCAAGTTACTGGTCCTCCAAGTATTAGCACTGCAACTTCGCGCGTCCGTGAAGAAGTTATCCAGGAACTGCCAAGCAACAGAGGGTCAATGATTAAACCCAGAATAGTCCAACAAAGGAGTATTCCAATTACGATGTGTTGTGTCATAAAATTAGACCTTTCAAAGAGGTAAATTGTTCAGGTTCAATATAAACACTAAAATTATTTCTAGTCAAGTAGTCTGTTATATCGTAATAACATTCACAACGTTCACAGGTGGGCGAGAGGAAAATCTCTCTCCTTACAGGAGCAGTACACCTTTTGGATATTTTGTTTCGCTAACTCACAAAATAATCTCAAAAGGTTTTCGAGTCCCCCGCGAAACTGCCATCCAGCAGTTTCTCCCCGCCCAACAAAAAACACCCAGAGGGTGTTTTTTTAATGTGGACAGATGGGCTGGCTTTCAGAACTAGTTAGGTATGCTGATGATGTGAAAATAAGTATAGGGGAGTTGGAGGTGTTGAATTGTAAATGAGGGAGATTAAATCAAAAAGGCTATTGAAGAGCTATACATACTGATTAAGAATTTCTGACAAGAATAAACTCTTTTGCCAAACTCTCGCCTATTATTTTAAATACTTTGCGCGTCAAATGATGTTTTGCTTTTGAACTACCTTTTAATCCGTAATTGTAGTTATTTCCACCTTCGTCCATAATAAAATCCTTACCAGGAGAATTATAAGAAGTTCCTAAACTTCCCATTGTTAAAACTTGAGACTTGATGACGGTGTCTTTGGGGATTTCACCACCTTCTTTTAAAATATCTAGTATTACTTCAAAAAGTTCTTGCATTCCTTTTGAGGATTTTCCTTCATTAATTACTTCGTCAAAAACTAATACTTTTATTTCTTTTTCTTCTGTATGGGAAATAATAATATTTTTAATAGCTTCAAAAGTTTTCTTATATCTTTGGATTTTAGCTAGATCTTTTTCTGATACTGATTTACCAGTCAAAATCTCTCCGCTATTTTCCAGATATTTCTGATAATCTTCTATAGAACCTAGATTTGTTGAGAGAATATCTTTGATATATTTTCTCCCATTATCTGTACTCTTGAAACCACTAAAAAATTTACTTTGAGGTATAAAAAACTGTGGATCTATATTATCTCCAGTTTCCTCAGAATATGTCCTGAAAAACTGTTTTACGATTATTGATGGCATAATCCCACTTTTAGGTGTCACTGCTACTATATCTGGTTTAAATTCTACAGCTCTACCAAATTGACCCTCTAAGAAGTATGAATAAGGACTCATTAGACTTTCAGCTTCCATAATTCGATTCTCATCAAAGAAACCAGCAAAAGGAGTTTCGTTTTTATCGAAAATCCTATTAATACCATTCATTGGGTAATTTTTAAGACAATTAATCCAATCGCTATCTTTAATTTTGTCACCAAATTCTATAAAAGTAGAATGGATTTCCGCTCCACACGACAGGGCGTTTTCATATCTCTGTTGAGCTAATTTTTCATTTATTTGAGTATAGTATCTACTTGTATTTCTAGTTCTAAAAAGTCTTTCTTCACTTAATAAGTTTTCGTATGGATATTTGGCTCGCAATTCAGTAAGCATTGCATACTGAATTTTATTATGTCCTTCGATGCTTGGTGTCTCAATTTTATGGCTTCTGTTTGCTTCAGAGACTTGTTCCACCTGACCATTATCGTCATCTGGTGGAAGTTCAAATTTCATTGGTTCTTTCATACCAAAAGTTTACTACAAAGTTCACGATGTTCACAGGTGAAGGGGGAATCTCGACCCCTACAGGGTCAGTACACCTTTTGGATTTTCTTTTAGAAAAATCTCAAAAGGTTTTCGAGTTCCCCACGAAACTGCCACCCGGCAGTTTCTCTCGACCACAAAAAAAACGCTCAAAAGCGTTTTTTTTAAATGTGGGCGAGGGGGGACTCGAACCCCCAATCCTTTCGGAACTAGTTCCTAAGACTAGCGCGTATACCAATTCCGCCACTCGCCCGATTCATAATCGCAAATTTTTTCGACGAAATTCAAATCAACCCAGTAGGAGTATCTTTTTGAGAAATTTTTTTTCGTCAAAAAAATTTCTCAAAACGCGCCTCGCTATTTTTTCTGCTGAAAAAATATAGCGGAGGCGTTCGATTCCTACTCGCAAGTGCTAGTAGCACTTGCTTGGGCGGATAATTTACCAGCTTCGCTGTTAAATTGTCCACCCAGTAGGAATCGAACCTACGACCCTCTCCTTAAAAGGGAGCTGCTCTACCGACTGAGCTATGGGTGGATATATCTTCAAATTCTCAATTGAATTACAAAAATATACCAGAAAAGTTAAATAAATCAAAGCAATTATTCCAAACAAGAAGTAACCCTATGTTATAATCTCATTTATGTTCGAGGCCAAAGAAGTAAAAAATAAGATTCATTGGGATTTGGAATCACTCGTTGTAGGAGCTCCTTTGACCCAATCCTTTAGTTATGGAGAATGGCAGGAAAAAAACGGCGATGAGGTCTTTAGGATAAGAGTTGATTTTTCAGGCAAACCTGTACTTTTTTGTCAGTTTATAAAATATAAATTGCCGTTTGGTAAATATATTTGGTACGCTCCATATGGACCTGTGATTGTAAAAAATCAAAATGGGCTTAATGATTTTTTTTCTGAGATTTGCCAAAAAATTTTAGACGAAAAAGGTGGAGTTTTTTTACGTATTGATGCGACTCCTTTTGATAAAGCAAATAGTTTTTTTCCGCCAAATTTGGCGCAGCCACTTCCGAAATTAAAGTTTATGTCACCAATTCAACCTAGATTTGAATGGACATTAAATGTTGAAAAAAACTCCAAAGAACTTTTGGCAAAAATGCATGAAAAAACAAGGTACTCAATTAAACTTGCTGAAAAAAAGGGAGTCGAAATAATTATTGAGGATGAGAATTTTATGAAATATTTTGATGTCTTTTATTCACTGATGGTTTTGACTGCAAGCCGAAATCATTTTTCACTTCATTCTAAAAAATATTATGAAAACATTTTTGAATACATAACTGTAAATAAAGGAGGTTATTTAGTTCTAGCAAAACATCAAGAAGACTTTTTAGCTGCTCACCTTATTGTAGTATTTGGAAATACTGCTTATTATCTTTTTGGAGGTACTTCTGATGAAAAAAAGAACCTGTGTGGACCATATATGGCTCATTGGGCAGGAATTCTTAGAGCTAAAAAAGATGAGATGAAATTTTATAATTTTGGTGGAATTGAAGAGGCAAAGGAAAAAGATGGCTCATGGCAAGGTATCACAACCTTTAAGAAAAAATTTGGTGGGGAAACTATTAGACACGCTGAGCTTCTTGATATGATCAAAAGTAAATTTTGGTATAAAGCTATTGCTTGGGCAAAAAGATTTAGATAATGAAATCATTCTTAAAAAAAATATTTGGCAGAAAAGTTTTACATTTATATCATTTAACTTTTGCATACCTTGCAACAATTTTTTACCATTTTCCTTCTAAAAAAATAATAGTAATTGGTGTTACGGGCACAAAAGGTAAGACATCAACGGCAAATTTTATTTGGTCAGCGTTAAGTAATTGTGGAGTTAAAACAGGAATTATTTCAACTGCTAATATTCGAATAGGTGATTTTGAACAAGTGAACGATTTCCATATGACAATGCCTGGGAGATTTTCAATTCAAAAGTTTTTGAGGAAAATGCTTCGTGAGAAGTGTGAATGTGTAATTGTAGAGATTACTTCACAAGGACTTGTTCAAAGTAGACACATAGGAATTGATTTTGATATTGCTGTTTTTACTAATCTTTCTCCCGAACACATAGAAAGCCATGGAAATTTTGAGAATTATAAAAAAGCCAAATCAATTTTGTTTGATACACTTTCAAAATCAAAACAAAAGTTTTTCAAAGGAAAAAAAGTTCTCAAGACTATTATTGCAAATGCTGACGATGAAAACGCTGATTACTATTTAGCATCTAAAGCAGATCAAAAAATAACATATAGCGTAAAGGAGGATTCTGACATGCAAGCAAAGAATTCTTCTGAGGTAGACGGAAAAGTTAGTTTTGTTTTGGATGATAAAAAAGTTGAGATTTCAATTCCAGGTCAATTTAATATTTGGAATGCTCTGCCTGCTATTGCGGTTGCTAAAGTTTTGAATTTAGATATGAATCAAGCAATTGAAGGAATTAAAAAGATAACAAAAATTCCAGGTAGAATGGAAGAGATTCCTTGTAATTTAGGTTTCCGAGTTTTTGTAGATTATGCTCACGAAAAAAATAGTATGACTTGGGCAGTAAAGACCTCTAGAAATTTAGCTTTGCAAAATAAAGTGATTATTCTTTTGGGAGCAGAAGGGGGTGGAAGAGATAAAGTAAAGAGAAAAGATATGGGAGAAATCGTGGGACGAGGTGCAGATTATGTTATTTGCTCTAATGTTGATCCATATGAGGATGATCCATTACCGATCGCAGATGATATTGCGCTTGCCGCTGAAAGTGTTGGGAAAAAAAGAGAAGAGAATCTTTTTGTAATTCTTGATCGTAGAGAAGGTATAAAAAAGGCTTTGTCACTAGCAGGCCTTGGGGACGTCATAATGTTTACTGGAAAGGGGGCTGAACAGTCAATGATTATAGGAGGCAAAACTATCCCTTGGGATGACAGGGAAGTTGTGCTTGAAGAAATAAAAAAAATCGAGGATGCAAAAAAATAAAATTTTATTTTGGGGATCAATTATTGCAATTTGTGCTGGATGTATTATTGGTTTTCAAAACCAAGTCGTAATAAAAAATGATTCAGCTCAAAATCCAATATCTACTCTGGATTATATTATTCCTGTAATAACAAATAACCCAATTGTTAAAAGTATTGAGTCACTAAGTTTTGGACAAAATTCACCTGCAGAAAGTGTTGTACCTCCACAGAGAACAACAATTTCTGCTTTGGCGTATGGAACTTATTATGTTAGCTCAAATAGTCAAACTAAAAATCTTATTGGGCAAAATCTTGATACACCTCTTCGAATTGCAAGTATCACAAAACTTATGACTGCTTTGGTTGCGACGAGCCTTATGAATAAAAATGATGTAATTCAAATTTCAGAGGGTGATTTGGTTGAGGGTACTTTAAGTAGGTATAAGGTTGGAGATAAATTAACACTTGATCAACTTTTGTATTCACTTTTGATTGAGTCAGATAATGAAGCAGCACAAGCGATTGCTGATCATTATGGACTAGCAAAATTCATTCAAGCAATGAACACCCAAGCTCTGAGCTTGGGTATGACAAATACAAAATACTACAATCCATCAGGATTAGATTCTCCTAATCTTTCTCAAGATAACTTATCTACAGTTAGTGATTTAACAAAACTAGCAGAATATTTAGAATTAAAATATCCAAATATTTTTGCTGTTAGTGCTTTAAGTTCATACAAAATAATGGATGCTTCTGGAAATTTACATCATGTTGCAAATTCAACTGATAAATTAATTGATGAGTTTGCAGTCAATTTTATGGTTGGTGGAAAAACTGGATACACAGGCAGAGCAAAACAAAATTTAATAATTCTTAGAGCAAAAAATGGTGATGAGGGATATTATATTGATACTGTTTTAAGTTCTGATGATAGATTTGGAGATATGAAGCTGCTCATTAGTAAGAATGCGAATTAGGAGGAGGATTAATTATTATTTTACTTCCTCAACTATTTGAGGAGGGTTATGTTTAACGCAGTAGTAAATAAATTTTTTGTAGAAAGTTGGTGAACCGTTACCTTTATCCTCCACGTCAGAATTAATTTCTAATTTTATATCAGATTCGTTTAATTCTAATTTACATTTTGGACAATAAAATTTTCTCATTAATTTATTCGCTCATTAATTTATCGGCTTGAGTTGTGTAGTCACTATAGGGAATCTCGTTTGGAAACGGAAAATTAGTAATAGCTATGGCATTTTGGATCTGAAATGTCATATAACTACTAATAATTATTTTGTTACTGTATATATCTTTTATTAAATATATTGACTCTTTTGAATCTGGAAAAGCCATTTTGACTAAACATGTTTTAAGAGTGTTATTAAAATGATATTCAGCAGTCCCAGAAACATTACTTTTTGTTTTAGACTCTAAATCTTTTTTGTAATTGTTAAAATAAATTAATCCATCGTCAGCACATTTCTGATTTTGCACTAAATTGTAATCAGCAACCTTTCTTTGGTCTTCAATTTTCCTATTTAAGGGAATAAAAAATAAAAAGTAATAAATAAGAAAAATACAGATAAATAATAGGAATAAACCTATTAAAATTTTAAACCAATTTTCTTTAGTAAATTTTTTCATTTGCTGTGTTTAATTGAAAAATAATACCTCCACAATCTTTGTGAACATAGGGAAAGTCTACCGCCATTAATTTTTTTTCAGTTTGCACACCTAGATCGAGATTGGCCTCAATTTCTATATAATTAAAAATCTTTTTACATTTTTCGCATTTAAATTTTGTGTTTTTATCCATAATTTTGATTTGTTAATTATATCAAATTACAGGTGGGAACTCGACCCTTACAGGATCAGTACACCTTTTGGATATTTTGTAAAAGGGAATCGGTCACGCATAAATTTTTGCTAAAATTTTGCGCGACCCCGTCTCGCGCCGACGCGCTCCGACCTTCGACTCCCACAACCCATATTAAAAGCCGTCTTTAAAGACGGCTTTTAATATGGGTGCCCGAGGTGGGAGTCGAACCCACACGGCCTTTAGGCCTGAGAATTTTAAGTCCTCTATGTATACCAATTTCATCACTCGGGCGAACAAATAGCTGAAAGCTATTTGGAGGCGTAGGCCGGGTTCGAACCGGCGAATGGCAGTTTTGCAAACTGCAGCGTTAACCAACTTCGCCACTACGCCATTTTCAAAAGAACTCTACTAATTTAGCAAATTTTTACTAGATTTGCGATAGGGTATCAATCCTTTGTCTGTTTTTTTCTCCCAAATCTATTTCAAAATCAATGAAGGGAATCATAGATAGACGAGACTGGTCTTTTATGAAATCTCTAAATTCACTTCTTTTTCTCTTAACAAAATCCAAAGCAGAACTTTCCTTGCTATCAGGAAATACAGTAAAAAAAATTGTTGCATTTTTGGATGAATCATCAACTTCAGCTTTTGTAACTGTAAGTAAACTTCCTGGGCCAGCTTCAATAGCAAAATATTTTGAAGCAAGTTCCACTAGGATACTTTCAATTTTTTCAGTTCTATGCTCGTTGTGCCTTATGTCTGACATATTTTGGGGGTGAATTACTTTTCAATTGTTTGATAACATTCGATTTTGTCTCCTGGTGCTAAATCCATTTTTGATTCAATCATTGCTCCAAATTCTTGACCTTCTGTTACTTCGTTTGCTTTTGCTCTTGATTGTTGAAGTTCGCGAATTTTCCCAGTCGCAATTAAGGTATCTCTTCGCATTATTTTTACATCTGAATCTTTTTTTATGAAACCTTCTTCAACGCGAGCCCCGATAACTTGCTTGTCTTTTGTTTTACTAAAAAATTTCAAAATCTTTGCTCTACCTGTCATCTCCTCAATCATTAATTTTGGTGTTTTCTCTTTAATGTATTCTAGAAGCCATTCTGAAAGTTTGTAAATTATATTAAATGATTGAATGACTACCTGAGCTCTTTCTGCAAGTATTTTTGCTGAAGCATCAGTCTTTACTTCAAACCCTAAAACAATCGTTTCTGGATTTCCAAGGGCACCTTTAACGTCACCCTCAGAAATAAAACCGACGCCAGTAGAAATTATTTTTATACCAACTCTATCGTTTTTTATTTTTCTAATTTCATGAATGATTGCTTCAATTACATCAGTTGTCGAAGCTTTAATAATGACTGGAATTATGAATGGATTTTCGCTTTCTCCTCCAATTTGTATTGCTTCTTTTAATTTTGAATTATTTAATTTACTTTCTTCAACTAAAGCTTCCGCATCTTTTTTAGAGCTCAATGTTTGAAAAATACTACCAACTGGAGGAACAGAAGAAAACCCAATAATTTTTACTGGATCACTTGCGCTAGCTTCAGTAATTTTTTTGCCGAGAAAATCCTCCATCATTCTTACGGGTGCTAGGGAAGATTCACAAACAATAAATTGTCCGTTTTTTAGTACTCCATCTTTGATTATGACTGTTGCGCTGACACCTTTGTTTTTGTCATTTTGTGCTTCGATTACAATTCCTTCCGCATTTATATTTAAATTTTGCTTGAGATCTAGAATATCAGCAAGAAGAACAATCATATCTAGAAGTTCATCAACTCCTTGTCCAGTAATAGCGGAGACTTCAATAACAGGAGTATCACCTCCATATCCTTCAACAAAAACTTCGTGTTCAAGAAGTCCGTTTTTTACCTTGTCTGGATTTGCATTTGGCTTGTCAATTTTGTTTATCGCAACAATGAGTGGAAGATTTGCGAGTTTAATTGCTTTAATTGCCTCAACTGTTTGAGGTTTGACTCCTTCATCAGCCGCTACAACAAGAATGGCAATATCTGCAACTTGCGCCCCTCTGTTTCTTAATTCTTTAAATGCTTCGTGTCCAGGAGTATCTAAAAAGGTAATTGATCTTTTTTCACCGCCTTCATCACGCAGAATTTTATAGGCACTCATTTTTTGAGTGATTCCTCCGACCTCAGTTTCTGTTACTTTTGTTTTTCTTATGTAATCAAGAAGTGTTGATTTTCCATGGTCAATATGACCCATAACGGATACTACAGGAGGTCGTTTTGTATTTTTTTTTATTTGAGTGACAGACATAAGGGCGATTATACCTTAAAATGCCAAAATTCAAAACTCGAAAGGCAAAATTTACTTTATAAAATATGAATATTTTGCTATTATCACCAAACAATGAAAAACCGAAAAGTATATATGGATTTTGCGTCAGGGACTCCGATATCGCCTAGGGTGAAATTAGCTGTCCTAAAAACAATGGATGTTTTTTATAATCCTGCCTCATTATATGAATCTGGAAAAAAAGCTCAGAAGATTTTGGAAGAAAGTCGCATTAAAGTTGCAAAATTAATTAATGCAAGAAAAGATGAAATAATTTTTACTTCTTCAGGTACGGAAGCAAATAATTTAGCAATTTTTGGGATTTCAAAAATAGTCAAAAATAAAATTAATAAACCACATATCTTAATTTCTGCTATTGAGCATTCATCAGTTCTTGAGCCAGCACGATCGCTTCGAAATTGGGGCTTTGATGTAGAAGAAATTATTCCAGACCAAAATGGAGTAATAAGTGCAAAAGAAATCAGAAAAAAAATTCGCAAGGAAACTGTTTTTGTTTCAGTTATGCTTGCTAATAATGAGATAGGGGTTATCGAACCGATCAAAGAAATTGCAAAAGAAATTAGACACGCAAGAAAAATATTTCAATCTGAGTTTCCTTATTTTCATACCGATGCTAGTCAGGCACCTGGTTTTTTAGATATTGATGTTGTTACTCTCGGCATTGATCTTTTGACTCTCGATTCCTCAAAATTTTATGGACCAAAAGCTGGAGTGTTATTTAAGAAATCAAAATTAGAAATTTCTCCAGTAACTTTAGGAGGCGGACAAGAAAAAGGTTTAAGAGCTGGAACAGAAAACTTGCCTGCTATCGTTGGTTTTTCTGTCGCATTAGAAGAGTCAGTAAAAATTCGCAACAAAGAATCAATCAGACTAGCAAAAATTAGAGATTATTTTGAAAATAAAATTATTGCACAAATAAAAGGTTCTGAAATAAATGCAAAAAATGTGTTAAGAATTCCTGGTATCTCAAGTGTTTCGATTAAAGGCTTAGATTCAGAATTTGCAGTCTTTCAATTAGATAAAGAGGGAATTATGTGTGCTTCAGCTAGTGCATGCCTAACATTGAATAGTATCAATGAAGAAAAAGGTTCGTACGTAATTGATGCGATTAATAGAACAACTGGAGATATTTACAAAAAAAATTCAACACTTCGTTTTTCGTTTGGAAGGAGTACAACAAAAGGAGATATTGATTTTTGCCTGAAGGCGCTTTCTGTTATATTATTGAATCAATTAAATTATGGATCATCTAACTAAACAGCAAGTAATTCTCTTGGCGCTTCTCGTAAGCTTTGCAACAGCCGTTGCAACTGGTATAACTATTTTTTCCTTGGCTGATAATTCTACAAATCCTGGTGTTCAACAAATAGCGTATAGGGTTATAGAAAAAACTATTTCTCAAGTTGCATCTGATTCTCCTGTTAGAAAAATTATTCCAGATATAACTCAAGATACTTCAAATCAACAACCACAAGCTTTAAGTATTTCTGATATTGCGGATAAAACTAGTGGAAGTTTGATAAGAATATATAGGACAATTGCAGGTACAACAACACCAGAATTTACAACACTTGGTGTTATGGTTTCTGGGAATAATATAATTGCAGCTGATGCAACCGATACTTCAGCGACCTACAATTATGTGACAGTTTTGTCAGATCAAAAGCAATATCAAATTAATTATGTAAAAGAATTGGGAACAGGACTGGCTCTTTATAAATTGACAGATGATAAAGCTGCCAAGACTATTCAAACAATAAAAATTATTCCTTCAGCGAAATTAAAAATTGGCTTTAACGTCATTGCTATTGGAGGAGATGAATCAGGTAACGTTGTCTCGACTGGCATTATTAAACAAATTTCCCCAGTCTTGATAAATGGTGTAAAAACTTTAGCACTTACTACTGATTTTAAGCCGACAAATTCTACTGCGTCATTAATTTTACTTGATACAAATGCAAATTTGATTGGTTTCTACGCTCCTTCTGCGACAACGGTTGGTGTTGATGAAGGGTCTTTTATAGGCGCAGATGGAGTAGTAAGTCTCGTCAAATAGATAGAACTTTTGGCCTCGTCTCTTCGTATATAAGAGTAAGGAGTTTTGTTATATAATAGGAATAATAAGATAAATCAACATATATGCCACCATTCGGAAATTTCACAACAAAAGCAAAAGAAACCATTAAAAAAGCCCACGAATTGGCTATTGAGCGTGCCCAAAACCACGTTGGACCACTCCACCTTTTAGCTGCCTTGCTTCTCCAAGACGATAATTCTGTCTCATTAATATTGGAGAAACTTGAGGTAGATGTTGCTCTTTTAACTGATTCACTTTTGGATTCAATCGAGAGCCCTGAATCTTCTCAGGTTCTTTCATCTTCGTATCAGATTTATCTTACTCCAGAACTTGCACAGATTATTGAAAACGCTGCAAAAGTTGCGGCTTCACTTAAAGATGAATTTATTTCGACCGAACATCTTTTTCTTGCAATGTGCGAAGGAAACAATGCAGCTAATGACATGCTTACAAAATTTAAGATTACAAAAGTTGCAGTCTTAAAAATTGTTGAAGAAATCAGACAAGGAAAAGGAATTGAGAGCCATAATCCAAAAAAATTAAAAGCTATTTCAAAATACACAAGAAACTTAACAAAACTTGCACTTGAAAATAAGCTTGATCCAGTAATTGGACGCGATAATGAAATCGCAAGAGTAATTCAAATTCTTTCGAGACGCACAAAAAATAATCCTATTTTAATTGGTGAGGCTGGAGTTGGAAAAACTGCAATCATCGAAGGATTGGCCGGAAGAATTGCAAACGGAGATGTTCCAGAATCTTTAAAAGATAAAGAACTCGTTTCACTCGATTTAGGTTCTCTTGTAGCTGGAACAAAATACAGAGGAGAATTTGAAGAAAGATTAAAAAATATAATAAAAGATATTGAGCGTTCTGAAGGAAGGATAATTCTTTTTATTGATGAGATTCATACAATCGTTGGAGCAGGCGCCGCCGAAGGTTCGCTTGACGCTTCAAATATGTTGAAGCCTGCACTTTCTCGCGGAGAACTTAAAGCGATTGGTGCCACAACGCTTCGTGAATACCAAAAACATATTGAAAAAGATCCAGCTTTAACAAGGCGATTTCAGCCGGTGTATGTTTCTGAGCCGTCAGTAGAAGATGCCGTAGCTATTCTTCGTGGACTAAAAGATAAATACGAACTTTACCACGGAGTTAGAATTACTGATGAAGCAATTGTTTCAGCTGTAAGTCTTTCTTCAAGATATATTACTGAAAGATTTTTGCCTGATAAAGCTGTTGACCTCATTGATGAAGCTGCATCTGAATTAAAAATTTCTCTTGAGAATAAACCACAGGTGCTTGATGATGCACATCGAAAAATTATGCGCCTGGAAATTGAAAGAGAAGCATTAAAAAATGAAAAAGAAACCAAGCGTAATAAAACTCGAATCAAAGAAATTGAAAAAGAAGTTGCCGATCTGAAGGAACAAACACATGAAGTTGAGCTTCGTTGGAAAAACGAAAAAGAAATTCTTACAGAAATAAAGACTCTCAAGAAAAATCTCGAAGAATTCAAAATTGAATCAGATCAAGCTGTTTCTCGTGCCGATCTTTCAAAAGCCGCAGAAATCAGATACGGCAAAATTCCAGCAGCACAAAAAGAACTTGAAATAAAAGCAAAAAAATTAAAAAAACTTCAGTCCACAAGAAGAATTCTTAAAGAAGAGGTTGGAGAAAATGAAGTCGCTGGAGTTGTTTCAAGGTGGACAGGAGTTCCTGCTATGAGAATGCTTGAGGGCGAAGCTACAAAACTTGTAAGGATGGAGGAAGAGCTAACAAAACGAGTTGTTGGACAAGATGAAGCTGTCCAAAAAATTTCTGACACAATTAAAAGAAGTAGAGCAGGTGTAGCCGACCCAAATCGTCCCATTGGCTCATTTTTACTACTTGGTCCAACGGGAGTTGGAAAAACGGAGTTAACCAAAGCTTTGGCAGAATTTCTTTTTGACGACGAAAAAGCCCTTATTCGTGTTGATATGTCTGAATATATGGAAAAGCATTCAGTTTCAAAAATTATTGGCGCTCCTGCAGGTTATGTTGGATATGAAGAAGGTGGACAACTTACAGAACAAGTTCGACACAGACCATATTCAGTTGTACTTTTTGATGAAATTGAAAAAGCTCATCCAGAAGTATTTAACATTTTGCTTCAGGTGCTAGATAACGGAAGATTAACTGATGCGAAGGGAAGATTGGTGAATTTTAAAAACACCGTCATTATTCTTACTTCAAATATTGGTGCTCAATATATTGATCGAATGCAAAAAATGGGATTCCATGCTGAGAGCGGAGAAACAGAAGATTACAACAATGCAAAATCAAAAATCACAGATTCACTTCGAGAATACTTCAGGCCGGAATTTCTTAACCGTTTAGACGATATTATTATTTTTGATATTTTGTCTAAAGAAAATATTAGAAAGATTGTTGATATACAAGTAGGACTTGTGCGTGAAAGATTACTTACAAAAGAAATTGAACTTTCAATTTCTTCAGAAACTTATGATTATCTGGCAAAAGAAGGTTACAACCCACAATACGGTGCACGACCTTTAAAGAGATTGATTCAAAATAAAATTCTTAATCCTGTTGCGAATTTAATTATTAGCAAAGGAGTTCTTAAGGGCGGCGAAATATTTGTTAGCATTAAAGATGGTGAACTATTTTTTGAAGTTAAGAAGGGAAAGAGAGGCGCGATTATCGGACAAGATATAATTTCTGGAATAACTAATTCAGAGGTTGTGAAGAAGTAAGATAAAAAAAATGAGGAAGGACTTCCCTATATGTTTTAACGTTGGAACTTTAGATGTAGTGTTGTCAAGGGTTAGGTAGTTTTGATACAATGTAGACATTATGGAAAAACAACCACATCAAGAATATCGAGATGATTTAGCAGATAAATTAAAAAAGATTAGAAATTCTGACCAAAAAAATCCTGAAATTGCAAAATCAAAAGCACAAGGATATTTAGCTGCAAAACAAGAAACAGAAGAATATCAAGAAGCCAGAGAAATTAAATTAGATAAATTATCATTTGAGTTTGGACATGAATTAGGGAAGGAAGATTGGTATGGAGCAATACTAAAGAAGAATGATTTAAATGAGCGTATGGGTACAGGCGAGAATCGTTGGAGATTTCCAAGCGAATATGATTGGTTAGAAGTTTTTAAAGCATATAAAGTTGCAGAAAAAGCTTGTTTACCGAAAGAGTTATTAGAACAAATTATTCAAGATATTAAAAAAAAACATGGCTTAGAGCATGATTATTATTGGTTGCAAAATGACGGGGGCATTGATTCAAATGGCAATGGTACAGGAAGTTTTTTTAGCGTAAGAGAAGTGCAAAAATCTTTTGTAGCAGATCCTTTAAGGAAAGCACCTTTGCGTTTAATTCGAAATGTTTAAAAGTATTTAAAAACTCTATCTTTTACATTAAACAAGTTTGTAAAAGCTACTCTATAACTAAGTTAACCGTAAATATTTTCTGAGATGGAATCTCGACCCTTACAGGGTCAGTACCTTTTTAAGGGACTCGGTCACAAGTATTTTTCTGTTGAAAAATCTCGCGATCCCGCCTCGCGCCGTCGCACTCCGGCTTTCGTGTCCCTCTCGAACAGCACAGGCAATAAAAAATACCGGACTGAATCCGGTATTTTTTATTGGTGCGCCGAGAGGGACTCGAACCCCCGTAGACCATAGGTCGGCGAGTTTACAGCCCGCTGCAATTGCCACTATGCGATCGGCGCAAAAATACTTACAAAAAAATAACATATTTTGGGAATAAATGCTACGCTTTTGCCTTTAAAAAGCCAATATGTTAGTATATCCGAACTATGTCACAAGACAGTTTAATACAATTAAAGAACAAGGGAACAGGCGAGACTTACTGGACACGCAAGAATAAGAAGCTTGTTACTAGAAAAGTTGAGCTTAAGAAGTATTCTGCAAAGCTTAGAAAGCATGTTGTCTTCAAGGAAGCTAAGAAATAATTCTTTCCTAAAATTTAAAGTTAAAAACTAGCCCGAAAGGGTTAGTTTTTTTGATAAATACTATATGATATAATATAGGTTATGAAGCCTGATTTAAAGCAAAAGGCAATTAAGCTAAGAACGGAAGGTTTATCACTTTTAGAAATAAGTAAAAGTTTAAATATTGCAAAAAGCACTGCTTCACTTTGGGTTAGGAATGTTGAATTAGATTTTGACGCTAAATTTTTATTGAAAATAAAAGGTAAAAAGGGTCTTGAAAAAGGAAGGTTGGTAATGGCGAAATTAAGAGAAAAACGTAGAACAGAAACTAATTTATTTGCTGATAATCTTGTCAAAGACTATAAATTTTCAAATGAATCTTTACTATTAGCAATTGCATTAATTTATTATTGCGAAGGAGCGAAGGATGAAATGTCTGGTATCTCTTTTACAAATTCTGATCCAGGACTTCTTAGTTATTTTGTTGAAGGATGTAAGAAAATTTTTAATTTGGATGATAGTGGATGGAGAGCCAGTATGCATTTGCATTCTTATCATAATGAGGTTGACGAGTTGAAATTTTGGTCAAAGACACTTAGAATACCTGCATCCCAATTTCATAAAACCTTTCATAAAAAAAATAAAGGTTTATATTCGAAAGCTGGGTACCGAGGTTGTGTTAGAGTAAGATACTATAAAAGTGAATATTCAAAAAAACTTTTAGCAGTAGCTAAATCGTTGTTTAAAAAGGGCTTGTAGTTTCAATGGTAAAACATTCCTCTCCAAAAGGAAGGTTCCGCGTTCGAGTCGCGGCGAGCCCGCCAATTATTTATACCTCTTAAACCACATCCTTTGCCTTCTTACAAAGTGCCAAATTGCTGTTTCTAGTTCCAAAATCATTTTTTCCTTTGTTATTTTCTTTTGAAGGAACAAGGAAACATATCTATATTCAAGCCCAAATTCAAAAAGTCTTTTCCATGTAACTCTATTTTTATGTAAATTTTCTACTTCATTAATCATTCCTTGTCTTATGCGTTTAAGTAGGCGAGTATGAATTCTTTTCTTGAGAATTTCATTTTTAAAATCTAGATAGATTATTTTTGCGTTATATTTAGGTTTTGATATTAATTTAGGGACTTTACCCAAAGCTTTTACAATTTCAATTGCTCGAATTAAACGGACTTTATTATCTATATCAATTGTTTTTAATCTCTCTGGATCTAATTTTTCCAGCATTTTTATAAGTTGTAGTAAACTTTTTTTCTCTAAATCATTTCTTAATTTCTGATTTGGTTTGACTTCAGGAAAGGTAATATTTTTTACAACAGCATCGATATAAAATCCAGTTCCACCACAGAGAATTGGTACTTTTTTTCTTTTTAAAATATCTTCAATTATTTTGTCGGCTGCGATCTTAAATTGCGCAACTGTGTATCTAGTTTTTGGAGAGACGACATCAAGTAAATGATGAGGAACATTTTTCATCTCCTTTTTAGTAATTTTTCCACTTCCAATATCCATACCTTTGTAGACTTGTCTTGAGTCTGCGGAAATAATTTCACCACCAATTTTCTTGGCTAGTTTTACGGCGTAATCACTTTTACCTGTAGCTGTTGGGCCACAGATTACTATAATTTTTGGTTTCATTATTACTATATAAATATAAATAGAGTCATAAGTCCAGGAGGGAATCGGTCACAGATAATTTTCTGCTGAAAATTTCTGCGACCCCGACTCGCGCCAGTCGTGCTCCGTCTTTCGATTCTCCCGAAACCATAATAAAAAGCTGGTATTAATATACCAGCTTTTTATTATGGTGCCCAAGGGGAGAATCGAACTCCCATGACCTTGCGATCGATAGATTTTGAGTCTATTGCGTCTACCAATTCCGCCACCTGGGCAAATACTTACGAACGAAGATTACTATATAAATCGATAAATTTCAATTTCTATTTTCCCAGTTTTCTGATAAAATCTTTTCATGTTTTACAACAACTCAATTTTTTGGATAGAAGTAGATAAAGTTAAACCAAATCCTTTTCAGCCTAGAAAAGAATTTGATCCGGCTCGATTAAATGATTTAGCTCTTTCTTTGCGCCAGTATGGAATGTTGCAACCAATTGTGGTAACGAGAAGAGAAGTTGAAAGACCAGATGGTGGACTTTTTACTGAATACGAACTTATCTCTGGAGAACGACGTTTACGTGCTTCAAAATTAGCCGGACTAAAAGAAGTTCCTGCCTTAATTCGTGAAGGAACAGATACAAATAAGGCAAAACTTGAATTAGCTATTATTGAAAATCTTCAAAGAGAGGATCTAAATCCTGTTGAACGAGCCAGAGCTTTCAAGCAGCTTGTTGATGAGTTTGCGCTTAAGCATACAGAAATTGCAGAAAAAGTTGGCAAGAGTAGGGAATATGTTTCAAACACAATTCGCCTTTTACTCTTGCCTGATGAAGTATTGCAGGCCTTGGAAGAAGGAAAAATTGCAGAAGGCCACACAAGGCCAATATTGATGCTTTCGGATCATCCAGTACAGCAGATGAATTTGTTTAAGGAAATTATGATGAAGAAGATGACTGTGCGTGAGTCGGAAGGTTTGGCTCGTCGTGTTGCGTTTGATAAAGTTCGAAAGAAGGAACTTCTAATTGATCCAGAAATAATTGAAATGGAAGAAAAGCTTACTGAGAGTCTTGGAACAAGAGTTCAAATTGAACAAAAAGAAAATGGCGGAAAAATCCATATTGATTTCTTTTCTGGCGAAGATCTAAAAAGTATTCTGGAACTTATGCAGAAAAATTTTTACAACAAAGCAAATGGAATTGTAGCGGAACTTTCTCCTGACGAGGCAAAGATTTCTATTGAAGATATTCCAAAGCAGGAAGAAGATGAGAGTTATAATTTAGATAACTTTTCTGTATAAGGACTTACAAACTTGGAGGAGAGACCTCTCAATAGGAGGACTCACCTCCAAGTTTTTTTATTTCTTCTTTTTCTGAAAACCTCTTGGCTTCTTTTCTTGTGCCAAAAGAGCGAGAGCTTCATCAAATGTAATATCAAAAACATTTAATGGTGCCTTAATTGATCTGAAATTTCCATCATGAGATACATAAGGTCCAAAGCGTCCGTTGTTTGCAACTACATCTAGTCCAGTTGTTGGATGTTTTCCTAACACTTTTGGGATTGAAAGAAATTTAAGAGCATCTTGTAATGTAACATTTGAAGGATCGTGCTCTTTTGGTATTGAGGCCATACGTGGCTTCTGAATAGTTTTAAGTTTTAAGTTTTCAGTTTCAAGTTTAGCCTGCTCCTTTTCCTCCTTGGTTTTCTTTGCCTTTGGAACTTTCAACTTAGGACTTTTAACTTTCTTTGGAGCCATTTCTCCGTGTTGAACATATGGTCCAAATCTTCCTGTTTTTACAAAAATCGGTAAACCTGTGTCAGGGTGTAGTCCAATTGGTTCATCTTTTTTTATTTCTAAACCATCAACAGAAAGGGCGCCATCACAATCAGGATATCTTGAACAGCTTAAAAATTTTCCACCTCGTGAAAGTTTTACTAACATTGAACTGCCACACTTTGGACATTTATGTTTTGGATCTGCTTCGCCAAAAGTTGTAGCTTTATCTAATTTTTCTTTTTCGATAACTTCTTTATGCAAAGGAACATAATAATGCTCGAGAGTTTTTGCATATTCTGCTTTTCCTTCTGCAATTTCATCTAGCTTTTCTTCCATCTCAGCTGTGAAGCCATCACTTATATAGTCTGCAAAATTAGCCTCGAGGAAGGTTGATACCACATCCCCAGTATCTGTTGGCTTAAGGGCCTTATTTTCCTTTATAACGTATTCCCTGGTCTCAAGTGTCCTTATTATAGAAGCGTAGGTAGAAGGGCGTCCGATACCTCTTTTTTCAAGCTCCTTAATGAGTCCGGCCTCTGAATATCTTCCAGGCGGTTCTGTCCATTTTTCATCCATATTAAGTTTAATTAATTTGAGTGGATCCTTTTCTTTTACTTTAGGTAAAATTCTATCTTCACCCGCACCCTCTGGATCAGCCTTTAACCATCCATCAAAAATAATTATTGAGCCAGTAATAGAAAAATCTGGAATTGAATCAGATTCAACATTTGCAGAAATTTTTGTTCTCTCAGTTAGCGCAGGAGACATTTGGCTTGCAATAGTTCTTTGCCAGATCAATCTGTAAAGTTTTTTCTCATCATCGTTTGCACCAGCGTTTTCTTTGAAAATATCTGATGGACGAATTGCTTCGTGAGCTTCTTGAGCACTCTTTGATTTTGAGGCAAAGTTTTTGGAATCTAAATATTTTTCCCCATAAGATTTTTTGATTTTTTCAGCAATGTGTTCTATTGCATATGTACTTAGGTTTGGACTATCTGTTCTCATGTATGTGATGAATCCACCCTCGTAAAGTTTTTGGGCAATACGCATCGTGTTTGATGGAGAAAATCCAAGCCGAGTGGAGGCTGTTTGCTGGAGAGTTGAAGTAATAAAAGGTGCACGCGCAGATCTTTTTACTTCGGTTTTTTCAATACTCTTAACGTGCCACTTTTCTTTATTTCCTAATTCAACAATTTTTTCAGATTCAGTTCTGTCCTTTGGTTTTTTTTCACATTCTAATAATATAGTGTCATTGGTTTGTGTATTAAATTCTCCGCCGATTACAAAATATTCTTCAGGTTTAAAAGCGCGAATTTCTCTTTCACGTTCCATTATTATTCTTAGCGCAGGGGATTGAACTCGGCCTGCAGAAAGTCCGTATCTAACTTTTTTCCAAATAATTCCAGAAAGGTCGTATCCAACAAGACGGTCTAAAACACGTCTTGCCTCCTGAGCTTTTCTTAAATCTTGGTCGATTTCTCTAGGATTATTTAAAGCTTCAGTTATGGCTTCTTTAGTGATCTCAGTATATGAAATTCTTTTAATTGGTTTTGCACTTTTTTTATCTGAAATTAATTCTGAAATATGCCAAGCGATAGCTTCTCCTTCACGGTCTGGGTCAGTTGCAAGTAAGACTTCGTCAGCTTTTTTTGCCAGTTTTTTTATTTCATCAATGACGTGTTCTTTACCGATAGATATTTCGTAATGAGGAATATACCCACCTTCGATATCGATGGCTTTTTTATTTGATTTAGGTAAATCCCTTACGTGTCCGACTGAGGCTTTTACCTCAAAATCTTTTCCTAGGTATTTACCAATAGTCTTTGCTTTTGCTGGTGATTCTACTATTACTAATTTCATATATAGCGTAAGTAAAAACTAAAATAGTTTTTTTTGCAAATTTACAAACAAAAAAATCTTAAAAACAATTTCAATAGGTTAATAAATAAATTATGAAAATTTATAGTAAATAATATAAAAAACACCGGTATACGATTACCGGTTAGGAAAGAATTGTCAGCGAGACAATATCAGACCTTTGGTTCTTGGTCGAATGACCATGTAAAGGAATGTGAACCGGATCAAAGTTATCTCCCCGAGCGCTACAGGGAAATTTTCCTCGTCCGTTTTGGTGATCTTGACGTTTGTTACCTGGATTTCTCCAGGAGTGAATTCAACTTCACACTTGAATGGCCCGAAGAATTCCCGAACCAATCCCTGAATCATTCTTTTTGTAAGGTTGTATTCAGGAAAATTACGCTTGATGTCAGTTTTATCCAAGCGAACGCTTCTGATGCTTGGATCAAGGGTTAATTCGCCTGGTTTTGGAACTTCAGCTTTCTTGTGCAGCAATTCCATTCTTTCCAGGAGATGTTGTTCCAACGTCGGAGAGTTGTTTGTGGTGTTCATGTTCGGACTAGATAATATAATGAAAGATTAAATTTTCAAACTAAAAATATTTTCCCAACACTTTCCCTTATTAAACCTTTGATTTCAAGTAGAGTTAAAATTTCTGAAACTTTAGAAATTTCCCAATTTAATTCGCAGATAATTTCATCTCGCGATTTTGGCGTAGCCAAAATCGCGAGAAGTGTTTTTTCTTCATCAGATAGTTCGAGTAGAACCTGCCTGCCGGCAGGCAGGTTATCTTTTTTTGAAATATCAAAACCAAGCGCTTCCAAAACGTCTTCGCTATTTTCAATTGGTGTTGCTCCGAGTTTTATCAACATGTGTGGACCTTCTGAGTTTTTTGAAAAAATTGAACCAGGTACGGCAAAAACATCTCTTCCAAAATCTGTAGCAAGTTTTGATGTAATTAAAGTGCCAGAAGGTTTTTCCGCTTCTATTACTAATGTAGCTTTTGAGATCCCAGCCATGATTCTGTTTCGCTTTGGAAAAGTCCAAATTGCAGCTTTTTCATTTGGATCAAATTCAGATAGAAGACACCCTCCTGCCTCTATTATTCTTTTTGCTAAATTTAAATGTGTTCTCGGGTAAATGACCGATTCATCTAAGCCGGAGCCAGGAATAGCAATTGTTGGAATTCCTGTGCTTAAGGCTTCCTCATGAGCAACGCTGTCAACTCCGAGCGCTAAACCAGAGACTATTATTATTGGGTATCCTTTCAAACCGGAAATAATTTTTCTAATTGCTTCTTTACCGTAAGGACTGATTTTTCTTGAACCGACTACGGTAAGCAGGATAAAATCTTTCAGAGGCAAATTTCCTCTTATGAAAAGTCTTTTAGGTGGAGAAGGAATTTCTGCAAGTGCAGGAAAACATTCTTTAACAACAATCTGTTTTATTGGGTAATTTTCTAACATACCGATCTTAGTATTTTGAAAATACTAAAATATGTTATCATATTTTCTACATGTTAGACATAAAATTTATAAAAGAAAACCGAGAAATTGTTGAAACTGCTGCAAAAAACAAAAACAAGCAAATTGATTTTGATAAGCTTATTTCTCTATACGAAGAGAAAAAGACTTTGAGAACCGAAGTTGATAATATCAACCAAAAACGAAACGAGGCGCAAAAGACTCGCAATATAGAAGAGGGTCAAAAGCTCAAATTAGAACTAGAAGAAGCTGAGAAAAATTTTGCTGAAAAGGATAAAGAATTTTTAGCTTTGATGTTAAAGGTTCCAAATATTTATTCACCAGATACTCCAGTAGGAAAAAACGAAGACGAAAATAAAGTGTTGCGACAATGGGGAGAAAAAAGACAATTTTCTTTTAAACCAAAAGAACATTTTGAAATTGGAGCCGAGCTCGGGATAATTGATACTGAAACTGCTACAGAAGTTACTGGACCAAGATTTACATACTTGAAAGGAGATTTAGTTTTTCTTCAGTTCGCTATTATTCAATTCTGTTTAGAAGTTTTAACTTCAAGAGAGACACTTTATAAGATTGCTAAGGAAGCAAATTTAAGTATTTCTGTAGATGCTTTTATTCCAGTACTCGTACCAATGCTTGTTAAGACTGCTGTTCAAAATAGAATGGCGCGATTTATGAAGCCAGAGGATCATTATATTTTTCCAGAAGATGGAACAATGCTTATTGGAAGTGCTGAGCACACTCTCGGCCCCTTGCACATGGATGAAATTTTTGAAGAAAAAGATTTGCCAATTAGATATGTTGGATATTCGACTTCATTTAGAAGAGAAGCGGGTACGTACGGAAAAGATACAAAAGGAATTTTGCGAGTGCATCAGTTTGATAAATTGGAAATGGAAGTTTTTTCATTACCAGAAAATGGTATGCAAGAGCAGAATTTTTTGATAGCTATTCAGGAATATATCCTGCAAGCACTTAATATTCCTTACCAAGCGGTGATTTGTTGTTCGGGGGACATGGGTGATCCTGATTATAGGCATATTGATCTTGAGGCTTGGATGCCAGGGCAAGATAAATATAGAGAGACACATAGTTCGGATAATATGGCGAGCTTCCAATCAAGAAGATTGAACAGTAGGGTTAAAAGAAAAGATGGCAAGACTGAATATGTTTATATGAATGATGCCACTGTAGTTGCTTTGGGAAGAATTATGATTGCTATTATTGAAAATTATCAAACAATGGATGGAAAAATAGAAGTTCCAAAAGTTTTGCAGAAATACATGCTTGGAAAAACTTTGATTGATAAACTTTCTATTCTTTAACAATTAAATAAAACTTAGCGGCCTTGCCGCTAAGTTTACTAGATCAAAAGTTTTGAAATTTGAAAAATGAAATCTAGAATTCAACTTCATACTCAAAAAAAGAAGCAAAAAAAAAGTGGCAAAGGCTACTTATTTTTTATAATTTTTATTTTGCTTATCATAGGATTGCTTTTTGGAACACATTATTTTTTCAATCTTAAGCAATTTCGTATAAATCAAATATATATTACTGAGTTATCCTATGCCGATAATGATGCATACCAAACGACGGCTTCATCAACAATTTCTGGATCATATTATTTTGGATTAATTCCAAAAGATAGTGTTTTCTTTTATCCAAAAAAAGAGCTACTCGAAAAATTTCAAGACCCAGATATTAAGGATATTCAAATATCAGTAACTAATAATATTTTGAATATTAATATTACCGAAAGGCACGCTATTCTTCTTTGGTGTAATACCGACAACAGTGTCTGTGATTATTTAGATCAAGATGGAATCTCTTTTTCTGTTGCACCACAAATTCAAGGTAGTGCTTATGTGGTTTTTGTTGACGGAAATAATCCTCAAGTTGGTGTCTCTGCACTTTCAAAACAAGATGTAAATACTATTTCTACCATGATTGATTCCTCAAAGTCCTTAGGTTTTTCAATTGTAAAATTTGACGCAGCAAATAGAGAAGCAAATATTTACGATTCCACAGGTATGTATATTAAATTTGATTTGGACAATAGCGCCGCTAGTTCTACTTATTATCTCAAAGAGGTTTTATCATCAGACCAATTAAAAAATCTTGATAAGAGCAGTATTGAATACTTAGATTTACGTTTCGGTAATAAAGTTTTATTGAAAAGAAAGGGTGTTAATTAAAATTCGATATGAAGATTGAACCAAGACTTCATCACTGCTGTCAGAATATTGTCAAAGGCCATCTAAATGATGTAGTTGAGTTATATAAACTACTAAATTTTGGAATTGTCTATAATCCAGGAAAAAATGCTGGCTGGATTATGGTAGGTCAGAAACAATTAGATTTTGCTATTCAAATAGCTGAAGTTTCAGATACACCTATTTTAAATATTAATATAAAAAAACAGACTCACATTGCCTTTATTTCAAATAATCCAAAAGATTTAATTAAGAAAGTTCAATTATGGGCAGAGAACAAAGGTTTCAAATTTAGACATGGAGGTTGGTCTGAAATAGAGTTATTTTTTGATCTTCCAGATATTTTTATAAATTCTGTGATTGAAGTTATGGATACTTCAATTTTGAATAGTTAGGTTATAATTAATACCTAAACTTTAATGCTTAAAATATTTTTTGGATATATACGTTGGCATTACACAAGGGCAATACTTGAGCTATTTGCCAACATAAAAAATTTTCTCGGCTTTTTATATAGTTTCTTTTCGATTAGAACTCTTAGTCTAACTTTTTTTTCACCGTGGCTTGGTCTTGGAGAAAGGTACAAAGAAAACGCTCCTTTAGATTTTGCAGATCACTTGAGCTCTTTTTTTGTTAATTCAATGATGAGACTTATTGGAGTATTTGTAAGAACTTTTGTAATTTTGGTTGGACTTATAGCAATGCTTTGCGGCGCAGTAATTGGTATTTTGGTTATGGTTTTGTGGATTTTATACCCAGCCTTAATAATTTTAGTTTTGTTTTCTGGGCTTAGATTAATGTTTAAATAATTTTCAAAATGAATCCACTTATAAAAAAATATGCTCCAAATATAATTCCAAGCCTTTTGCTTGAAGATTTGATTTCTCACAGAAAAAGAAAAAAGATTTTCAAAGTTATATTAGTTGTTGGTTTAATATCACTTTGCGCATTTCTGTTTTTAGAGGATGATTTTTCTCGAGGAATATTTTTGTTTATTTTAGGAATTATCATGATTCACGTGGCAATTGAGTCATTTTATTATTCAAATTTTTCTGAATCGTTTGATAACGAGAATATTCTTTCCTTTCCACTGGCAGAAATTTTATTAAATTCTAATGATTCTGATATTATTCGGGGATTTTTCTTTTCTGATTTGGGTGATGAAGTGATGATAAGACTGGGTATCTCTGAGAATGCAATAATTGAATATTTAAGATCTAGGCCAAAAGATGGGACTGAGGTTATAGAGGGAAATCTTACAGATGAAAATTTTGCTGACGAGATAGCTAAAGTGGATTCTTTGAAGAAATTTTTGCTCGCGAATTCAGTCACGACAGAAGAATTCAAAGGTTGTTTCTCGTGGGTTATTTCAATGTATAAAGAGGATATTTTAAGTGAAAAGTTTTGGTCAGAAGAATCTCTATCAAGAATTCCTGCAATAGGAAACGATTGGGCGTTCAAAAGGACTTATCTTTTGGAAAAAATTGCTCGAAATTTGTCGGATGCAGAGATTGGGCACTTGGATGGATTCAAATTACTTTACGACGATACTTTACTAAGAGTCGAGAGAGTTCTTTCAAAGGGTAGAGGGGCGAATGCAATTTTGGTATGTGAAAACGAAGAAGAAGGAGTTGATATTGTGAGTCTACTTGCAGAAAAAATTCAAAGCGGAAGAATTTTTCCTCTTTTAAAACATAAAAAAGTATATTTGATAGAACCCGAAATGATTATTGAGAATTCAGTAAACGGAAAAGAATCACAAGGAATACTTTTTAGTGCCTTAGCAGAAGCTGTTGATGCAAAGAATACAATTATTGTTTTTCCGAGATTTCTTTCTTTTGTTAGAAGTCAAAGTATGAGTGGAGCGGATATTCTTTCTGCGATTAAACCATTTCTTGATTCTCCTCAAATAAATCTTGTCTTAATTGATGACATAAATACATATGATGAAGGGCAGTCGGAGTATTCAAATATCGCTCATTCAACTGAAGTTGTGCGTGTTGAAATTAGTGGCGGACAGGCTGGAATTTCGATGCTAGAAAAAGAGGCGAGAAATCTTGAGAAACTTAATGGAGTATATGTAACATATCCAGCGATTCTTGCAGCCGGGCTTGAGGCGAAAAGAAATTTTACCGACCACAGTGCTTTAGATGAGTCTAGAAATATTTTGATTGAAACTGTTCCTTATGTTATTGAAAAAAGACGAAGAATTATTTTAAAAGATGATGTTTTAAGAATTGTTGAACAGAAAACCGGTGTACCAAATTCAATTCCAAACGAAGAAGAAAAAACAAAGCTTTTGGATTTGGAAACAATTCTTCATAAAAGAATTATCGGACAGGACGAAGCAATAAAATCTATTTCTTCAGCTCTGCGAAGATCCAGGGCAGGTATTTCAAGTAAAGATCGTCCTATTGGATCTTTTCTATTTCTTGGGCCTACTGGAGTTGGAAAAACTGAAACCGCAAAAGCTCTAGCTGAGGTGATGTTTAAAAGTGATAAAAAAATGTCACGTCTTGATATGTTTGAATATCAAGGGGTAGACGCATTGCCAAGACTTATTGGTTCATATGCAAATCAGAAACAAGGTTCACTTTCTAATCTTCTTCGCGATAATCCATACGGAGTTGTACTTCTTGATGAGTTTGAAAAAGCCACTTCAGAAATTCACAATTTATTCCTGCAAGTTTTAGATGAAGGATTTTTTACTGACGGTGGAGCAAAAAAAATAAATGCACGAACAAGTATGTTTATTGCCACATCAAATGCAGGTAGTGATTTGATATGGGATATTGTTAAATCAGGTGGAGATCTTTATAATTCGAAAGACGAAATAATTAATCAAATCATTAAGCAACAAATATTTGCCCCTGAACTTATAAACCGTTTTGATGGAGTAATTCTGTTTCATCCACTCGAGGAATCTGAATTAAGACAAGTTGCAACACTTATGCTCAATTCCTTGAACAAACGTCTCGAGGAAAAATCAATCAGCTTAAAAATAACTCCTGAGCTTTTGAATTTTCTTATAAAAAAAGGCACTGATCCAAAATTTGGAGCTAGACCAATGAGAAGAGAAATCGAAGAAGATATTGAAGAAAAAGTTGCAGAGGCAATTATAAGAGGAGATTTAAAATCAGGAATGACTGCGGATTTTGAGACAGATGATGATTCTGTTAAACTAAGATCAAATGGATAATCAAGATTTTAAACAAGAAAAAAAAGATCCAATATACATAAAAAAAGTTGAACTGGGTCCACATGGAGAAAGGGTAGTGGTTATTTCAGAATCACCTTATCATGGAAGTTCAACAAAAAGAGCTTTAATTTGGGGAATTGCTTCTATTGTAGTTGGTGTCTCCTCTATGAATTTCCTTTTTTCTTTTGCCGACCAAGCTAAATCTTTGATAGTCGGAGAACCAGTTAAAAATCAAAGTGAGCTTGCTTTGGCAGGAGATTCCTCAGATGTTCAAGGAGGTTCAAATGATTCAGCAAATATTTCTACTGCAGATAGAGCGATTGCTACAGAAGAGACAGCAACATCAACTGGTCAATATTATTTTTTGGATGAGAGCAACAAAGCTCCCAGAGTTTCAGCTCTTGCATATGCTGTCGCTGATTTAGATACAGGTAAGACAATAATTAGTAAAAATCCTGATATGGTTTTACCCCCTGCATCGGTTACAAAACTTTTGACCTCAGCTGTTGCAAAAGAAAATATTAGTTTGCATCAAATGCTTACCGTAAATGCTTCTGCTCTGTCACCGATAAATACTGAAGGTGAATTAAGTCCCGGACAAAAACTTTTGCTAACGGATATTTTGTATCCACTTTTAATGGAATCATCAAATGATGCTGCTGAAGTTATTGCTCAAAATTATAAAGAAGGTAGAAGTGCTTTTATTGCAAAAATAAATAAAAAAGCAAAAGAGATTGGTATGACAAGTTCAGGTTTCGTTGAGCCAAGTGGTGTTTCTCATGACAACTTCACAACTGCAAATGATTTATTAAAATTAGGTGAATATATTTACAAAAACCATCAAGAAATATTAGATATAACTCGTGTAAAACAATATGCGATAAGCGGACATATTTGGCTCAATGGTAACCATATGATGCTCTTAAAAACTTTTATAGGAGGTAAAAATGGTTATACCGAGGTTGCTGGAGAGACAACTCTAACATTTCTCAATATTCAAATTGGAAAAGTAAAAAGGAATATAGTTATATCAATTCTGGAAAGCCCAGACAGGAAGGCTGATGCAGATATAATCCTCCGATTTATTGAAAATAATATGAGCTACTCTGAATCAGGAAATCCTGATCAGTAAGAAATGCGGATGAGGACCGACCTCCTTGAAGATTTAAGGAGGTCGGTCCTCCTGTTTCTTGTTTAGCAAAAATAGTGTAGATTCATAATAATGAAAAAAACACAGAATTTTTGGAAAGAACTCAAAAAGCCTATTTTTGTATTGGCACCGATGGCTGATGTTACTGATAGTGCATTCAGAGCGCTAATTGCAAAATACAGCAAACCCGATGTTATGTGGACAGAATTTGTTTCTGCGGACGGACTTTGTCTTGCACCTGAAAAAGGTAAAAAAAAGCTTTTAAAAGATTTGGAGTTTGAAAAAAAAGAACATCCAATCGTGGCTCAAATTTTCGGATCAAAGCCTGAGTATATTGAGGAAGCATCTCGACTTTGTGCAAAACTTGGTTTTGATGGAGTAGATATAAATATGGGTTGTCCAGACAAGAGTATCGAAAAGCAAAAAGCTGGTGCTGCAATGATGAAGAACCCTGAATTAGCAAGAGAAATTATTCGTGCAGCAAAAAGAGGAGCTGGAAAAATTCCAGTATCAGTTAAGACGAGAATCGGTTACAACAAAGTTGAGCTTGAAACTTGGTTACCAATTCTTTTAGAAGAAAAACCTGCTCTAATTACCGTTCATGCAAGAACTAGAAAGGAAATGTCTGATGTGCCCGCAAGATGGGAATTTGTAAAAAGGGCAGTTGAAATAAGAGACGAAGGAAAATATGAAACTTTAATTTTTGGTAATGGAGATGTAAAAGATTTAGACGAAGCAAAAGAAAAAGTAAACCAAACAGGTTGTGACGGAGTAATGCTCGGGCGTGCGATTTTTGGAAATCCTCTTCTTTTTACGAAGCAAAAAGAAGAGGATCTAGGAATTAAATCTCATAACTCGAAACTCATAACTCGAAACTCAATCATAAGACATCGTCTTATGATTCTCATTGAGCACACAAAACTATTTGAAAAAAAATTAACCGGTTTTAAAAATTTTGCAGTGATGAAGAAGCATTTTAAGGCCTATGTTTCAGATTTTGAAAATGCAAAGGAACTACGAGAAAAACTCATGCAAACAGAGAACTCTAAGGAGGTTGAAAAAATAATTAAGGATTTCATAAATAAAGGTAATTGACATTTTTATAATTTTGTATAGTATGTTGAAAAAACAAGTTGTTCTTCAACAAAACAAAAAAGTCCCAAATTTCCCTCCCGAGGGGCGATCTGGGGGTAGCTAACCCCCATTAGGGCATCCCAGATCGTTCTACTTTCTATGATCTTACCTTCTTTAGACTTGATCTATAGGTTTGAGTCGCTAGACTTTTTTTGTTTTGTTTCGGCCAAGGAGAGCCTGGGCGCTAGTTCGGTTAGTGTTTTACCGAAATACTAGCGCCCAGGTATGGCCAAAATTTTCTCAAAAGGCGGTGTCCACTTCGGATTCCGCCTTTTAATCTACCCAAAAATATTTTTTTATTTATACTCCAATTAAGCTATAATTCAGATATGAACCACGAAACACTTTATCGAAAATATCGACCGCAAAAATTTAGTGAAGTAATTAATCAAGACGAAGTTGTTTCGCTACTTACAAATTCAATTTCAGAAGAAAGAATTTCGCATGCATATATTTTTGCAGGTTCTCGTGGAACGGGCAAAACTTCAGTTGCTAGAATTTTTGCGAGGGAATTAGGCACAACTGATGATGATTTGTATGAAATAGATGCTGCCTCAAACAGAGGAATTGATGATATTAGAGCGCTTCGAGAAACAATTGAAACACTGCCTTTTTCTTCACCAAAAAAAGTTTATTTAATTGATGAAGCTCACATGCTTACTCGTGAAGCGTGGAACGCACTTTTGAAGACTTTAGAGGAGCCACCAAAGCATGTCATTTTTATTTTAGCTACAACTGAACTAGAAAAAATTCCTGAAACAATTCAGTCGCGTTGTCAGATATGTGAATTCAAAAAACCAACAAGAATTATTCTTTCAAAAGTCGTTAGTAAAATTGCAAAAAAAGAAGGTTTTGAAATAGAGGAAGATTCAGCTGATTTAATTTCACTTATTGCAGGCGGTTCATTTCGCGATGCAATTGGAGCACTTCAAAAAATAATCAGCTCAATTTCCACAAAAGTAATAAAACTCGGTGACACTGAAAAATCCTTAGGAACTCCAAAAGAATCCTTAATTGAAAAATTTATTGTTTCAGTAGGGAAGAAGGAAGTTGATAATACTCTTAAGGTTTTAAATGAGGCAAAAGAAAGCAATATGAATATGGAACTTTTTGGAAAGCTAGCGCTTGAAAAAATTAGAGATATTGTTTTGATAAAATTTTCTCCAACGTATGAGCAAAATTTAAATCATCGTTATTCAGAAGAAAGAATTAAATTTATAAAAGAATGTGCTGGTTCAAAAGAAATGCAATGGAACAGTGAAGTCCTCCGAAAATTGCTTTTAGCAGTGATGGAATCAGAACGCTCGTTTATTCCGGAACTTTCTTTAGAATTGTTTGCTATAAACCTCAGTTAATATATGAATCTAGAAAATCCGAAAGAAGAAATAAACTCTTTAAAATCTGAGCATTTAAATGAAGGTGTGCAGCCTATAATAGGATGTGTAATTTCTGATGAAGAGTTTGGGTTATTACAAAATGATTTTGTTAAGGAATTTGAAGACCCTTCCAATTCTCTTGATGTTAAGTATGGTGAGTATAGTGATGAATTAGAAAAGAAAGGATTTAAAGTTATTGCATCCGGTATTTGTATTATTTCCCCAATTGATGACAGAAACAAAAAATCTTTTGAATATGCCAATTGTACTGGTGTTGTTGCAGTTGGTATGGAGAAAGAAACTGGAAAAAATATTTCATTTCTCACACATCAAAATCCTAGATCCTTAAAACAATATAAAGAAAGCACCTCACGTGCGCTAGTTGAGTCACTTGACGAATTAAAATCCAGATGCACAGAAGGAACAATTGATATAGTTATTGTGGGTGGGAGCTACATAATCAGAGTAATAAAAATTAACAATAATACATATCGTGACGGGGTTGTACAAGACGAGTACGAGGAATCAATAAAAGTTCTTTCAGAACAAGTAAGGTCTGTTTTTGGATTTGAACCAGTTGTAATTTCCGGACCCAAAATGCTTAATGGTGAGGAAAAAGTTTTTTTTAATAATGAAAATCGAAGATTGTATTTAGTGGGACCAACTGGAACGTCTACAGGAGTTAAACCATTTACACAAAATAACATTGATGATGAAAAACCTGCGTGGAGGCCAAACGAGGTAGAAACTGGCTTTGAATTTTAGTCTCATATAAATTTTGATTTTTTTGCGATTAGCTTAGTTTAAATCTATATAAAAAATGGGGTCAGTAAGGGAAAAAATTTTCCACTAATAACCCCGGGCGATACTCAAAGGAACCTTTTCGTTTTCCGACCACAATTTGAATGGTCGTGATGATCCGAGCTGTGTCGTCCTCAGCTAAAACCATGCCACCCGAAAAATCTGTTCCTGGATCTGTGATCCCACTGAAATGTTGAGTTTCACCTGCCCATGGAGATTCATCATCAAAGAAAACTTGTCTCATGTTTTCCTGAAACTTGTCCCTGATTAGGCGGTGAATAATATCTGCATACTGCGCATGTTTTTTATCGAACATTTTGGACCTGTTTGTCTCATTCTACATCAAAAGCATATTAATGGGTAATAAATACTTTGCTTTTATAATTGACGGAATATTAGATTCCTTGTAATGTAGCTAACGGAAATAGAGAAAAAATTTGGGAAATTCCTAGGTTTTACTCATTGACATAACAACGGCTCAGCAGAGCCAAAACACAGAAAGACTAAGATGAAAGAAAAAAATCCAAAAACAGCGTTTCAGAAAATTCTCGACAGCCATTGCAAAATGGTCATGCCGGACGGCGGTGTGGTTCTCGGATTGGACAGGGTTTGGTGCCACGAAATCACCACTCCCAACGCAATTCTCGACGCACAAGGTCGCGGGGTCGACGTAGTTTTCGATCCTAACAAAATCAAAGCCATGATCGATCATGTCAACCCGGCCAAAGACACGGCATCGGCGGTTCAAGGAAAAATCATCCGTGACTGGAGTAAGAAACACGGAATCGAGTTCCTCGACGTCGGACGCAACGGAATTTGCCATGCGATCATTCCAGAAAAGGGCTGGATTCGTCCAGGTGAGGTGGGAATTATGGGAGACAGTCATACTTGCACACACGGCGCTTTCTGCGCTCTGGCGGCAGGGGTTGGCACAACAGACCTCGAGAACGGTATCATTACCGGGCTTTGGATTTGTCCTCCCCAAAAAGTCATTCGCGTAAATTTCGTTGGCACCCTGCCGGCAAACGTTTATTCGAAGGACCTCATCCTCACCTTGATCAACAGAATCGGCGTGAAAGGTGCCGCCAACGCAGTGCTCGAATTCGGTGGCTCAGTCATCGAAGGTATGAGCATGGAAGCTCGGATGCCAATCAGCAACATGGCAGTCGAGGCAGGTGCAACGTCGGGGATGATGATGGTGGATCAAACCACGATCAATTACATGAAATCCTTGTCCCCGAATCAAAACATCGACTGGAAACGTTGGAACAGTGATGAAGGCGCGGTTTATGACCAGGTGGTCGAGATCGACGTTTCGGAAATGGTTCCGGTCATCACTGACAACTATTCTCCGGGCGATGTTGTTCCTGTTTCGAAAATGGCGGGAAAGCCCGTCGATCAGGTTTACATCGGTTCGTGCACAAACGGCCGGTTGGAAGATTTGCGCATCGCGGAAGCAGTATTTCGTCTGAAGGGCGGCAAGGTTGCGGACGGTGTCCGCTGCATTGTTGTTCCAGCTACCCAGCATATCTACGAGATGGCTCTCAAAAGAGGACTCCTCGAAACCTTCGTCAAGGCGGGGTGTTTCGTGAGTGGTCCGAATTGCGGGGCCTGTCTTGGGATGAGTTGCGGTGTCATCGCTCCGGGGGAGGTTTGCGTTTCGACGACAAACCGAAACTTCCCGGGACGCATGGGCGAAAGCGGTATGGTTCATTTGGTGTCTCCTGCGACTGCGGCCTATACCGCGATCAACGGAGTGGTATCGGAACCATCAGTCAGCCTTTGCAAGGACGTTGCTGATGAAATCGGCGGCGTGTCGTCGTGGGGTCAAACCTGCGGTAGTGACTGGAAGGATATCCCTTCGCAAAAACCTGACTACAGCAATCTTCTTCATCTTTTTAGTGTTGGCGAGGTGAAGGATTTTTCAGGCAGCGTTTTTTACCTGCCAGATGCCAATGTGGACACTGACCAAATCATTCCAGCCAAGTATCTGAACGAGACCAGGAAGTCGGAGTTCGGTAAGCACTGCTTGGAAGATTCTTCGGTTTCGCCGGAGGATAAACCGAAGCTCTTCAGCTCCCAAATTCTAGTGGCGGGAGAAAACTTCGGCACAGGCTCTTCACGCGAACACGCGCCTTGGGCGCTTGAGGGCGCGGGCATTCGGTGCGTCATCGCACCGAGTTTTGCTCGCATCTTCTACAACAGCATGTTCGCGAACGGCCTGCTCTGTGTGGTTATGCCAAAAAATCATATCAACGTCCTCTTTGCTTCGAAACTGCGGTCGGTCAATATCGACTGGGAAAACGGTGCAGTGAAGTGGGCCGGTGAGGATTGTGGTTGGAAATTCGAACTCTCCGATCATCAGAAGGAACAGATCCGAAACGGCGGAAGCGTCGGAGTCATGGTCAAGCTCGCAGCAAGGCTGCAAAAAGCGGGTGTAATCTGACCCGCTCTGTCTCTGCAAAGTAAATGTTCGTTAACAGCGATACTCGAATAGGGTATCGCATTTTTTATAAAAATTTTATAGGACTTGGAGTCTCTTCCTCGACTAAAAATTTTCATACTGGACTTGGAATCTCGAAGCTTACAGCTTCAATACCCGCAATTGGATAATTTATTTCGTCCCTCATAAATTATCTCAATCGGGCTTCGAGTCCATGAAAGAAGCAAAATTATTTGCTTCTTTCCCGCAGTTTTTCACTGCGTTCAAAAACTGCGGGACTTGGACTCGAAACAATATACGCGGCTCCAAAAGCCGCAGTCCTACCATTAGACGATCCCGCAATGTATTTAAAACTTCATAACTGTAGCTTTTTTTTGAGAAAAAATCAAAATAATTTCGTCATGCTCTCGAACCGTGATAATATAATTTTAATAAATAAATAAAAATTAAAAATGAAAACAACAATCATTCCGACCATCAGAGCCGAGCACTTAGTGAAGTTGATGAAACTACCAAATGATTACGATATTTTATATCCACTCGGAAACAAAGAAGGTCAAAGATTTTTTCCAGATGACGAAGTTTATGTACGTTTGCCGGATTCTGTAAAAGAAATTGATTGGAGAGTCGTTGTTGTTCATTCAGGACAGTCTGGTCCAAGTAAGGGTTTAGTTGAACTCCAGATGGTTTTAAGTGTTTTAGCGAGAACCAAGGCCACAGTTGAAGTATTTTTTTCATATTTTCCATACAGTATGCAAGATCATGCAAGTAATCCAGGCGAAACAAACGCAGCTGAAGATCTTGTTTCAAAATTATGTAATTATTATAAGGTCAAGCGAATCTATGCAATAGACGCACATTTTTTTGGCCGAGATTGGGTGGAGAAATATCCGATTACGAATGTTTCTGCAGTAGAAGTTTTGAAAAAAGCAGCACAGGCAAAATATCCAGATGCAGTTTTTCTAGCTCCTGATGCTGGATCACAAAGAAGAGCAAATTTAAAAGGTACACAAAAGAAAAGAAAAAATTCTTTTGATATATGTATTGAATGTGACGATGATTTTAAGAATGTTGTAAAAGGAAAAGTTGTTGGTGTAGTTGATGATCTCGTTGAAACTGGAGGTACTGTCTCAAAGTTTGCAGATGAATGTAAAAAATTTGGTGCAACTGATGTGATAGCTCTAATTAGTCACGGAGTATTGGTCTCAGGAATAAAAAGACTTTTAACTGTTTACTCATCATTATATTTAACTAACAGTATAAAAAGAGAAGACTCAAACGTGGATGTTTCTGGCCTTATTTTGGATGCAATTGTAAAAGGGTAAAACATTGATACATTGCTATAATGTAAATGCATGAAAAATCTAGATTCTACATTAATTGAGGGCGAATATGAGGAGATAGATTCAAATACTGAGCCAACTCCAGAAAATGAAAATCTTTCGTCACAGGATACCCATTCTGACTTAGTTGAATTTTCTAAGCGATATTCTTTATCAGGACGTCAAAAAATTGCTGATGAAATCAGAGAATTGCGTTTTCAGTATTTTAAAAAAGAAAAAGGGAATCCTGACCGTCAAAATTTAATTGCCGAACAAGAGAAAACAATCGAAACCCTTAGACAAGAAAAAGAACAAATTGAAGAAAAAATTAAAGCGGGGGAAGTTGAAGCTGAAAAACAAAAAGCTCAATTATGGTCTAGAATTTCTTCTTTGTTTCGTAGAAATGAAGTTGAACAGGAATTAGGTATTAGTCCAGAAAAAAAGAAATTAGAAGACTTAGAAAAAGATATTGCGGAAAGACTAAAAATTATCGGTGAAACCGAGAGTGTTATTTTGGATATATCGTCTCTTGAAGACGCAAAAGATAAATTAAAAAAATTCTATACAGAGCAATCTGATTTGAAATCTACTTTTGAAGGCGAAAGCGAAATCAGAGACGTTGAAACCTTGTCTAGAGAAAATGGAGATATTTTTTTACATGGTGTTCCAACAAAATATAGAGCCAACAGAAATACCTCTATGAATAATCCAACCTTTAATACTGAATCACTTAGTACTGAAGATAAATTATCCTTAATAATGGGTTTAGAACCAACTATTTCAGCTTCGGTAATTAGAGAGGGTCAGCATGACGTAGAAACTTTCTATACCTTTGGTGTTATTTTGGGTGGAGGTACAGTTTTAAGTGCGTATGCTGAGGATTCAGGAACTGTTGCCGAAGGATTGTATAGCCGAAGTGCAAAATACGATAAAGAAACTAAACAAATTCAAAGAACAAGTATACAAAAAAATATATCAAAACATTTAAATAAGGCGATTGGTACTCCAGCAGAAGAAAGACGATATGGCAGTTATAATGAGATTGTAGTGGAGAAACCAAAAGTTGCTGGCCTATATATTAATATCTCACAATTTAATCCAGATTTTGAAACGATTGATATTTCCGAATTGCAAAAATATGCCAAAGAATTTAACTTACCGATTTATGCACTGAAGGATGGCAAATTGTATCCTTTTGATGTTCTAAATAAAATTGAAATTGGAGAGAACGGAAAAAAACGACAGAAAGAAAATGCTTTTGAACCAGATGGTGAGAAACTTTCAATTGATACTGTTCTATCTGGACAGAGAGATGTTTCCAGTGAAGAAAAAATTAGATTAGCTACCAGTGTTGTAGAAAAAAAACCATTTAAAATTTCGGATACTGGAGAAAGTATTCTTTACTCTGCTTATAAAAAAGGAAGTACAGATATATATCCAAGTCTTGGTAGAGATGGTTATAAAAGTCTTAAATTTCATTTACATTTTCATCAATTGAGAGTAAAGGCCGGCATCAAAGAGGCTGTTCCAATTACTCCAGAATTACTTCTCAATAAAGCAGAAGCAAGACTCGAAGAAGCAAAAAATAGTATTAAAAATGCTTCTTCAAAAGAACAAGAAATATTTTGGAAAAATACTATGAAAAATAACCAGATGTCTTTATATGGCTTTGCTCTAGACGCACAGGAAGAAGGAGATATGGTTATTTTTGAAAGAGCAAAAAATTTGATTAATAAATTTGGATCTTTTGACGACTGTAAATCTTTTATAGAAAGAAGAGTTGATGATAAAGGAGATTTTAAAGTATTAGAATCTGATATACCTATAGAAATAAAGAAAAAAATGTCTGAACTGGAATCGGCCACTTAATGAAATAATTAGGCTGAAATGTTTCCAAAATTCCTAAAATAATGTAAACTATTTTTATGAACGATAAGAAACTAAAAAAAGACGACTTTTTTGTAAAAATGGAAGTCGCTGGTCTTGCCCTTACTTATGATGACGTTCGCTTAAAGTCAGGTTTTTCAGAGGTTGACCCAGGACTCGTTTCAATAAAAACTAAATTTTCAAAAAATATAACTTTAAATTGCCCAGTTGTTAGTGCTGCAATGGATACAGTCACAGAAGAAGAAATGGCAATCGCAATGGCAAAACTTGGTGGCTTGGGAATAATTCATAAAGCGCTTACACCTGAGGTTCAAGCCTCACAAGTTCGAAGAGTTAAATTACATTTAAATGGTTTAATTGATAAACCAATTTTTGTTAATGAAGAAGACAGTATTGGAGCAATTGAAAAATTAAGAAACGAAAAAAATTATAGATTTCATACTTTTCCGGTTGTAAATAGTGATGGAAAACTTGCGGGAATTTTAACTCGCACTGATTTCTTGCATTGTAGTGATAATACATCACTCGCAAAAGATGTCATGACACCAATCGGAAAAATTTTGACAGCACCTGCTGGAACTACTTTGGAGCAAGCTCACAAAATAATGAATGATGCAAAAAAGGGAGTCCTCCCTTTAATCAATGAGAAAAATGAACTTGCTGGTGTTTATACATTTGCAGACGTTTCAAGATTATTAAAAGGCACAGCTTCACTTTACAACACAGACAAAGATGGACATCTTCGAGTTGGTGCCGCAATTGGTACTGGCGACGACGCATTAGTTCGCGCTGGCCTTTTATCTGAAGCCGGTTGTGATGTTTTGGTAATAGACACAGCACATGGTGATTCAAAAAATGTTTACACTACGCTAAAAACTATTAAAGAAAAATATCCAAAAATTGATGTAGTTGTTGGAAATGTTTCAGAGGGTGAATCAGCAAAAAGATTAGTTGATGCTGGAGCAGATGGAGTAAAAGTTGGACAAGGTCCAGGCTCAATTTGCACAACGCGAATTGTTGCTGGAATCGGATGTCCTCAAGTCACTGCAGTTTACAATTGTGCAAAAGCACTTAGAGGTACAGGAATTCCAGTTTGTGCTGATGGGGGTATTACAACCTCTGGAGATATTCCAATTGCCCTTGGTGCGGGTGCCGATTGTGTAATGCTTGGACGAATGCTTGCAGGAACAGAAGAAACTCCCGGAGAAGTTCGTGATACACCTGACGGAAGAATAAAAATGTATCGAGGGATGGGTTCACTTGGCGCAATGCAATCAAGCAGAGCTTCTCGAGAAAGATATCGCCAAGGAGATGCTGCCATTGATAAATTAGTTCCAGAAGGAGTTGAAGGATTTGTCACATATCAAGGAAAAGTTTCTGATGTGTTGCACAAATATATTGGAGGTCTCCGAAGTGGCATGGGGTATGTTGGAGCAGATTCAGTTTCTACTTTACAAGAAAAAGCAGATTTTCACAGAATAACGCATTCTGGTCTTCGCGAATCACATCCTCACGATATTTTACAATAAATAAATTTTAAACTGGATGAATAAAATACAAATTGATAAATTACTCGAAGGAGTGAATACACTAGGAATTGTGTGTAATCAATTTGGTGACACTGGCAAAGGAAAATTTGTAGATATTTTTGCATCATGGGCAGATATTATTGCTCGAGGAACTGGAGGAGCAAATGCTGGTCACACAATTAAACTTGGCGACACTGAACATATTTTTCACTTAATCCCATCAGGAATTCTTTACGACAAGGAAGGTAAAATAAATATAATTGGCACAGGGGCAGCTTTTGATCCAGCAGTAATAATGGAAGAAATTGAACTTCTAAAATCTACTGGTTATACATACAAAAATCTTTTGATTTCTCGCAATGCTCATTTGGTTATGCCTCAGCACCTCCTGATGGACAGAATTAAAGAAAGTAAATCAGACGGTAAAATTGGAACAACAGGAAGGGGAATTGGTCCAGTTTATGTTGACTACTATTCTCGAAATGGGCTTGTAGTTAATGATATTTTAAATAAGGAAATTTTTGTGCGTAAACTCAAGAAAAATTTGAATGATAAAACTACTTTGCTTCGCGGGTACGATATAGCTCAGATTGAGGAAATTATGAAGCACAAACATTTGGGTAGTGGAAAATTTTTTGATGCAAAAGAAATTTTTAATTTTGATGCGATTGTTGATGCCTATATGGAATATGGAAAAATTTTGGAAAACCAGATTACAGATACAGATTCATTTCTTCGTGAGGCGCTCGGAAAAAAGAAAATTCTTTTAGAGGGAGCACAAGGTGCAGGACTTAGTATTGATTACGGAACATATCCGTACGTTACAGCTTCAGATTGCACAATCGGAGGACTTGCAAAGGGAGTTGGACTTAAGGTGTCTGACGTTGATTTAACTTTGGGAATTGTAAAAGCTCCTTATATGACAAGGGTTGGCGAAGGACCATTTCCAACAGAACTCGGAGGAACAAAATCAGCAGAGTGGTGTGGTACAGCAGGAATTACAAAAGATATTGAAAAAGAAAAATTTCCAAATGCGTCTGTAAATGAAACAGATGAATTTGTTCAAGGAGTTGGAATTAGAAAAGCAGGTTTTGAATATGGAGCAACAACTGGGCGCCCAAGGCGTACAGGTTGGCTTGATTTGCCGTTTTTAAGATACACAACACAGTTTAGTAGCAAAGATTTGATTATTACAAAACTTGATGTGATGGACGAGTGCGAAAATATTTTGATTTGCAATGCTTACACATACGAAGGACCAGATTTTAATTTAGGAAATAAAATTTTAAAAAAGGGAATACAAATAAAAATTGCTATTCCAGATCTTGAGGTTTTAAAATATTGCAAACCAGTTTACAAAACATTTAAGGGTTGGCTTACATCAATTCGAGAAATGCGAGAGGTTAACCAATTTCCGGAAGAATTAAAAGCTGTGATTTCATTTATCGAATCTGAAACAGATTGCAAGGCAAGAATTGTATCAGTCGGACCAGATAGAGATGAAACAATAATAATTTGAGGAAGGACTTCCTCTTGAGAAGTCGTTTCTCAAATTAAGAAAAACTTAATAACCCATATGATAATAATTTTGAATTTTGGAAGCCAATTTGCTCACTTAATAGCAAGAAGAGTGCGAGATCTTGGAGTGAAGGCAGAAATTTTGCCGTTCGATGTAACCGCTGAAAGAATAAAAGAAATCAATCCAGAAGGAATCATTTTTTCTGGGGGTCCTTCATCAGTTTTGAGCAAGGGTAGCCCTCGCCCAGCAAAAGAAATTTTTAATTTGAATATTCCAATTTTAGGAATTTGTTATGGACACCAAGTAATGACCGAAATGCTTGGTGGTAAAGTTGTAAAAGGAAAAAGCAGGGAATTCGGAAAAGAAATTCTTAGTGTTTTACAGAAAGAAAATATTTTTAAAGGATTAAAGGACGAAGAAATTGTTTGGTTTTCCCACGGTGACCAGGTTGAAAAGTTACCAAAAGATTTTATCGTAACTGCTACAACTCCTGGGTGTAAAGTTGCAGCATACAAACATAAAGCAAAAAACTTTTTTGCAATCCAATTTCATCCTGAAGTTACTCACACAAAAAATGGTAAAAAGATTATTTCAAATTTCGTCCTTGGAATTTGTAAAGTTTCAAAAGATTGGAAAATTGAGGATATTTCAAAAAATATTATTACCGAAATTAAACAAAAAGTCGGAAAAGACCATGTCTTGGTGGGTATTTCAGGAGGTGTTGATTCACTAGTGGCTGCTACACTGCTCCACAAAGCAATCGGTAAACAACTGCATGCTGTTTTTGTTGACCCAGGACTGCTTAGAAAAAACGAAGTCACAAGCGTTGCAACGTTACTAAAAAAACAAAAATTTGATTTGCATGTAGTTGATGCTTCCAAATTATTTTTAGGACGACTTGCTGGTGTAACTGACCCCGAACAAAAAAGAAAAATAATTGGCCACACATTTATCGAGGTCTTTGAAGATACAATTAAAAAACAATTAAAACAATACGATATAAAATATTTGGCGCAAGGAACAATTTATCCAGACCGAATTGAATCTGCAGAACCAACAAAACATGCATCAAAAATTAAAAGCCATCACAACTTAACACTTCCTGATAAATTTGGATTCAAAATTATTGAACCAATTAGAGATCTATATAAAGATGAAGTTAGAAAAATTGGAGCTGTTTTAAATTTACCTCATGACATGCTCTGGCGGCATCCATTCCCAGGTCCAGGACTCGCGATTAGAATTGTCGGAGATATAACAGAGGATAGATTAAATATTTTAAGAGAAGCGGATTCAATTTATATTGAAGAACTTAAGAAAGCCGGTGAATACGAAAAAATTTGGCAAGCCTTTGTAGTTTTACTTCCGCTTAGATCTGTTGGAGTTATGGGTGATTCGCGAACTTATGATTATATGGTTTCTCTTCGTGCTGTTGATTCAGTTGATGGAATGAGTGCTGATTGGCACAAAATCCCAACTGAGTTGCTAGAAAAAATTTCTTCCAACATAGTTGGAAAAGTTAGAGGAATAAATAGAGTGCTTTTTGATATCACCCAAAAACCACCTTCAACTATTGAATATGAATAAAAAACTAGCAGTTTTTGTTTCTGGTACAGGATCACTCCTAGAAGCAATGCTTGAGCAGGGTCTTAAAGTGGATTTAGTTTTGGCTGATAGACATTGTCGTGGAATTGATGAGGTAGCTAAAAAATTTAATGTTCCAACTGAACTTGTATTACGAACTGATTTTAGGGAGACAGGAGGTGAGTCCTCCTTCTTGGAGGTCTCTCCTCTCGGCTCCAATTCAAAATTTAATCGCGAAAAGTATACAAATAAAATTATTGAAGTTTTAGAAAAAAACAAAATAGATTTAGTTGCAATGGCTGGTTTTATGACGATTCTTTCTGCTCCAATTTTTGAAAAATACAAAAATAGAATTTTAAATTCTCACCCCTCACTTTTACCTTTATTTAAAGGAGATAACGCTGTCGCAGATGCACTTGCAAGTGGAAACTCTGTTACTGGTACAACAATCCATGTTGCGACAGAAAGGCTCGATGATGGAGATTTTTTGGCTCAGGAACAAGTACCAATTTTACCTGGTGACACTGCAGAAACTCTCCACGAAAGAATCAAAGAGGTTGAAAGAGTTTTGTACCCAGAAGTAATAATTGATTATCTTTCAAAATTGCAGTAATTTTTACATTTTTGCTATACTGGTTAGGTACTAATTAATATTAAACACCATGGCTTATATCATCATTGTAGCTGTTGTTTTGGTTTTACTCTCACTCCGTGTCGTAAAAGAATATGACAGAGGAGTTATTTTCTTTCTTGGAAAGTGTACAGGTGTTAGGGGTCCTGGTTTAATCCTTCTTATCCCACTTTTAGAAATGATGACAAAAGTAACTTTGCGAACAGTTACCATGGCTATTCCGTCACAAAAAATTATTACTAAAGATAATGTCTCAATTGATATCGCTGCAGTGGCTTACTATCACATCGTTGATCCACAAAAATCAGTTGTTGCAGTTGAGGATGTTTATAATGCAGTAAATCAAATTAGCCAAACAACGGTTAGAAATGTTATTGGACAATTTCAACTTGACCAACTTTTGTCACAAACGATTGATATAAATCAGCAAATAAAAAATGTTATAGATTCTCACACAGAACCATGGGGAGTTCAGGTAACAGCTGTTGAAATTAAAGACATAACACTTCCAGATAATATGCAGAGAGCTATGGCAAAAGAGGCCGAGGCAGAAAGAGAGAGACGAGCAAAAATTGTTGCAGCAGAAGGGGAATTTCAGGCAGCGGTAAAACTAGGTGAAGCAGCAGATATAATTTCTGCTCATCCAGTTGCTCTACAATTGAGAACTCTTCAGACAATGGCAGAAATCAGTGCAGAAAAAAATTCAACAATTATTTTCCCAGCACAATTTATGCCAACTGTTAGTGAAGCAATAAAAATGATTAGTAGCGATAATAAAAAGAGTTAATTTAAAAACCTTATGAGAATTCTGGTTAGTTTAGTAAAAAACGAAATTGAGGCTGCTATTATAAAAGGCAGTCTTGAAAATAGCGGAATTAAATCAACCACTGGTCCGGCTGGAAATCTTAACACCAATCCACAATATGGAGGTGGAAGTAATCCCAATGTTCAGTATGGGGTATTTGTCGAGGAAAAAGATGTTGCTGAAGCAAAGAAAATACTTGATGAGATGAATAATACAAATGTTGAGTAAACTATGCCTTCACGTATAACGATTTCCTATAAAGTACCAGACGCCAGAGCGACGGTGAAAGAAAAACAATTTGAGAGTTTTGGACTGAAAGGAAAAAACAAAAGTGTTTCCATTGCTGATGCTTATACTATTGATGCCAGTCTTAATAAAAAAGACTTAGAAAAAGTAGGTGAAATTTTAGCGAATCCACTTCTTGAGAAATATTCTGTAAATAAGATTGAAGCTCCTAAAAAATTTGATTGGCTTATCGAAGTAAGTTATTTGCCCGGAGTAACCGACAACGTTGGAAATACAACCAAAGAAACAATAGAAGATCTACTAAAGAAAAAATTTAAATCTGGCGAGTCTGTATACAGCTCACAGATTTTTTTTGTAACTGGAGAAATAAAAAAAGAAGAAGTTGAAAAAATTGCATACTCGCTTCACAATCCTCTAATTCAAAAATCACGCATTCTGCCTGAGACGGAATTCAAAAAAAATGGACTAGAAATTCTAGTACCAAAAGTGAAACTCGAATCGAAATCTACAGTTACGGAAATAAATTTAAATATAACAGACGAAGAATTAGCAAAACTTGGTAAACAGGGAATTATCGATAAAGATGGAACGTCTCGAGGTCCGCTAGCTCTTGACCTTGATTTTATGAAGGCAATACAAGCCTATTTTAAATCTACAAAGAGAAATCCAACTGACGTTGAGCTCGAATCAATTGCGCAGACTTGGTCAGAGCATTGTAAACATACAATTTTTGCAAATCCAATTGATGATATACAAAAAGGTTTATACAAATCATATATAAAGGAAGCTACAAATATTATAAGAAAGAAAAAAGGTAAGAAAGATTTTTGTGTTTCTGTTTTTTCTGACAACGCAGGAGCAATTATTTTTGATGATAAATATTTAGTAAGTCACAAAGTTGAAACCCACAATAGCCCATCAGCGTTAGATCCATTCGGAGGAGCAATTACAGGAATCGTCGGTGTGAATAGAGATGAAATTGGATTTGGAATGGGAGCAAAGCCAATAGCAAACGTTTATGGTTTTTGTTTGGCAGACCCAAAAGATACTCGACCACTTTTTAAAGATAAAAATTTAACTCAAAAAATGCTTCCTCCAAGAAGAATAATGGATGGAGTTATAGCAGGAGTTAACGTTGGGGGAAACTGTTCTGGAATTCCAACTGCACAGGGTTTTGTTTACTTTAACGACCGTTACAGAGGAAAGCCTTTAGTTTTTGCTGGAACAGTTGGTTTAATTCCAAGAATAATTAAAGGAAAAGATTCAACCGAAAAAGAAGCAAAAAATGGAGATTACATTGTGATGGTTGGTGGACGTGTAGGGCAAGACGGAATCCATGGCGCAACTTTTTCTTCTGAAGAAATGGATTCTGGAAGTCCGGCAACAGCCGTTCAAATCGGTGATCCAATAACACAAAAAAAGTTAAGCGATGCAATCGTAAAAGAAGCTCGTGATCTTGGACTTTATACAAGTATCACAGACAACGGTGCAGGAGGAATTTCTTGTTCTGTGGCTGAAATGGCAAAAGAATGTAATGGGTGCTCTGTAGAGTTAGAAAAAGTTCCACTTAAATATCCTGGACTTGAGCCATGGAAAATTTGGATTTCTGAATCACAAGAAAGAATGACTTTGTCTGTTCCAAAAAGTAAATGGGAAAAATTTAATGAATTAATGAAAAGACGTGGTGTTGAAGCAACTGTAATTGGAACATTTAATAATTCTGGAAAGTGCAAAGTGACTTTCGATAAAAAAGTAATTATGGATGTTGAACTAGAATTTTTGCATAACGGACTTCCTAAAAAACAACTTACGACAATGGAAGAGAAAAAAGTTTTTGTAGAACCACCGGTTCAAAATAATTCAAATCTTTCAAAAACTTTAATTTCGATGTTGAAGAGATTAAACATTGCAAGTTATGAATTCATTTCAAATCAATACGATCACGAAGTTCAAGCAAGTTCAGTTCTTAAACCTTTACAAGGACGAGGATTAGTAAATGCAGATGCAGCAGTTCTTAAGCCAGTACTAGATTCAAAAAGAGGTATTGTTTTATCAGCAGCTCTTGCACCAACATATTCTGAAATTGATAGTTATAAAATGGCTGCAGCAAGTATTGATACTTCAATTAGAACAGCAATTGCTGCTGGCGGAGACATCGAAAATCTAGCTTTGCTTGATAACTTCTGTTGGTGTAGTTCTACTGATCCTGTGCGCCTAAATCAGCTCAAAAAGGCTGTAAAAGCATGTTTTGACTACTCTATACTCTATGGAACACCCCTTATATCAGGAAAAGACAGCATGTTTAATGACTTTAAAGGTTTTGATAAAGATGGAAAACCTCTTTTAATTTCTATTCCACCAACACTTTTAATTTCATCGATTGGAGTTATGAAAGATGCAACAAAAGCTATTTCAATTGATTTTAAATTTGCTCGCGATTTAATTTATATTCTTGGAGATACATATAATGAATTGGGCGGTTCTGAATATTTTGCACTGCTTAGTGAGGAAGACAAAAAAGAATATGTTGGAAATAATGTTCCTGCAGTAGATGGAGAAAAAAATAAAAAATTATACAAAGCGTTTAGTAAATGTACTGAATCTGGAATTATTGCAAGTGCAATTAGTATTGGTAGAGGTGGACTTGTTGTAGCACTTTCTAAATCCTCAATTTCAGGAAAACTTGGAGCAGAAATTTCTCTTGAAAAAATCAAAAGCACAACATCAGACAACTTTACATTGTTTTCAGAAAGCCAAGGAAGAATTTTAGCAAGTGTTAATCCAAAAAATAAAGATAAATTTGAGAAAACCTTAAAAGGGAATTCGTTCACATTAATTGGCAAAGTAAGTAAAGATGAAAAAATTAAAATAGTTGGTAAGAATAAAAATGAAATTGTGAATATCAATGTTGCAGATGCTCTGAAATCTTACAAGTCAACATTCAAAGATTTTTAATTGACTTGGGAGCTTCGCTCCCAAGTTCAAGAAAACAAAATGAAAAAACAAAAAGCAAAAAAGAATAAAGTGAAAGTCCTCGTTTTCTCTGGCTACGGACTAAACTGCGAAGAAGAAACAAAATATGCTTTTGAATTGGCTGGAGGGCAGGCAGATATTGTTCACATTAATGATTTAATTGACAGCACAAAGAAAATAAAAAATTATCAAATTCTTGCTTTTCCTGGGGGATTTTCATACGGAGATGACACAGGTTCTGGAAAAGCTTATGCAAATAAAGTTCGAAACCATCTACAAAAAGATTTAGAAGAATTTGTAAAACAAAAAAAACTTGTCATCGGAATCTGTAACGGTTTTCAAATTCTTACAAACCTTGGACTTTTACCAGGAGCACTTACTTTTAACAAAAAAGCAAGATATTTGGACAGATGGGTTGACGTAAAAGTTGAATCAAGTATTAGCCCTTGGTTAAAAGGGATCAACAAACTTTCACTTCCGATTGCTCATGGAGAAGGAAAATATTTTGCACCAGCAGAAACTTTAGAGCAATTAAATTTTGAAGATAGAATTGCTGTTAGATACACCAAAGGCGAGGTTTGTGAGTATCAAAATCTAGAAGCAAATCCAAACGGAGCGCTTGAAGATATTGCGGGAGTGCTTGGATATGACGGAAGAGTTATTGGAATGATGCCTCATCCTGAACGCGCATTATTTACAACACAGCTTCCTCAATTTCCATTTCTAAATGAAAAAGCAAAAAGAGAAGGCAAGAAATTACCAAAAGTTGGACCTGGTTTCCAAATCTTCCAAAATGCGATAAAATTTTTTAAATAGACATTAATCAAGTTAATTAAAACAACATGTTTGAAAAAAAAGAGGAAGATGTAATGAATAATCCACAGCCAAATACTGATGAAGTAATTAGTGTAGATGGTGATGGAACCGCAATAATTGAGAAGGACAGCAATTTAATTTTTGGAAAATATCAAAAAGTACTAAAGCACTTTCATGAGATTGACGAGAGAATGAACATTCGGGGTTTAGAATTTCGCCCTCATGCATCTAAAAAACCTGTATTTGATTTTTTAAACACATTAACTCTTGATGAATTAAATAAATTGAAAGGACGTGACCCTTCCGATGAAATTTTAAATGAATATTTAATAACACGTAAATAATTATTATATGACAAAACCACTTGTAGGAATAATAATGGGATCTGATTCAGATTTGGGTGTAATGCAGGAAGCAGCAAAAGTTTTTGAGGATTTTAAAGTTGAGTATGAAATTACTGTATGTTCAGCACATAGAACACCGGATAGAGCCCATGAGTATTCAACAACCGCAGAGGCTCGTGGACTTAAAGTAATAATTGCTGCTGCTGGAGGAGCAGCACATCTTGCTGGAGTAATAGCTGCATCAACAACAGTTCCTGTTATTGGTGTGCCAGTTCAAGCAAAAACCTTGGATGGACTTGATTCACTTTTATCTACTGTTCAAATGCCACCAGGAATTCCAGTAGCAACAGTTGGAATAAATGCTGCAAAAAATGCTGGATTACTTGCAGTGAAGATTCTTGCAACAAATGATGAAAATTTGAAATCAGAACTAAAAAAATATTCAGAAAAAATGAAAGATGATGTAAATAGAAAAGCGGAAAAATTAGAGCAGGTTGGCTACAAAAAATATTTAGAGGAAACAAAATAGAACAATGAGTGACTTATACACAGATGCAGGAGTAAATATCGAGGCTGGGCAGGAGGTTGTAAACCGAATTAAGGATAAGGTTAAATCAACTCATACAAGCTCAGTTTTGACAGGTATAGGTAGTTTTGGAGCTTTGTACGACCTTAAGGAGATAGTAAATAGCTATAAAGAGCCTGTTTTGGTTCAAAGTATTGATGGTGTTGGTACAAAACTTATTGTTGCAGAAATGATGGGTGTTTATGATTCTGTTGGAAAAGATATTGTAAATCATAGTTGTAATGACATTGTGGCTATGGGTGCGAGACCAATAACATTTCTTGATTATGTCGCGCATGAAAAATTGAATCCAGAAATAATGGAAGATATGGTAGCTGGAATGGCTGATGCCTGCAAAGAAAATAAGGTTTCTTTAATTGGTGGAGAGACTGCAGAAATGCCGGGAGTGTATTTGCCCGGACAGCACGATATTGCAGGATGTATTACGGGAATTGTTGATAGAAATAAAATTATTACTGGAGAAAAAATACAAGAAGGAGATATTATTTTCGGATTAGCTTCTAATGGACTTCATACAAACGGATATTCTCTTGCGAGAAAATTAATTTTTGATAAAGCAGGACTCAAAGTTGATTCAAAAATTCCAGAACTTACTGAAACGATTGGAGAAGCTCTTCTTAAGCCACATATAAATTATACTAATCCAATTTTCGCACTTTTAGATGGTGGAATTGAAGTAAGAGGTATTGCACATATAACTGGCGGTGGATTTTTAGACAATATCCCAAGAGTGCTACCAGAAAATTTAAACGCTATAATTACAAAAGGCACCTGGCCAGTTTTACCTATTTTTGAGGTAATGCAAAAAATAGGTAATGTACCAGAACAAGAAATGTATCAAGTTTTTAATATGGGAATCGGACTAGTTTTTATTGTGTCACAAAGTGAGGTAGAAAAAGTAAAAGAAATTTTAAAAGCATATTCTAATTTCAGTTTGTACCAAATTGGGCAAATAGAAAAAGGAGCAGGAGTAGTAATTTTGAAATAAATTTATGAACATACTAAAAGAAACAAATTTTACAAACATCGGCAAAAGAAAAGTTGGAAAAGTTCGTGATATATACATCCAGGGTGACAAAATTATTTTAATTTCAACAGATAGGCATTCGTCTTTCGATAGAATCATTGCTCACATTCCTTATAAGGGACAAGTTTTGAATCAGATTAGTGCTTTTTGGTTTGAAAAAACTAAGGACATTGTGCAGAACCATGTCATTGAAGTTCCGGATCCAAATGTACTCGTTGCCAAAAAGTGTAAACCACTTCCAATTGAAGTAATTGTTCGCGGATATATTACTGGTACAACAAACACATCACTTTGGACACTTTACCAAAACGGTGAGAGAGATTTTGGTGGCTTTATTCTTCCTGATGGAATGAAAAAGAATCAGAAATTAGATGAACCAGTTCTTACTCCAACAACAAAATCAGATGAACACGATAGACCTGTTACTCCAAAAGAAATTGTTAGAGAAGCGCTGGTATCAAAAGAAATTTGGGATGAAGTGGCAGATAAAGCAATTAAAGTTTTTAAACGAGGTCAAGAAATTGCACTCGAGGCAGGACTGATTCTTGTTGATACAAAATATGAATTTGGAATTGATGAAAATGGGAAAGTAACTTTGATTGATGAAATTCATACTCCAGATTCATCGAGATATTGGCAGGCAGGAACTTATCAAGCCAGAATTGATCAAGGTCTTGATCCTGAATATTTTGATAAAGAGTTTCTCCGATTGTGGTTTAAGGACAACTGTAAGCCATATGAGGACAAGGTTTTACCAGAAGCCCCAGAAGAGATGGTGCAGGAGCTTTCTAGACGTTATATTCAGATATTTGAGCAGATTACAAAGCAGAAGTTCATAAAAAGTGATAATATTGACATCCTAGAAAGAATTACAAATAACCTGAGAACTTACATCATAAAATAATATGCAATCACTTAAATCAATTAGCCCAATCGACGGGAGATACAGAAAAGCTGTTGAGGAATTATCAAATTACTTCAGTGAAGAATCTCTTATACGCTATAGAATAATTGTTGAAGGAGAATATTTGATTGCACTTTCTGAAGAAAAAAAAGTTGGACTAAGAAAATTTAGTGATGCTGAAAAGAAAATAATCCGCAATCTTTATAATATTGAAACAAAAGATGCTTTTGAAATAAAAATTCATGAAGCAAAAACTAATCACGACGTAAAAGCTGTTGAGTATTTTATAAAGGAGCATCTCAGCAAAACTTCCTTAAAAGATACTATTGAGTGGATTCATTTCGCGCTTACCTCAGAGGATACAAATAACATAAGTTACGCGCTTATGCTTTCCGAAGCAAAGAAAAAAGTAATAATTCCTGCTCTTGATTCTGTTTCTGGAGAAATAGAGCAACTCGCAATTAGGTTTAAAAAAACTCCAATGCTTGCTCGTACTCATGGACAAAGTGCTTCGCCTACAACTCTCGGAAAAGAATTTAAGGTTTTTTCTGCAAGACTTAAAAGGCAGATAGATCAATTAAAAAGAAATAAAATCTTAGCAAAACTTAATGGAGCAACAGGGAATTACAATGCACATTTAGTTGCCTATCCTGAAATTAATTGGAAACAGTTTACAATTAATTTTATTGAAAAATTAAATAAAGAAAGAGGAATTAATTTGGAACCAAATTTAATTACAACTCAAATTGAATCGCATGATACGTACGCTGAAATTTTTGATTCAATGAGAAGAATCAATGTGATACTTATCGGTTTTAATCAAGATATGTGGAGATATATAAGTGACAATTGGATCACACAAAAGCCAAAAGAAGGAGAAACAGGTTCATCAACTATGCCTCATAAAATTAATCCAATTGATTTTGAAAATAGTGAAGGAAATCTTGGTTTAGCAAATGCATTGTTTAATTACTTTAGTACAAAACTTCCAATTTCTCGTTTGCAAAGAGATTTATCTGATTCAACAGTTGAAAGAAATTTTGGTGTTGCATTTGCACATAGTTTGGTTGCGTATAAGTCAATTCTCAAAGGTTTGGCAAAAGTTACTATGAATGAACAGAAAATCATTCATGATTTGGATGATCATACTGAAATTATTGCTGAGGCTATTCAAACAGTCCTAAGGCGAGAAGGAGTCGCGCTTCCATATGAAAAATTAAAAGAACTTACTCGAGGAAAAAAAGTTGTACTAGCAGATTTTCACAAATTTATTGATGGACTTGATGTAGCTCCAAAGATAAAAACAGAACTCAAAAAAATTACACCTCAAAACTATATTGGTTTAGCAAGTAAACTTTAATTCGAGAATTAAGCTGAATGTGACTATGATTAGTTACCTTCACTTAGTAATGGAAGTTAGGGACTGCTTTAAATAAAAAAATCGCTCTGGTCATTAAACTAGAGCGCGACTTATCGAGATATATTCAGGGTCTTTGGTGAGCCGCCGAAAAAAATCGTCAGCGTGGATTCCGAGGATTTCGTCAGCAATACCTGACATGACAATCTCGTTATCGTCTCCGAGTTCTTCAACCAGCCTCATGAGTTCCTTGGGTTTCGCCTTAGGCCCTAAAGTTTTGATGTATTTCTTGAGATGTGCTACGGATACCATAAATAGAAGTGTTCTTAGCAATTAAAGTATATAAAAATAGATCTGTCAAATTTAAGGCTCCTTTTAACAGAGGATTCTGGAACCTGACTAGTTACTCCAAGCTAAATTATGCTAAAATTACAGAGTGATACTAAATTTTGTAACAATGCATGCGGGGGGTTGGTTTTTGCCGGTTATTGCGGTTGCTGCTTTTATAGATAGTCTTAATCCTTGCGCTTTTTCTATATTATTTTTAACTATAACTTTTCTATTTAGTCTTGGAAAAAACAGAAAATTCATTTTGGCGGCAGGTGGCGTTTATATTTTAGGTATTGCGTTTGTTTACACCTTTATTGGTATTGGATTTTTGAAAGTCCTTACAATTTTTGATGTCCCAAATGTTATGGCCAAAATTGGTGCTGGTATCCTTATTCTTTATGCAGTGATCGGCATAATAAATGAATTTATTCCGACATTCCCAATTAAACTTAAAATCCCGGCAAGTGCACATAGAACATTGGCGAAAGTTATAAATCAAGCATCTATTCCAGGTTCTTTTCTCTTAGGAATTCTTGTTGGGCTTTTTGAATTTCCTTGCACAGGCGGTCCATATCTTTTTGTTTTAAGCTTGCTACATGATAAAGCTCAATTTTGGCGAGGATTTGGCTATCTAGTGATTTATAACGTGATTTTTGTAATGCCACTTGTAGTTATGCTTATTCTTGCAATCAATCAAGTAGTCCTCGAGAAAATGGAAAAAATACGAAAACTAGAAACAAAAAAATCTAGAACGATTTTACTGGCAGTTTTATTATTAATTGGTATTGCGATTTACTTTTTATAATTATTATTTAATTAAATTCATATAAAATATGGCAAACGAAGAACCTATGAGTTTTGAAGAACTCAAAAAGAGAATTGATGAATTAAAAGAAAAAAAAGGCGTTGATCTTTCAACTGAAGAAGATTTAAGTATTGCTGTAATGAATTTAATCAGTCTCGAAGAACATTTTTTCTTTACAGGCAACAAAACTGGTAAGGATGAATATTACGATATGCTCTACGAGGTACGCGAAATGAGAAAGATTCTTCTCGGCAGAATGATTGAGAAGACAGAAGGTGAAAGTTGGTGTATCTCAAAACATCTTCTTGCAACTACCATGCGTCTTATGGAAGTAGGAACAAAACTTTATTCTGACAACAAAAAAGAAGAAGCAAAGGAAATTTTTGGTTTTGCTTATAAAGCCTATAATCTTTTCTTTGCCTTAAGACTTAAAATTATCAAAGCTCCAGAAGTATCAGTCCAAATGGAAAATGCAAAGCCTATGTCATTTGATGATATTATGGGAAAATTAGTAGATTGTTGTAAAGAATAAAAAAAGAAAATGAAAATAAAAAACAAAAACATTATTGGGTACACAATTTTAGCTTTAGTTGTCCTAGCGGTTTTATACAGCTTTTATTTAGCTATTTCTTCAAGAACCCAAACAAGACCTGGTCTTGATTTATTTGCACAATGTCTTGCCTCAAAAAATATTACTATGTATGGAGCAGTATGGTGTCCACATTGCCAAAAACAAAAAGCTGAATTTGGAGCTTCTTTTAAATATGTTCCATACGTAGAATGTCCTGATAATACAAAGCTTTGTGAAGATAAGGGTATTACAGGCTATCCTACATGGATTACAACCGATGGCACAAAATACGAAGGAGAACAAAGTCTCGAAACATTAGCGGGAGTTACGCAGTGTCAATTACCACCTGCAACAAATTAAACAAATGAGTAAAAATATTTTTATCACAAGAAAAATTCCTGATATAGGAATAAAGATGCTTATAAATAAAGGATACAGTGTTGATATAAATCCGAAAGATGAAGTCTTAAGCCAAAAGCAAATTATTAAATATCTAAAAAAGAAAAATTACGATGCTGTTCTTTCGCTTTTGACAGATAAAATTGATTCAAAAGTTTATGATTCAGCACCTTCTGTCAAATTATATGCAAATTATGCAACTGGTTTTGACAATCTTGATTTAAACGAAGCAAAAAAAAGAGGAATTATTATTACGAATGCACCAGGAGACTTGACGTCAGAGGCCGTTGCAGAGCATACAATTGCGCTCATGTTTGCTTTAGCCGCAAGAATTGTTGAGGCAGACGAATTTGTTCGCCAAAAGAAATACAAGGGCTGGGAACCTATGAATTTTATCGGCGAGGATATTCTTGGAAAAACTCTTGGACTCATTGGTGCTGGACGTATTGGTGAGCGTGTAGCTTTTTATTCTAAAGGTTTGGGACTCAAAATTGTTTATTATGATGTAAACAGAAATGAAAAAATTGAGAAAGAGTACGGAGCAATTTATTGCAATACAGTTGATGAAATCTTAAAACAATCAGATGTAATTAGCCTCCATGTTCCTTTACTTGATTCAACAAGACATTTAATCAATGAAGAGAGATTGAAAATGATGAAGCCTACAAGTTTTCTTATTAATACTTCCCGAGGACCAATTGTTGATGAAATTGCACTAGAGAAGGCGCTTAGGATAAAAGTAATTAGTGGCGCAGGTTTAGATGTTTTTGAATTTGAACCAAAAATTACAAAAGGCCTTTTGAAACTTCAAAATATTATTTTGACGCCACACATTGCTTCAGCAAGTGTTGAAGCAAGGAACCAGATGGCAGAAGTTGCAGCTCAAAATGTTATTGATTTTTTTGAAAATGGTAAGCCGAAGAATCAAGTAAATTAATGGACGAAGCAGAGACATCAAAAAAAGGAAAGTTGATTATCGCCAGACATCATGAATCTGATTGGAACAAACTTGGTATTTGGACTGGAAGCAGAGATGTTCATTTGACCGAATATGGTTTCAGAAAATCTGAAGAAATGGGGAATTTGATTAAAGGTATTCGTATTGATCAGGCTTTTGCATCAACTCAAATTCGCTCGTATGAGACGCTTTTGGGTATGGAGGATAAAGCACATGACTTAGATGTTCCTGTAGAGTTTTCTTCTGCATTAAACGAAAGAGATTACGGCGACTTTACTGGAAAAAACAAATGGGAAATGAAAAAACAAGTTGGTGATGAACAATTTGAATGTATCAGACGAGATTGGAATTGTCCTGTGCCAAACGGAGAAACTCTTAAAATGGTTTATGAAAGGGCTGTCCCTTACTACATAAATAAAATTGTTCCATTGGTTCTTGAAGGGAAAAATGTATTAGTTGTGTCGCATGGTAATGCGATTAGAGCTTTAATGAAATATATTGAAAATGTATCTGATGAGGATATTAGAAATGTTGAAATGATTTTCGGTTGTATTTTGTTGTATGATATTGATGATAAAGGAAAGATGATTTCAAAAGAAATTAAAAAAGTTGAATCATCAGTAAATGCATGAAAAAATCAAAAGCTCAAATTATTGCAACAATTGGTCCATCATCACATAAGTTTGCGACCCTTTTTGATATGACTAATCATCAAATGGACGTTGCCAGACTAAATTTTTCTTGGGACACACTAGAATATCATCAAAAACAAATTCGAGTTATAAGAGAGGTGGCAAAAAAAATAGGTAGAGCTATTCCAATAATCCAAGATTTACCAGGACCTCGTATTCAAGGAGAAGCAAGCCACTCATATAATATAACTGCAACTTCAGCTCTAACTCCTAGAGATTTTGAGTTGGTTCAGTTTGGTGTTGCTCAAGGAGTTGAATACATTGCTGTGTCCTATGTGGGTAGTGCAAAAGATATTATGCTCTGCAGAGAAATCATTGAAAAATATGGTGGAAAATCCAAAATTATTGCAAAAATTGAAAGAAAAATTGCTGTTGATTTAATAGATGAAATTATTAAAGTATCTGATGCTGTAATGGTTGCAAGAGGTGATTTAGGAAATGAGATTCCACTTGAAAAAATTCCATTCATTCAAGCAATGATTGTAAAAAAATGCAAAGCAGCAGGAAAACCAGTTATCGTTGCAACCCAAATGCTAACTTCAATGATAGAAAATAAAGTGCCAACCAGAGCTGATGTTTCAGACGTATCAAATGCGATTCTCCAAGGAGCTGACGCTGTAATGCTTTCAGAGGAATCTGCTGTTGGTAAATACCCGGTAGAGACCATTGAAATGATGGAACGTATTGTACTTGAGGCCGAAGAACATATGGGCAGAATTCTTAGTATAAATACTCTGTAAAATGGCAAAAATTAAATTATTTAAAGCGAGTGAAATTATTGATTCTCGAGGACTTCCTACTATTGAAGTTGAATGCATTCTTTTAAGCGATGCTGTTGGAAAATTTGGAGTTCCATCAGGAAAGAGTACTGGAATTCATGAGGCGTATGAGCTCAGAGACAATGACCCTAATAGATTTAATGGTCAGGGAGTTATGAAGGCTGTAGAGAATGTTAATGTCGAGATTTGTAATGAAGTACAAGGAAAAGAATTTAATCAGAAATCACTTGATGAATTTTTAATTACTCTTGATGGAACAAAAAATAAATCGAGGTTGGGAGCAAATGCAATTTTAGGTGTTTCAGTATCATTTGCAAAAGCTGTTGCAAAAGAACAGGGAATTGAAACTTACGAGCATCTTGCAAATTTGGTAGAAAATAAAAATTTAAAATTGCCGCAGCCTTGTTTTAATATAATAAATGGGGGTAAGCATTCAGATAGCGGACTCGATATACAGGAATACATGTTAATCCCAATTAATTTTGAAAGTTTTAAGCTTAAGGTTGAAGTTGCTGAGGAAATAATTGCAGCTTTAAAAAATATTTTAATAAAAAAAGGTTGTGTAATTAGTGTTGGTGATGAAGGAGGTTTTGCTCCAACTCTTCAAAGTAATGAGGAAGCAATCGAATTGATGATAGTAGCAATAAAAGAAGCTGGGTATTCGACTGATGATGTAAAAATCGGTTTAGACATTGCTGCAACAAGTTTTTTCAAAGATAATTTTTACAATTTAAAAATTAAAGGAGAGCAAAAGAAATTTACTGCAGACGAGTTAATCAATTGGTATGAGGAATTAGTAAATATTTATCCAATTATTTCTATCGAAGATGGCTTATCAGAAGATGATTTTGTTGGTTTTGCAGAAATGACAAAAAAAATGGGAGAAAAAATAAAAATAATCGGCGATGATCTTTTGACTACAAACGTAGAAAGAATAAAAAAAGCAATTGAGACAAAAGCAGTAAACTCAGTTTTAATTAAACTGAATCAAATTGGAACACTAACAGAGACTATAGAAGCTATCGAGTTAACAAAAAAACAAGGTTGGGCTGCTTTTGTTTCCCATAGGTCTGGAGAAACTACAGATACTTTTATAGCTGATCTTTCGGTGGGGCTTTCATGCGAAATGATCAAAGCTGGATCACTTACTCGTGGTGAAAGGGTGGCAAAATATAACCGTCTAATGGAGATTGAAGCAAATTTAGGACTTGATTTGATGTAATTTCATGTTTTAATTTGCAACTTTAATATTATAAAAACGTATTTATACATATAGGTAGGTAGTTTTTTGCTTATAAATAAAATATATAACTTATGAAAAAAACAATCGCGATTACAGTAATTATTTTAGTCGTTATTCTTGGTATTTGGTATTTTATGAGCTCCTCTAGTAGTACTCTGCAAACCTCAACTAACACAACCCCATCGACACAAGCAACAGACCAAACGAACCAGCAAACAAGCTCAAGTTCATCAACTGATACGTCAAATGCTGGGATTGACCAAGACGTTAATGCAGTAGACTCGCAGCTTCAAAATTTAGGAACTGACAGTGCTAACGCAAATTAAAATGTTAGCGCTACTCCGGCTTTATAGTAATTTACAAAAATAACTAAACAAATATATGAAAAATAAAATGAATAAAAAAATTGTCGCGTTTGCTGGAGGAGCGGTGATTTCACTTTCTTTGGTTTCTCCATCATTTGGTCAGACAAACACAAGTGTAAATGTAAATGCAGGAACAGCGACAACTACAACTAGACAACTCAGAGAACAGAACAGAGTAAATAATTTAGCCAATAAAGTAAAAAATACTCAAAGCAAAGGCGATTTAGAGATAACAAACAGAATTGATTCTTTGAATAAACTTATTGCGAGAATCCAAGAAATGAAGAAATTATCTGATTCTGAAAAATCTGGCCTAATATCAAATATTCAAACTGTATTAACTGACCTAACAACATTAAAAACAAAAATTGATTCTGATACCTCAACAACTACATTAAAAACAGAAGTCAAATCCATTACTGCTGATTACAGAGTATATGCTCTAGTCCTACCTCAAATATCATTATTATCAGCCTCAGATAGAATTGATATAATAGCAAGTGAGATGCAGACTTTAAGTGCAAAATTACAAACAAGAATTTCTGATGCACAGGGTAAGGGAGTTAATGTAACTGCTGCAAGTAATAGTTTAAATGATTTAAACGCAAAAATTGCTGATGCTAGTAGCCAAGCGAAAATCATTAATCAAGACGTACTTACTTTAACTCCAGATGGTGGGGATAAAACAAAGGAAGCTTCAAACACGGCCGCATTAAAAGATGCAAGAGCAAAACTCAAGATAGCAAATAGTGATCTTAAAACGGCTCGACAAGACGTTGATTCAATTGTCAAAGTAATCAAGTCTGTTAAGGAAAATAACACGGCTTCATCTACGGCTCAATAGACGAGAAAAGCCCGTCCGCCCATGAGGCGGACGGGCTTTCATGCATTTACCTTTGGCTTGAATTCTCAACATGGTATAATTCTCATTAATGCATTTAATAATCGAAAATATAGTTGCCTGGTTTGAGGCATCAAAATATATACTTTTGTTTCTAGGTGCTTTTTTTGAAGGTCCAGCCGTAATGATTGGGGCTGGTTTTTTGTATCAACAAGGGCAATTTAATTTTTTTCAGATGTACCTATGCTTGGTTGCTGGAGATTTCACTGCTGATGTAGTGTGGTACGTTGTTGGAAGATTCGGAGCAAGATCACTTATAAATAACTACGGAAAATTTTTTAATATAACTCCAGAAATTATTACAAAAGTGGAAGCTAGATTTAAAGCCTATCAGGACTTAATTCTTTGGATTTCAAAACTAACAATGGGATTTGGCTTTTCATTAGCTACTTTATTAACAGCAGGAATGCTAAAAGTTAATTTTAAAAAATACGCATTCATTAATATAGTTGGTGGAATTATTTGGGTATTTGTTTTAGTTTTTGTTGGATTCTTCTTTGGTAATGTTTATGGATTAGTCGCAAATGAATTTAAGTGGCTATTCGTTGTTGGTCTGGCTATTCTTATTTATTTTGCACTAAAGATTGTTAACAGATTTTTGGTAAACGCTAAGATATGATCTCTATTATTGTTCCAACCTTAAACGAAGAGAAGATTTTAGCTAAGACTCTCTCTGAACTCAAAAAAATTACAGTAACTGATTATGAAATAATTGTTACTGACGGAAAAAGTACCGATAAAACTATTTCAATTGCTAAACAATATGCAGATAAAGTTGTAGAAAATACTTCAGGCAAAAGACAAACTATTGGTGAAGGAAGAAATATGGGTGCTGAAGTTGCAAAAGGAGAATATTTAGTTTTCATGGATGCTGACGTTGAAATTCCCAATATAAATATCTTTTTTTTAAAAATTATAGATGACTTTCAAAAAAGCAAAAAAATGGTTGCTATGTCAGTTTATTTTAAAGTTTTTAAAGATCAAGCAACTCTTGGAGATAAATTATTTTTTAATACCATCAATGCAGTCTACTTCGTGATGAATAATGTTTTAGGAATTGGAGCGGCGGGAGGAGATTTTCAAATGGTTAAAGCTGATGCGTTTAGAAAGGTTGGAGGATTTGATATAAGGCTAGCAGCAGGAGAAGATAATGAATTGTTTTCAAGATTAGGAAAAATTGGTAGGACACGAATCGACTCTGGACTTTACGTACTTCATACCTCAAGAAGAGCGCATTCAACAGGTTGGCTGATGCTTTTGGCTACTTGGTTTGGTAACGCAATGTATGCACGATTTTTACATCGTTCAATGAGTAAGGAATGGAAGGTAATAAGATAATAATGAAAAAAGTTTTTATAATTCATGGTTTCGATGGATCTCCTAATGGAGGTTGGCGACCTTGGTTAATGAGTGAACTCGACAAAAAAGATGTCTATTGCTGTGCGCTTTCTATGCCGGCACCAAAAAAACCTATTTGCAGTGAATGGGTAGATGAGATTTCTAGACACGTCAATAAAAATCAAAAAGATGAAATTTGTCTCGTTGGACATAGCTTAGGTGTACCAGCGATTTTAAGATTTTTAGAAATTTATAAAGGAACCAAAAAAATATCACGAGTAGTACTAGTCTCGGGACCGATAAAAAAAACAGATAATAAATTTGTAAATAAATTTTTGAATAAGCCTTTTGATTTCAAAAAAATTAAGTCAAAAGCGAAGAGTTTTTTTATAATTCATGGTGATAATGACCCTTTGGTACCCCTCAGTGAGGCTATAGAGCTATCAAAATTGTTAAGTGCTGAATTAACAATAGTAAAGAAAGGTGGTCACCTTAATGGTTCGAGCGGTTGGCATAAACTTCCAAGGTGTTTAAAAGCTATTTTATAAAATATGATCCACTTTATAACAGGAAACAGAAATAAATTTGAAGAAGCAAAAAAAATTATTCCAGAATTAGATATTTTAGAATTAGATCTTGATGAAATCCAAGAACTGGATCCAAAGAAAATTATCGAGCACAAAATTAAAGAGGCACTAAAATCCCATAGCGGACCATTTGTCATTGATGATGTTGGAATTGAAATTATGGCTCTAAACGGTTTTCCAGGCCCTTTAGCAAAGTGGTTTTTAAAAAGTTTAGGTTTGAACGGAGTATATAATCTGGTTAAAAAATCCGAAGAAAATAACGGAGCAGTTTTTTATGCTCAGATAGGGTATGCAGAAAATCCAGACAATATTATTTATTTTCAAGGTGCAGTACACGGAAAAATTGTTGCTCCAAAAGGCGAAAAAGGTTTTGGTTTTGATCCTATTTTCATGCCAGACGGTTTTGATAAAACATTTGCCGAAATGACTACAGATGAAAAAAACTCTTTAAGTCATAGAGGTAAAGCTTTTCATCTGTTAAAGCAATATTTGGACTCCAAACGAGTCTAGAAATTAAAAATTGTCATGTGATATAATTGAACAGTAATATTAGAAAACAAATAAAAAAATATGAAAAAACCTTCTAGGAATGAATATATAGGAATTACAGTAGCGATTTTGGTAGCTATAGTATTTTTTGTGGGTATAAATTTTTGGTCAGCGATTTTTGGAGGTTCATTAGCAGTAGATAATAGTCAAAATAATCAACAATCTATGGATCAGAATGTAACAACAAATGTAATAACAGAAGGAACAGGAACCCCAGCAGTAGTTGGAAATACAATTACAGTAAATTATGTAGGAATGCTACAAGACGGTACAAAATTTGATAGCTCATATGACAGGGGAATTCCATTTCCTTTTGTTCTTGGTGCAGGAAATGTAATTAAGGGATGGGATGATGCACTTATTGGTGCTAAGGTGGGTGAAAAACTTTCTGTAACAATTCCTCCAAATCTTGCTTATGGTCCAAATGGTATTCCTGATGGAAAAGGTGGATATATTATTCCTCAAAACGCTACTTTAGTTTTTAACATTGAGGTTCTAAAAATACAGTCTTCAAGTGGAAGTACAGTTAGTCAGTAAAAGTGAAGCCTATTTCATTTAAAATTGAGAAAAAAATCAGTGGCCAGCTCGGTAGAGCTGGCCATCTTGATACTCCTCATGGTGCTATAAAAACACCTGCTTTTGTAACTGTAGGAACAAAGGCCACAGTAAAATCATTAACTCCAGAACAAGTGCGCGATTTAGGGGCTCAGGTAGTCCTTGCAAATACTTATCATCTTTATTTACAACCGGGAGATAAAATTATTAAAGATGTCGGAGGAATTCAAAAATGGATGAATTGGTCAGGACCCACAATGACAGATTCGGGAGGCTTTCAAGTTTTTTCTTTGGGTGCTGCATATGGAAAAGAACTTGGAAAACTTACAAAAATACCCGCAGAACTTTTACTTGAAAATTCTCCCGACATAGACACAGAGGAAAAACCAAAATTAGCAACTATTGATCCAAATGGAGTTACTTTTAGATCACATATTGATGGCTCTGCACATTATTTTACTCCAGAAAAATCAATTGAAATCCAGCACAATATAGGAGCAGATATTATTTTTGCATTTGATGAATGTACTTCACCAATTGAATCCATTCATTATCAAGGGCAGTCTTTGGACAGAACTCATAGATGGGCAAAACAATCACTTGAGTATCATAAGTCAAAGGAAAATTCTAAAACCCAAGCGCTGTTTGGAATCGTCCAAGGAGGTAGACATGAAAATTTAAGGAAGGAAAGTGCAGGGTTTATTGGAAGTTTAGATTTTGATGGATTTGGAATTGGCGGATCATTTGCAAAAGAAGATATGAAAAATGCAGTTAAATGGGTCAATGAAATTTTACCAGAAGAAAAACCGAAACATCTTTTGGGAATTGGAGAACCTGAGGATTTATTTTATGGTGTAGAAAATGGATGTGATCTTTTTGATTGTGTAGCTCCAACACGAAATGCTAGAAATGGAGGTTTATATACAAAATATGGAAAAGTAAATATTTTAAATTCAAAATATACAAATGATTTTACTCCGATAGATTCAGAATGTAATTGCTATACCTGCAAAAATTACACTAGAGCATATTTAGCACATCTCTTTAGAGCAAAAGAAATGTTAGCTGCAACTTTAGCAACAATACACAACCTACACTTTATTGTAGGACTCGTTGAAAATATAAGGCAATCGATTATAGATGAAAAATTTAATGAGTTTAGAGAGAAGTTTTTTATCTCATATAAAAACTAATTCAGTTTGTCTACCTATTTGCATAAAAATAATTTGGAGTATAATTTTATTAAACCAATAACCACATGAAACACAATCCAGATCCAGGAGCGTCGGTTCACCAGTTCTTTACTCGTCCAGATATCGATTCTGGTGGTCTTGACCCAACAAAAAGGCCCAAAATTGTCGAGGTACCTGAACTCACCTACGGAAGGCGGTTTGATTCTCGGCCTTGGGGCACAATCCTCTGCACAGTGCCGGCGATTATTTAAAGGCGTACGCCTAGCTTCGATAGCGAAGGGCGTATTTTTTTTGTATAGTGGTGGGGTGGCTTTCAAATTAACATCAAAATACTCTCCGGCAGGAGACCAACCAAAAGCAATTGAGGCTCTTGTTAAGGGTGTAAAAAAGGGACAAAGATTTCAAACTCTTTTGGGTGTTACAGGCTCTGGTAAGACTTTTACCGCTGCAAATGTCATACAGCAGATTGGCAAGCCAACTCTCGTAATTGCTCACAACAAAACTCTTGCAGCTCAACTTGCTCAAGAGTATAGAGAATTTTTCCCGGAAAATGCAGTGCATTATTTTGTATCTTATTATGATTACTATCAGCCCGAAGCATATATGCCGGTTAGCGATACTTATATTGAGAAAGAGGCTCAGATTAATACTGAGATAGAGAGACTTCGTCACGCCACAACGCAGGCCCTTTTAACAAGAAAAGACGTCATTATTGTTGCTTCAGTTTCTTGTATTTATGGTTTGGGTTCGCCTGAGGAATACGAAAAAGTAAATTTAAAAATTTCTGTTGAAGATAAAATTTCAAGAAACGATTTAGCACGTAAACTTATAGCAATTTATTTTGATAGAACAAACGCAGATCTTACTCCTGGTCTTTTCAGAGCATTAGGAAACACTGTTGAAATAATGCCTGTAAATGAAAAAATTATTTTTAAAATTGATTTTCAAGAGGAAAAAATTTCTAAAATTTCGAAAGTTGATGCAATTACAAGAAATATCCTTGAAGATGTAAAAACTTTTTTCCTTTTTCCGGCGAAGCACTTTGTTACTGGAAAAGAAGAAAGGGACAGGGCTGTCAAAACAATCAAAAGTGAGTTGGCAGATCAGCTAAAAGTTTTTGAAAAAGAAAAAAAGCCACTTGAAGCTGAAAGAATCAAAAGACGCACAAATTATGACCTAGCTCTAATTCGCGAAGTTGGATATTGCAATGGAATAGAAAATTACTCAAGACATTTTTCTGGTAAATTGCCAGGTGAAGCTCCAGATACACTGCTTTCATATTTTCCTAAAACCAAGGATGGAAAGCCAGATTTTCTAACTATAATTGATGAATCACACGTAACGGTGCCACAGATTGGTGGAATGTATGCTGGGGATGCCTCAAGAAAAAATACTTTAGTTGATTACGGTTTCAGACTTCCATCTGCAAAGGACAACAGACCACTCAAATTTAATGAGTTTGAAGAAAGAGTTGGACAAGTTATTTTTACATCTGCTACTCCGGCTGTGTTTGAAAAAGAAAATAGCTCTCAAACAGTTGAGCAAGTTATTCGACCAACTGGATTAATTGATCCAAAAGTTGAAATTAAAAAAATTACTAGTGGAAAAAATTACAGTGGGCAAATAAAAGATTTTATAGAAGAAGCAAAAAAAGAAATTAAAAAAGGTTTTAGAGCAATTGGTACAACTTTGACCAAAAAAATGGCCGAAGATTTATCTGAATATTTAAAAGAGCAAAATATTAAGGCTGAATATCTACACAGTGAAATCCTAACTATCGATCGTATAACGATTTTGACTGACTTTAGAAAAGGGAAGTTTGATGTGCTTATTGGAGTGAATCTTCTTCGAGAAGGCTTGGATTTACCTGAAGTATCACTTATCGGAATATTTGATGCTGATAAACAAGGATTTTTGAGATCAGAAACTTCTCTTATTCAGATTATTGGTAGAGCTGCTCGAAATACAGAAGGTAGGGTGATTCTTTATGCAGATAAAGAGACTGACGCGATGAAAAAAGCTATCTCAGAAACTGAGAGAAGAAGAGCTATTCAAACTGCTCACAATACAAAAAACAAAATTACGCCGATGACGATTATTAAAAAAATTCAGGACATTACAGATATGATGCAATCTGAGCATGACAAAACCGTTGGTGCAGAAATCTTGATTGGTAAAAAAATGATCGAGAAAAATCCAAGAGAATTTATCAAATCAATTGAAAAAGAAATGGAAAAAGCCGTCAAAGAACTAGATTTCGAAACTGCAGCAATTCTTCGTGATGAAATAAAAGAAATTTATAAAAAATTTCCTGAACTGATTATTAAAGGCAAAAAAAAATAGCATCTTACGATGCTACACCCCATCTTTTTCAAAGTGGGTTAATCCCACCAGCTGCCCCCTGCACGAAAATGCCGGGACGAGGTTGCGGATTCATTGTCCAATTTTCCTTGCCGAGCTTTTTTTTGTCGGCGTGATTCGCGCACCTTATTGTGCTGTGTATTGGTCTCGTGGCGCCGAGAAAACCACCCATTTCTCTTTGCCTCATCGTGGGTCGTGAATGGACCTGTATCAGGTTTTTTTTCATAAGTTAAAGAACATCTACATTTTGCATATAAAAATCCTTTTGTCTAGGGGATAATTCTGCTATACTGTTACCCTACGGCCCGATCGGGGTCTTATTTTGCTGTTCAAAAACAAAAAATGGAAAAAGAAAAAAATAAATATATAGCAAAACTTCCAGACGATATAGAGAAAATCGTTGTAAAAGGGGCGCGTACCCATAATTTGAAAAATATTAACGTAGAAATGCCTCGAAATAAGCTGATTGCTGTTACTGGTCTTTCCGGTTCTGGAAAATCTTCTTTTGCCTTTGATACAATTTTTGCTGAAGGGCAAAGGCGTTATATTGAGTCACTTTCTGCTTACGCCAGACAATTTTTGAAACAAATGGATAAGCCTGATGTTGATGAGATAACAGGTCTTTCGCCTGCTATTTCTATTGATCAAAAATCACGTTCAAATAATCCACGCTCAACCGTTGCAACTATTACTGAAATTTATGACTACTTGAGAATTCTTTTCGCGCGCATTGGAAAACCACATTGTCTAGTTTGCGGTAGAGAAATAAAAAAACTTTCTAAAGAAGAAATTTTGGAAACTATTATTGAGACAGTTGAATCTGTTGGCGATGAGAAAACTGCAAAAAAAGTCATGGGTGTATCAGTCAGTTCTGCCAAGTTTAAAATATTTTCTCCGATAGTTGTTGGAAGAAAAGGTGAATACTATCAAATGCTTTACGATATGCTGGGCAAAGGTTTTGAAAAAGCATTAATTGACGGAAAGGAAGTAAGTCTAAGAGAGCGAGTGGAACTCTCAAAAAACAAAAAACACGATATTGATGTTCTTGTTGATGAATTTTATTTATCTGAGCTAAAAGAGAGATCTAAAGGTTTTTTGGAGCGCCTTAGTGAATCAATCGAAAGAGGTTTGACTGAATCAAACGGGCTGTTAAGAATTGTCATGCCAAATGAATCTAAGCTTATTTCATCAAAATTTATGTGCCCTTACGATGGTTTTTCATATCCAGAAATTGAACCTAGACTTTTTTCTTTTAACTCGCCATACGGAGCGTGTACAGAATGTAACGGTCTTGGAACAAGAGATTTTTTTGTTAAGGAAGCGTGTGAAAAATGTCATGGAGCACGTTTGCGCGATGAAGCTTTGAATGTTTTTCTTTATGACAAAGTAAATTCAAAAAGTGGCGATGTAAAGAAGAATATTGTTGAACTGACAAATCTCTCAATTAAAGAAGCAAAAGATTTTTTTACAAAAATTTCTCTCACACCAAAAGAAAAAGAAATTTCAAAAGTAATAATAAAAGAAATTCTAGCTCGCTTAGATTTTATGATAAACGTCGGGATTGAATATCTTTCACTAGATAGACGAGCTGGAACTCTTTCTGGTGGCGAAGCACAAAGAATTCGATTGGCCACACAGCTTGGAAGTTCACTTGTAGGCGCATTATATGTTTTAGATGAACCAACTATTGGACTTCATCAAAAGGACAATGAAAAGCTAATAAAAACCTTGTTAAATCTACGTGATTTGGGAAATACTATTCTTGTAGTCGAGCATGATGAAGAGACAATGTTTTCTTCTGATTTCATTGTTGATATTGGTCCTGGGGCAGGTGTACATGGAGGAAATGTGGTTGTCTCTGGATATTTAGATAATCTTCTAACTGCTAAGAAAAATGATTCTGACTCTTCAACTCTTGCATATTTACGAGAGGAAAAAAGCATCGAGGTTCCAGAAAAAAGACGAACAGAAAATAAAGGCTCAATAAAAATTGCTGGTGGAAAAATTTACAATATAAAAAATTTAAATATTGAAATTCCACTTGGAAGATTAATTTCTGTTACCGGAGTTTCGGGTTCTGGAAAATCATCTTTTGTTTATGAAATCCTATACAAAAATCTTTTAGCAAGATTGGAGAGAAGGCATAGAACAGCAGAAACCTACAATGCAACTTCATTTTCTGGTTCTGAATACGTATCTAGAACAATTTTAATTGATCAATCTCCAATAGGCAGAACACCTCGCTCAAATCCAGCAACTTACACAGGAGCTTGGACATTCGTACGTGATTTATTTGCAGCCAGTCCTGAAGCAAAAATGCGTGGATGGAGTGCATCACGTTTTTCATTCAACGTAAAAGGTGGAAGATGCGAGACCTGCCAAGGAAATGGGATGATTGAAGTTGAAATGCATTTTTTGCCGACTGTTTATGTAACATGTGATATTTGCAACGGCAAAAGATTTATGAAAGAGACACTAGAAATCAAATACAAAAAGAAAAGTATTTACGATATTTTGAAAATGACAATTGAAGAGGCATTAAATTTCTTTGAAGATATTCCTGCACTTTATGATAGGTTGAAGGTTTTGGATGAAGTAGGTCTTTCGTATTTACAGCTTGGTCAATCAGCAACGACTCTTTCTGGTGGTGAAGCGCAAAGAGTAAAAATTTCATCAGAACTTTATAGGGCTCACAAGGAAAAAACAATTTATCTACTAGATGAACCAACTATTGGACTTCATTACGAAGATGTAAAAAAATTAATTGAAATTCTAGAAAGACTTGTATCGCACGGAAATACTGTTCTTGTAATTGAACATAATATGGATGTCATTAAGTCGTCAGATTTTATTATAGATATTGGACCAGATGGAGGTGTTGGTGGTGGTGAAATTGTGGCAAAGGGAACTCCTGAGCAAGTTGCAAACAATTCAAAATCCTACACCGGACAGTATTTGAAAAAAATATTATAAGATTTGCAAAAAAAAATGCCCCAAAGGCGGGCATGGTGTGAAGCTACGTTCTACTTCCGTTTCCAGAACTTTTACTTGTCCACGTCACTCCTTTGTTGCCCCTTGTAATACACCAGAGGAAGACGTACAAAAGGAAAACGATGGCAAAGCCAAAGGTTAGAACTGTCATCGTGTATCGTATTTCGACCGGCAACCCAAGTAGGTGCGATACCTCAGAGATACCAGCGGACAGTCCGAGTAGGAACAAGAAAAGAAAGAACGCGACGGCAATAAATTTTACTGCCCAGATGAGGATTTTTTTTATCATATATAGATTGGCCTGAATTACAGTACCTTTCATTTGTCAGTATGTCAATAAATTAGAATTACCCTTAGTCGTATACCTGTGGATAAAGTACCATAGGTCGGTCCTTGGGTAGTTTATGCACAGGTATAAAAATAAAAAATCCCCGAAGGCGGGGAGGGGTTGTTGTCATCCAGAAAGCGGACAATTGAGAAGCCTGAGAAGGCTTTCTTTTGCTGGTTCTCCGTAGCGGCTCCAGAGACTTTCGGCCGGAGGCACTCGTTTGGTTGTTTCTGGCTTCGGATCTGCCGAATCGCTATTCTGACCACTCTGTGGTCCAGGAAGGAGCAGACAGGACAACGTCCGATCAGCGTTGGTTTTCGTATTCATAATTCATCACAAATAATATACCTGGGTAGATAAAATTACAATAAAAGCTTAGTATAATAAAACATGCTAATTAATTTAAAGACTAAAAAATTACCAGATTCACCAGGAGTTTATTTCTTTTTAGACAAGAATAAAAAGCCTATTTATATTGGAAAGGCAACATCTTTGCGTGATAGAACAAAGAGTTATTTTTCAAAAGATCTAATTGGAACAAGAGGACCTCTCTTGGTAAAAATGATTAGTGAAGCAAAGTATTTGGATTTTACAAAAACAGACTCGGTACTTGAGGCGCTTTTGCTTGAGGCTGATTTAATAAAAAAATTTCACCCGATTTATAACACGAAAGAAAAAGACGATAAAAGTTTTAATTGCATTGTAATTACAAAAGAAGATTTTCCTAGAGTTTTGATTATTCGGAAAAAAGAAATCAATTTTCAAAAGCTAGAAGCTAATAGCTACAAGCTAAAAGCTATTTTCGGTCCTTACACAAACGGAGCACAGCTTAAAGAGGCTCTAAAAATTATTCGAAAAATTATTCCTTATAGAGATAGCAAATGTAAAATTGGAGCAAAACCTTGTTTTAATTACCAAATTGGATTGTGCCCCGGAACATGTATTGGAGCGATTTCAAAAAAAGATTACGTTAAAGAAATTAAAAAACTGGAACTTTTATTATCTGGGAAAATAAAAGTTCTTTCAAGTTTACTTAAGAAAGAAATGTTAGCTGAAGCAAAAATCAAAAATTTTGAAAAAGCAGGGAAGTTGCGAAATACTATTTACGCCTTAAATCATATTCACGACATATCATTAATTAAAATGGATCCAAGGACCGACCTTTTTGAAGATTCAAGGACGGTCCTTGCGAATAGTGAATTTAAAATCGAATCTTACGACATCGCACACCTTGCTGGTGATTCAACTATCGGTGTGATGGTGGTTTTGGAAAATGGAATAATTAACAAGGATTTATATAGGAAATTTAATATCAAAACAGCCGTTAAAAGTGACGACGTCGGAGCGCTAAAGGAAGTCCTAACTAGACGTCTAAACCATAAAGAATGGCCTTACCCAAGCCTTTTTGTCATCGACGGAGGTCAAAATCAGCTCAATTTAGCTAGGAAAATCCTAAATGAGGCCAATCTTACTATTCCTGTTGTATCTGTTGTAAAAGACGAGAATCACAAGGCCAGAGAAATTTTGGGAGATAAAATTATTGCCTCAAAATACAAAAAGGAAATTTTAGCTAGCAATGCAGAGGCTCATCGTTTTGCAATTACTGCACATAGAAAAAAAAGAAGAAAACAGTTCCTTACTTAGAGACCCGGCCTCTAAGTAAGTTTTTTGCAATAGTTTTTTTAGAATAAAAGGTATAAAATAACAATATGAAAAAAAGAGTTGCAGTTCTAAGAGGAGGTCCCTCCACTGAGCACGAAGTTTCTTTAAAAACTGGTGCTAGTGTCATAAAAAATTTACCATCAAAATATGAAGTGATTGATGTTTACATTGATCATGATGGTGTTTGGCATATTAAAGGTGCGCCAATTAAGCCACAAGACATACACAAAATCGCTGATGTTGTTTTTAATGCAATGCACGGACAATACGGCGAGGATGGAACAGTTCAAAAACTTTTGGAGCAAATTGGAATTCCGTTTACTGGTTCAAAATCTTTAGCGTCAGCTATTGGAATGAACAAGGCCCTCTCAAAAGATTTTTTCAAGCAAAATGGATTAAAAATTGCTCACCACAAAATTTACAAAAAAAGTGATTACCACCCAGGACTGGCCGGAGAAATTTTTAGAACATTTCCTCAGCCGTCAGTTATAAAACCAGTTAAAGGTGGTTCATCTGTTGGAACTTCAAAAGTTTATTCAATTGCAGAAATTGACGCTGGATTAAAAAAAGGTTTTGAAAGTGATGACGAAGTTATTATCGAGGAATTCATAAAAGGTAAAGAGGGAACTTGCGGTGTTTTGGATAGTTTTCGCGGTAAAGATATTTATTCACTTTTGCCAGTAGAAATAGTTCCAAAAAAACACCAAGCTTTTTTTGACTATGAATCAAAATATAGCAGTGACGAAGGAGCTGATGAAATTTGCCCTGGAAATTTTTCTAGAGAAGAAAGTGAACAAATCCAAAAAATGGCTGCAATTGCACATCAAGCCGTTGGCGCAAGACATTATTCAAGGTCTGATTTTATTGTCACTCCACGAAGAGGAATTTTTATCCTTGAAATAAATACATTGCCAGGACTAACAGAGGCTTCACTTTTACCGAAGGAAATTAAGGCAGTTGGATCATCATATGCTGAACTTCTAGAACACCTTATTGAATTGGCTTTGTCTGGAAAATAGCATTAAATTTATCCACACAAGTCTTTTGACTTACATCATAATGTGGTGTAATGTATTTATGTAAGGTAAAACTTGCACCGGATTTTAATCAAAGCCCCGCCAAAAGCGGGGCTTTTGAATTATTTATATCTAAATCTGTCCATATTGAGCCTGTACTCAAAATCCTCAATGTACAAAATCAAGTCCACAAGTTTTTCTTTTGAAGCATCTATTACTTCACGCCCAATATGACCTCTTGCACTAAATACGTAAATCTTTTTACTGAATTCTTGTTTAAGATAATTTGTTGCGCAGATAAGATCACCATCACCAGAAAATAAAATCACATTATCATAACTGTCCTTCATTTTTACCAAGTCAATAGCCATATCAACATCAAGATCACATTTTTTATCATAGCCCATTGAATTGTTTGAATTATGAATATATTTAACTCTTTTAGTGACTGATTTTAATCCATTTTCTTCTGCACGATGAATCATTTGTGCAGACCAAATAGTTGGAGTTTTATTTTTTTCATATGGACCATAATCTACACCGTAATAAAATCTTCTTAGTTCTCGATTACCTATAGAAAAATTTTTAATTAATCTTGCCAGTTCCTGAATACCTATTTTCCATCCTAAACTTTCTTTCCATTTATCAACATTACCAAAATCAACAATAATAATTGTTCTTGATTGAGCTCCAACAAAGGAGTCGATAAATTCTTTAATCTCACTCTTGTTCACTAAATTTCCGATCTTAGCTTCTAATATATTTACGTTAATTGTATCAATACAAATACTAATTTCAAAACCTGTGTCGTCCACAAATACTAAAAAACACCACAAATGTGGTGTTTTTTAGTATTTGTGGGCTCAGAGGGTCTGGAATGGAACACTATAGAAAATATGGTTATTAAATGGAATGCCGTTTTTAACGGCTTTGAATCGGTAGTAATAGTATGAAAAAGCACATATATTTAGCAACGAAATGTTTATCTTTTGTTATGTTTCAACTTACCCATTACATTATAGAACTACAACTTATTCCCTTGATAAACAGGCAAAGAACAGGGAGAAAGTATACTGCTCATCAGTTAGATAACAGTTATGTATGATTGTTTGATTCTTATCAAATTATGAGAGGCGGTTACAGACAAAATGCAGGAAGAAAAAAAGGATTTGCTGGTATTGAGGCTGAAAAAGCTAGAGAACTTATTGTACGGAAACTTATTATTTCTTTCGAGCCAATTGTTGATAAGGCAATAGAGCAAGCTACCTCAGGCAACCAGAGAGCTCGTGAATGGCTTGCCGACCGAGCGTACGGAAAACTCTCACAAAGTATGGATGTAGAAACAGATTTTGAGCCTTTTCAAGTTATTTTGACCCAGTATAAAGACCCAGATTCTACTAACACATCTTCTTTATCAGAAATAATTTCATAAAATAAGTACTTTGAAAATGATAAAAAAGATATATAATTACTTTCACAATAAATTTATGCCCCCACGAATAATTTCATTAGAAGAAATACGAGGAATATTAAATGCTTCAGGAGGTACTTGGACTGAAATACAACACCTAAATATGCTCCCTGTTGTCACTATAGCTGGTGCTCAAATGATTTCAGCTTCTCAGACGTCTGGGCTTGTAATAAAAGCATTTTTAAATGCTGATACGGGAGAAATTAGGTTATTTTTAGCAAAAGCCACTGATGTTCCAGAGAGAAATAATCTATAAATGAAAAACGAAATAGAACAAAAAATTACTGATAATACATCTACAGGCAAAGCTAAAATTGATGTATCTAATCCGCTCACAGAAAGTGCTCTTGATACAAGAATTTCGGACTTAAAATCTACAATAAAATCTTTTAATACTTTAATGTGGAGTATAGTAATTGGAGTAATTATTGTTTTATTTTTAGGATTTGTGTCTACATTAACTGCAATGCAAGCACTTGTTGTAGAATCAAACAATACCAAAACATCTTCTTACGAATCTATAAATACTAAAATTGACAATCTTTCGCAACAATTACAAAACAATGGAACAACTATAAAAAAATAGATTTCTTTCTATCTTACTGGTTGCAATAAAGCATCCCTAATTAGCTAAAAGCGTTTCTTGTCCCATAGAATTTAATTACAGATAATAGTACTTCCTGAAAAATTACAAATGGTTATTCGTGGAGTTGGCGGTTGTAAATTAACTGGATTAGGAGCTGTGGCTAGAGATTGTAATTGACCAAGTAACTGTGCCTCGTCATCTCTCATTTTTTTGTCTTGAGCAAAATATGCATTTCCCTCCTTACTTATATCACTCACAATTAGGTTATACCGATAACTGAGAGATGTTTCCATTGAATTATATTTGGCTGTGTATTCATCAGATGATAAGAATAATCCAACGTCTTTGTTCTCTTCTGCATTGATGATATTTATCGCATCATCATCAAAAGACTGAACCGTTTTTAATGATGAAATTAAGGCAACATATACTTGAGATGCACTTTTACTTTGATTGGCGACGCCTTGATATATCTGTCCAGCAAGTCCTTGACCTATGAGTCCACTAAAATAGCTTGCCTGCTCATCATATGAATCTGATTTGCTTTGTGCATCAGCAATTAGGGGGTCTAAGATACTTCTTTGTTTGATAAAAAAATCTTTTTGTGAATTTAGAAAAGCTAGATAAGCAGGCAAATAATTTATTGAGATATTTTTGGAAATCACTGTTGGTGGTACTGAAGTGGAAGCTGGGGCAGTTGTCGGTGTCTCTTTTGTGGAATTTTGAGTTTGGGGAGTTTTAAGTACTGGAGCAGATACTGAAGTTTGCTCCGTAGTTGTTGCTACTATTTGAGTTACGGGCGTTTGGACTACTGGTTGTGTTTGAGAATGAAAAGCCCCAGTAAAAGCTAGAAACGCAGAGAAAATTCCGATACTTAGATTGTGAAAAAAATTGAACATATTTTTATTATTAGCTACCTAATAATTGAATAGCAAAAAGCCCACCACATAGGTGACAGCTTTCGCTATCCACACCAGTTTCCCAGTGTGACCTGACACGGTAACCCCATATGATGGGTTTTTTATCCGTGTCAGGATTCTTTTCACCGTGCCTTGAAACAAAAATCTCAAAGTTTAGGCTACTTTCTTTATTCAGTTGTACTTAAACTATAACACCTAGAATATGCGTTGTATACTATGTGTATTATGCTAAAAAATAATAAAGCTAGGTCTATTTGGCAAAAACTTTCTGCGAAGAAATCCTTTAACACTATGGTTAACGACTATAGAAAAACTTTTTCTATTCCTGAAGATGGATTTGAAAATGAAATTGATTATAAAAAGTGGCTTGCAGACCTGATAAAAAATAAAAAACTCAACCTTAAATCTTTAGAATTAATGGCAAAAATTAGAAGTCGTAATTGGGGCTTTGATATATCAAGCCTAGATTATGTTATTTATGATTTTATACATTATGGAAAAGTTAAAAATTTTAGGTTGGATTCTGCAAGTACTACTGGATGTGATATGTATTTAATTACACCCCGTAACAGAGCGTGGATTAAAAATGAGTTAAAAGATGGTATTTATTTAAAAATCGGAGAAAGTTCAAGACCCACAGATATTAATTTATTCCTAAAGCAAGAAAAAGGATTAATCGAATCATTTCAAAAAGTTTTTACAGAGATGCATAAGAATAAAGTTGTAAAGACAAAATATAAGCAATCAACGAACATAGAAAGAGACAGTCTTGTATACCTCTACGGTCAAATGAAAATCAAAGAACTCAACAAGATTAGTGGCTCAACTTCAACATACAAAGACTTAAATATTTCAACAATAATGAGAAAACGTGGTTTTAATATTGAGCCAGAAAATGTTAGACAAATAATACATAGGCAAAATAAATCTATCCGTGACAAATAAAAGTTCTTTTTAAATGTAGTCTACTTGCAAGTCCTCACGTAATAGACTTTTGGGTATGAGAAGTATCCAACGAAGATTCAACAGCTTAGAACAAAAAAATAACAATATAAGTAGCTTCATAAACTTTTCCCGTGCAATAAAGGGACAAAATTTTAGTAAGGATGCAGTAAACCGCTGGTTTAATAAGTTGGTTGAGAAGTCTGATTATAGACCTCAGGATAAACGAGTAATTCTCAAACACCTTGTTGCTCTTTCCTGCTCTGAGGACAACCGAAAACAGAGCCAAAATAGCCTATGATGAGCCTTGAAGACTACAAGACGGCTCTCGGTTCATCGGCTGAACGATTAAGCGAAGAACAAATTCTTGAACTCAGAGAGAAGCAAGACCAATTAGCTGAGATATTTTTTGCTATGTGGAAAGAAGAAATCAGTACAAGCAAAAACGAGATATAATATACGTATGGAAAACTTACCTCATAAAAACTGCCTAGTATACTGTCGAGTAAGTACAACAAAACAGGCTCAGCAAGGCGAAAGCATTGAAGACCAAGCAAAAATTTGTTTAGGCGTTGCCGAGAGAAAAAATTTAAAAGTGCTTAATGTGTTCAAGGAACAATATTCAGGTAGAAAAAATGAAAGACCAGTAATTGAAGACATCATCACATTTATAAAAAAATCAAATAAAAAAATTGATTACTTGATTTTTCGTGCCATTGACCGTTTTACAAGAAATGGAACTCTTGGATACGAAACGTTAAAACAGTTGCTTGCAAAATATGGAGTTGAGTTAATTGATGCGAATGGAGTAATACAACCTTCTAAAAATACCCTCGAACATTTAGGTATGGAATATGATTGGAGCAGAATCTATCCAAGCGAAATATCAGAGCTCGTTATGGCTCAGCAAGGGAAAAATGAAGTGAATGTGATTCTAACTAGAATGATTGGTTCTGAAATAAACTTGGTAAGAGAAGGTTATAAAGTTAGACAAGCTGATGATGGATATATTAATCAAAAAGTATTTGTAGAAAATAAAAAAAGAGTTATTCAGGTTCCAGACCCAGAAAGAGCACATTACTTTGCAAAAATGTTTGAACTTAGGGCTTCTGGTGCTTTTTCTGATATTCAAATTGTCGGAAAACTCAATGCAATGGGCTACCGCTCAAGAGATAGAAAACACTGGTCAAAAGATAAAAGTAAAGTAATTGGCTCAAGGGGTAGATTAAAGCTTACTGTTAAAAAATTACAGAGCATCATAAAAAGACCTATCTACTGTGGAATAAACATAGAGAAGTGGGTTCTTGAGCCCACCAGAACTCAATATAAAGGCTTAGTAAGCATTAAAAAGTTTAATGATGCCAATAGGGGTCAGATTTATATCGATGAACAAAAAAATGGCTCGATTAAAATTTTAAAGGATTTCAATCCTCTCCAATTAAAGCGAACAAGAAATAACCCACTTTTTCATTTTAAAGATGTAATTTTGTGTCCTCATTGCGATAAGCCATTTTTGGGCAGTAGCCCTAAAGGTAAGATAAAAAAATATCCAACTTACCATTGCTGTAGAAATCACAAATATTACGGGGTAAGTAAAGATACTTTCGAAAAGAATTTAAGTGAGTTTGTAAAAAAGATAACTTATAGTGACGAAAATTACTTTAGAAGCCTCGAGGCAACTATTAAAAACAAATATAGGGAAAAAGAAAAAGAGCTTGGAGAATTTGCTAGTCAAACAGGAACTACTGTTATTGAACTTAAAACAGAAAAGAAAAGATTGATTGATGCCTTTACAGGGACTACTAATACAATCATCCGAGAAGACCTTGAAGAAAAGATTGAGGAAATACAAAAGCAGATATTGAGTACTGAAGGTGAAAGAAATAAATTAGAAATTAAGGAGAACGATATTCACGCTTTTGTAGGCTACGTAAAAAAAATAATGGAACACCCAGAAGAATACCTTATAAAACAAAAGGATTTTACTAAATTGAGGTCCCTTTATGGGTTGGTATTCGACAAACTACCTACTTATGAAGAAATAGTTAATGGAACACCAAAATTATCCTTACCCTACAAGCTATCTAACGAATTCGACACCAATAAATCTCGATTTGTGGACTTGGGGTTTGATTTTTGGAACAAATTTGCTAGAGAATGTGAGTATTTAACCTTTATTTTGAGGGAATATGAGGCTGATAAACAAATTAACTAGGTGTATTTGGCCTACTGCTGGGAGTACTAGACGAAGTTAGAACGTTGCTTATATCTAATTCCATCAATAAATTCAGTGTTGTTAATACTTGGTAAACAAATTGAAATTTTCATAATACAATATAAAAACCCACTAGCTTCCGATTTCTAGTGGGTTTTTTATTTTAAATATTTTATTAATTACTTAATGTGATGGTTCCGCTCTCGATGAAATAGGAAGGAACAGCAATACCATATTCACTTTGATAAGAGTTTGAATTAGATGTTAACGTACCTGTCATCTGAATAATATCTCCAACTTGTATATTATTTTTTGAGAAAAAAACTGAATCTACTGCAATTGAAACTAGGTCGCTACTACTCTTTGGGTCTTGCGTCATTAGTAAAGAACTCCCCCCATCTTTAGCGTCAAGGATTTCATATATTTTACCAGTTGTGGATATTACGTGATTTAAATATAAATTAGGATTTTGTTGTATAGCACTAATCGAAACGAAATTATTATTAGCATTGTTACTAATACTTTGACTTGGTGTATAAGGAAAAACAGTTTGTAGTCCAACATTTACACTACAGGATAACGATGTATTGCACTTATCTATTCTAACTATATTAAGAACTGGAATTATGCTGACGATTCCTAAAGGGTCAGTAAAATTTTGACTTGCTGTTATTGTTCCGTACGCAGTTATAGAATCTCCCTTAGTCAAAGTTGATACAGCTTGTTGGTAGTTAGTACTAGAGTTGATTTGGAGCATCATATAAGGAAGTTCGCCGTTCTGAGAATTGGCTGGTTTTATCTCAATATAATTTGAAGTTACTGCTCTATCACCATTAGCTAGAAAATCTTTAATATTTCCACTGATTTTTATTTTGGTTCCAACATAATACGGAGGATTATTTGAAAAGTTTGACGGTAGGATTGAGTATGAAGCATAACCAGTTGTAGTAACAGGTGGAGTAATTGATGTAGGGATATTTATATTTTGAACTGTTGGTTGAGGAACACTATCCGCAGTATTTTGTGTTTCTGTTTTTGAATTTTGAACAGAATTACTCTTTGATTTTATATCCCCAGAACTTGTAGCTTGTACTGTAGTTGTCGCAGTAATTTGATTTACAGATGTCTGAACTAAAGGTTGGGAATGCAAAGCCCCTGTAAAAGCAACGAAAGCCGACACAAATGCTATTCCTAAATTGTGAAAAAAACTGAACATATGATTTATTTAATTAATAACTAATACTTTTATTGCACAACGATTGTTTTAGTTGTTTGTGTTTTTAAACCATCAAAATAAGTACCTGAGGAAGAATTAAATATTTGTTCGGTGATAATAAGAGATATTGTATAAGTGCCCGCACTGGAGTAGGAATGTGAAAATTCTTGTGGGACATTATTTTGTGCTATACGTAAGTCTGTACTCTTTGAGGTTGACATAGGAGTTAGTGCATTTTCATCACCCCAGTCAACAAAACAGTTCATTGGATTTTCTTGTGGGTTAGATACTGTCAAATAAAAATTAGTTGCACTTCCAGCGTAATTTCTTGCGGGTAGAGTTATACCATTTATTACAGGAGGTTCATCAGTGATTGAAGCAGAATTTTGTTGATTTTGAGGGGTCTGACTTGTGGTTTGCTGTGGTTGAACAGGTACTTGAGAGCTTTGACAATATGCATTACCACTTTGTGGACAAATAAAATTTTGTCCCGATTGACACTTACTCCAATAGGTACCGTTACAAAGTTCACCTGTAGGTTGAACTTGTTGTGGAACCTGTTCCTGCATAGTTGGTGATTGAGTTGTTGTGTGTGCAACTGGAGTATTTTCAATTTGTTTTTGAGTATTTGTTTGTGATGAAGTTTTGATAGTTTGAACCACAGGAATAGTTGTCGTTGATTCTATGTTTATTGTAGAAGTAGCACCACTTGTTGTGGTTGTAGCGGTAATCGCTAAATTGTTATTATTTGAATGAAAAATACCAGTAAAAGCAATAAAGACTGGAATTATTCCGACACTTAGATTGTGAAAAAAGTTAAACATAAATATTTATTTAATTAATAACTGGTGAGAGAAATTACTAAGTAATAATACTACTTAGTTTATAAATACTTAAATGTATGTTTTCCACTTATTATCTTTGACAAAATGTTAATTGTACTGTATTATTTATTGTAAGTTTTAGCTTAAAAATAATTAAAATGAATATGAAAAAATATTTACTCTCGGTGGTGTTTTTAGCTTTTGTTTCTATTGTTAGTTTCGCAAATGCTTCGGTATCGTATAATCAATCTGTCTCACTCACTCCAGGATGGAATATAATTTCTACTCCAAGAATATTAGATTCACATACCTTTTCTCTTCCTGAAACTTCAAACAATTTTGATATTTATGTTCTCAATGCTTCAAGTACTGATGGTTGGTCAACTATGGCTGACCTTGAGCAAACAGAATTTACTCCTCTTTATGGATATTTTATAAATAACAAAAGCACAACTACACAAACATTAATTTTTAATTACGGAGCAAGCACTACTCCAAACCAAAGATTTTTTTCAAGAACTTTTTCCTCAGCTGGATGGTATTCAATAGGTATTGCTAACCCAACATATGCCGACCCAGTCACAGACGCATCTACTAATACAAATAACCCAAGTAGTATCTTAAATTCACTTTCTGGTGACTATGATTCAGTTGTTGATTTAACAGCTAGTAGTTCAAATATAAATAGTGTTTCTGTTTCTGACAAATGGCAAACAGCTATTCCTAGTGATGTAAATAGTTTGAATGATTTTAGAGAAACTAAAGGATATGCAATATATATTACTCAACCTGGAGCCTCATATATTGGTACTCAAAATAATGATATTCCAGCAACTACTACTTCATCATCAACAACCGCATACGTTAATATTTCACTTGACTCATCTTCACCTCAACAAAGTCAAGTTGCAGTTACTGACACAACAAACGGTCAGTATTTGAAGCTTCCAGTATTGATTTTTGATGTTAACGCTCAAAACGATGCTGTTCACCTTCATAACCTAGCAATCAACGTTGCAACTTCAGGAACACAAGGAACAGTTACTGCTGCTTATTTGTACCAAGGTTCAACACAGGTTGCTTCAGCTGCAGTTTCAGGAGGTGTTGCTACATTTAGTAACATCACAGATGGAACTCAGGGAGCATTGGTTGCTGTAAACTCAACTCTACCTTACACAGTTAAGGTTGATGTAACAGGTGTTCTTACAGGAAATCTAACTGTAATCGCTTCAACTTCAGATTTCGTTTTTTATGATTCGTCTGATAAAACAGTAACTACAATCAATGGTTTAGCTGTTGGAAATACTCAGAAAGTTGTTGGATTAGGTCTACAAGTTGCTCTAAATTCAGCAAACTTGGTTAAGACAGTTGGTCCTTCAGATACATCAGGTAATGCAACTACAACTTACTCAGGTACATTCAATTTGAATCTATCAGCAGTAGGAACAGATGCAACATTTGGTCTACTTTCATCTTCAACACCTTCATTTGCAACAAGTACATCATTTGTAACTGTTTACGCAAACGGTGCTAAAGATACATCAACAAACTACTTGTTAACTGTAAACTACAGTCAATCAACAGGTACAACCTTGTCTGGTGACAGTAAGAGCTTCACTCTAGGCAGAAACAACAATGTTACAATCCCAGTTACTTACACATTTGCTGTATTGAACCCAGGAGTAAACACATACGCTGTCCAGTTTGAAGGAATAAGTGTAAATACTTCTCAAGGTAATCAGCTAATTAATTTTATGCAGGACCTTTCATCCTGGAGAACTAACGTTCAATAAAACTTATGAAAAAGATACTACTAACAGCTTTATTTGTTTTACCATTATTTTCTTTTGCTCAATCTATTCCAAGTTTTCCAATGGCTTTCTACGGTGTTGCAACCATAAATGGTAATACTGCTCCTACAGGCACTATAATTCGTGCATATTACGGAACTACTTTAGCAGGACAGTCTGTTACTGATAGTTCTGGTAATTATGGTTATGCTTCTTCAACTGCACAAAAACTTCATATTGGTGAAGGTGTTGGACCTATTACATTTACTTTCCAATCACCATCAATATTATCTGGACAAGAAAGTTTAGGTAGTACGACTATATCAGTTGCTGGATTTCAGGAGGGGGTTTCTCAATTAAATAATTTAAATTTTACTTACAGTATTCCTGTAGCTGTAGCTGTTCCTCCAAGTACAGGAGGAGGTGGGGGCGGCGGTTCTTCTGGTGGAGGGTCTTCATCTGGTGGCGGAGGTGGAGGTAGCATAGTCCCAATTGTTACTCCTATCTTGACTGCTACTTCAGGACCAGTTACGTCTTCTATTTTTACAAGTTCATCAACTCCACTTTTGATTACCCCATTAGCTTTTGGTGTAACAGATTCAGAGATAATTGTCCTTCAAAGATTTTTAAATTCACAAGGATATACTGTCTCAACATCTGGTTCTGGTTCTTCTGGTAACGAAAGTAATTATTTTGGAACAAAAACAAAAAATGCTTTGATTAAGTTTCAGAAAGCTCAAGGGTTGACTGCTAATCTTGGAAATCTTGATACTCAAACAATAAACAAAATTAATTCTATTTATTCGCAGTCAAACAACTCTACAACTATTACTGACGCTCAAAAACAGGCTCTGATTACTTCACTAAGAGCACAGCTAGCTTCTTTAATGGCGCAGTTGATTGCTCTTCTACAGGCGAGAATATCTAAGTAACAAGATATGAAGAAATATTCTGCAGATGATTTTGAGAAAAAATTTAGAACTCTTTATAAAAAATTACTTTTTAAAGAGGGTTTTCTTGATACTGTAAAAGAAACCAGAAAAACGCTTGGTATGCCTGAAGTTGGCTTTAACAATGAAACCGATTTAGCACTTTTCTTTGTTAGTAAGATGAGTAAAAAAGAAAAATATCTTCTCATTTTTTTTGCGTTTGCTGATAACTATCACATAAATAATAACATTCCGATTACTGATGAGAGTAGAGAAAAAGTAATGCAAGCTTACGAAAAGGAAGGTAAAAAAGAGAAAGATTTAAAGATGGTATTTTGGCTAGGACAACAACTTTTAGACCATAATCATATGTTGTCTAAAAATATAATGCTTCCCAAAAATAAATACACAAAGAAACTATTTCCAGAAACTATTAGACTAATCAGAAAATTTTGGGGACTTGATTTATTGGATGGACAAATCATCGGTCATTTTGTGGAAAAATATTTATTTCTAGGTGAGTACGGTATCAATAAATATATTAAAAGCAAAGTGACTTGCCACCATTGCAGGTATATTGGCGTTGACCACTTCTCTCCCGATAGACACGATATGGAAGGTCAGGACGAAGGAATGGGAGGTGAAAATTATATTTTCAATAAAGAGTTCGTACGCCGTCTTTCTTTGCACTTTGACAGCGTTTTTTTAATAATCAAACCTTACGCAACGAAGGAAGAAACCATCCAATACATTGAAGACAACTGGGATGACCTTAAAGAGCACATTACAATGAAGAATACTTTTTATAAGCAATTTGATGTTCATCCAAATAGAATTAAGGAAAGCGATACAGAGAAAAACCAGATGATTTATGAATTAAGTAAACTATCGAAAAAGGATTTATTAAAACAGTACAAAGGAGAAGAAAATCTTTCTTTAGCGGGAATATACAAAGAGACAATAATTTCCAAAATTTTAAAAAAAGATTACGGAATAGAAATGACAGCTGACGCTATAAAGAAATCCGTGACACGCTTTGCTAAATCAATAAGTGTAAAAAATAAACCAAAAGATATTAGGGACATTTAAATACCTATTTTTTTAATGTAGGTATTTGAATTTTTATAAAAGCGTAGGCTGATAGTAGGCCTTTTTTTGTTTGGCAAAATCTTGAACGCCAAAGAGTAAACCTATTGCTTACTTGGCTGGTGCCATATCGGCGTTCAAGAGCCTGCCAAGTAAATAGTAGGCTTCTTAATGGCCAATAAATACAACATCCACTTAATTAAATCTAGGAGTAGCTATTCAATCAAGGATATAGCAACACTTTTGAACGTTGACAGAAAAACTTGTTCCAGATGGATTAAAAAGGAGAACCTAAAAGTAGTTGATGAGGATTCCAGTCCACTATTGATTATGGGCGAAGATTTAAAAATATTTATCAACCAAAAACGGTCAGCTAAAAAAAAGCCTTTGGCTAAAAATCAATTTTACTGCTTCAAATGCAAGAAGGTTGTTGAGGCCTTGAACGGTAGTGAAAATATCGTCAAAACTGGAAAAAGGATAGGGAAAAATAAAATAGAGCAACAAAAGAAAATAGGATTATGCGAGCAATGTGGAACAAAAATAAACAGATTTTTAAAGATATGCCAAAAGGATTAAATGATTACTTGATACACCTCTTAAATGTCCCATTAGAAACCAATAATAAATACTAAAAAAATATGTCATCAATAACCCAGAAAAATGAAGTGGTAAAAAGAAAATTCTATGACTACTTAGCCAACTCCAAAGGATTCTCTAAAACAACAATTGAATGCTTTGAAGACGCAGTATATCTTTGGGAGGATTTTACTAATAAAGGTGACTTAGCGGGTTTTACTAAAATAAAAGCTGAGAATTTCAAAAATTGGCTTAAGTGCAAGAAAAAAGTTCACACTGAAGGAAATATCAGCATATCCTATTGTTACGACATTATAAGACATTTAAAGACTTTCTTTGAGTGGTTATCTAGACAATCTGGATACAAGTCAAAAATCAATCAAACAGATATTGATTATTTAAATCTATCAAGGCAAGAAATTAAGATTGCAACTCAACCAAAAAGCAAATTATCGCCAACCTTAGATGAAATAAGGCTAGTAATTGAAAATATCGGTGGTAATACTGAAATTGAAATGAGGGATAAAGCTTTAATTTCTCTAACCTTTTTAACTGGAGCTAGAATTTCTGCAATCACATCTCTTCCAATGAAATGCTTTGATAGAGAAAAGCTAACTGTAGACCAAGACCCAAAATTAGGTGTAAAAACGAAATTCTCAAAGAGAATAATCTCCACTCTAATACCTTTTTCATACAAAGAACCGCTAGACTATTTTATTAAGTGGTTTGATTATTTATTAGAACAGAAGAAATTCGGTCCGAATGACCCTATTTTTCCTAAAACCAAAGTTGAGTGTGGTAAGGAAAATTTAGGTTACTACAACACACAGGAAGTTGAACCAACTTTTTGGAAAAGTCCAACTTCAGTTAGAAAAATATTTGAAAAAAGATTTGTACAGGCTGGAGTTAAATATTATCATCCACACACTTTTAGGCACTTACTCATTAAAGCAATATCAAAACTACCCCTAACGGAAGAACAGAAAAAGGCTATCAGCCAAAATTTAGGTCACGAAGATGTTGGAACAACCTTTGGCTCTTACGGCTATGGACATATTGAGGAGGAAAGGCAAATTGAAATCATAAGAAACATAGATTTTGAAGGAAAAAGTAGAGAAATTGTCTACCAATTTAGTGAAAAAGAGTTGTCTAATCTCCTTCAAAAAATGAAGGGAAAATGATATTATGAGTAGGCTACACATCAGTAAAGTAGGGGCTTATAATTTTGTACCCAAAGAGGGGCAACGAGACTTGATGTGTAGCAACAAAGAGTCCCTTCGTTGTCCCTCTTTTGGTTTTAATAGCTCTAATAATGTCCCAGAGGATGTTGCTCTAGATTACTTCGCAAGTATTCTAGTAGAGGCATTTTTGGACCAAAAAGAATATGAACGAAATAAATTACACGAGTCAAAAAAAGAAGGCGGTGGCTTACTGCCGAGTATCAAGCAAGGAGCAGGTTGAAGAAGGAAATAGTTTAAGCACACAAGAAAAAATCTGTAAGGATTACGCCTTAAAGAATGAATACGAAATTACACAGATTTATATTGAACAAGGTGAGAGTGCGAAGACAACGGACCGCACAGAGCTTCAGAAACTTTTGACTTACTGTGCAGATAAAAAAAACGCAGTTAAGGCAGTTATAATTTATAAATTGGACCGTCTATCAAGAAACACAGATGACTATAGTCAACTCCGACTTTTACTAAAGAGATACGGAGTAGAAATTAAATCTACATCTGAACATTTTGAAAATACGCCTGTAGGTAGGTTTATGGAGAATACAATGTCAAACATTGCACAATTTGATAATGATATTCGTTCAGAGAGATGTGCAGGAGGAATGAAAGACGCAATGCGGGATGGTCGTTATGTTTGGATGGCTCCAGTTGGTTACGACAATGTAAAAGTTGGTGGCAGGTCAACAATTGCACCGAACGAAATAATGGCTCCGATAATAAAAGAAACTTTTTCTCTTATGGCTTCTAACACGTATCCAACAGAAGAAGTGAGAAGGATGATGATTAAAAGGGGCTTGTGTAATAGAAAAGGTAAACCACTTTGCAAAGCATATTTTTACAAGTTATTAACAAATGAAGTCTTTACAGGATGGATTGTTAAATTTGGAGAAAGACATAAAGGAACATTTGAACCCATCATTCCTGAAGATATTTTTTATCAAGTCCAACGTGTTCTTAAGGGTAAAGCCAAAAAAAATTCACAACATATTACAGACCATCCAGATTTTCCTCTTCGTAGGTTTGTTATAAACGATAACGGAAAAAAACTTACAGGAAGTTGGTCTAGTGGGCGTAAACAAAAATATCCCTTTTACCGTTTTGGTGGCAATAACTCAAATCATAACCGTGATGAGTTTGAAAAAGTTTTTATGACTTACGTAAATAAATTTTGCTTTGATGATGTAAAACTCAAAAGACTAAAAGAATTGGTAAAGGAAAATCTCGTGAAGGCAACATTTGAACAAAGAAAAGACGCCGAGAGATTAAAGAAACATATAAGTGAACTCACGAATAAGCAGTCTGGGATTATCAAGAAAAATTTAGATGGAGTTATTTCAGACAATGTCCTTAAACAACAACTTGCTATGATTGAGAACGAATTATTTGAGGCAAATGCTTCACTTGCTTCTATGCCTAACACAGAAACAAATTATGAGGAGGCTATAGATTTTCTTGAAAAATATCTTAAAAACCCAAGTGAAATATGGAGAAAAGCAAAAATCGGAGTAAAAGTTAAGTTGCAATGGTTCCAATTCCCCTCAGGTTTAGTCTTTCAGAATAATTTTTTTGGAACCACTGAAATGTGTTGTCTTTTCAAGACAAAAGACGCCATTTCGGCGTCTCAGTCTACTATTGTGGACCCAAGCGGACTCGAACCGCTCACCTCCTCAGTGCAAATGAGGCGCTCTACCAGATGAGCTATGGGCCCAAATTATATTTAGACCCGACAAATCAAATTAGGTTAATTTGAAGCAAAATTTGCACTAAAACTACCTAAGTTCAGATATTTTAACTTATTTTCCTAAAATCGCAAGGTCTTTAGTTTGTAATCAAATGTCAAGGTGAGTCCTTGCCGTAGGTCTATAAGTTAACATAATTTGACAGACTAGTATTTCTCTGACATTATTGCGAACGGCGGATATTTGAACAATTAACAGCACCTTGAAAGGAGGTGACAATAAATGCAAACATTTACCGATTGGGCTGCAGACCAGTTTATAAAGGATGGCAAAAAAATGGGTCATACACCACTTCTCCTCAAGAGTTTGAGGGAGGAAACCGATGAGCAGTGGATTGAACGTGTGATGCCTATCATGGATACACTTCAGGTGAACTTCGTGATGCAAACAGGCGAACCTCTCCAGGTTTACGATATAAAAAAAGACGCTGTGGCCATCTTTAACCGGCTTAAGGAGAAGTTGACCCCGGAAGTTCTCGAGCCCTCGACTCCAACAGCATGAAAGCGACCTTCATGAGACCGACCTTTGGGTCTTTCTCATGAAGGTATTTTTTTATCTCAAAATATTTTTTAAAAGGTGTACTGAAACTGTAAGTTTCGAACGTCCGCTTGGTTTTTGTTCGATTAGGTTTATTATATTACTTATGTCAGACATTAAAAAACTTACGGATAAAATACTAGCTTTCCGTGATGCTCGAGATTGGAAACAATTCCATAATCCTAAAGACGTTGCGTTATCACTTGTTCTAGAAGCAAGTGAAGTTTTAGAGCACTTTCAGTGGAAAAATACAAAAGAAATTGAGAAATATATTAAAACTAACAAGACTGATATTGGCGAAGAACTTGCTGATGTCTTATATTGGGTTTTGTTAATGAGTAAAGATTTGAATATTGATATAGTCGAGGCGTTAGAGAAAAAGATTAAAAGGAATGAGCAAAAATACCCAGTGAAAAAGTCAAAGGGAAAACACACAAAATATACTGAACTATGATTGTTTACCAGTCTACAAAAACTGGATTTTTAAAAGATGCTTCAAATGGAATTGAGGATATTGTAAGAGTAAAAGTGAAAGAAAAACTTAATATTGATATTCAGGTCGGAAGTAGTGAGTACAACTCTTGGAAAAATTCTCTTGGGGACGCAATGTATAAAGTCATGCAAACGGATAAAATTCCCGATGATTCTGGTGTGTCTATAGAGTACTCAATTCCTAGAGCGAAGAACCGTATTGATTTTATTGTTACTGGGGAAGACTTAGAAGGAAAGGAAAAAGTTATAATTATAGAACTAAAGCAATGGACTGACATACAAAAGACAGATAAAGACGGGATCGTTCTGACCCGTTTTAAAAGTGGACCAAGCGAAGAACCTCATCCTTCGTATCAAGCATGGTCTTACTCCACACTACTCTATGGTTTCAATGCAACTGTGTATGAAGAAAATATTGGATTAGAACCATGCGCATATTTACATAATCATGTTGATAGTAATATTATTCTGAGTCCTTTTTATTCTGAATATTTAGCAAAGGCACCTGCATTTTGCAAAGGCGATAAAGAAAAACTCCAAGACTTTATTGCAAAATTCGTAAAACATGGAGAGAAAAAAAATACATTATATAGGATTGATAATGGAGAAATTCGTCCATCAAAAAACCTTGCTGATAGTCTTTCTTCAATGCTAAAAGGTAACGAGGAATTTGTCATGATTGATGAACAAAAAATTGCATACGAAACAGCACTTTCACTTACAAAAAAATCTTCGAAAATTAATAAAAATGTGTTAATTGTGGAGGGTGGTCCTGGTACAGGTAAATCAGTGGTGGCGATTAATCTTTTAGTAGCTATTACAAAACTTGGACTTAACACACAATACGTTACAAAAAATGCTGCACCGCGTGGTGTATTTGAGGCTAAACTTACTGGTTCATTCAAAAAGTCACAAATAACAAACTTTTTTACTGGTTCTGGTTCTTTTGTTGGAGAAGAAAAAAATATTTTTGATGCTCTTATTATAGATGAAGCACATAGACTCAATGAGAAATCAGGAATGTTTAAGAATTTGGGCGAAAATCAAATTAAAGAAATTATTGATTCAGCAAAATGCTCGATATTTTTTATTGATGAAGATCAAAAAGTGACATGGCATGATATTGGAAAAAAAGAAGAAATTGAAAAGTGGGCAAACAAAACTGGCGCAAAAATTCAAAATCTTAAGTTAGAGTCACAGTTTCGTTGCAACGGTTCTGACGGATATTTATCGTGGTTAGATAATGTTTTAGGTATTGAGGATACAGCTAATACAACTTTAGACGGCATAGATTATGATTTCAAAATTATTGAATCTCCTAATGACTTGAGAGATTTAATATTTAATAAAAATAAAATAAACAATAAAGCACGACTTGTTGCAGGTTATTGTTGGAACTGGGTGAGCAGAAAAGATAAAAATTTAAATGACGTTATCATTTCAGAATATAATTTTGGCATGAAATGGAATCTTGCTAGTGATGGGAATATTTGGATTATCTCACCAAAATCAGTAAACGAGATTGGTTGCATTCACACTTGCCAAGGGCTTGAGGTTGATTACATTGGAGTTATTGTTGGAAGTGATTTTGTAGTGCGAAATGGAAAAATTGTGACAAGCGCTGATAAACGAGCCAGGACTGACGCCTCACTAAAAGGATACAAAAAAGAACTCAAAGAAAACTCTGAGGAAGCAAACAAAAAAGCTTCTGAGATAATAAAAAATACATACAGAACACTAATGACACGCGGAATGAAAGGATGCTATGTATATTTTGTTGATAAGGAAACTGAGAAATATTTTAAAGAAAGGATTACAAATAAAGTTCTTAAATCTGAGACAATTAAAAAAGAAAAAGTTATATCACCTTATGCAATGGAAATGGTAAGTATTCCTCTAGTTGGTTCTGCTCCGTGCGGAGAACCTCTATTGGGAGAAAACAATATAGAGGAAATGATAATGGTTGATAAAAGTAAAATTAAGCCGGGAACAAAATATTTTGTTTTGCGTGCTAGTGGTGATTCTATGAACGAAGCTGGAATAAACGACGAGGATCTTGTTTTATGTCGCTATGCAGAAAAAGGAGAAACTGGCGACAGGGTTGTCGCTTTACTTGGTGGTGAAAATGTAACAATTAAATATTATGATAAAAAAGACGGTCTCAGAATATTATTACCAAAAAGTACAAATAAAAATCACAAACCGATAGTTCCAGATGAAGGCGATGTTGTTCAGGGTATTGTTCAAGAAGTAATTACAAGATTAGAATAAAATATTATGTCCGAAGACGTATACATAATTGCAAAAGACAACGACCTAAGTTTTGACGAAGCAAACGAACTCCAAGAATTTGCTGATGAACACAGTTTAGACGCTGACGAGGCCTACGAATTATGGCAGGATCAGTAGTAAATCAAAAAACCCGAGGCCGCTAATAAAAGAAGACTTTTATAAAAATTGTATTTGTTGAGGACTATTCTTAGAGCAATTACCTGGAATTTCCGGATAGTTGGACATAATTTGCAAAAAGCAACTGTTTCCAAAATGGAACTAGTTCAAATTAAAAAGCAATGTGAAAAAAATGCACAATGCAAATTTTTAAATTTACAAGGAATTAGCATTCACCTGGTAGACTAATAGCTTGCATAGTATACTGAATTGTGTACAATGTAGATTAAGGAAATTTATTAGTAGCCATCAGTAGAATAAGAAAAAGTCATAATCTACCTATAAAATATAGATATCATGATAAAACAACCATTCGATCTACCAAAGCTTCCTCCAAAAATAGATTACGAAAAGCTTATTAAAGCAATGACAAAAGCCCACGCTTCATTGGCACGTCTTGATGCCTTGTTATATCAACTTAAAAACCCATTGCTCTTGTCTAGGACACTAGCCACAAAAGAAGCTGTTTTAAGCTCTCAAATCGAAGGTACACAAGCAACCCTTAGCGAAGTTTTAGAACATGAAGCACAGGATATCCTGAAAGAAGAAACAAGCAAGGAGAAAGATTTTATGGAAATTATGAATTACAGACACGCACTTGAGAACGGTATTAATTTTCTTAAAGAAAAACCTATCACTGAAAATTTTATAAAGAACCTTCACTCTATTTTACTTTCTTCTGTTAGGGGCCACAAGAAGGATCCAGGAAATTTTAGACGCGGACAAGTATACATAGGAAAACAGGGATTAGGAATAGAAAATGCCACATATATTCCACCTCTGCCAATGTACGTACCTGAACTATTTAGTAATTTTGAGACATATATTAATTCTGAGGATGAAAAAGATAAGCTTGTACAAATTGCAGTTGCTCACTACCAATTTGAAGCTATCCACCCATTTATGGACGGAAACGGAAGAATAGGAAGGCTAATTATTTCCCTTATGTTATACGAGAAAAAACTTCTTACTTTTCCGTTTATCTATTTAAGTGAATTTTTTGAAGAACATAGGCAAGATTACTATGATTTACTTCGAGGAGTTAGTGAGAATAGCGACTGGGAAAGTTGGATTTTATTTTTTCTTAATGGTTTAGATATTCAAGCAATAAAAGCACAAGAAACAGCAAAAAAGATTTTGGATTTATATCATTCAATAAATGAGCGAGCTATTGTTTTTAATTCTATATACAGTCATGATTTTTTGGAGGCACTTTTTATTAATCCTTTCTTTACTTCCCCTAAAATTAGAAAAATGACCCACATAAAGAATTCAAAGACGTTATTTGATTTAATTAATAAATTTTTAAAATCTGGAATCATAAGCGATATTACTCCTGATAAGAAAAGAAATAAAATTTATCGTTTTGATGCTTTAGCTGATATTTTAAAAAGATAAATTTCTCACACATGTCCAAAAAATCACAAAAATCATTTGATCTTAAAAACGCAGGAAAAAATCTTAAGAAGCAAAACTCCTTAAGAAAAAGTAGAAATTTCTCTATTGCTGATGTGTCTCAATCAAGAAGAGGAAAATAGTAAATAGTGATTAGTTGTTAGTGACTAGTAAAAATAATATTGAAATAAGAAGAAAGTTTGTGAAGCGCTAACAGTTTTTATATTTATTTGGGTTTGTTATAATACTTTATATTAAATAATTATAATAAAACATGAATAAATCATTGCAATTTAGTGGCAAACTTGATGATGGAAATAGTTTAGTAAATGAGGATGTTGAAAAGGCCAGAAGAGATCCAACTAATTGGACTTTTAATTGGTTCAAAAAATCTAAAGAAAATAGAACCGCAAATATTGAAGGAATTATAAGCGGCGAGACAACTTTTGAGTCAGAGGCCTTAAGGGTAAATAATTTAGATAGTTTGAGAAGAACCGCTGGCTTAGAGGAGCTAATAAATTTTGCAAGCCAAAATGCGGACCAAGAAAGAGTTGTTTGGGTTAATGATATCTTGAGAGAGGTAAAATAAGAATTTGTTAAAAATTCGTGATACAATTTTATTGTTAAAAGAATAATTCTAAATTTATGGCCAAAGGAGAATCTCACAAAAAAGAAAAGAAGAAGCCAAAGAAGAATAAGTAATTAAAAAAGCCGCTCCCGGAGGGAGCGGCTTTTTTGTTCGGTGTTAATAATAGTTAATTATTTTTTGTTTTAAATGAAAGAATACTTCCTCTCACAGTACCAAGATCATTTTGAGTTACTACTCTAAAGTAATATGTTGTACTTGTACTCAGACTAGTTGCATCTGCAGAAACTGAAACATTTGCAATTCCAGCACCAGCTGATGTTTGAGCAGATGTTTGAAGTGAGGTAGCAAGTTGTGAATCTGTACTAAACTCAAACCAATATTGTGTCTGCGCTCCGTTTGGATTGACTGTTGCTCGAAGGGTTGAGGTTACACCTTTAATGTTTGTAGCACTCACTGTTGTAGCTGAAGGAGAAGTTGGAGCGGCAGGGCCAATTGTTTTGAAATAGAAGGTTGATCCAACTATTGTTCCAAACTGATTTTGAGCATTTAATCTGTAATAATAAGTTGTCAAAGGATTTAGATTTGACACCTGGGTTGAAGCTGTAACATTTGCTGTACCGTTTCCAACATCTTGTAGTGAAGTTATAAACCCAAAGTTTTTAGATGTGCCGTACTCAAACCAATATGAAGTTGCTGCTCTGTTTGGAGTTACATTTCCATTTAGTGTTGCTCCATATCTTGAAATATCACTTACAGTGCTAGTTCTCACAGTAGGAGTACTTCCAGTTGGAATAGAAACGCCATGCGTTGTTTGAAATGAAAATTGTGAGCCGATTACTTTTCCAAATTCATTTTGTGCTACAAGATGAAAATAGTAAGTTGTATCTTTTGTAAGCCCAGTAATATATCCAGGTGAAGGAATTGCTAAATAGCCTGAACCGATCAACTGAGTTATAGTTTTTAATCCCAAATTTGAACTTGTACCGTACTCAAACCAATAGTTTGTTGGCACGCCATTTGGAGTAACTGTTCCTGAAACAACAACAGTTGTATCTGTTGGAATTGCCGAAGAAGATGTCACAACATTTGGTGAAGAAGGCTGTGGACTAGTAACTGTTTTTGTAACCGTCTGACTTGAACTCGTTTGAGTAGAAGTGTCTACTGGTGTAGTAAGGCTTACTAATGGAGGATTTTGATTTGAATAAATCACTGCTCCAATAATTACTAAAACTAAAACAATCACTCCTACTCCTGCCCATATATTTTTTGCCATAAATCTTGTATCAAATTATTTATTATTAAATTTAGACCTGATTAACAGTAAATAAGCCGTTTGATGACGAAATGAATTACATATTATAGAAGTGGTTGGTGGTCTAGATAGCTCTCCAGCCACTTTCACTATTTCTAAAGTTTTTTGTAGAAGACAAAATAAATTCTGGGCTTAATTTATCTCCTGCATAATTTTCGATATCTATATTTGATCCTTTTATTTTTAGTACATTAAAAGAAACAGGTTCGCTTCTTGTTCTTTTGGAAATTGCTGTTCCTGCTTGAACGATTAAGCCACCATATCCTTTTATTTTGTAACGTTTGGTAGTATCTCCAATGTGGGTATGGTGGAGGTGTCCAGATAAAAAAATATCTACTTTTTTCTTTGAAAAATGCTTCATTGCTGATTTTGAGTGCGCCACAACTTTATGAGTATGTTTTTTAATCGTTTCTGTACTGTGAGGTAAATCAAAAGGGTGATGGCATACAACTATTTTAATTAATTTTGGATCAAGAGAGTCAAAGATTTTTTCAGTAGTAGAAATTTGTCTGTTACTAATTCTTCCTGAAGTAAGTGTATATCTTCTAACAGAATTTATTCCAACAACTGCAATTTTGTCATCACAATAAAATGGAGCTAAATCTGGAGAAATAAATTTAATATATTTTTTAAAAGGGGAAGTAAATCTTTGGTAAACATTTAAAAGTGGTATGTCGTGATTTCCAGGAATTACAAATATAGGGTATTTTAATTTGCCCAAAAATTTTTTTGCAGCTTTGTATTCAATTTCTGTTGCACGTTGCGTTAAATCTCCAGAAACTATAATCAAGTCAGGTTTTATTTCTAGGATTTTTTTAATTAATGGATTAACTCTTTTTGTATCTACTTTTCCGAAATGTAAATCTGAAAGATGGATGATTGTTTTCACTTAGTCATTGTATCAAATTAACTGTGATAGAATTTGAATGAGAATGAAAATGACAATCCTAAAAATCGTCAACTGGAAGAATGTGCTAAAAACACTTGGAGTATTAATTGTACTTGCTGGAATTGTTGGTTTTGGTGAATATAGGAATCGTCAACTTTCGACTCAAATAGAAGGTCAGTTGACCGCAAACACGTCTGAGATACAAATGAAAATTGACGCACTTAATAGCACATTAGCTGAAATTCAAAGTCAGAGCTCAAACCTTGGGAACACAGTTCAAAGCATTCAGAGCAATAATAATGTTTACTCTGCACAAGCTGGTCAAATTTCAGCCGCGGCAACTACGCTATATAAACTTAGTAAAACTGATCCGCAACTTTTGCAGAAATATTCAAAAGTTTATTTTTTGAATGAGAATTATAAGCCGGCAAATTTAACAAATCTTGATCCTAATTACCTTTTTAACAAAAATAGTGCTCTCCAAATTAATACTCAGATTTCATCATTTTTAACTAGACTGTTGGTAGCAGAAAAATCTGCGGAACTCAATTTAAAAGTAATTTCTGCATATAGGTCGTTTGGTACTCAAGCCCTGCTTAAATCAAGCTACAAGGTTACTTACGGAGCTGGAACTGCAAATTCTTTTTCAGCAGACCAAGGGTATTCTGAACATCAATTAGGAACAGCACTAGATTTTACAACACCAAGTGTTGGAGACACATTTAATAGTTTTGATAAAACACCTGAGTACACATGGCTTCAAAATAATGCATACAAATATGGATTTGTACTTTCATATCCAGCTGATAATAAATATTATGAGTTTGAGCCTTGGCATTGGAGATTTGTTGGAGTAGATCTAGCAACTAGACTGCATAACGAAGGTAAATATTTTTACGAACTTGATCAAAGTACGATTAATGATTACTTAGCTGTAACGTTTGATTAACTATGCAATATTTGGGCTATCTTTCTGGGATTTGTATTACACTTTCTTTTTTACCCTATCTTATTTATATATTTAAAGGTCAAACAAGACCAGAAAGAGCTTCTTGGTTACTTTGGTCTATTCTTGGCGGGATAGCTTTCTTTACCCAACTTTCAAAGGGTGCGTCATATTCTCTTTGGTTACCTGGGGTTCAAGCAATCGGTGACCTTTTAATATTTATACTTTCAATAAAATATGGAATGGGAGGTTTTTCAAAAAGGGATAAATGGGCACTTGGTATTGCTGGAGGTAGTTTAATTTTATGGTTTATAACAAGAGAAGCTACTCTTACATTACTATTAGCAATATTGATCGATGCAGCTGGCGCTTATTTAACAATTGTAAAGTCATACAAGTATCCAACGACTGAACCTGTAATTTCATGGGAACTCACAATGCTTGGAGGTTTTTTTGCCATTTTTGCTGTAAATAAATTTAATTGGGTGTTACTAGCTTTTCCTGTGTATACATTTGTTGCAAATGTTTTTATTACAATGTCGATCAGACTTGGTAGACAAAAATTAATTGAAAAAAATTAATGTCACTTTGGTTTAGAATTGTACGTAAAAAAGTACGAAGAAGAACTCGTGTAAAAAATACCAAAAATAAAATTGCATTGAGCTTGCATAAAGAAGACGCGAAAGCGTTTACGCTTTCGCGTCTCGAATATTGGAACCAATTTTATAATTTTAAATATGGAACTGTAAAAATAAAATCTCAAACTACTAGGTGGGGAAGTTGTTCCAGTAAAGGAAATTTAAATATCAATTACAGAATTGTTTTACTACCAGAACATTTGGCTGACTATCTAATAGTCCATGAACTGTGTCATTTAGAGGAATTTAATCATTCACAAAAATTTTGGAACTTAGTATCAAAAACTATTCCAGATTTTGTACAAAGACGTAGTGAATTAAAAAAAATAAGACTAGATTGAAATATGAAAGATGTGTTAAAATGCTATAATGTCAAGAGATGACAAATTGATAGTGTTAATTGCAATTATTGTAATTATACTTAGTTTCGGTTGGTGTATCAAAATTCTTTTAGGTGCCCCAATAGTAAAAGAAATTAAGGAAGGCGCAACAGCAATTATGTCTGGAGTTTTAATAGATGATAAGTCGTTAATTAATAAATAATTATGGATAACAACAATAGTACATATAATCTTAAAGTCGCAGGTTTGATAATAGTAATTATTGGATCCGCAATTTGGATACTTAGGATACTTCTTTAGCAAAAAAGCTTTGTTTTTTGAGCCCAATTATGCTAATCTTTTGCCTATTATAGCTAGTAAAATTAATAATAATTAATAAGATTTATGAACGCATATATCACTTTTTCCATTGTCGCCGCTGTATTAGCAATCGCATATGGACTTTTTATAAGCAAGCTTATTTTAAAAAAACCAGCTGGAAATGCTCGTATGCAAGAAATTGCATTGGCAATTCAACAGGGTGCTAAGGCTTATTTAAACAGACAGTACAAGACAATTGGAGTTATTGCTGTTGTTTTGTTTGTCATCCTATGGGTTTCCTTAGGATTCGTTACAGCTCTTGGTTTTGCCATCGGAGCTCTATTTTCTGCTCTTGCAGGATACATTGGAATGAACGTTTCAGTTAGAGCAAATGTGAGAACAGCTGAAGCGGCAAGAGAAGGTTTAGCTCAAGCACTTAAAATTGCTTTTGATGGAGGTTCAGTTACAGGACTTCTAGTTGTAGGATTGGCACTTCTTGGTGTTTCAGGATTTTATGCAGTTTTTCAGGATGTAAACGCACTTATCGGTCTTGCATTTGGTGCCAGTTTGATTTCAGTGTTTGCTCGATTGGGCGGTGGAATTTTTACAAAAGCTGCTGATGTTGGAACTGATCTTGTAGGAAAAGTTGAGGCAGGAATCCCAGAAGACGACCCAAGAAATCCTGGAGTAATTGCTGATAACGTTGGAGATAACGTTGGAGATTGCGCAGGAATGGCTGCTGACCTTTTTGAAACTTATGCTGTTACAACAATTGCAGTTATGATTTTAGGCGCTTCAATTTTCCACGGTTCACAAAATGCACTTCTATACCCATTAGTTCTTGGTGGAGTTGCTGTTATTTGTTCAATTGTGGGAACTTGGTTTGTAAAACTTGGAAAAAGTAAAGATATCATGGGTGCATTGTACAAAGGATTAATTGCAGCAGGAGTTCTATCTGCAATTGCATTTTATCCTGTTACAAAAATATTAATGAGTGATAATGGAATTTATTCTTTTGGACAATTATTTGGTTCACTTATTGTTGGACTAGTTGTTACAGCATTGATTGTTATCATTACTGAATATTACACATCAACGAAATATGCTCCAGTAAAATCAATTGCTAACGCTTCACTTTCTGGACACGGAACAAATATTATTCAAGGCTTGGCGATCTCAATGAAATCTACAGCACTTCCTTTACTTGTGATTGTTTTGGGAATTCTTACAAGTTATTCATTCGCTAACCTTTACGGAATCGCAATCGCAGCAATGAGTATGCTTTCAATGGCAGGAATTATTGTTGCTATCGATGCATATGGACCAATTACAGATAACGCTGGAGGAATTGCGGAAATGGCAGAGCTTCCAAAAGAAGTTCGTGATATTACAGATCCTCTTGATGCTGTTGGAAACACAACAAAAGCAGTTACAAAAGGATATGCGATTTGTTCAGCCGGACTTGCAGCACTTGTGCTTTTTGCATCTTACACAACAGAAGCACAAAAGGGATTACATCTAGTTCAATTTTCACTCGGTGATCCAAAAGTAATTATCGGATTATTCCTAGGAGGATTACTTCCATATTATTTTGCAGCACTTTCAATGGAAGCTGTAGGAAAAGCCGCAGGAAAAGTTGTTGACGAAGTTCGAAGACAATTTAGAGAAATCAAAGGTATTATGGACGGAAGCGCAAAACCAGATTACGCACGCGCAGTAGATATTGTTACTTCAGCTGCAATTAAAGAAATGATAATTCCTGCACTTATTCCTGTTATCGCTCCGATTTTTGTTGGATTTGTATTCGGACCAGTTGCACTTGGAGGACTTCTTGTTGGAAGTATTGTTACAGGATTGTTCGTTGCAATCTCAATGACATCGGGTGGTGGAGCATGGGATAACGCAAAGAAACTTATTGAAGAAGGACACCATGGCGGAAAAGGAAGTGATGCTCACAAAGCAGCAGTTACTGGAGATACAGTTGGAGATCCTTATAAGGACACAGCAGGACCTGCAATCAACCCAATGATTAAAATTCTAAACATTGTAGCTCTCCTAATCATTCCGTTTATAATTTAATTAAAATAATCCAAAAACACCACGAGAGGTTACTCTCGTGGTGTTTTTTGTTAGAATTACAAAATGAATAATGTAATTATATTCGGAGCTGGAAATATTGGTTCAACACTAATAAAAAGACTTGGTCAAGAAAACGCCAACATTAAATGTATTGTTCGATCAGATGGTGTATTTGATATTTCACAAAATAAAATTGCGGAGCAAAAAGATTGGAGAGATTTTATTGATGAGATTGATTTAGCTTTTATATGTATTCCGACAAAAGGAAAAGGTAATATCGCACTTGAGTATGAGTTAGCCTTTTTAGAAAAAGGAAAACCAGTCATTACTTGTGAGAAAGCCTCTATTGCAAATCATTGGGACAAATTAAAGGAATACAAAAATATTTTTAAATATACTGCATCAGTTGGTGGAGGAACAATGATGTTAAAAGAAATTTCTAAATACAAATCAGAAAATATTTCAGAAATTAATGCTGTAGTAAACGGCACACTTAACTATATTGGAGATGAATTAAAGTCTGGAAAAGCAAAAGAGCAAATTGTGAAAGAAATTTTTGAGAATAAATTTTCAGAACCTGGAGCAAACACTTTTGATGAAATTATTAATATTGAGATAAAAGACGCAATTTACAAAACAATAATTATTTCAAATCACACAGATATTTTTGATAGAACTATAACAGAAAATGATATTGAAAAAGTTGGCTTCAAGGAAGGTAAAAGGTGTGTAGTTAAAATTACAAAAGATAAAATTCAAACTGGCTTTACTGAGGATAATAATAGCAATTGGTTGCCGACAGGAGTTAATAACGTAATGTACATAAATGGTGAAAAGAAGGCTTATGGACCCGGAGCTGGAGCTCAAGCAACAGTCTCAGCTATGATTGATGATTACCTAGATCTAACTGAATAGAACCTAAAAATATCAGCATGTTATAATGTGAACATGAAAACTTCCTTGAACATCCTGCAAATCACTTTAATTGGGTTTTTATTTCCAATTTTTGCCTTTGCCTCTACTTTAAACACCTTTAGTGTAGCTTCCTGGATTCCATATTGGTCTCAAGACCTTGGAATACCTACTTTACAGGCAAATTTAAGCAAATTTAGCATAATTACGCCTTTTGCTTATGAAGTAGATAGCAATGCGCACTTAGTAGATAAGCTAAAAATTTCAAAAGGGGACTGGAATACTGTTTTTAGTAGTGCGAGAAGCCAAAACATAAAGATAGTTCCTTCTATTCTTTGGACTGCAAAAAATCAAATGCATAATGTTTTTTCTGATTCAACCCTAAGAACAGCCCATGAGGATGAAGTTGTTTCGATGGTCACAGCAAATAATTTTGATGGAGTTGAAATTGATTACGAAGGAAAACATGATACCGACAAAGATATTTTTTCAACTTTTATTACTGAGCTTTCAAATAAATTACGTTCAAAAAACAAAATTCTAGTTTGTACCGTGGAAGCAAGAATGTATGATGTAGCGCTCCTAAGTGTCCCATTAAATAAAAAATTTCCTTGGGCTAATGACTGGAGCGTGATGAATAATTACTGTGATCAAGTTCGCATCATGGCCTACGATGAATATTCTGCTGTCTATCAAAGTAATAAATTTTCAACAACTACACCTCTATACAATTCCGTATCAAATGCATCACTTGATTACGTAAAAAATATTTCTGCTTACGCTGTAACTAGAATTGATCCTAAAAAAATTATTTTAGGAATCCCTTCATATGGATATGACTTTACCTACACAACAAAAAAAGGAGTGCGAAATGTAGAAAGATTTGGAGCCAAATCCTACATTAGAGCTCTAACTGTTTCTAAACTTTATAACGCAACTATAAAAGATACAATAGGTGGAGAAAAATATTTTACCTATACAGCAAAAGGAAAAAATCACTATGTTGTTTTTGAGGATGCAAGTACAATTCAAGCAAGATTTACTTTAGCAAAAAATCTTGGCCTAGGTGGAGTCGCTTTGTTTAAAGTTGATGGCTTGGAGGATCCAAAAATGTGGGAAAATTTACCTGTTGCATTAAAATAATTATCAATTTAATAAAAAAATAATATGTTTGATAAAGATAAAGCATATGATGAGCAAAAAAATATTTTAGATAGAATTCAAAAAGATTCCTATATAATTCGGGAACAAGTTTTAGATTATTATTACGATAGATTCCCCAATGACGAAGCAGAAGCAAGAGAATATTTGCGAGGAATAAGAAATTATCTTGATGACGCCTACAAGGATATGGATTTTATTCTAAGAGACCTAGATAGTAAGCTCGGATACTAATCTTTTGAAACAAAAGCTACACTAAGTAACTTTTTTTCTCAAAATTAGGACTAAAAAACCTTTTGACCACAAGGGCTTTAAAAGAGGGACATTCACAGTCACCAATTTTCATTTTGAAGTGCTTTATACACACTTTTTTTAGTCCATTTTTTGCTAAAATTACTGAGATAAAAATTTAATAGTTAATGCCTTCACATTATAAATATGGGTTCCTCAAAAAGTAAAAAGATCGCCGCAAAAAAAGTCGAAGAAAAAGTTTTTTCGCCAAAAGTTCAAAAGAGAGATGGCTCAACTGTACCTTTTGATTTTCAAAAAATTGTTACAGCTGTGTACAAAGCAATGATTGCATCTGGTGAAGGCTCACTTAAGGAAGCAGAAATGGTGGCAAATAAGGTTTTTGCAGATATTGTCAGAATTTCTAAAAAATATACAAACTTTGTCCCAACAGTTGAAGGAATCCAAGATAGTGTTGAGAAGGAACTTATTCTTGGTGAATATGTAAAGACATCGAAGGCATATATTCTTTATCGAGATAAGCGATCAAAGCTTCGAGAAAGAGGAATGCAAATTCCTGACAAGGTAAAAAAACTTGTTGCTAATAGTAAAAAATATTTTCGTACTGAACTTGGAGAATTTATGTACTACCGAACTTATTCTAAATGGATTGATGCAGAACAGAGAAGAGAAACTTGGATTGAAACTGTAGATCGCTACATGGCATTCATGAAAGAAAATCTTGGAAAAAAATTAAAAGAAAGTGAGTACGCAGATGTTAGAGAAACAATTTTGAAACAAGATGCACTTCCATCAATGAGACTTTTGCAATTTGCTGGAACTGCTGCAGGTAAAACAAATGTCTGTGCATACAACTGTTCGTTTGTTGCACCAGAATGTTTTCAAGATCTAGCAGAAATTATGTACATACTAATGTGTGGAACTGGTGCAGGATTTTCTGTTGAGAGTCAAAACGTACAAAAATTTCCACAAATTTTTCAACAAACAGGGGCTAAAATTCCAACACATGTAATTCCTGACAGTAAAGAAGGCTGGGCAGATGCATTAACTTTTGGAATGAATGTTTGGGCAAGTGGTAAGGATGTTGATTTCGATTTTTCACAATTGCGCCCAGCAGGAGCAAGACTAAAAACTATGGGAGGAAAATCATCAGGTCCTGATCCAATAAGAAAGCTTTTGGCCTTTACTCGAGAAAAAATGATTGCTCGCCAAGGAAAAAGACTTCGAAATATAGATGTTCATGACATCATTTGTATGATTGGCGAGTGTGTAGTTTCTGGAGGGGTTAGAAGAAGTGCCCTTATTTCGCTCTCAGATTTGGACGATAATGACATTAGAGACGCAAAAAAGGGTGCATTTTACAATACAGAACCACAAAGAATGCTCTCAAACAACTCTGCAGTTTATATTCAAAAGCCAACAGCTGCTGAATTTATGGATGAATGGATTGCTCTTATGAAATCTGGTACAGGAGAAAGAGGAATCTTCAATAGAGGATCACTTGCAAAAACATTACCTGAAAGAAGAGTTAGAGTCCTAAGAGAAACTGAAGGATATTTTGATGCCACAGGCACAACTATTATCGGTTCAATCGGAACAAATCCTTGTGGAGAAATTATTTTGCAATCAAAACAGTTTTGTAATCTTACAAACGTTGTTGCACGAGCAAATGATACAAAAGAATCTCTACTCAAAAAAATTAGAGTTGCAACAATTATTGGAACATATCAATCAACTCTTACAAATTTTCCATACCTATCAAAAGGTTGGAAGGAGCATTGTGAAAGAGAAAGACTGCTTGGAATAGGACTCGCAGGACAATGGGATAATGATATTGTTAGAAAACCAGAAATTCTTGAACTTTTGAAAAAAGAAACTATCAAAATAAATAAAATTTACGCAAAAAGATTTGGAGTTAATGAATCAACAGCAATTACTTGCGTGAAGCCAGATGGAAACTCATCTCAAACTTTTGATTTTTCTTCAGGAATGCATCCTCGTTATTCAAAATACTATATTCGAAGAATCAGAATTGCTGCAACAGATTCACTTTTCAAAATGTTAAAAGATCAAGGAGTTCCATATTTTCCAGAAGTTGGACAGACTCAAGACAATGCGACAACATACGTCCTAGAATTTCCAGTGAAAGCTCCAGCGGGATCAATATTTAAAGATGATCTAACTGCTCTTGATCAACTTAGGCATTGGAAAGTAGTTAAGGAAAAATATACAGAACACAATCCATCAGTAACAATTTCCATTGGTGAAAATGAATGGATTGAGGTAGCCAACTGGATTTATGAAAATTGGGATATTGTTGGAGGTCTATCATTCTTACCAAGAGAAAACCATGTCTATCAATTAGCGCCCTATGAAAAAATTGACGAGAAAAAATATTTAGAGCTTTCAAAAAAACTAGCTCATATTGATTACTCAAAGATTATGATTTATGAGAAGAAGGATGAAACTGAAGCAAAAAGAGAATTGGCATGTGTGTCTGGAGTTTGTGAAATTGATGAAGTTCCCTCGATTGTAAAATAAAGGCAAAATATTCTTCCTACAAAATGAAGACAAATCAAAGAATTTTAATGGTGCTTGGATTTATTGGAGCTATGCTCTATAGATTTATTCCTTTTCGCCCACCAAACGTAGAGCCCTTAATGTCGGTAATGATGCCTTTTTCTAAAAAAGCAGGGAAGTTAGAACTTTTTGGTTTTGCATTCCTAAGTATTCTAATATATGACTTCTTTACAGCCGGAATTGGAATGTATACGCTGACAGCCGGAATTTGCTATGGAATACTAGGTATTTGGTCAGGTATTTACTTCACAAATAAAAAATTCTCATTAACAAACTACGTATTATGCTCAAGTATTGGAATCATTTTCTATGATGTGGCAACAGGAGTTGTTTTAGGTCCCTTGATTGGAGGTGGTTCATTCTATATTGCTCTCATGGGACAAATTCCTTTTACAGCACTGCATCTGATGGGAGGAGCCATTTTTGCCCTAACGGTGTCACCGTTTTTGACCAAGATTCTTGCCAAGTCTGAGGTTAATGTTTTGGAATTTGATGGAAATTTGCAAGAAGCGAAAGTAAGAGTATAATTTTTGAGTTCATTTAAATTAAGAAATTTTTTCTATGGAAGTCTGGTTAAATTCCAGCGCTGTGCCGCAACGGTAATCTTAAGTTTTTCTTAAGTAGTCCGATCTTTAGGAAATTTTATATCAAACCCGAGCAGGAAATTCCAAATTAAATTTTATTTGAAAAAACTGCTCTGGTGAGCAGTTTTTTCGTTATGAATTGTAAAAAAATAAACAAAAAGAAAATATTGGGTTTTATATGTCTGGTACTAGGGATTATTTTCCTATGTTTCGGTTTTTTTTATACAAGCCTAAAAACTGTAGCACCAATAATTACTTCACCTATCGAGAATACTACTCAAGTAGGAACGAGTAGTATTAATGAAATTTATCTAGCGACAAGTACTAAACAAACTCCAAGCCAGACTTCAATAAATTTTTTAGTAAGCGGAAAAACAATTAGCCTTAATTTTGCTCCTGGTGATACTTTGGAAAAAGTTATAGAAGATGCTGTTCTAAAAAAAATAGTGGATATTAAAGGTGAAAATTTTTCTGGCCTAGGTTTTTTTGTGGATGAAATCAATGGATTAAAAGAAGGAAATGGATATTCGTGGATTTATTATATAAATGGAAAAAAGGCAACTGTCGGTGTCTCTTCATGTAAATTACAGAATGGGGATTTAATAAATTGGGTTTATGAGAAAAATTATTAAAAAATATTTATTAGTTGTCGCTTTTGCTTTTTTACTTTTACCAATTTTAAAAGTATCTGCAGATGACGCTTCATCAACCGATGCAAGTTCAACTTCAACTCAAGCTACAACAACTGCACCTGATCAAAATTCCTCCTCAACTGCAACCACAACAAGTCCAACAAACAGTACCTCAACTTCAACATTAACCGTAAATGTTTTCATTAGATATAATGACCAAATTCTTTTTAATGGACCCGTAGATGTTACGACCGATTCTAACGCACAAATATCAGTCACTGATGATTTGGGTGTTACAGGGCAAATTTCTGCACAAAGTGCACTTGCTGTATTGGAAGGAGTTGATGCCCAAAGCGATAATTTTAATATTTCTGATCTAAAACACTATTCAAATGGTTATTTTGTTAATTGTATAAATATCACAACTGGAACTACAACAAACTCTTGTACGTGGAATTATGTTGTAAATGGAGAATCTCCATGGGATGCAATTGATCAAAAAATTTTACACACAGGCGATAGTTTAACTCTATATTTTGGTCAACCACGAAAACTAATTACTCCTAATGAACCAGGAAATTCTAGTGTTCCTTTTACAATTAGTGCGGTAAGCTACGACTATCAAAATAATTTATGGAGTCCGCTATCAAATGTTGTAGTAGGAGCTACGCAACCTGATCCAAATAATCCATGGTCACCAATAGTGATCGCTACATCAACATCAGATAGCACAGGAAATTCTATTTTCGATTTATCTGCTACAGGTACATATAATTTTGGTTTAGAGGAAGATTATTACTACCCAACCTATCCTTTTGAAATAATAGATGGAACAACAACGGCAACTTCTACACCAAGTAATCAAACAGGCAGTTCGGGTGGAGGATCCGCTCAAACACATCAAACTCCAAATTTAGAATCAATGCTTTCGTTTTTGGATTCACACCAGAATAGTGACGGAGGCTTTGGAAGTGATTTGTACACTGACTGGGCAGCAATAGCGTATGGAGCATCTTCGGGACATGTAAATACAAAAGAGAAACTGAAACAATATATCAAATCTGATTCACTAGACGGAACAGCTACCACTGACTATGAAAGAAGGGCAATGGCTATGCTCGCCCTTGGATTAAATCCTCACACAGATGGAAATGAAAATTACATTAAAAAAATTACAGATTCATTTGACGGAGACCAAATAGGAAATCAATCGCAGTTTAATGATGATATATTTGGAATTGTTACTTTATTAAGCTCTGGTTATAGTTCATCTGACAATATAATTCAAAAATCAGCACAGTTTATAATTTCTAAACAATCATCAAGCGGAGAATGGGATAGCATTGATCTGACAGGTGCAGCAATTCAAGCACTATCACTTGTCCCAAATGTTCCAGGATCTAGTTCTGCTATAACCAGAGGACTTAATTTTTTGAAATCAGCACAAAGTAGTGACGGAGGATTTGGCAACCCAGACTCAACTAGTTGGGCAATTCAAGGTTTAATAGCTGGAAATTCTGACCCAAAACAATTAATGAATAACGGGAACAATCCATTTGACTACTTAGCAACAAATCAAATGGTAGATGGGAGCATTGGTACAACAACTGATGCCTTAGATACAAGAGTCTGGGCAACAGAATGGGCAATTCCTGCAACTATGCTCGAAACATGGTCAGAAATTCTTCACAATGTGCCAAAACAGGCAGAATTATCTGGAGGTAGTTTACTGTCCACTAACGCGAGTACTACTCTAGTTTTTGCGACCCTAACAAATCTCCCTGCGGAAGATTTGACAGGGCAAGCAACTACTACATCAACTACGACTGACTCTGTTTCAAGTTCAAAAACTTTAGAAGTAAAAAGAATAATTGGAAATAATTTACCAGCAATATCATCGACAACACAGACTAATCAAAATGTGAATCCAGACCAGCTTGCAGGAGTGTCAGGTTCCGGATTTAGTTTTAATACCCACAACACGTTAATGATTTTAGGGTCAATCCTTGCTGGAATTGGATTATTTAGTATCATACTCATTTAATGAATGAGATAACAGAAATAATTAAAAAAGAGGGAATTGGGGTGATTCCTACAGACACAATTTTAGGCCTTGTTGGAAGTGCCTTTTCAAAAAAAGTTGTTGAAAAGATTTATGAAGTCCGACTGAGGAATAAGAATAAACCACTAATTGTTCTTATTCAAAACATTAACGAGTTGAAAAAATTTGGTGTGAAGAATATTCCAACAAAGGAACTGACCAAGATCTGGCCAGATAAAGTTTCAATAATTTTTGAGGTAAAAAACAAAAAATTTGAATATCTTCACAGAGGTACAAATAGTCTATGTTTTAGAATGCCGAAAAACAAATTTATTGTGAATATTCTTAAAAAAACAGGACCATTGGTAGCCCCAAGTGCAAATCCTGAAGGCAAAATTCCTGCAAAAAATATTACAGAAGCAAAAAAATACTTTGGTAGTAAATTAGACTTTTATGTATCAGGTAAACGAAAAAGTGCTGTTTCCTCGACAATTGTTAGATATGTAAACAATACGAGAACTTTTGAAATCGTTAGGGAAGGAGCAGTTTCAATAAATAAAATTATAAATAAACTCTGTTCCGCCTACATTCGGACGCCATGAAAAACTTTGCTTTGCTCGCTTTTCGCGTCGTCTCTCATTTGTCGGAATAGACTTAAGCAAAAAATCCTGATAAAAAATTAAAATTATTTAATTTTTTATCACAACTGCGCTCGGATGTTGTAAAAGTGTAACTTTTACACATCTCTCGCTTGTTGTGGTAAAATAGGCTTATTATGGCTAAATCAAAGAAGGAAAATACTCCAATTGTAATATCTGTAGGCGGATCACTTATAGTGCCTGAGCAAATAGACACTGATTTTATTAGGAATTTTAAGGCCATTATTGACAGAGAAGTTGCTTTAGGCAAGAGATTTATCATAATTTGTGGAGGAGGTAGAACAGCAAGAAATTACCAACACTCTGGTCAAAAAGTTACTGGACTTAGAGCAATGGATATTGATTGGCTTGGAATCCATGCAACCCGTCTTAATGCTCAACTTATTAAGACTATTTTTTTACCAAAAGTTGAAGAGGTTGTTGTTCACAACCCTAACGATAAAATAGTTTTTAAAAAACCAATTTTGATTGCTGCTGGGTGGAAACCTGGATGGAGTACAGACTATGACGCTGTTCTTTTAGCAAAAAAATTCAAAGCAACTAAGGTTATAAATCTTTCAAACATTGATTACGTTTGTAACAAGGATCCAAAGAAATTTGCTGATGCAAAACCAATGTTAAATATTTCATGGAAGGAATTCAGAAAAATTATTCCTAAAAAATGGGATCCAGGGCTTAACTCACCGTTCGATCCAATTGCATCTCGTGAAGCACAAAAAAACAAAATTCAAGTTGCTGTAATCAGCGGTGAAAATTTAGATCAACTAAATAATTTTATATACGATAAAAATTTTGAGGGAACGTTAATTAGCTAAGAGTAAAAAAATGTTAGAGCAACTTAAAAATAATGTAGTGATGAGAGTTCCTAACAAAGGAGATCTCACAGAGGTATTAAGATATGCTGAGATGAATTTTTCAGGTGGAAGAAATCACGTATTTGCTGGTATGGTAGCTAATGTAAAGACAGCTTTTGGATTTGGAGAGGATCTTAATTGGAGAGAAGATCTTATTTTAGATTACAAATTGCATGAGCAAAAACTCAGATTATTTGTAGACGGTAAAATAAGACAAGTTGATGAAAAATCTACCGATTTTGTTTGGGTATCTGATGGAGCTCCTTATGATTGGAAAAAACTAATCAACTAAAATGTTGGCAGGAAGCATTTATAATATTACAAGATAAAATAAAATTATGATTGAGCAAGAAAATTCTCTCGAACAGATAAGAAAAAATCTTCAATTATTATTAAATACTTGGGTTGAGTTAGATAAGCCACATGATAATAATGCTGAAATCCAGACAAGACAACAGGAAACAATACAAAATATTATTGAAATTGTTAAGTTATTTAGACCTGGTTTTAACTCATTAGAGCAAGAGGATATAATAAGAACTGCTGAGGAAATAGTTGGGAAATAAAAGTGTATATAATAGAATAAAAGTTAATTAACTAATATGTCAGTTACACCAGAGAAACCACACGATGATTTTCTAATACCTACTGAAGTAAAAATGCAGGAATTAGAAAGAAGAGCACAAGGGTTGGGAAACGGGGCAACTGTTCATGAAATTGAAACTATTTTAGGTGTTATGAAGAGAGAGTTTAAAAAAGCAAATGAAAGAGAATTGTGGCAGGAAGAATTTATGAAAAAATGGTGGAATGAACACGAAATAATGTTAAATAAAGCTATACAGCAAAGATTACAGGAAATTGCCAAAGAAAAAGGAGTAACCTATCACAAGGATTCGTTACCTCCAGAAAAAAAATCTTAATCAACCAATACTACAACTTTTTCGCCATTTATTTCAGCAAAACCTTTTTTAATAGAAATATTTTTTTCTTTGGTTCTTATTTCACCTTCCTTAAGAAGAGTAATAAGAGGAATATGTCCTTTTAGAACTGTAATTTCTCCATCTTTCGCAGGCAAAGTAACTTGGCTTGTTTCGCCTTCGTATACAGTGCCTTGCAATGAAAAAATTTGTAGTTTCATTATTTTACTTCATCAATACTTCCAACAAGATAGAATGCACCTTCTGGCTTATCATCATGCTTTCCCTCAATAATTTCTTTGAAGCTTCTTACAGTTTCAGCACGTGATACGAATTTCCCAGCTCTTCCAGTAAATGCTTCAGCTACGAAGAATGGCTGTGAAAGGAATTTTTGAATTCTTCTAGCACGCTCTACAAGTAATCGGTCATCTGCTGAAAGTTCTTCGATACCTAAAATTGCAATAATATCTTGAAGCTCCTTGTATCTTTGTAGAATTCTTTGAACTTCACGAGCAACTTGATAGTGTTCTTCACCAACAATATTTGGATCAAGGGCACCTGAAATTGAGTCTAAGGGATCAACAGCAGGGTAAATTCCAAGCTCAGAAAGAGGCCTTGAAAGCACGATTGTTGAGTCCAAGTGGGCAAATGTAGTTGCAGGCGCTGGGTCCGTTACGTCGTCAGCAGGCACATAAACGGCCTGTACGGAGGTCACAGAACCTTTGTTTGTTGATGTAATTCTTTCTTGTAGCGCACCCATTTCATTAGCAAGTGTTGGTTGGTAACCAGCAGCTGATGGCATTCTTCCCAAAAGTGCGGATACCTCAGAACCAGCCTGTGTGAATCTGAAAATGTTGTCAATAAACAAAAGCACATCTTTTCCTTCTGTATCTCGGAAATATTCTGTCATTGTAAGTCCGGCAAGTGCCACTCGCTGTCTTGCTCCAGGAACTTCATTCATTTGTCCGAATACAAGGGCTGTTTGACCAAGAACTCCAGAGTCTTTCATTTCATTATAAAGATCGTTTCCTTCACGAGTTCTTTCTCCAACTCCAGCAAAAACAGAATATCCTTTGTGAACTGTAGCAACGTTTCGGATCAGCTCTTGAAGAAGCACAGTTTTTCCTACTCCAGCTCCTCCGAACAAACCAATTTTTCCTCCTTTAATAAAAGGACAAATAAGGTCAATAACTTTGATTCCGGTTTCGAAAATTTTAACTTCAGTCGATTGCTCAGCAAATGTTGGAGATTTTCTGTGGATTGGCCATCTTTCTTTTGTCTCAACTTGTGGCATGTTGTCAATCGGTTCTCCAAGAAGATTGAACATTCTTCCAAGAACTTCTTTACCAACAGGGACGGAAATTGGAGCGCCTGTATCCAATGCCTCATCTCCACGTTTTAGTCCGTCAGTAGGACCCATAGCCACAGTTCGAACTCTTCCTTCACCTAAGTGAGAAGCAACCTCCAACACCAAAATTTTTCTATCTTCCTTTGTGATATTAATAGCGTTGTAAATTGCAGGAACATTTTCCCCGAATTCGATGTCGACTACTGCTCCGATAACTTGAATGACTTTTCCGTTTTTCATAACTTTTTTAATAATTAATAATTTTTAATTTTGATTTTCTAATGCCTCCTTACCAGAAGTAATTTCGATCAGTTCTTTGGTAATTTGGGCCTGTCTTGTCTTGTTAAACAAAATTGTCAGTGTACCAATCATGTCCTTAGCATTTTCTGATGCGTTCTTCATAGCGATCATTCGAGAAGAATGCTCAGAAGCGTTTGCTTCAAGAACTGCATGTAATACCTCAATTTCAACAAGTGTTGGAACTAATTCTTTCACGAGCTCTTCGGCGTTTGGCTCAAATATATAGTCAAGACTATTTTCAAGTGTGCTTTTTCTAAGCTCAGAAAATTTACCAGTTTCTGGAATAATATTTTCAATAACTTTTTTCAAAATATCAGCTTGTAAGGGAAGTAGTGGGCGGACAACAACTTCTTGTTTGAGGGCTGAAAGAAAATTTGTATAAATAATTGAAACTCTATCATAGGTTTTATTTTCAAAAAGAGAAATGATTTTTTTGGAAATTGGCTCAACTTCAAAAAGTTCTGCAAAATCTCCAATACCTTCAAAATTAAAAATAACATTGCTACCTTTTCTATTGAAATAATCTCTGCCTCTTTTTCCAATTGCGATAATGTCAGAATTAGAATGTTCCTTTAAGATTGATTCAGATTTTCTAATGACGTTACTATTAAATGATCCAGCAAGGCCTTTATCTGATGTAATAATTACATAAAGATTTTTTCCACCATCTCTTATGTCAAAAAGCGAAGAAGATTTTCTTGGAATTTCTCCCAGTTTTTCCTCTATATGCTTCAAAATACTAAGTGCATACAAGGCAAAAGGGCGTCCTTTGATAGCCGAAGCTTCACTTTTACGCATTTTCACAGCAGAAACAGCCTCCATGGCCTTTGTAATTTGCCTAATGTTTTGTGTTGAGCGTATTCGGTTTTTGATTGCTCTGCCTGTAGCCATAATTATTTATTCCAATAGTTTGTGTTAAAGTCAGCAACAATTTCTCGAAGTTTTGCTTGGGTCTCGTCTGATAGATCTGCTGTTTCAAAAATTGTTTCAAGAACTTTTGGATGTCTTTCTTTTAGAAAAGCTAAAAATTTCTTCTCATATTTTCTAATATCGGCAACAGGAATTTCATTTAGGAGACCATTTGCAGCGGCGAAAATAATTGCAGCAATTTCATTAAATGATTGGTCTTCATACTGAAGCTGTTTCAAAAGTTCTGTAAGACGTGATCCAAGTTCTAATTGTTTCTTTGTTGCAGGATCCAAGTCTGAACCAAATTGTGCAAAAGCAGCAAGTGAACGGAATTGAGCAAGATCAAGTTTCATTCTTCCAGCAACTTTTTTCATGGCTTTTGTTTGAGCACTTGAACCTACACGAGACACAGAAAGTCCAACGTTAATAGCAGGTCTTAGTCCTGAGTTGAAAAGATCTGATTCCAAGAAAATTTGTCCATCAGTAATTGAGATTACATTTGTTGGAATGTAGGCAGAAATATCTCCAGCTTGTGTTTCAATAACAGGAAGAGCTGTAATTGATCCTCCACCATATTCCTTTGAAAGTCGTCCTGCACGTTCAAGAAGTCTTGAATGCAAATAAAATACGTCTCCAGGATAAGCTTCACGTCCTGGTGGTCTCTTTAACAAAAGGGAAATTTGTCTGTATGCCCATGCGTGTTTTGATAAATCATCATAAACAATAAGAGCATCTTTTCCTTGATCCATAAAAAATTCTGCGATTGCACAACCAGTAAATGGTGCAAGATATTGTAGGGAGGCTGGATCAGATGCACTAGCAGAAACTACAATTGTGTAATCCATTGCTCCCATCTTTTTTAACTTTTCTACAATTTGCGCAACTTTTGATTCTTTTTGTCCGATTGCAACATATATACAAATAGGAATATTTTTTTCTTTTCCTTGGTGAATGATTGTGTCAATTGCAATTGCTGTCTTTCCGGTTTGTCTATCACCAATAATAAGTTCTCTTTGTCCACGTCCAATCGGAATCATGGCATCAATTGCCTTAATTCCTGTGTGAAGAGGAACACTCACACCTTGTCTAGTAATAACTCCAGGTGCAATTTTTTCTAGTGGATAAAATTTTGATTTTGATTCCTCAATAGGACCTTTTCCATCCTTGATTTCTCCCAAACCGTTTACAACTCTTCCAATCAATTCCTCAGAAACTGGAATAGAAAGAATTCTACCTGTTGAGCGAACTTTGCTTCCTTCTCTTAGGCGAAGATCATTACCTAAAATAATTGCTCCCACACTATCCTCTTCGAGGTTCAAAGCTAGACCAAAAATTTTCTGACCATCCATGTCAGTAAATTCAAGCATCTCAGAATATTTTGCTTTCGAAAGTCCAGAGACAATCGCCACACCATCAGAAATTTTTACAACCTCACCAACATATTCTAATGCTGGATCGTTTGTGATATCCGATATTTCTTTCTTTAATTCTTCTATTATTGTATTTTTATTCATAAGCAAAATTTTCTAATAATGTTTTTAATTTACAAGCTTTGACCTCATTTTTTGTAATTTTGATTTTATTGTAGTGTCTATAACCAAATCATCGATTTTGATTTCAGAGCCTCCAATAAGGGTTTTATCTTCAATAAATATTACTTCGGCTTTTTTTCCAAAAACATGCTCTATTTTTGGTACGTCGTGAATTGATGAAGCCTTGATAGTAACGTCAATAATTTTTTTGTCCTCATTCCATTCCTTTTTAAAAGATCGAAGAATGGCAGGGGATTTTGATGCTAAGCGCTTTGAAACAATTACTTTTGCAAAAGATTTTACAATTTCACTTGCTTCTTCTTTTGTTTTTGCATGTAAAGTCTTCTTCGCTAAAAGTACCCCTATTTTTTTTGAAGAGCTTTTCATGGATTTTATTTAGACGCTAATTTTTGAAAATTCTTTTGTAGCCTCATCTTTTAGGGAGTGCTTAGCCTTTTCATCAATATATTTTCCGACAGTTTTTTCTATTGCATCAGAAACAAGAGTACCAACTTCTTTTTTAATATCCCTTCTGAGTTTTTCATTTTCTTCACGAATTTTCGCTTCGCCTTGAGCAACAACATTTTGTGCTTGATGTTTAGCATCTTCCAGAAGACTTTTCTTCAAAATTGAGGCGCTTGTCTCAGCATTCTTAATAATTTTTTCAGACTCAGCACGTGCTTTATCCAAAACCTTCTTCTGAGCTTCTACACCATCCTGAAGTTTCTTTTCCATCTCAAGAGACATATTTTTTGCGGCCTCTATTGATTTTTGCTTATCCTCAATAGACTTCATAACTGGTTTATACAAGAGCTTGGTCAAAATAAAAATAAGCAAACCAAAATTTATTGCCTGTGCAATAAGCTCTTTCCATTCAATTCCTAAAGTTGAAACCAGATTACCCATTGATTTATGTGAATAGGATAATTAGAGAGACTACAAGTGCGTACACAGCGATAGCTTCTGTGAAGGCGATTGCAAGAATCATTGACGACTGAATCTTTGATGTAGCTTCTGGGTTTCTACCGATAGCTTCCATTGCCTTTGAGGCCAAAAGACCAATACCGATACCAGGACCAATAGCTCCGACACCAATTGCAAGCCCTGCTGCTAGTTGTTTTAATTCCATACTTTTTTAATTAACTTCTAATAATAAACAAAACAGAGACTGACTGTCTCTAAGTTGCTTCAAATTATATATATTTTTTAAAGCTTTGCAAATTTAATTCAAACTAAGGAAAGACCTCCTTTTGGAGGTGTTTTCTTAGTTTGAATTTTGTAATATAGCGTCTTATATTCCACCATATACCCACAACTATTCACTGCAGATTTTTGCGTAGCAAAAATCTGCTAATGCTCCTCAGAGTGCAAAGTCTCTGCAGATGATAAAAATATCATTGCTAGAGCAGCAAAAATAAGAGCTTGAATAAATCCTACGAAAAGCTCCATTCCTAAAAATGGAATCGGGACAATATAGGGTACTAGTGATGAAATGATGATTATAAGAACACTTCCAGCAAAAATGTTTCCGAATAATCGAAAAGTTAAGGAAATAATTCTGGAAACTTCTCCGACGATTTCAAGCATACCAACGAAAAATCCCATCGGTTTTTTAAACGGATTAGCTAAAAATTTTCCAAGGTGATTTTTTACGCCAAGTTTAGTGAATCCAATAACATGTGTTGATACAACAAGAATAATAGCTAAGGCCAAAGTCATGTTAATGTCTGCATTTGCAGTTCTTAAAAAAGGCACAAATTCTCCACCTCTATTGAGTCCAATTGTTTCAACTCCTGGTAAGGAACCAACCCAGTTTGAGGCCAAAATATAAAGGAAAATTGTACCGACAAAAGGTAAATACTTTTTTGCTCTTTCTCTGCTTCCAGCAAATGATTCCATAAATCCAATTAATCCTTCAAAAACTATATGTAAAAAAGCTGTTAGCTTTCCATTCTTTTTTATCTGAAAGTAGCAAATCGTTGAAAATATTAACAAAATCAAAAAAGCTATCCATGAAGCCAGTAGGGAATTAGTTACTGCAAAATTTCCAATTTTAAATATTTCTTCAGCTACAATTGAGATCTTCATATTTTTATTTCATAAAACTCTTAGTCTTCTTATAAATCATAAATCCGGTAGTAATAAGTGAAAGTAATAAACCTGCTATCAAAAATAGTGGCGAAGTGCCAAATTTTTGATCAAGTAATCTACCTAAAACCGCCAAAATAACTAATGGAATCATTATGGCAAAGCCTACATCATATGCAAAAGATATTAATTGACCTTTTGTCATAAACCCATCGTCTTTCACCTTTTCCGGCTTATTTTTTTCCTGTTCCATTAAGTGAAAAGATTGTAGCACAGGTGTACTATGAATTTCCAGAATTTTGTATTTTAATCCTGACAACGTACTATATAAATATGAAAATTAATGGAATGGTAATAGAAGGTAAGCAGCAGGGTAGAAAAATTGGTTTCCCGACTGCAAATATCTCAATAAATCAAAAAATTGATTTTGGTATATATAAAGGTATAACTACTTTTGATAACAAAAGCTTTCTTTCTGCTATTTATATAGGTGAATACAGGCCAAATATCCTCGAGACCCATTTAATTGATTTTTCTGATGAAAATATATACGGAAAAGAAATTGAGGTAGAAATTCAAGAAAAAATCCGAGAAGATATAAAAGGACTTTCGAATGAAGAATTAAAAAAAATAATTACTGAGGATATAAGTAAAATTAAAAATGTTTAGCGGAATTGTATCAAAAAAAATAAAAGTGAATGAGATAAAGACAATTAAGGATTCTCTTGAAATAATTTTTGAATTACCGAAAGGAATTTTTTTAGAAAAAGGTGAGAGTGTTTCTTTGAATGGAATTTGTTCTACTGTCGAAAAATATTCAAAAACAGATTTTCAAATTCATTATATGAAAGAGACACTAGATATAACAAACGCTAGGAATTTAAAAACTGGTAGTCAAGTAAATTTTGAGCAGGCACTTAAATGGAATGACAGAGTTTCAGGACACTTTGTCTCAGGTCATATAGATTGTGTTGGAAAAGTAGTAGTAATTGATAAGAAAAAAGGTTGGATTTTAAGAATAAATATTCCTTCAAAATTTCTTAAATACGTTGTGTATAAAGGTTCAATTTCAATAGATGGAGTTTCTTTAACGACATCTAAAGTTGGAAAGAACTATTTTGAGGTTTCATTAATTCCATATACACTTGAACTCACAACTTTGGGAAATTTAATAAAAGGTAATTTAGTAAATATAGAAACAGATTTACTGGCAAAGTACGCAAATGCAAAGAAAACAAAATAAAAAAACTGACAGCTATAAGCATACAGCTAAAAGCTCTCTCAAAATTGCTATCGTTGTTTCTGAATACAACAATGACATCACATTTCCAATGCGTGATGGAGCAATTGAGGAATTAAAAGTCAAAGGCATTCAAAAAAAAAATATAAAAGTTTTTCCTGCCCCTGGTGCATTTGAAATTCCATTTATTTGTAAAAAAATTACTAAAAAGTTTGATGGAATTATTGCAGTGGGATGCGTCATAAGAGGCGATACAGACCATTACGTTTATATTGCGAACGAATCTACACGAGGAATTATGGATGTCATGCTTAAAGAAAATATTCCAATTGCAAATGCAATTTTAACTGTAAATAATCTTGAGCAAGCGAAAATTCGCTCACATGGAGAAACTAATAAGGGAATTGAAGCAGCTGTTGCTTTATTAAAGACATTATCTATTAAATAAAAAACACCCGAACCTCAAAAGAGAGGTCCGGGTATGGTTGAGATGATGTTGCGAGGTTTAGCTTTGGCTTGAGTGGACAGGTTTGGTGTTCCAGGGATCAGTGCGCTGGCTCGCAACCGTCGTGGGTTGCTGATCCTTTGGGAGATAGCGTTCATTTCCCGCCCGCTGTCCTCCTGAGCTGGTAACTCGGGTGATGTCGGCGGATGTGATAAAGCCTCTGGCCTGGTGTGTTAGATATGACATTAGTGTTGGTATTTTTTGTTTTCGTCGTCGCAACATTATTTTTTTGTATTGAAATGTGCGACTATTAAGTATTCTAACATACTTATTTAAAAAGTCTAGTCTAATTTTATAAAAAAATCCCCACACGTTTGCTGTCCGTGCGGAGATGGTATTTGTTGCTTTTTTATGCAGGCACTCCTTCAGTAACCGGCTTGAGCAGTTTGAATTGGTGCTTCGGAAAGGAAACGGGTTGTGACTGCTTGGGTTTGGTAAATTCACCAACTAAAACCTCAACCTCACCGGACGCCCCAATCCGCACCATATAGCCATGCGGGTTTATATCCTCAACAGCCTCGGCGTGCTTGTCTGATTCGAGAACCAAGCAACATTCCTTAGCCATTGCTGTGGCAACAAGTGGGTGGAGCCCGTGGATCTCGACCTGAATTTTCCCTCGAGAAAATCCAAGATTTTGGCAAATCCTGCCGAGAACGTTGAAAAGGAAGGTTGCGCACAGTTGCTGCACACCTTCCACGTTGGGAAGACTCGACATCATTGTCTCACCGGAAGTGACTGCCTTGTAGATTACGGGGTAGCGCATAACCTTTTCGCTTTCGAGGAAACTGGCCTCACCCGCCTTTATTGTTTGGCCCCCTCGCTTGACAGTGAAGGTCACTGTTTGTGAATGCTCCCGTGAGTGGAAGGCGATTCCCGACATCATGTGTAAAAGGGCACGTACCCTTTCGGTTGTTGCTGGTGTTTTTCTCTTCATCTATTTTTACTTTGGTTTACTGTGTTTTGGTTTTTTTGTTTGTTTGTGTTCTCTGAATGGTTTTGAGTTATAGCCTTCTATAAAAACAACTTTCAAGGAGCACTAGTCGAGAACATTAACACAGATGATATGCTCTGTCAAATTTTAAATGTCTACAATAAGCCTAGGAATATAGGTTTTTTGGTAACTACTAAAAAACTGTGTAGTTTTGACCTCCAGAACATTGAATGCACCTAGAGCCCAATTTAGCTCCCATTTTCATAGCTTCCTCAATTTTAAAATTGTTTAAAAGTCCGTAAATAAAACCAGCTCTGAACGCATCGCCGGCGCCAGTTGGATCAACAACTTTTTTAACCTTTATTGCGGGAATTTTTTTAGATTCTTTTGGCGTATATAAAATACTTCCTTTTTCACCTTGAGTTTCAATAATATTAGAAACTCCTAATTTAAATATTTCTTCGAAAGAAAATTCAAAATAATTTTTTATTTGAGCTATTTCAACTTCGTTTCCAATTAAAATATCTGCGTGCTCCAAACTTTTTTTAAGCATTGTCTTATTGTAAGTTGACATCAAAATTTGTCCTGGATCAAAAATAGCTATGGAACCTTTTTTTGCTTTCTTTTTAAATTCAACAATGTGATTTGTAATACTTTTTGATGTGCCCGCAGAAAATATCGCTACCTCGATTTGAGAAAAATCTTTTTTAGTAAGAATTTTTGACAAGGGAATACTTTCAACGTATTTTCCATATACGTTCGGTAAAAAAACTCCAATCTGCTCTTTTTTTGTATCAGACATGCCGTAAAAATTTGCTGTAAATTCATTTTTATCTTCACGCACTCGCAAATCAACACCAATTTTTTCTAAATGTTTTTCAAAATTTAATGCAAAATCTTTTCCAACAACGGAAACTAAAATTGGCTTTTGCTTAAGAAGTCCAAGTCCGTAGGAGATATTGGCGGCGGTACCGCCGTAATATTCTTTCTTATTTTGTGCAGTGAACATCAAATTTTGCACACCGAGAACACCATCTTTAACATTTATATGGTCTCTTATATTTGAAGACAGATCAAAAAGGGTATCAATAACAACTGAACCTACAACAAGAGCTTTTTTATTATTTTTTTTCTTTTGCATTTGACTCGCAACTTTCAACTCTAAACTATCAACTAATTAGTTCCTTCTTCCCAACTTCCTAAATATTTTTTCTGATCAGGAGTTAATTTATCATGAGTTACTCCAATAGCCTTCAATTTCAGACTTGCAATTCTTTCATCAATTTCATTTGGAAGAACATGTACATTTTTTTCTAATTTCCCAGCATTTTTTACAAGATGAAGGGTTGCAAAAGCTTGATTAGCAAAACTCATGTCCATAACGGATGATGGATGACCTTCGGCTGAACCCAAATTCACAAGTCGTCCTTCGGCAATAACATAAATCTTTCTTCCATCTTTTAATTCATATTCCTCATTTGCAGGTCTGACGTTAGAAACTTTTTTTGAAAGTTTCTTTAAGGCAATTAAATCAATCTCAATATCAAAGTGTCCTGAGTTTGAAATGATGCATCCGTCTTTCATTACTTTGAAGTGTTCTTCTCGCAAAACATGTTTATTTCCAGTTACAGTACAAATAAAATTAGCCTTTTTTACAGCTAAATTCATTGGCATTACTTCAAAACCATCCATATTTGCTTCGAGAGCTTTTACAGAATCAATTTCCGTAACTATTACGTGAGCTCCCATTCCTCGAGCACGTGATGCCAAACCTTTTCCACACCAGCCATATCCAGCGACTACAAAAACTTGTCCGGCAAGTAATCTATTTGTCGCGCGGATAATTCCGTCAAGTGTTGATTGGCCTGTGCCATAACGATTATCGAACATATGTTTTGTTTTCGATTCATTAACCGCCATAACAGGGAAAAGAAGTTTTCCTGATTTTGCCAAAGCTTCTAACCTAATGACACCAGTTGTAGTTTCTTCTGTACTTCCAATAATTTTTGGAATTTGGTTCTTTCTGTTTTTATGAAGTTCTGAAACTAAATCAGCTCCATCATCCATTACAATTTGAGGGTTTTGATCAAGGACAGCATTTATGTGTTTGAAATAAGTTTCATTATTTTCGCCTTTAATCGCGAAAACATTTATCCCGAAATCTTTTGCAAGTGAAGCAGCAACATCATCCTGAGTAGAAAGGGGATTTGATGCACAAAGAAATAAATTAGCTCCTCCCTCCTTCAAAGTAATTGCTAAATTGGCGGTCTCAGCAGTAACATGTAAACAAGCAGAAATAGTAAGACCTTTTAATGGTTTTTTCTCTTTGAATTCTTTTTTAATAATTCTTAGAACAGGCATATCTTTTTCTGCCCATTCGATCTTCTTTTTTCCCTCGCTTGAAAGCGCTATATCCTTTACGTCGTATTTATTATTTTGCATAGTCACTAGATTATACTATTATGTGCCTATGTTCAACAATTTTTTAATGAAAAAACTTTTAGAGTCAAAGCTAAAGGATGTTCCAAAAGAACAGCGAGATAAAATAATGGAAATAATGGAGAAAAATCCTGACCTTCTAAAAACAATTGCTGAGGAAGCAATGCAAAAAACTAAGCAAGGGAAATCACAAATGGATGCAATTACTGAAGTAATAAAATCCCGAGAAGAGGAAGTAAAAAAAGCTTTTAGTAATAATTAATATGAATCCCGTCACTGCAAAATGACATTAAAAGCTTAAACATACAGATGGCAACAAACATAATATTTCAAGTCGAGTTTAATAATAATTTTGAAAATGGACACGCTTTTAAAAGCGATGTCATTTTCTAGTGCGGGATGAATCTATCTATTGGAATCGTAGGACTGCCAAACGTCGGTAAATCGACGCTTTTTAATGCACTGACGAAAAAATCTGTTCCAGCAGAAAATTATCCGTTTTGTACGATTGATCCATCGGTTGGAATTGTTCCAGTACCAGATGAACGTCTTTGGAAACTTTCTGAACTAAGTAAATCAAAAAAAACTATTCCTGCTGTTATTGAATTTGTTGATATCGCAGGTTTAGTAAAAGGAGCTAGCGAGGGTGAAGGACTAGGAAATAAATTTCTTTCAAATATTAAGGAAGTAAATTCAATTGCAGAAGTTGTAAGAATTTTTGAGGACAGTGATGTTTTACATGTTGCAGGAAATATTAATCCTCTAAATGATATTGGTGTCATAAATCTTGAATTAATTTTGAGCGACCTTCAGACAGTTCAAAAAAGAATTGGTTCTGTAGAAAAAGATGTAAAAAAAGGTGACAAATTAGCAATAAAAGAAAAAGAAGTTCTTCAGAAAATTGAAAAAACTTTGCTTGAAGAAAAACTTGCTCAATTTACCGAGCTTGATGAAAAAGAAAAAGAAATCATAAAAGGTTTTTCACTTTTAACTATCAAACCAATAATGTATGTTTTAAATAAAAAAGCTGGAGCAAAAAATTTGGATGAGCTAAAAGATGAGCGTTGGACAAAACTGCTAGAATTTATAAAAAATTCAGGGTCAAACTATGTAATTGTTGATGCCGGTCTTGAAAACGAGCTAAAGGAAATGGATGGTGAGGAAAAGGAAATGTTCCGCAAAGAACTTGGTGGAGCTGATGATGGTATAAATGATTTGATAAAAAAAGCATACGAACTACTTGGACTTATTACATATTTCACAACTGGAGAAGACGAAAGCAGGGCGTGGACAATAGAAAAAGGTTGGGCTGCTCCAATGGCAGGTACAGCCATTCACACTGATTTTAAAGACAAATTTATTCGCGCAGAAGTTATTGAATGGAATAAACTTTTAGAATCTGGCGGATACGGACCTGCTCGAGAAAAAGGATTTGTCCGAACTGAAGGAAAGGAATATGTGGTACAGGACGGAGATGTAATCGAGTTTAGAATCTAATGCAAATTATTAAACGAAAAGCAAACTTTATTCCTTATCGTTTCTTTAATAATCATTTTGAATTTTATCTATCTCACAGATCAAAAACTGCTACACAATACCCAGATTATTGGAGTTTTTGGGGAGGTGGCATAGAAGGAAACGAAACACCTGAACAGACATTAATTCGAGAGATTCAAGAAGAGCTAAATTGGAAACCAGATCCGTTTCAATTCCTTGGAATTTATTATGATTCAATGTCAAATGAAAAATTTATTTTCTTTACGAAGGTCAATAATGACTTTGAAAAACTGATAAAAGCTCATGAAGGTCAAGGCGGAAAATTTTTCACAATAGAAGAAATTACCTACGAAGCAAAAATAACCTCTGAAGACAAAAAACCACTTTTCGAATTACGTGATTTTTTAACAAATACGTACACCACTAGAATTTAATTGACTTTATATATTGCTGGAGTAGTGTATTTCTGTTATGAACATTTTCAACGTACGGTTTGAAGACCTACTTGCATGGGCGTGGGGGAGGATTAATCAAGGAGAGAACCCCTTAGTCATTGCGAGAAGTTGCATTGACAGAATCGATAGGGAAATTATCAAACTCCTGAGTTTACGATACGAAATTATCAACAAAATCGTCGTCGCACACAAAAAGGAGAATGGTTTGCCCTTTCGAGACAGGGCCAGGGAAGGAGATCTGCTCAAAAAGCTGATAGAGTTTGCGGAAACAACTGAACTTCCTCCTGTGATGGTATTGCAGATATATCGACCATTAATTGATGCGTTTGTGGGGTCTGAGATCCAATCTGAACCAGATCTTAGTCCCATTGCGAGGCATTGTCATAGATGCAACGTAAATACCTGCGGGATTGTAATTCTTGAGGAACCAAATCATCGGGTTTGTCCCATTTGCAAGGACCCTCTATTTTAAACTCTGCTGGCAGTTAAGCAGAGTATTTTTTTGTCTTTTTTTTATATATAATGTAATTCTTATAAATTAATCCTTCTTATAAACTTTCCACTATCAACTAACAACTATTTATATGAACCCATCGCAAAATAATTCTAAAGTTTTAAAATGGTCACTTATCGTTGCAATAGTTATTGTATTGAATCTTTTTTATAACTACACATTGTCCTTAGTTTTTTCTGTTCCTGAATACAATAATTTCTGTAGCGCACAACAAGTAAACGTTACCCCTCAAACACAACAAGAATGCGTTCTAAATGGCGGTTCATGGACAACATATCCAAATTCAAAGATTCAGCCAGCAAGACCTTTACCGTCAGATGTAACAACTCCATCTCAAGAACCTACTGGCTACTGTGATCCAAATTATACTTGTCAAAAAAAATACACTGACGCACAAAAAGTCTACGACAAAAATGTTTTTATTTCTCTTGTAGCCCTGGGTGTTATTACTTTTGCTCTAGCACTAGTTTTTAAAGGTTCAGAAGTTTTGTCTGTCGCCCTATCTCTCGGTGCAGTCTTAGATTTTGTAATTGCATCAATTAGATATTGGGGTAGTGCTGATAATTTAATCAAAGTTTTTATTTTAGCTCTTGCACTGGCAGTATTAATTTATCTAGCTGTTAAAAAATTCGGAAACAAAATTCAGAGTTAATGAGTAAATATAATCCAAAAAAAATAGAAGCTAAGTGGCAAAAACACTGGTTAACAAAAAAAGTTTTTGTTGCTAAGGACAATGCAAAGGAAGAGAAAAAATTTGTCTTGGTTGAATTTCCATATCCATCAGGAACAGGACTCCATATGGGGCATCTTCGCCCATATACAGCTGGGGACATTATTTCTAAGTATCACAAAATGAATGGAAAAAATGTTGTCTATCCTATTGGATGGGATGCTTTCGGATTACCTGCAGAAAACTTTGCTATCAAAAACAAAGTTCACCCAGAAATTTCTACTAAGAAAAATGTAGCGAATGCAAAAAAACAACTTCAAGGTTGGGGAATTGGTTTTGACTGGTCACGAGAAATAAATACAACAGACCCAAAATATTACAAATGGACCCAAAAAATATTTTTAGAATTTTTAAAAGCTGGACTTGCATATGAAAAGACTGGATTGATTAATTGGTGCCCAGTGGACAAGACAGGATTAGCAAACGAAGAGGTAATAGATGGTAAATGTGAAAGATGTGGAGCAATTGTTGAGAAAAAAGAATTAAGACAGTGGTATCTAAAGATCACTGACTATGCAGAAAAACTTTTAGACGGTCTAAAATATCTTCCAGAGTGGCCAGAAGCAATAAAGCTTCAACAAGAAAATTGGATTGGTAAATCTGAAGGAGCGGAGATAAGTTTTGAGGTGCGAGGTGCGAGTTTAGAGAAAAAAAAAATAAAAGTCTTCACTACAAGACCTGATACAATTTTTGGTGCAACTTATTTGGTTCTTGCACCTGAGCATCCACTAATTTCCCGATTGAACATAGACAATAAAAAAGAGACAGAAAAATATATTGAAGATACAAAAAATAAATCTGACATAGACAGAACTGCTGAAGGGAAAGAAAAAACAGGAATTGAAATAAAAGGCGTAAAAGCTATCAATCCTGCTAACAATGAAGAAATTCCTATTTGGATAGCCGATTATGTTTTGGGTTCATATGGAACAGGGGCAATTATGGCTGTTCCCGCACACGACGAGCGTGATTTTGCCTTTGCAAAGAAATTTAATTTAGAACGAAAAGAAGTAGTAATAAGACTAATCGGCAAACCTCTTCCAGATTTAAACAGAAGAGATGTTGTAAAAGCTGTAATAATAAAAAATGGAAAAATTTTATTGGTTAACGAAGGTTATTACACTCTACCTGGAGGAAAATATGAAGAGAATGAGACTGACTACGACACTGTAATCCGAGAAGTTGAGGAAGAAACAGGATACCAAAACGGCACAGTTAAAACGTATCTTGGATCGTCAGAATCAATTTACCCAAAGGATGATATAAATCGAGCGAGAAGAGTGAAAGCTTATGCTGTAGAGGTTGATGAAGATCAAAAAATTGAAGCTAGTGATGGGCACATAAAATCAAGCGAATGGTTTCCAATCAATGAAGGAATTGAACTAATAAAAAAAGGTGGAACCAAATCTGAACATGAATTTATTTTGCGCGCTCAAAATAATACAGAAGAACTTTTTGGTGAAGAAGGAATTTTGATTAATTCAGATAAATTTTCAGGACTCACATCAGAAGACGCAAAGAAAAAAATTACAGAATTTGTGGGAGGAAAACTAGTCACAAAATACAAACTTCGCGATTGGGTATTTTCTCGTCAAAGATATTGGGGAGAACCAATTCCTGTAATTCACTGCGAAAAATGTGGAGTTGTTCCTGTGCCTGATAAAGATTTGCCAGTTGTACTTCCAAAAGTAAAAAATTATGAGCCGACAGGTACAGGTGAATCTCCGCTTGCTGGAATAGAAAAATGGGTCAACACAAAATGTCCGAATTGCGAAGTAGAAAAAAATAAAACTAAATATTTAATTTTTGATTTTGATGGAGTACTTGGTGACACATACAAACAAAGTCTTCAGGCTAGAGTAGATATGGGAAATTCAAAAGATATGGAGGAATCCCACAAAAATCTCCACGAATATTTTAGTGCAACTCCTTGGCACGCAAATGAATTGGATGAAAAAGGTAAAAAAGAATACCACAATTTTGGTATTGGTTATGCAGAGGCAATGACAAAACTTAAATACAATCTTTTTGATGATTTTATTAAAGAGATAAATAAAATAAAAAATACAAAAATTGCTGTTGTTAGCTCTGGCTACGACTTATATTCAAAAGGACCATTAAAAAAATCAAAACTTAAATACACGCATTTTCTTGCTGGAAATCATCATCATTCAAAAGTAGAAAAAATTAAAACTATCTGTAAAGCATGGAAAACCGATATTAAAAATGTTTATTATTTTACAGACACTCAAGCAGATGTTTATGAACTAGAAAACACACTTGATAAAAGAAAGTTGGTTGGCTGTTCTTGGGGCTATCAAGGCGAAGAAAAACTCAAAGAGGTTTTGTCTGAAAATCAAATACTGAAAAAGTTCACAGATATTCACAAAATTTTTGAACCTGGAATTGCAAAAAGAGAAACAAATACCATGCCTCAGTGGGCAGGAAGTAGTTGGTATTGGCTTAGGTATTGTGATCCAAAAAATACAAAAGAATTTGCAGACAAGAAAAAATTAAAATATTGGACGCCAGTCGATTTGTATTTTGGAGGAATGGAGCACACAACACTTCATTTACTTTATTCTCGTTTCTGGAATCAATTTTTATTTGACCGAGGTTTAGTTACGACTAAAGAACCTTACGTCAAAAGAGTTCCGCACGGAATTATTTTAGGACCAGATGGAGAAAAGATGTCTAAGAGCAGAGGAAATGTGATTAATCCAGATGACATAGTAAAAGTATATGGGGTGGATACAATGCGTCTTTATATGGCTTTTTTGGGGCCCCACGGCAACCAAATTGCATGGAATGATAAAGGTATCATTGGCACAAGAAGATTTATTGAAAGAGTTTTCGCACTCACAGATTTTCTGAGCAAAGACGAGCCACGAGAAGTAACAACAGCAATAAATAAAGCTGTAAAAAAAGTTAGTGAGGATATTGAAAACTCAGCATTTAATACAGTTGTTTCAGCTTTGATGATTTGCTTAAATTCTATATACGAAAACAAAAAAATCACAAAAAAATCTTTTGAGAAATTTTTGCAGATTCTCGCTCCACTAGCTCCTCATATTACAGAAGAATTATGGAATAATATTGGTAATAAAAAATCAATTTTCCTTTCAAAATGGCCGACAGTTGATGAAAAGTTCCTAATTGAAGATGTTTCGATTGCAATTCAAATAAACGGGAAGGCTAGGGAAGTTATAATGCTTCCGAAAGACACTTCAGAGGATGAAATGATAGAAAAAGCAAAAAGTTTTGGATCAATTTCAGAGAGATTAGTGGGAAAAGAAATTATTAAAACAATTGCCGTCAAAAACAGAATAGTAAATTTTGTAGTCAAAGAGTAAATTATCCCGAAAGCTTGACTTTATTTGGTATGGATGATACAAATAGGTTACTAATTAAACAATAAAAATAGAAAAACATATAAATATGTCGTCCTTCGATTTCAAACCAAAAATAATTGTAAAAAAACTTCTTGCTGATATTCCTCAAAGAGGCCGCGAGGTTCTTACCTCAAGATATGGACTTGGAAAAACATTTGAAAAAATGACTCTTGAAGCTATCGGGAAAAAATATGGAATAACAAGAGAAAGAGTAAGACAAATTGAAAATGCTGCTCTAGCAAACGTAAGAAAATCTAAAGTTTACAAGGAAAGTATCACTGTTTTTGAAAGTCTTAAAAAAACTATTGCAAACCTTGGCGGAATTATTTCCGAAGAAGATTTTCTTAATCATAGTGCTCCAAAGGATAAGGAATTACAAAATAATATTTTTTTCCTTTTAGTGGTAGGAGATGCTTTCAAAAGATCAAAGGAAGATGAGGATTTTAAGCACAGATGGCACATTGGAGACGCTCACGCTAAAAAAGTTGAGGAGGCTCTTAAGAAATTATACAAATCTCTTTCTGACGATGAACTTTTACCTGAGTCTGAAATTATGGAAAGATTTTTGAAACACCTTGAAGACGTAAATTCAGAATATAGAGACGAAGAAATTCTAAAAAGGTGGTTATCAATTTCAAAAAAGATTGGTAAAAATCCTTTGGGCGAATGGGGTGTAACTGATTCAAAAAATGTTTCTGTAAAAGGTATTAGAGATTATGCATATCTCGCTATCAGAAAGCACGGTTCACCAATTCACTTTACTGAAGTTGCAAAAGCAATCGAAAAGATGTTTTCAAAAAAAGCTCACGTGGCAACAACTCACAACGAACTTATAAAGGATCCTAGATTCGTACTTGTTGGAAGAGGTCTTTATGCACTTTCCGAGTGGGGATACATAAACGGTATTGTAAAAGACGTAATAACAAAAATTCTTGATAAAAACGGACCGTTGAATAAGAAAGAAATAGTAGACAAGGTTATGAAGGAAAGATACGTTAAGGAAAATACTATTTTAGTTAATCTTCAAAATTCTAAAAACTTTAAAAAAGAAAAGGACGGAAAATATAGCTTGGTGAAATAATAGAAGGTTGAGAGTAGAAAATGCAAAGTAGAGTCGCGGCCTTCGGCCGCGACTTTCTGTATTTGCATTCACTTTCCACTTTCCGCCTTCCACTATCTGCTTCTATAATGTTATTATATTTGCATGGAACCTTTCACAATTAATCCCTTTCAAGATATTCTCGTTCAAGCACTTGGATACACATGGATTGTTGCAATTATTGCCGGGCCATTTGTTTTTGCTTGGCTATTTTTTGTATCCTATGTTACTTACAAAAGAAATAAATTTATTTTCGGGCAGACACCAGTTCTTTTAGAAGTAAAGCTATCAAAAATGTTACCAAAATCTCCGCTAGCGATGGAGCTTTTCTTAACGTCTTTGTATCAGACAAAGGGCGAAAGTACATGGATTTCAAGATACATTCACGGAAAGGTAAGACCATGGTTTTCTTTAGAAATTGCATCATTCGGAGGAGAAATACATTTTTATATTAGATGCTGGAAATTCTGGAAGTCATTTGTTACTTCATCGCTTTATGCCCAATTTCCTGACGTTGAGGTAACTGAAACCGAAGACTATACATCCGAAACTCATTTTGATGAATCAAAAATTGATTTATGGGGCTCAAATTACGTACTTACAAAACCTGACCATTATCCAATACTTTCATATACTCATTATGGGCTTGAAAAGGATCCCGACGAGGAATTGAAAATTGATCCAATGACTCCACTTCTAGAATATCTTGGTTCTCTAAAAGATGGAGAACAAGTTTGGCTTCAGATTTTGATTCGAGCACACAAGTCAGAAAAAAAACATCCTGATAAAATGTTTAAAAAAGTAGACTGGACGCACGCCGCAAATGAGGAGATAAAAAAACTCAAAGAAAAAGGCAAAACTGATTTAGGTGGGATTAGTATTGAAGGTTCCGCTCTTTCTCGTGGTGATAAAGAAATAATAGATGCAATCCAAAAAAATATTTCTAAAACTGCTTTTGATACGATTATCCGAGGAATTTATCTAGCACCACTTGATAGGTTCAATGATTTTAATACTGCAGGCCTAAATGGTTCTTTTAAACAATATAATTCTGGACATCTAAATAAATTTGATAACTCTCACGAAACAGAGTTCAAATGGCCTTGGCAAAATATTACAGGCAAAAGACTTTTGCATGCAAAACACCATATGCTTGAGGCGTATCAACTACGAGCAGGATTCCATACCCCAAATAAAGCACATCTATTTGTAATGAATACAGAAAGTTTAGCAACCATTTACCACTTCCCAGGAGAAGCTGCAAAAACTCCTTCAATCAGAAGAATTGAGGCTAAAAAGGCGGAAGCTCCTCAGAATCTTCCTATTTAATTTGAATCAACATTAAAATGTCAGTGGAACTACCTGTAGAAACAGTTAACGAGAAAGCTGAGGACAAAAAATCTCCAGTTAGAAATTTAATATTTTTAATTTTAAAAATTTTTGGTGCACTATTTTTTTTATTAATTTTGGCTTTTATAGTTCCAAAACCAAATTTTGGTGGAGAGAAAACTATATTAATAAATAACGGCGATGGAATTAAATCAACAGGAGATAAACTCTACAATGCAGGGATTATTTGGTCATCAACTCTTTTTGATTTAGAGACAATCATTTACGGCCGAAACAAAATAATTGCTGGTCCATATAAATTTGGAGTTGGAGAAAATATTATTGGGGCATCAATTAGATTAACTCATGGGTATTTTGGTATTCAAAAAATTAAAACAACTTTTCCAGAAGGATTCACAGCTAATGATATGTCTAATAAACTCTACTCACTTATTCCAAATTTTAATAAAGATGCTTTTTTGACGCAGGCTTTACCACAAGAAGGATATTTATTTCCTGATACTTATTTTTTCTTGCCGGGAATGACCGAGGCTGACATTGTAAATAAACTGATAAGTACATTTAAAGAAAAAAATCCTAGACTTTTTCTATTGGGCAAACAGACACAGTCAGACATTGTGATCCTTGGTTCAATTGTTGAAAAAGAGGCACAAAAGCCAGATGATAAAAAAATTGTAGCTGAAATTTTTGAAAAAAGATTACTTGCTGGAATTCCACTTCAATCTGATGCAACTATTGCTTATGTATTAGGAGAGGATTCAAAAGATGTTACTGCAAATGACTTAAAAAAAGATTCTCCTTACAATTCATATTTATATAAAGGTCTTCCACCAACTCCAATATCAAACCCAGGAATGGACGCCATCAATTCGGCATATGATGCAATTACAAATCCTCAGGAGACCCCTTATATGTTTTTCTTGACAGACAAAGACGGCGTAGTGCATTATGCAAAGACATTTGCCGAACATAAGGCAAATATTGCAAAATATCTTAAGTAAGTTGAAGGTTTTTAAAGTTCATAAAGTCGAAAGTGAAATAAAAAAAATGGACTCATACACAGATGAATCCTAGGAGCATTCAGGGGGATAAAAAAACAAAAAACATAAGGAGTCCAGCTCCGATAAGAACCCCTCCCATCCAAAGCATAAATGGACGTGCTGGTCGAGACTTATTCCTGTAGCCTTCATAAGGGCTACCAGAGACACTAAGAATTAACCCAACAGCAATAACAATTGAAGAGAACAGTAGCATAAGTAGAGATTAACATAAAAAAAAATAATATCAATATAATAAAAAAATACCGGTTACTTTACCGGTAGTATCTGGTGAATTGGCGGTGATGCCTGTTTCTCGGCTATTATAATCGTGACCCCGATAGCAAAAATAATGTAGAGTACAAACCAAACCAAACTCCAACCGTTATTTTTGCCAAACCTTCCATCAAGCCAGAAACCTAGTGCGCCAAAAACACAGAAACAAAGAACAAACGAATAAAACAAAAAAACATTCATAAAGCCATGCTAGAACCAAAAAACAACAAAGTCAATAAGACAGTTTTCGTCGGCCTTTCTGGAGGTGTTGATTCTGCAGTATCTGCACACTTACTTAAAAAAATAGGTTATAAGGTTGTCGGAGCTTTTATTAAAACATGGACACCTGAATGGCTTGAATGCACATGGAAAGAAGAAAGGCGAGATGCAATGAGAGTCGCAGCGCATCTTGGTATCCCATTTGTGACTATTGATTTAGAAAAGGAATACAAGGAAAATGTTGCAGACTACATGATTTCCGAATACAAAAAAGGAAGAACTCCCAATCCCGACGTAATGTGCAACAAAGAAATAAAGTTTGGTGCTTTTTTAAAAAAGGCTGTAGAAATGGGGACAGATTTTGTCGCAACAGGACACTATGCACAAATTTCGCAAAAGGAGTTAACTGACGTCAAACAAATTTCGGGAAAAGGTCGTTCCTCACGGAGCGCAGCGGAGAGAGGTACGAACTTGAGGAGAAATTTGTGCAAAGCAATTGATCCAGAAAAGGAACAAAGTTACTTTCTCTGGACATTAACTCAGGATCAACTTTCCAAAATTATATTTCCAATTGGACATTTAAAAAAATCTGAGGTTAGAAAAATTGCAAAAAAAATAAAATTACCTAACGCAGAAAAAAAAGACAGCCAAGGTATTTGTTTTTTAGGTGATGTTGATATGAAAGATTTTCTTTCGCATTACATAAAATCAAAAAGTGGAATTGTGTTTAATAAAACAGGTGAACAAATTGGAACCCATGATGGCGCTGTATTTTTTACAATTGGAGAAAGGCATGGATTTATAATCACAAAAAAAACAACAGAAGATGTTCCTTTTTATGTCATCTCAAAAGATCAAAAGACAAATGCAATTACAGTTGGTACAAAAGATGATTTAGAAAATGAATCAGGTAGGATTGAAAAAAAAATAACCATTACAAATGCGAATTGGATAAATGAAATTCCAGAAGAAGGGAAGATATACACCGCCCAGATTAGATATCACCAAAAATACCAAAAAGTTAGGCTTTCAAGATCGGCAAGGACCTTCCTTGGAGATTGCGGTATTAAGGACGGTCCTTGCCGACCAGAAGAATCATGGATCGTAGAATTTGATGAGCCTCAAACATCTGCCTCAGGTCAATCAATTGTTATTTATGACAAAGATGTTTGCATAGGTGGTGGCGTGATAGAATAGAGGTATGGCATACGACTCAAAACCAAAAATCAGAAGTTCAAATTGGAACTATGGAGGCGAAAAATGGAAGCTTTCTCGCTCAAAAATTGATCTTTTTATGGAGTGTCCAAGATGTTTTTATATGGACAACAAATTAGGTATTGGAAGACCTAAAGGTCCATCTTTCACCTTAAATATTGCCGTTGACGCACTTTTAAAAAAAGAATTCGATATCCACAGAGCAAAAAAAGAATCCCATCCGCTAATGGAAAAATACGGAGTTGATGCAATCCCTCTTACACATGAAAGTTTAAATGACTGGCGAGAAAATTTTGTTGGTATTCAGCATGTTGATAAAGAAACTGGTATGACAATCAGCGGAGCAATTGACGATGTTTGGGTAGATAAAAATGGTAACTTGATTATCGTTGATTATAAGGCTACATCAAAGGACGGAAACATGGATTCTCTTGATGACACCAAGTGGCAGACTCAATATAAAAGACAAATGGAGATTTACCAATGGTTGTTCAGACGAAAAGGATTTAAAGTTTCTGATACAGGATATTTTGTTTATGTTAACGGTAGAAAAGATAGAGAAGCCTTTGATGGAAAATTGGAATTTGATGTTACCTTGATTGCACACAAAGGAGATGATTCTTGGGTACATGGAAAAATCTTGGAGATTAAAAAACTCCTAGATCAAAATGAAATTCCTGAACCCGCAGAGACTTGTGAATATTGTGCCTACAGAAAATTTTCTGCTCAGGAAGCAAGTAAATTTATGAAACCTAAAAAAGAAAAGCTTTTTTAGTATGTTTTCTGAAGGAGAAATAATTGAGAGGCGAGAAAAAATGCTAGCAGTCAAAAATGATTTGATAAATTTTTCTGCATCGCCTTTATACAAATACCGAACTGAAAATAAATATTTCCCAGTTATAGGTGAAGGAAGTCATTTTGCAAAAATAGTTTTTATTGGAGAAGCTCCAGGAAAAAATGAAGCTATGCAGGGCAGACCTTTTTGCGGCGCTGCTGGAAAATTTTTAGATGAACTTTTAAATCACGTTGACTTAAAAAGGGAGGATGTTTATATAACAAATATAGTTAAAGACAGGCCACCGGAAAATAGAGATCCATTACCAAATGAAATTTCAGCTTATGGATCTTTTCTTGATAGGCAGATTGAAATAATACAGCCTTTAGTTATTGCAACCCTTGGTAGATTTTCTATGCAATACATTATGGAAAAATTTAGATTATTTCTCGATATTGAACCAATTTCGAAGGCTCATGGAAAAAGTTACGTAGCAAAAGCAATTTATGGTGACATACAAATTATCCCTTTTTACCATCCTGCAGCTGCGCTTTATAACGGAGGAATGCGTGACACCCTGAAAAAAGATTTTGAAATTTTGAAACCTGTGGATAAACACCTATAGGTCGGTCCTTAGGATGATGTTGTATGATTAATATAACAACTGTTATTTATGTCACAAGATACTACTACCGAAACCGCAGGACAAAGATTCGTGAGAATCAGAGGAATACTTAGAAAAGCTATTCCCGAAGATTTTAACTATATACCGAGAGATGCCCAGCAGTTTTTGAAAGTCAGCACACCACAACAAATGCAGGGACCAGGTGGTGGAACTTATTTCCCCTTACCATTATCCGAGAAAGATGAGAAAGAAGCATTGGAGCTTGCTCGGAAATGTGGAATTACTATTCCCGAAGAGCATCTAAGTGGGAAAGTGAGTTGTTGCCACCACTAGCCGGACATTGTCAAAATGTTCCGGAATTTTTTTTATGTTGCTTTTATGCTACATTTATTCACATGCAATCAGAAGAAATACGACAGAAATTTTTAGATTTTTTTGAGAAAAGGGGACATGCTGTCATTCCATCTGCTCCTTTAGTGCCTGAAAATGACCCATCTGTGCTTTTTAATACTGCGGGCATGCAACCTCTTGTTCCGTATCTTTTAGGAGTTCCACATCCAAAAGGAAAAAGAATTGTGGATGTTCAAAAATGTGTTCGCACACAAGATATTGATGAGGTTGGTGATGCTACTCATGACACTTTTTTTGAAATGCTTGGTAATTGGTCCTTGGGCGATTATTTTAAAGAAGACGCAATTAAATGGAGTTTTGAACTTTTAACATCAAAAGAAGGTTTTGGACTTGATCCAAAAAGACTTTATATTACTTGTTTTGAAGGCGATTCAAATGCACCAAAAGATACTGTCTCAGCTGATATATGGGAAAAAGTTGGTATTCCAAAAAATAGAATTTATTTTATGGGAGCAAAATCAAACTGGTGGAGCGTTGGTGAAAATGGCCCATGTGGTTCTGATACAGAAATGTTTTACGATACAACTGAAATAGGTCTTGGTGATTTAAGTATCGAGGAGTTTAAACAAGCAGACAAGGAACAAAAAGTTGTTGAAATTTGGAACAATGTGTTTATGGAATATGAAAAGAAGGATGGAAAAATAATTGGAAAACTTAATAATCAAAATGTTGATACAGGAGCGGGGCTTGAGAGATTAACTTTAGTTATCCAAAAATGGAAATCGATTTTTGATACAGATCTTTTTACAGATACAATTGAAAAAATAAATGAATTTGCTACTGATGATAATGAAAGGTCAAAAAGAATCGTCGCAGATCACGTAAGGACCTCGGTATTTCTTATAGGAGATAATGTAACACCTTCAAACACAGATCAGGGATATGTTTTACGCAGACTGCTTCGAAGAGCTGTAATGCACGCTGATAAACTTGGAATGAAACCAAGCTCGCTGTTTTGGATTGCAGAAACCGTAATTGAAAAATACAAAAATGTTTACCCAGTATTAGAACAAAAAAAAGAAACTATCAAGACTGAGATTGAAAAAGAGGAACAGAAATTTAGAAAAACTTTGAAAGACGGTATAAAGCAATTTGAAAAAATCTCTTCCCATGGAATTTCTGGAAAAGATGCTTTTATACTTTTTTCTACTTATGGTTTTCCATTTGAAATAACAAAAGAATTAGCATTAGAAAAAAATATCTCAGTTGACGATAAAGAATTTGATGAAGAGTTCAAAAAACACCAAGACCTTTCTCGAGTAGGAGCAGAGAAAAAATTTAAAGGAGGTCTTGGAGGAACTGATGAAAAAACCATTCAATACCACACAGCTACACATTTATTGCATCAAGCTTTGCGAACTGTACTAGGCAGCCACGTCTCACAAAAGGGAAGCAATATAACACCAGAACGCCTACGTTTTGACTTTATACATTCACAAAAAATGACTGACGAGGAAAAGAAAAAAGTTGAAGAAATTGTGAATGAAAAAATTGGACAAGCTCTTCATGTAAATGTCGTAACTCTTAAAAAAGAAGAAGCAGAAAAAACTGGCGCGCTCCATTTTTTTGGAGAAAAATATCCTGACGAAGTAACTGTTTATTATATTGGAGATACAATTGATCAAGCGTTTTCAAAGGAATTTTGCGGAGGTCCTCATGTAAAAAACACTTCAGAACTAGGTCATTTTAAAATCTCAAAAGAAGAAGCTGTCTCCCAAGGAGTAAGAAGAATAAAAGCGACTTTAGAATAAATATATGAAAGAAGTCCCTGATCTTATAAGAGATTTTTCAAAAGAAAGCAATCGAGATGAGCGTGATCTTTTGGCTCAAGAAATTAGACAAGAAAGACAAGAGGGTTTTCAAAAAAGAGATTCTGATCTTGAAAAAAAAGAACAAACTGAAACTCATTTGGAACAAACTAAACAAGAGCTTGCTAGTTTGCGAGATACATTAGAAGAAATTTCCAAAAGTGGCTGGAGACAATTTGCTGATTATTTTAAATTAAAAAAAATTAGAGAGGAAATCGGCATAAAGGAAAAAGAAATTGGCGAGTTAGAATTTACACCAGAGCAACCTCTTTTTGAATCTCCAGGTTTTCGCCAAAAAACAGAAAAACGTTTGAATGATTTCTATCATGGTGAAACTGAAAGATGGACTAAATCTGGATATACTGCCGAGGATGTCAAAAAATATTTTAATCCAGAACATTTAGCTTCTTTATCAATCGAAGAATATGAATTACTTTTGCATCGTTTTCCATCACAGATGGTTACCCATGTGACAAGACAAGGAATCAGAGATCATTTGGGTGCAGTTAACCATTGGGCTGGTCTAAATAAATATTGGGATGGATTCAAAACAACAATGAGTAATGGTCGAAAATTAAAAAACCAACTTTCTCTATCTGTTGGTGAATTATCAAAAGATGAAGCTTTAGAAAATTTTTTAAAACGCGGTCTTATTAATTTAGATGGTTGTGATAGTGAAGAAAAAGCTTTCGCTAATCTAGAAAATTTTTCTGATATTAAAAGTCTTCATTATGATGGTTCTTTGTGGGATTTTACATCTATTCATGTGGCCACAGAAGAAGTAGCTGATGCTCATTATGGTGCAGAAAAATATAATGAAATATTTTTTGCTTTTCCATCAGCGCTTATAGCTTCTCACTATGCCTATTCAGGACAACTTGATCAGGCCGGAGGTGACTACCATAATAATCAATGGATTTGGAGTAAGGATGAAGAAGGAATGCCGATTGATGCCGGTGTTGTTTTTATTCCAAAGAATGCTTCAGTCAGTCCTAAAAATGGTTCGCGTTATGAATTGGACACAGAAATGAATCCAAAAGAAAACACTGAATTAATTAATAATTTAAGTGAAAAAGTTTTAAAACCAGAGTTTCAGGTTTTAATTAATGAAATGATTCCATACCTAGGAAATTTGCCAACAAACGTCAAAAGAATTCTTTCTTTAAAAGAAGAATATGTTTTATCTGATGAAAAACAAACATGGGAAACTTTACAAAAATTTAAATCTAAACTTGAAGAAATTTTAGAAACCAGTAATCCAAAAATTATTAATATGTTTTTTAGTTATCATTCTTTGTTAGGTTTTAAGAAAACTCCCGAAATAGATATAGATATTCAAAAATCAATTAAAGACATGCTTTACTTAGCGGGTTTATCTTTTGAGCAAGCCAAGGATCCAGTTAGATCTGAAGAATATTGGGAAGCTTATTTTAAGGAGAATCCAGAACTTCGTCCTTCAAAAATTGTCTACTATGAACAAGACAGTCCAACTGAGGCGTTGTGGAGGTGGAAGGAAAATAAAAAGTTGAGAGGTAGTTCCAAAGAGCTTACTCAAAAATTTGAAGGGAATAGAGTTTCTGTTGCAAAACCAGAAGTTCCAGAACATTTACTAGCTATTTCCAAAAGATTTAAAGATTTAGCTAAAAGAGCGATCAATCTGCACTATCAAAAATAATTAAAGAGGTGATATAATTTTAGTGTGACGTTTTTCTCGACACAAAAAAAAGACAGTTCTGGAATTATAATATTTTTAAGCAGTGGACAAATTGAAGCTGAATATTTTTCGAGTGGCCTGAAAAACAAAAAAGACATTTTTTTTGTTAAAGAGAATTTTAAACTGGCTCAAAATATGGATCCTAAAACACTAGAGGATGAAACTTTTTTAGCACTTAAAAAAGTTTTGCACAAATTATTTCAAATAAGTTCTAATGAAAAACCAAGTAAAATATTTTTTGTTTTTGGTGCCCCTTGGTATATCTCAACTGCAATAAATATTGACTTAAAAAGAAACAAAACATTTTTTGTTGAGAAAGACGAAATAATAAAGGAATTGGAATCTAAGAGTCTTGAGAATAATGCAAATTTTGCTGTAATTGAATCAAGAATAATTTCAATTATTGCAAATGGCTATGAAATAAAGGATTTGAAGGGGAAACGAGCAAAACATGTTTCAGCCAAGGCTATTCTGAATATTGCTGAAAAAAGAATTCTTAAAAAAATTGAGGTTGAAACTGCAAGATATTTTCCAGAAACTAAGATTAAAGTTCACACACTTCCTTCTATTTCTACTGAGGAAATATCTGATACAGTAGATAATGATAATTATTTACTTGTACTTTCTGAAGATGAAATAACGGAAATATGTTTTGTCAAAGAAAAGCGAGTAACCGAAAGTATTTCAGTTCCATTTGGAAGAAATTATTTTTTAAGAATCCTTGTGGAGATAGAACTTGCTTGCGATTTTGATTCTGCTGATTCAATATTAAAAATGTACAATGAAGGCCATCTAGGCCCGGAAAAAAAGGAAGTTTTAGAAGAAATAATGAAAGAAGCTAGTCGCAGATGTCAAAAGGTTTTGAGAAAGGCTTTATTTAAATATTTTGATAAGGATAGACACTTAGAGTCAGTTGTAATTTTGAGTTCATCAAAAGATATTAATTTAATTTTAAAAAATATTTTTACTGATTATTACATTGGACAAAACACGAAAGTTGATTTCGTTAAATTACTCCTTTCAAAGAATCTAGAACAAAGTTCATTATTTTCTTCAGCTGTTTCAGGAATCAAAAATTTGTATTTTTAGATTTTTGAAAAAGCCTAATTAGGTATAAAATATAAACAATGAAAAAAGAAATGCGTGATATCGTTCCCAAGAGTCAGCTAAAATCTATTAGGAATATTCCAATACCTGAAAAACAATTAAAGGAAGAAAAAAATCACAAAGAAGAAATAAAAATTAAGGAAAAGGAAGTAAATATAGAAATTCCAATAAGACTAATTGATGAACCTACAAAAGAGGAGAAAAAAACAAGTAGAAGAAATAAAGCTATATGGGTTGTAGCTGTACTTTTAATTTTTTCACTTTTCTTTGTAATAAGTTCTGTTTTTGGAAAAGCAACAATAACTATAAATCCAAAAGTAGTTTCTTTTGATGTACCACAAAATATTTCGGCAAAGAAAAATCCAGGAAACAATGAGGTTGGTTATTCGCAATTAACATTATCAGTAACTGATAGTACTTTTGTAAAGGGTTCTGACCAAAAACAAGTATCGACGAAAGCCGCTGGGAAGATTGTAATCTACAACAATACTGTTTCTGCACAAAAATTAGTTAGTGGCACAAGACTTTCGACACCTGATGGTTTAATTTTTACATTAGATAAAACATTAACCGTACCAGCAAGATCAATCAAAGCAGGTACAACAACTCCCGGAAGCATTGCTGGAGATATTACAGCAAGTGATACAGGCGAAAAATATAATGTTGGTTTAGTAGACTTAAATATTATTGCTTTTCAAGGTAGTCCAAAGTTTGATCAAATATTTGCTAGGTCAAAGACCTCAATCGGAGGTGGTGAGCAGGGGGTAATCGCAATAGTTGATAAATCTTTGATGGACACATCAACTCAAAATTTAGATCAAAAAATTGTACAGGAATTAATTAGTAAAGTTTCGAAGCAACTACCAGAAAAATATATTATTCCGGACCAGGCATATACAATTACTTTTGGTACTTCTTCACCTGTGCTAAATCAGGATGGTGCAACAGTAAAAGTAACAGGAACAATTAATGCTTTTGCTTTAGATGCAAAAAGTATTTTAGATAACGTTGCATCAAATGGTGGTCAAAAAGATACACTTGGTACTAACGATGTCAAAATATTGAATTCAAATTTAAAGTCTGTTTCATTTAGCCAAATTAACGATTCACTTACTATAAAGTTAAATGGAAATCTAACTCTTGAAGCAGTAATTAGTCCGTCACAAGTATTAAAATCGGTTTCTGGATTAAATAGACGAAGTGCACTCGCAACACTTGATAGTTTGCCTGGTGTTGATTCAGCTGACGTTACTTTTAGTCCAATTTGGAAATTGACTGTACCAGACAATGAATCAAAAGTTGAAATCAACATAAAATAACAGTCTAAAAGGTTGCTTTTATATATAGATAATGTAAAATGCTACCTATCCGTTTCAATGAGTAAACAAGAGAAAGAAATAACACCTGGAGTAGTAGTTGAGGCATTGCCTGATACTTTATTCAGAGTTGAACTTGATGGTGGAGAAGTAATACTTGCTTATCTAGCCGGAAAAATGAAACTTAACAGGATTCGAGTTCTCATTGGAGATAAGGTCGCTTTAGAAAAAGACCCATACGGAGGAAAAGCTAGAATAGTACGCAGATATTAACAAATGAATAGCCTTTGACTTTGAAAGGCTTTTCTGTTATATTTGTGCCTATTATATTTTTTTGTTTTAGAGAGCAGAATTGATATAAATTAGTTAATTTTTATGAGAGTAAAAGCATCAGTCAAAAAAATGTGCCCAAAATGTATAGTCGTCAGAAGAGACGGTGTTGTTAGGGTTGTTTGCAAGGCTGATAAAAGACATAACCAAAAACAAGGATAATGAGAGTCTTAGGAATCACAATACCGGAGAACAAGAGATTAGACATCGCTTTAACAGCGATTTTTGGAATTGGTAGATCAAGGGCTGAATCAATCCTTAAAAAGGCAAAAATTGGTGGTGAAAAAAGAGCTAATGAACTTTCAACAGAAGATGAAAACACAATCAGAAAGATTGTTGAATCATTCAAACTTGAAGGAGATTTAAAAAGAGAAGTTTCTTCAAATATAAAAAGACTAAAGGAAATCAAATGTTACAGAGGAACAAGACACACTAAGCGTCTTCCAGTAAGAGGGCAGAGAACAAAGACAAACGCCCGAACATTAAAGGGAGCAAAGAAAACTATGGGTAGTGGAAGAAAAAAGGCTGATAAAAAATAATAATATTTAATATGGGAAAAAAACGAATTGTAAAAAACGATAGTAGTTCAGAAAAAGGCGGAAAGGCTGCTGGAACTTCAATTTCTAAAAAAAGATTTGACAGTGGTACATTGAGTATCAAATCAACATATAACAATACAATTCTCACCCTTTGTGATAGTAAAGGAAATACCTTGGCATGGGGATCAAGTGGAAACATGGGTTTTAGAGGAGCAAAGAAAGGTACCCCATTCGCAGCTGCAAAAGTTGGAGAAGTACTTGGTGAAAAGGCAGTAGCTATGGGAATGAGACAGCTAGCGATTGTTGTAAAAGGAGTAGGATCAGGAAGAGAATCATCAATCAGAGGTTTTATTTCTAAGGGATCATTTGACATTACCTCAATTAAGGACATGACACCTGTTCCACACAATGGACCAAAACCACCTAAGCCACGAAGAGTCTAGGTGGAATTTATTTTATACAGGAATTAAAAATAGAATTTAAAAATGAAAATAGGACCAAAATACAAAATAGCAAGAAGACTTGGAGCTGGAATCTTTGAGAAAACTCAAGGTGCCAAATACCAAGCTCGTGCAGAAAGAAAGAAGGCAAAGTTTTCAAGACAGAAGACTGGTTTTGGTGCTCAATTAATTGAAAAGCAAAAGGCTAGATTTTTGTATGGAATTACTGACAAGCAATTTAAGAATTATGTTAAAGCTTCACTTAAAGAAGGAACAGCTCAAAACGAAGGTTTATTCCAAAAATTAGAACAAAGACTTGATAACGTAGTTTACAGATCAGGGTTTGCTGATACAAGAAGACAAGCAAGACAATTTGTATCTCACGGCCACATAAGGGTTAACAACAAAAAATCCAACATTCCTTCATTTAATGTTAAGAAAGGTGACATAATTTCAATCAGAAAGGAAAGTTTGGCAAAACCAGTTTTTGTAAATATTGATGAAAAAATCAAGAATGCTGCAAAATCTACATGGATCACCGTAGACTCAAAAACAAAAGATGCAACTGTTTATGCTTTACCTCATTACGACAGTACAACCGAATTATTTGACTTATCTCAAGTGTTTGAATTTTATAGAAGATAGGGTTGCCAAATTATTAATTTTAAGTTATAATTTTTTATTAGTTTTCATATTAAATAACAAATAAAAACAAATTTATGTCAAACACAAAAATTTTAGTGCCGTCAAAACCAAAAGTAATCAAAGAAGATGCTATTTCTGGTACCTACGAAATCGATGGACTATATCCAGGATACGGACACACCCTAGGAAATTCACTAAGACGAATTGTTTTGTCATCAATTGAAGGTGCCGCTATTACTTCAATCAAAATAAAGGGTGTCAGTCATGAATTTTCTTCAATCAAAGGCGTCAAGGAGGACGTTGTTGCAATTATTCTTAACCTTAAAAAGGTAAGATTCAACATGCTAACTGATGAACCTCAACTTCTTAGACTTCATGTTAAGGGAGAAAAGAAGGTTACAGCGGGCGACATCACTCTGCCAGGACAGGTTGAAATGATGAACCCAGATCACTTTATTGCAGAAATTACAGAAAAGGGAACTGAACTAGATATGGAAATTTATATCGAAAAGGGACTTGGATATTTGCCAAAAGAGGTCATTCAAAAAGAAAGAGTTGAAATTGGAACGATTGCGCTCGATGCTATCTTCAGCCCAATCAGAAGAGTTGGATACGATGTAGAAAACATGCGCGTAGGTAATCGCACCGACTTCAACAAACTAAAAATCTTTATCGAAACGGATGGAAGTATTACTCCTCGTGAAGCTCTAGAAAAATCAATCAGAATCAGTATTGAACAACTCAAAGCAATCGTTGGTTTTATTGAAGAGGAGGAAGAGGAAGTTAAAAAACCAGAAGAAAAATCATCAGTTAACAAAGAAGAAGTTGATGAAATCATGAAGACAAGAATTGAGTCAGTAGAAATGTCTGCAAGAACAATCAACGCATTAATCGGAGCAAACATCAGAACAGTTGGTGGTCTTGCTAGAAAAAAGGAAAAAGACCTTTCAGAAATTGATGGCCTTGGAACAAAAGGAGTTAAGGAAATCAAAACACTTCTAAAAGGACTAGGGATGGAACTTAAATAAACCAAAATGAGGCATTCAAGTAAAATAAAAAAATTTAATCGATCAAGAAAAGTAAGGGCAGGTCTTATGAAGAGTCTTGTTGTTGCTCTTGTTGATAAAAAATCAATCAAAACCACAGAAGCAAAAGCAAAAGCACTTAGACCAATGATGGAAAAAATTGTTACCCATGCTAAGAAAAACAACGTTGCTGCAAAAAGAGTTATCGAGGCAGAACTTGGTAGCAAAAAACTTGCAGAAAAGATTGTCACAGAATTTGGAAAGAAATTTGAAGGAAGAAATGGAGGATACACAAGAATCATCAAACTTCCAAAAAGATTAAAAGATGCCGCATCAATGGCAAGAATTGAATTCATCGACTAATATGAAATACACAATCGACGCAACAGGAAAAAAAATCGGTAGAATTGCAACAGAAGCTGCAAGTTATCTTATGGGCAAATTTGATCCTGCTTTTGCAAGAAACAAAGTTTCTGATGTAAAAGTCACAATCGAAAACGCTTCTAAAATTGCAGTTACAGATAAGAAACTAAAGGAAACAACTCACCACACTTACTCAGGATACCCAGGAGGACTTAAACAAGAAACTCTTTTAGCTGTAAAGGCAAAAAAGGGTATGTCTGAGATCGTTAAGGTTGCTGTTTATGGAATGCTTCCAAAAAACAAACTTAGATCAATCATGATTAAGAATTTAAAAATAACAGAGTAATAAAATAGAAGATGGCTACAAAAGAAAACAAATACATTGAGGCTGTGGGACGAAGAAAGACTTCTGTTGCAAGAGTTAGAATTTCTTTTGATAAATCTGGCTTTTCAATAAATAACCTATCACTCGCAGAATATTTTCCAGTAAAGGAATTACAGCATGTTGTAGAAAGCCCAATAAAAAAACTTGAAGTTCCTAAAATTTATGTTTCCGCAAAAGTTTCAGGTGGAGGTATTTCATCACAAGCAGAATCAGTAAGACTTGGTATTTCTCGTGCTCTTGTTCTAAATGATGCACAAGTAAGAGGAACTCTAAAGAAGGAAGGAATGTTAAGACGAGACTCTCGTTCAAAAGAAAGAAGAAAGTTCGGTTTGAAGAAGGCGAGAAAAGCTCCTCAGTGGTCAAAACGTTAAACCTAAATTCCTCGCCTCGGCGAGGAATTTTGTTAAGGTGCACAATAATTTATTGCAAAAAATAAAAAATCTCTTAGAATACAACTATTATGAAAGACACAAATGACGACACACAAGCAGATGATGTAACTATTGAGCCTGAAAACAACGAGGAATCTGGAGGTAAAGATCCAAAAGAAGTTGTTAAAAAACTCAAAGAAAAAATCAAACAGCTTGAGGAAGAAAAACAAGAATATTTAAACGGCTGGCAGAGAGATAAAGCTGACTTCATTAATGCTCGTAAGCGAGATGAAGAAGAAAAAAAAGAAATCAGAAAGTATGCTACAGAGCGTCTTATTGATGGGTTAATTCCAGTGCTTGAAAGTTTTGACATGGCAATGGCAAACAAAGAGACTTGGGAAAAAGTGGATAAAAATTGGAGAATTGGAGTTGAGTATATTTACAATCATTTCAAGCAAACTCTCGAACAAGATGGTCTTAAAGAAATAAATCCAATTGGAGAAAAATTTGATCCAATGCGTGATGAGGCAATTGAATATGTTCCTGTAGAAGAAGAAAAACTCGAACATACTATTATCGAAGTTATGCAAAAAGGATACACTCTAAATGGAAAAGAAATCCGAGCACCAAAAGTTAAGGTTGGAGAGTACAAACAAGATAAGGAATAATAGTTCTACTTAGCGGCCTTGCCGCTAAGTAGAAAACAGGAACATTATAAATAACTTTTGACAATAGTGAAAATTTGCTATAATACAAATATGTTAGTCGCACCACGCACAAAATTTGTTGAAAAAATCATAACATCTCCAGAAGGTGTTGATTTTAAAGTACTTTTTTTGATTTACGAGGAAGTAGGCAGACTAAAAGCTAGGATAATTTCTGCTGTCCCTGTAAATGAATCTTCTGTAAAAACAGAGACGATTCTTGCACTACCAACTTCGACTCAATTTAAAAAAGTAATCGATTTTGTAATTCGGGAAGTTAGTGAAAAAATAATTCCTTCACCATATAACTCAATTTTGTATTTTAATTGCACAATTCCTCGTGCACCGGCGGGAAGCTTTTAGCTGCTAGCTATTAGCTTTTAGCTTATTAATATTCTAAAAACTAAAAGCTTTTTTGCTATTATTTTTTGCTTTATAAATTTTTAACTTAAATAAAAAACATGAGTAAAATAATTGGAATCGACTTAGGAACAACAAACTCAGCCGTCTCAGTGATGGAAGGAGGAGCGCCAAAAATTCTTGAAAATGCGGAAGGCGCAAGAACAACTCCATCTATTGTAGCTGAATCAAAAACAGGAGAAAAAATTGTTGGACTTTTAGCTAGGAGACAAGGAGTTACAAATCCAAAAAACACAATTTATCAAATCAAACGTTTTATTGGGCACACATACGATGAAGCTGCTGTTCAAAAAGACAAAACTTCTGTGCCTTTTGAAATTCAAAAATCTGCAAACGGAGGAATCGAAGTAAATATGGGAGGCAAATGGTACAGACCGGAAGAAATATCGGCAATGATTCTTCAGAAATTGAAGACTGACGCTGAAGCAAAACTTGGTGAAAAAATTACTGAAGCTGTAATTACAGTGCCTGCATATTTTAACGACGCACAGAGACAGGCTACAAAGGACGCTGGAAAAATTGCTGGTCTAGATGTAAAAAGAATTATCAACGAACCAACAGCAGCCGCTCTAGCTTATGGTCTCAACAAAAAGAAAGATGAAAAAATTGCTGTTTTTGACTTTGGAGGTGGAACATTTGATATTTCAATTCTTGAAGTTGGAGACGACGTGATTGAAGTAAAATCAACTGACGGAGACGCCCACCTTGGAGGAAAAGACATTGATCAAAAAATTATCAATTTCCTAGCCGATGAGTTTAAAAAGGAATCTGGCATCGATGTACGAGGAGACGCCTTGGCTCTCCAGAGACTAGATGAAGCCGCAGAGAAGGCCAAAATTGAGCTTTCTACAGCTGCTGAGACTGAAGTTAACATTCCATTTCTAACATCCGACTCTTCCGGCCCAAGACACTTACTTATCAAAATCAACAGAGCAAAACTTGAGGAACTTTCAGCTGAATTTGTTCAAAGAGCAATGGAAATCACAAAACGTGCAATGGAAGCTTCACCTTTCAAAGTTGGAGATCTAAACGAAGTGATTCTTGTTGGAGGACAAACAAGGATGCCAGCCATTCAGAAAGCAGTAAAAGAATATTTTGGAAAGGACCCAAACATGACAGTGAACCCTGACGAAGTAGTTGCAGCTGGAGCTGCGATTCAAGGAGGAATTTTGGGAGGAGATGTAAAAGATATTTTGCTTCTCGATGTTATTCCGCTTTCACTTGGAATCGAAACACTTGGGGGAGTTGCAACAAAACTGATTGACAAAAATACAACAATTCCAACATCAAAGTCCCAAACATTTTCTACAGCATCTGATAATCAGACTTCAGTAGATATTCACATTGTTCAAGGAGAAAGAGCCTTATCGAGAGACAATAAATCTCTTGGACGATTTATTCTTGATGGAGTTGCACCAGCTCCACGAGGGATCCCACAAATTGAAGTTTCCTTTGACATTGACGCAAACGGAATTTTAAGTGTTAAAGCGAAAGATAAAGCAACATCAAAGGAACAATCGATCAGAATCGAAGCATCATCAGGACTTTCAAAAGAAGAAATTGAAAAAATGAAAAAAGATGCAGAAGCAAATGCTGCCACAGACGAAAAAAATAAAGCTTTAGTCGAAGAAAAAAATCTTGCAGATCAACTTGTCTACACAGCTGATAAAAGCATAAAAGATTTTGGAGACAAAATTACTCCTGAATTAAAGGCAAGTGTTGAAGAAAAGAAAACAGCACTTACAAAAGCAAAGGAGGGTGAAGATCTTGAAGCAATTAAAACTGCAGCTTCAGCACTTTCAGCTGAGATTTCAAAAATTGGTGAAGAAATAAATAAACAAGCAAAACCAGAAGCAACTGCAAATCCAGAGGCACCAAAAGATGAAACTACGGGAGCAAAAGATGCAGAATTTAAGGAACAGCCTAGAGAAGAACCAAAAGCCTAAATTAAAAAGAGGAATGGCCGTCCGCCTAAGCGGACGGCCACACTCTTCCTAGAATAATGAAAAAAAATTACTACGAAACTCTAGAAGTTAATAAAACTGCTTCAAAAGACGAAATCAAAAAAGCTTTCAGGAAGCTTGCACACAAATACCACCCAGACAAAGGTGGCGGTAATGAAGCTAAATTTAAAGAAGCAAGTGAGGCTTACTCTGTTCTTTCTGATGACAAAAAGCGCTCTGAATACGACACCTATGGAAGAGTTTCTGATGGAGGAGGATTTGGAGGAAACGCAGGACAAGGTTTTGAGGGATTTGATTTTAGTAATTTTGGCGGAGACTTTGGCGAAGGAATGTCTTTTGATTTGGGAGATATTTTTGGGGATTTTTTTGGCGGTGGAAGACAGAGACAAAAAAAGGGTCGCGATATTTCAGTTGATATTGAATTGGATTTTAAGGAATCAATTTTTGGAGCAGAAAAAAAGATTATTCTAAATAAAACTTCAGTCTGCGATCATTGCAAGGGTTCTGGCGGGGAAGTTGGAACTAATTTTACTACTTGCTCAACCTGTAATGGAAACGGAGTAGTTAGAGAAACAAGACGATCATTTATGGGAGCATTTAGTACCACAAAAACCTGTAGTACTTGCAGAGGAAAAGGTAAAGTACCGAAAGAAAAATGTAAAAAATGTAACGGCGAAGGAATTACATTTGGTCAACAGGAAATCAAAGTTCAAATTCCATCAGGAATTGAGAACGGAGAAATGTTAAAGCTTTCTGGATACGGAGAAGCTGAGACAGGAGGAATTCCAGGAGATCTTTACGTAAAAATTCATGTACGAAAACATCCAAAAATTGTAAAAGAAGGTCATAATTTAATTATGAATCTTGATGTAAAACTTTCGGACGCATTACTTGGTGCAGAATACGACGTCGAAATTTTGGATGGAAATTTAAAAGTAAAAATTCCTGAGGGAGTTGGTTTTGGAGAAATGCTTAGATTAAAAGGAAAAGGCGTTCCGGTTGGAGCAAGCCACAGAGGAGATTTATTTCTCAAAATAAAAATTAACATTCCAAAAAGACTTTCAAAAGAAGCCAAAAAAACTATTGAAGAATTGAGAAGTGAAGGACTATAAATCCACACTTGTTAAAAAAAAATAAACGAGTTAGAATTCAATTAACATTATGTGTGGAATAATTGGAATCACCTCAAATAAACCGGTTGCAACCGAGCTCTATGAAAGCTTGATGAATCTACAACACCGAGGACAAGACTCTACTGGAATTGCGACCTACAACGGTCGCTTTCACGTTGTTAGAGGTAAAGGTTATGTAAGAGAAGCATATACACAAGAATCACTTAAAGAATTAATTGGAAATTTAGGTGTTGCGCAAACACGTTACTCTACAGCCGGCTCATCAAGTGATATTCAAAATGCACAACCCTTTCTCACCAACTCTCCATACGGAATTTCATTAGTCCACAACGGAAATCTAACCAATTACAAACAACTCAGACAAGAACTCCGCGAAAACTCAAACTTTCACTGTAATTCAGATTCAGACACCGAGGCACTTCTCGGTGTTTTTGCTACTGAACTTTTCAATACTCCAGAATCTGCTGATTTTTTTGATATGCTCTGCTCCGCAACAGCAAAAGTATTAAATCGTGTTCGTGGTGGATATTCTGTTGTTGGAGTCATTGCAGAAAAAGGTATGTACGCCTTTCGTGACCCGCATGGCATTAGACCTTTAGTAATTGGAAAGCGCGCACGAGAAAACGAAGAGGGATTTGATTATATTTTTGCATCAGAAAATACTCCGTTTGCATCACTAGATTTTACATATGTTGGTGATGTAGGACCAGGAGAACTTGTTTTCGTAGATTGCAATGGAATATTAAAACGCAAAAAAATTACAAATGAAACTTTTGCACCTGATGTTTTTGAATACATTTATTTTGCCCGTCCTGATGCAATTCTTAATCAGGTTAGTGTTTATCGCTCTAGACTAAGAATGGGACAAAACCTTGGAAATAGATGGAAAGAACTTTATCCAAACATCACTCCTGACCTCGTAGTTCCTGTGCCTTTTACCTCAAATCCAATTGCGCTCGCATTTGCACATGAAATCGGAGTACGCTATTCCGAAGCTCTTTATCGTAACGCATTCGTTGGGCGAACTTTCTTAATGCCTGGTTCAAAAGAGCGAGCAAAATCTGTAAATCGCAAACTTTCGCCTCAAACAATTGAAATCGAAGGAAAAGACATTTTACTTGTAGATGATTCAATTGTACGAGGAACTACTAGTCGTGAAGTTGTGCAAATGTTGCTTGATGCTGGTGCTAAAAAAGTATATTTTGTTTCTGCTTGTCCTCCAATAAAATATCCTGATTTTTACGGTATCGATATTCCAACCAAAGATGAACTTATTGCATCAAAAATGTCTGAAGAAGAAATTAGGAAATTTATTGGGGTAGATATTCTTCTTTATCAAACTATTGAAGATCTAACAGAAGCCGTTTTACGAAGAGGGGATCATGGAATCGACAGACTCTCAATGCCTTATTTAGATGGCTGGTATGTCACAGGTGACGTAGACGAAAACCATATGGAGCAGGTAAAAGCCGCAAGAAGCGCTGAGCGAAAATAAATAAACATGCTAATACGCATATGGCACACACTGCTTGATATGCCAAAGAAAGATGAGGATTGGCACATCAATGACATAAAAGATGAGACTCTTGAGTTTTATCAAGCAAAAGGTCTAATCGAAAAATGGAGTGAACTTTCTGATGTTGTATATACATGCACTCGAGCAAATTGGGGTGGCTACAAAAATATAAAATTTCAATTTTCCATGCCAATGTATTTTTATGGACTTATTTATATGATTCCAAAATATTCTTTACGTTGGTTGTTTTTTAAATATGTCGCTAAAAAATCTGGATCAAATTGTAAAATTAGGGAAGTCAGAAATCCAAGAAAAGCCGAAAAACTAAAACACATTGCGAAAAAATACAATCTCGAACCAAATATTTTTATACAAAAAACAGAAGAAACCCTAAAATGGTGGTTCCTCTTGCCATAATTTTCAGAAGCTAATTATTTCTCTATAAACCTCACTTTATCAGAAAGAATTTCTCCGTTTTTGAAATCCTCAAAAACTTGTTTTGGTTTGAATTGAATATTATCTCCCTTGCTTACCCAACGAAGGTCCGACAACTCATACGTGTGCGTACCACTAAGTTTTGTCAAATCAACGTAGTCATCTCCGTTGGTAATTTCGAAAAAGAATTCAATTGACTGTTTACCTAATCCGTCTAAACAATTATGAATATACAAAAGCCTTCCAAGTTTTGGATCAACACCAAGTTCTTCAACAATTTCTCTTTTCAAACATTCTTTAATATTCTCTCCCCATTCCAAATGTCCACCAGGTAAGGCATAAAAAGTTTTTTCTGGTGTATGACTTACAACAAATAATTTATCATTATGTAAGATGATAGCTCTGCATCTAACTGAAAATTTCTTCTGTTGTTCTTTATTATCCACACCTTGTATTATATATCAAAAATATGCCTAATTTTAATGCTAAAATAGTAAAACAATGCCTAAAAAATTTACTGACGAGGAATACCATAAAATGCTTCCAAAAAAACAAGTTGGTTCTGCAGTTTTATTTTTTAATACTGTGGGAGAACTACTTATCTTGAAGCCTAATTATAAAGAGGGATGGCTTGTTCCAGGTGGATCTACAGACGAAGGAGAATCTCCATTAGAATGCGCTATCAGAGAGACAAAAGAAGAAATCGGACTGGATATTTCTGAAATGCAGTTAGTTGGAGTGTATCATTCACCTAAAAAAGGATTTTATTTTGACTCACTTAAATTTATTTTTTTTGGCGGAATATTAATCGCAGAACAAATTTCACAGATAAAGTTACAAATAGAAGAGTTAGACGAGTATACTTTCAAATCTCCAAACGAAGCTATTCCAATGTTGTCACCAGGCCTACAAAACTCTATACCTAAGTGTATGCAAGCAATTAAAAACAAAACCTTCGCTTATATTGACGAAAAATAATTTTTTTATAATAAATAATGCTAAAATAAACTCACAATGAACTGGTTTTTCATAGCTTTGATTGGTCCGTTTCTATATGCGATAACGAATCACATAGATAAAATTGTTCTGGAAAAATACTTTAAGCAAGGTGGGGTGGGTACACTTCTGCTTTTTTCATCTCTTTTATCAATAGTTGCCTTACCTTTTATATTTTGGGCAGATCCTACAGTCATTAGTGCCAGCGCACCAACGATTCTTATTCTTGGGATAGTTGGAATATTGGATGTGTTAGTTTTAGTTTGCTATTTTATTGCTCTTAATAACGACGAAGCATCAGTTGTTGTTGTTTTCTATCAATTGATGCCTGTATTTGGTTATATACTCGGATATTTTATTCTTGGAGAAGTACTGACAAAAATACAACTCATTGCCATGGCATTAGTTATATTTGGGACAGCGATTATCTCTTTTGAGATAGATGAGGACAATAAATTCAAGCTTAAAAAAAATACGATTCTCCCAATGCTTGGAGCATCACTATTTTGGGCAACAGAGGGAGTAATATTCAAGGCAGTTGCCCTTAAAGAAGATTTTTTAAGATCATTTTTTTGGGAACATGTTGCAATCACAATAATAGGAATATTTATATTTGTTTTCATAAGTTCTTATCGCAAACATTTTATCCAGGCACTAAAAAATAATTCCAAATCGATTATGGCCCTAAATATAATGACTGAGATTTTATACATGACAGGGAATTTTGCTTTCTCCTTCGCATTTCTTCTTGCTCCAGTAGCGCTTGTCCTACTGACACAATCCTTCCAACCAATTTTCGTTTTGATTATTGGCATAATATTTACCATATTCTTTCCAAAAATAATGACTGAAAAAATACGAGCAAAACACCTGTGGCCAAAGATTATTGCTATTTTCGTGACGGGGATTGGTACGTATTTACTCTTTATGAAATAAATATAGATCAGGAGGGATTACTTTATACTTAAAAGATATTTTGAGATCATATCCTCTTTTTGATATTTTTTTACAATACTTTTTGGCAAATCTTTGAAACCATGAATAGTTCTGCGACAGTTTTTTGCATTGCACTTACATATAGAATTAGCGACCGTGGCATATTCAAGTGATGCATAATCAAATGTTAACTCCTCATTTTTTTTAATATTTCTTCTGGCTAATACTTCTATATAAGGGATTTTGTCAGCTTTGTCGATGATTTTAACTTTGGCGTTTGGATTACATGAATGGTTCATATAGTGTCCGAAATCAAAATCGCCACTTTCTATTTTCGGTTCAATATGTTTGTTCAAATTGATTGAGAAAGAATATATGGAAGGTTTTGATTTAATTGGCCCTTTTACTAAAAAGAGTATCTGATTTTTTTTAAAAGCTTCTTTTGTAAAAACACCAAGTTGGTCTCTGAGACAATCACTCTTCTTAACTATAAGTATTTCTGTCTCTGGCAGCATTGCAGAGGATATTTTGTTTTTTTTCATTATTTTCTATTACACTCTAACTACAACAGAATGATTTTCTGAAGAGGCCTTCCAAAATTCCATACAAAATTTCAAAGTATCATCGGGATTAAATTCCTTACAAGAGAAAAGGTTTAAATAAACAGCTTTGAGAAGTGGTAATGCGTGGCATACAACATTACTTGTTTCGATAAATTGAATTGCGGAAATCCCATTTAAGTGTGGTATGTCGGAATGATCTTCCCAAAACATAGGGTCACCGTGTCTTACCATGTCAACACGATTACATAATTCAACAAAAAATTTTCTTAATTTTTCATTTGATAAATCCGAAAGATCACAATTTTTTAGATCTATGACTAATTCAAGACCGTAATTACCTCTATATCCAAGCTTTTGTCCTCCGTTTTCCATATACATTTTCTTATATTAACAATAAATGATATTATAGTGCCAAGTCGTTATCCTGCATGGTAAACAATTATCATGATAAACATTATACCAGAATTTCCAAATTTAAAAGACATTGAACTTTCTGACAAAGTTCATATTAAAGCCTTCACATCTGAATTTCTACCATACTCAGACTTCAATTTTACCGCTATGTGGTCGTGGTCTTGGAACACAAATCACAAGATGATGATATCTCAATTAAACAAGAATTTAGTTGTGCTTTTTAATGACTATGTTTCTGGTGAATATTTTTTGTCATTTATTGGTAAAAATAAAATTTCTGACACCGCGTTACGATTGATTACATATTCAAGAGAACACTATAAAGTTGACTCATTGAAACTGATTCCTGAAGAGATAGCGGAAGTTTTGTCAAAATCTGAGTTTAAAGTAGTACCAGACAGAGATTCCTATGACTACGTCTATTCTGTTCTGGACTTAGCAAATATTGATACTTGGTCTAGAAGCAGTTTAAGTAAAGGAATTAAGCAATTTATTAAAAAATATCCCAATTACGTTATCAAGCAAAATACAGCGCAAGAAATACAAAAAAATGAGTATCTTGAAATGTTTGAAATATGGGCAAAGAATAAAAATATTAAAGACCATTTTGAATTGAATGAATATAAAGCATTTAAAAAATCTCTCCAAAGTGATGACAATATTAAAATAACATCATTATACATTGATAATAATTTAGTTGGATTTAATACTCATGAAATTATATCCAATAATTACGCAAACTCTGGTTTTTCAAAAGCAAATATAAAATATCATAAGTCAATTTATGCTGTTCTAAATTGGGAGGAAGCGAAGATTCTAAAAAAGCAAGGGGTAAAATATTATAATTGGGAACAAGACGTTGGTATAGAAAATCTAAGAAAATCAAAAATGAGTTATCATCCAATTAGCTTCTTAAGAAAATACAAAGTTTCATACAATAACTAAATCTTTGTTATAATCTATACATGTTGAAAAATTATGGAAAATAAATACTTGAAACTTCGCAATAACTTTTTTTCTTACACTCTTTCATTACTAGTTATTTTGTTAGTCATCATTTCTTACTATCGCTTTATGATCAAACATGATTATGTGGTTAGCTACAACGGCGAATGCGATCCAGTCACGGAGAAATGTTTTATAAATTGTGAAGACGATACATGTTCGAAAATAGATAATTATTCCAAAATGCAAAAATACGAGCCTGACCTATATAGGGAATGTGGCGCTGACATAACAGACTGTAAGGCTGCTAGTGAATGTTTTTCAGCTGATCACAATTGTTCCGTAACATATTGCGATAAGAATACTGAAGGAGATAACTGTAGTACACTTGGCGTTACTGATAATAATGCAACGACTACAAAAAAATGATTTGTAACTTATTTTCAGAACCTATATATTTTTTGTTTACTTCTGGTGTACCCACATTGCTATATTATGCATATATTCCTACTACCATACTTACTTTTTTTGTAGGAGTATACGTCTTCCGTAATGGGGAGCATTCTTTACTAAACCGTCTCTTCCTCACAATCACTACGCTTTTATCAATTTGGACGACATCTACACTTATAGAGTGGACCAATATTCACAGCGATTTAATACTATTTCTTTGGTCTTTTTACAACTTGATTTTGGGTTTGTTGGCTATATTTTTTATATATTTTTTCTATGTATTCTTGAATAAGAAAGATATTTCAGTTCGTCTTAAAGTTTTTTTTCTTGTATTACTTGCCCCCGTGCTTATAATTTCTCCAACCAGTCTTAATCTAAGTGGTTTTAACATAACAACATGTGACGCATTTGAATTTGAATGGACCCCACTTGTACTCTACTGCGCTTCGCTTGGCGTATTAGCTATGATTTGGATTTTTGTCTTACTTATTCGTAAATATCGCACCTCAATACCTGACCTTAAAAAACAAATATCCCTCATGGGAACAGGAATTGAAGCATTTCTTTTTTTGTTTTTTATATGGACAAACTTAACATATTATCTTTCAGAAATAGGTGCTCTGCCAGATTCTCAGCTTGAAATGTATGGAATGTTCGGCATCGTTGTGTTTATTATTTATATCTCCATCCTTATGGTTCGTTTCAAAGCCTTTAGTACTAAAACCTTCGGTGCACAGGTGCTAATTTTTGCTCTTATCGCACTAATCGGATCCCAATTTTTTTATGCAACGAACATTCCTTCAATTATTGTTACTTCTGTAACTCTTGTCGTAACTGGAGTTATAGGCATCAACTTGATGCGAAGTGTTAAAAAAGAGATAGAACAACGAGAAAGAATTGAAAAAGTTGAAAAGGATTTGGAAGCGGCAAATGCACACCTCAAAGAACTCGATGTCCAAAAAACAGAATTTATTTCTTTTGCTACACATCAACTCAGAGGTCCTCTCACAGCTGTCAAAGGATACGCATCACTTTTAATAGAAGGGGATTATGGTGAAATGACAGACCAAGTTAAAGGTGCAGTAAAAGTTATTTATGAATCAACACAATCACTTCTTTTGATTGTGGGAGACTATTTAAACGTTTCGAGAATGGAGCAAGGAAGGATGAAATACGATATTGCTGAATTTGATTTGCGAGCTCTAGTAGATGATACAGTTAAAGAGCTCAGTCCAAACGTTTCCTATGCAGGACTAACTCTAAATTTTGAAAATAGTAAAGAAACATGCTTGGTAAATGCAGACAAAGGAAAAATCAAAGAGGTGATTTCAAACCTAATTGATAATGCAACAAAATATACAAAAAAAGGAGGTATCAGTATAAAACTTGAAAAAGTTGGAGCGGAAAAATGTCGTATATCTGTTAGTGACAATGGAATAGGAATTCCAAAAGAAGTGATGCCAAAACTTTTTGAAAAATTCTCAAGAGCCGAAGATGCTTCAAAAACAAATATTATGGGCACAGGCCTTGGACTTTATGTAGCAAAAAGCATTATTGAACAGCACAAAGGGCGTATCTGGGCAGAATCAGAGGGTGAAGGGAAAGGATCAACCTTTACTGTTGAATTAAAACTGCTTAATAAAGATGATCATATACCCGAGATTGTAAAAAAATTCCCCGAAGGACTATAGCAATTAGTTATTAGTTTCTGTTATAATTTACACATGGTATCCATATACCTTTATTTCATAGTCAGCATCGCATTCTTTTATTTATTTATTTATTTTGTACATGTTTACAAAAAAAATAGAAACCAGCATATTTTCAACTATGCGGTTATATTTCTTTTTATTTTTTTAGTTTGTTTTTTTGACTCAGTACCATTACTTGCAACAGGCAACCTTAACTTTGCGGCATACGGAAATGTGATTTCAAATATATTTTTGTATTGCCTCATTTTTGCGTGTTTCAGAGTACAACTTATTTCTACAGACAGATTTTTTAAAAACAACGTCTCCTTACTAAATATTATTCTTTTTCTTGTTGCATTAATCTCAACAAGTTTTCAGTTGATTTATTTAGATCCACCAAAAATTTCAATGCTAGGTTTAACATGGAACTTAAACTCAATAACATCTATTTTAATTATACTAACAACTTTGGTTTACGGAACATACTGGGCAATTGTTTTTGGGAAAATTGCTATTATCCTTAGAGATGTTTTTCTTAAGCGACGTATGTATATGATTTCAGCTAACGGGTTGTTACTTGGTCTTGCTAGTTTATTTTTGTTTCAGGATGATATGAATATGACTATTATAGGATTAGTCATGCTTTTTGTGGCCGTAATTTCAAGTTGCATTATATTTTTGATTCCAGAGCATCCTAAACAACCTGTGGGGAATTTAGCAACGGTTTAATTTATAACTTAGAACTTTAGAGCGAAGCTCCCAAGTTCTAAATAAGACTGTTTTTTAACCTTAAATTTTGGTATTATTTCTAGATGCAGAAAAAACGCTTATTATCTGGTATAAAACCAACTGGCAGTCCTCATATAGGAAACTATTTTGGCATGATGAAACAACTTGTAGATATGCAAGGAGATTATGAAGTTTTTGCTATGGTAGCTGACTATCACGCACTCAATACAATCCAAAATGCAGATGAAATGCAAAAATTAACTAAAGAAATTGTCATTGATTATTTAGCTGTTGGGCTTGATCCAAAAAAAATCACGCTTTTTAAACAATCAGATATTACTGAGCACACTGAACTTACTTGGATTTTTGATAATTTAGTTACTGTCCCTTTTTTACAGAGAGCCCATGCATTTAAAGATGCTGAAGCAAAGGGAAAAGAAATAAGCGTTGGTGTTTTTAACTACCCAGTTCTTATGGCTGCTGATATTTTGCTTTATGATACCGACGTTGTACCTGTAGGGTCAGATCAAAAACAACATATTGAATACACAAGAGACATTGCCCAGAAATTCAACAATGTCTTTGAAGAAACTTTTAAACTACCGACCGAAAAAATAATAGAAAGTGTTGCTACAGTTCAAGGAATTGATGGTAGAAAAATGAGCAAGAGCTATAACAATACAATTGGAATTTTTGATACAGATGAAGAGATCAAGAAAAAGGTAATGTCTATTGTTACTGATTCTTCTGGAGAACTTCCTCAAAATGTTTACAACATCCACAAACTTTTTAGAAATGAATCAGAATTAAAACCGATCTATGAAAATCTAAAAGGGAAGTACAAAGATATCAAAGAAAAACTAGCAGAAGACATAATTAATTATTTTACTCCAATGAAGGAAAGAAGAGAAAAATTTGCAAATAATGAAAGACTGATTAAAAAAGTTTTAAAAAACGGAGCAAAGACTGCATCTAGAATTGCAAAAGCAAAAATGGATGATGTAAAAACAAAAATTGGAGTAATTTAAAAGCTGACAGCTGTAAGCTAATAGCTAATAGCTTTAAAATCGCAAAAATGCAAAAACGAATATACATAAATGAATTAGAGAATAATGTTGGGCAAACTGTTTTAATAAAAGGTTGGGTTGATGTAAGGCGCGACCAAGGTAAAATGGTTTTCTTTGATTTCCGAGATATGTCTGGATATGTACAAGGTGTTGTACTACCAAAAAGTGAGGCTATCGAAATTGCAAAAACCTTAAGACCGGAATGGGTTGTTGAGGTGGTTGGAAAAGTTAATCAAAGACCAGAGAAGAATATTCAATCCGATAAACAAAATGGTTCAATTGAATTAGAAATTTTAAATATTAATGTCTTAGCGGAGGCAAAAACACCTCCATTTCCACTTGATTCCGATGGACATGATATCGATGAAGAGGTTCGCCTTAAATACAGATATTTGGATTTACGCAGACCACGTCTACAAAAAAATATTAAAATCCGTTCTGAATTTGTAGATAAAGTTAGACAATTTTTATTTAGCAAAGGGTTTAAGGAAATAGAAACTCCATATTTTACAAGTACAACACCAGAAGGTTCACGAGACTTTGTTGTACCGTCAAGATTGTACCCAGGAAAATTTTTTGCACTTCCTCAAAGTCCACAACAATACAAACAGCTTTTGATGGTTGCGGGATTTGAAAAATATTTTCAAATTGCAAGATGTTTTAGAGATGAGGACTTGCGTGCTGACCGTGGATTTGAGCACACTCAAATTGATATTGAAATGAGTTTTGTAACTCGTGATGAACTTATGGAAATTGATGAAATGTTGATGACAACTATTGCGGAATCAATGGGTTACACAATCAAAGAGAAACCATTTCCAAGAATTACATATAAAGAGGCAATAGAAAAATACGGTGCTGACAAATTTGATATGCGAACAGAAGAGGATAAAGAAAAGGGGATTCTTGCTTTTGCTTGGGTTATTGATTTTCCTTTCTTCGAAAAAGACAAAGACGGACATTGGACTTTTACACACAATCCATTTTCTATGCCAAAAACTGAGCATTTAGATTGGTTGTTAAAAGGTGAGAATATTGGAGAAATTATGGCAGAACAATACGACCTTGTATGTAATGGATTTGAAACAGGAGGAGGAAGTATTCGAAGCCATAAGCCGGAAATTTTGAAAGCAGTTTTTAAAGTTATGGGATACGATGAGGAACGAATAGAAAAAAACTTTGGTCATATTCTTGAGGCATTTACATATGGTGCTCCACCTCATGGAGGAATTGCACACGGTATTGAAAGAATGGTTATGATTTTAACTGGAGAAAAATGGTTACGCGAGGTTCAGGCCTTTCCACAAACAGCAAGAGGAAATACTTCTGTGATGGAAGCACCCACAGATCTATCTACGGAACAACTTTTGGAATTAGGAATCAACATCAAAAAACAAGATAAGTAGAATGTTCAATAAAAAAGTTAAACTAAAGACTGGGCTAGTTCTTGAACTAAGACCTCCAAAAAAGTCAGATCTAAAACCACTTCTAAAATACATTAATGATCTTTCCGCTGAAAAGACCTTCGTTGTTTCCCAGGGTATAACATTCAATTTAAAAGACGAGAAAGATTATCTTGATAAATCATTAAGAAAAATAGATCAAGGAAATATGGTTCAGATTTTTGCTTTTGACAAAAATATTTTAGTTGCAAATGTATCCCTTACAAGAAGCAACAATTCAATTGAGAGTCACGTTTGTACTTTAGCTATAGGTGTTAAGAAGGAATATAGAGACAAAGGATTGGGTAGAATTTTGATTAAAGAAATTCATTCCTTGGCGAGAAAACAAATTAAAGACATAAAAATATTTAGATTAGGAGTTTTTGGAAATAATATTAGAGCAATTCATTTATACGAATCTTTCGGATACCTAAAAAGTGGCCTCCTACCCAAGGGAATAAAATGGAGAAATAAATTAGTTGACCATATATATATGTATAAAAAAGTATAACCATGACAGATTTCAAAATAAAAACTGAAACCTTTGAGGGACCACTTGATTTATTACTTTCCTTTATTGAAAAAAGAAAGCTTTTGATTAATGAGGTTTCTCTTGCAAAAATTACAGATGATTATTTGGGACATATACAAACACTTGGCGATCACTCAATAGGGGACAGAACAGAATTTATTGTTGTCGCTTCCACACTTTTACTTATTAAATCTCGCTCTCTTTTGCCAAATCTTTCATTGTCTGATGAAGAGGAACAAAATATTTCTGATCTCGAGGAAAGACTAAAACTTTATCAAAAAATCAAAGATCTTGGAGTCTACATTAAAGAAGGTTACGGCAAAAATATTTTATTTGAAAAAACTTTTCATAAAGATACAACAACAGTATTTTCTCCTCATGAAAAAATAACTGTTAACGCACTATACCTAAGCATGAAGGATGTCGTTGGTAGAATTCCTGTGAAAAATGTAGAGCCAAAAGTACTGATTAAAAAAGTTGTTTCTATTGAAGAGATGATTGAGCGTTTAACCGAAAAAGTTCAAAAAGCTCTGAAATTTAGCTTCAGAGAGATTTCAGGTGGTAAAGCAATGAGTAGGGAACAAAAAGTAGAAACTATTGTAGGTTTTTTAGCTATTCTGGAAATGTTTAAGCAAGGTGTAATTGAAATAAAGCAGGAATCAACTTTTGGCGATATAGAGATGCATACTTCAGAATTAGGAATACCTCAATACAACTGAGCCTCCCACATTTCAAAATTTGGAGGAAAAACCTCCGGAGGAGGAATTACCTCCAAATTAAACTTTGAAATTTAGCCCAAAAAGGTTAAAATGTTGTTATATTTATGGAAAACAACGAAAAAATAATTGAGGCTATTTTGTTTTGGAAAAATGAGCCAATTTCAGTTGAAAAATTAGCTTCAATGGCAAAAATTGATGTTCAAACTACAGAATCTGTCCTAAAAAACATTGAATCAAAATTAGATGGAGGAATTATTTTAATGAGAAATGGCGACAAAGTAGCACTCAGAACTTCTCCTGAATCATCAGAAATTATTGAGAAACTTCAAAAAGAAGAACTATCAAAAGAACTTTCAAAGGCAGCACTTGAAACCCTCACAATCGTACTTTATAAATCTCCTGTACGTAGGAGTACTGTTGATTACATTAGAGGAGTAAACTCTCAATTTATCATTAGGCATTTAGAAGCAAGAGGGCTTATAGAAAAAATTGATGATCCAAAAGATCAAAGAGTGAATTTGTACAAACCGACTTTTGAATTACTTTCTTATCTTGGAATAAAGAATGAAATAGAATTACCTGAATTTGATGCACTTCGAGAAAAAGTCGAAGTCTTTGCGGGCGAGGAATTAAAAGAGAATGAGGAAACACAATTATGATAGGAGAATCCTTAAAAGTTTTTTTACCGATTACTGTATCCTTTTTTATTGGAATTTGTCTTTCACCAATTCTTACACATTATCTTTATAAATATAAAGCCTGGAAAAAAAAAGTGGGGAAGATTGATGCTTTTGGATCAGAGACACCAATTTTTAATGAGTTACATAAAGAAAAAGAAGTTGGAACACCACGCCTTGGAGGAATTATTATTTGGGCTAGTGCAATTATTACTGCAATAATTTTTTGGTGTATTGCAAGAATTTTTCCAATTAGTGCTGGAAGATTAGATTTTATAAGTCGAAGTCAAACGTGGATACCGCTTGCAACCTTAGCAATAGGTGCATTTATTGGAATGATTGATGACATCTTAGAAATTAAAGGTAACGGATGCGAAAAAGGTGGTCTTTCTCTTTCAAAAAGAATTTTAA
>CAIRYW010000003.1 GCA_903882905.1 uncultured bacterium | reverse complement strand
CCGAATTTTTAGATTGATACATTAGTAGAGCGGTGTAGGAATATTAGAGAAAAGGCAAAAGTCGAGCGTAAGATTAGATTGATAGATATTCTTATTCATTTTTACTAAAATGAGTTCGAGCTTTGTTTAAAAGGTACTCCACGATTAAACCCAAGTCATTTTGGGGGAATTTTTGGCGGGCGGAGCGAAGCTCCGCCCAAGGATTTAAAGGGTTTCCAAATACTTCGTGGTTTTGGAGAGTGAGGTTCAAAAAATTCAAAAGCCAAAGATTTTTGAAGAGAAGATTTTTTTGGAGGGGAGGTCGTACGAAATACACTGTCACGGATATTTTTCTGCGGAAAAATTCCGCGACCCTCATTCAGTAGAATGACTTACGTGCGCCTCGGCTTGCGAGCCTCTGGTTTGCCGATTTGCGAATCGGCAAACTCCCACTTACGACGTCTTTATTTCATTAACTCGCCAACGGAAACTCCGATAGCTTTCGCTATTTTTGTAATCGTTGAAAGAGTTGGGTTTGTTTTCCCATTTTCTATACTACTTACAAAACTTTTCGGCATATCTAATATTTTAACTATATCGCCCTGCGATATACCTTTTTTTGTTCTTATTCGTTTTAAATTTTTACCAAGTTTTTTAGCTTCTTCACTCATACTAGTGATATTATAACCCGCTCTTGTGCTTTTTACTATGAGTTATGGTATAATAGAACCATGCAAAAATACTTTTTATATGCTCGTAAATCAACTGATGTAGAGGACAAACAAATCCTTTCTATTGAATCGCAACTAGCCGAATTACGAGAACTCGCTAAACGAGAAAATATTTATATTCTTGATGAATTTATAGAAAAGCGGTCAGCAAAAATTACCGGTCGCCCTGTATTTAACAATATGCTTTTGCGAATTCAAAATGGCGAAGCCCAAGGAATTGTTTGTTGGAAAATTGATCGCCTATCTCGCAATCCTGTTGATAGTGGGAAAATACAATGGCTTTTACAACAGGGAATAATTCAGCATATCCAAACTCACGGACAAAGTCATTATCCAAATGATAATGTTTTAATGATGTCTGTAGAGTTAGGAATGGCAAATGAATATGTCCGCCAACTAAGTGAGAATACTGCTCGTGGTTTACGACAAAAAGCTCGCAACGGAGATTTCCCTGGTTTTGCTCCAATAGGGTATATAAACAATCCAAGTATTAAAAAAATTGCTCTTCATCATAAAAATGCAAAAATTATAAAGAAATTATTTGAACTTTATGCTACAGGGAAAGTTAGTCTTAAAAATCTTGCCGTGTTTTTAGAAAAAAGCGGAATAAAATCAAGAAAAAATAATAGGTGTAATATTTCACGAATATCGGCAATTCTTACAAATCCGATTTATTACGGACACTTTCGTCATGCGGGAGAAATTTATGAAGGCAAACATGAACCAATCATTTCAAAGGAACTTTTTGATAAAGCGAACGCTGTTTTGCGAGGCAAATCACAAAGAATTGATATTAAAACTGACCCACGACCATTTTGTGGATTACTTAAATGTGGATCTTGTTGTATGAGCATAACAGGGGAGAATCGTATAAAAAGACAAAAGAATGGGAATAAACATTTCTATACTTATTATCACTGTTCTAAAAAATCCAAAATACAAAAATGTTTTGAAGGGAATATAAGAGGAGAAGAATTGGAGCGACAACTTTCGGCAAAATTAGAAGAATATATTATGCCGAAAGAATTGGCAACTAAATTTTTTGAAATGTTAGATATAGAAGAAGAGATGAATAAACACACTGCAAATGAAGCAGTATTGGAATTGAAAGAAGAAGAACAAAATATTTCAAAAAATCTCGCCAGACTTACAGATGTGTATGTCGCTCAAGATATTGAGCGAGAGGATTATTTAAAAAGAAGACATTCGCTAATGTCTGACAAGAAGTCTATCGAAGAGAAAATCGGACGGCTTTTGCGAAAGCCGTCAGCGTGGATCGAACCGACGAGAGAATGGATAAAAGATGCTTTAATACTAGACGAAATCGCCAAAACGAACGACCTCCCCTCCAAAAAACTCTCCCTCCAAAAAATCTTCGGCTCGAACCTCACCCTCCAAAACCGCGAAGTATTTGGAAACCCTTTAAATCTTTGGGCGGAGCTTCGCTCCGCCCGCCAAAAATTCCCCCAAAATGACTTGGGTTTAATCGTGGAGCCGCTTCTCAGATTCGAACTGAGGACCTTCACTTTACAAAAGTGTTGCTCTACCAACTGAGCTAAAGCGGCGTATTAAACTAAAGTAACTATTAACCAAATGCTTATCTATAAGGTTATATTAGCATATTGCTAGAATTTATCAACCTCATTCTCGTCATTCTTTATTTCTTCTTCATGTTCTTTCTTTATCTTCTCTTTAACCTTTTTAATCTTAATTTTTGATTCTATGATAGCTCTCTGAACAAAAGATATTTTTCTAGGGTCTCCTATACTATCTTTTTTTAATAATTTATTTATTTTAGGTAGTCTATTTTGAATTAAAATTTTACCTTTTGTTATTAGTAAATACCATAACTTTACACAAGCAAGAACTATCCATTGAACAATATGTTTTATCGTGTATAAAGCAATTTTTTCAAAGTGTTTAAAAGATAGTTCTGGTGTAAATTTTTCGATATCTTCCTCTATATCTATCCTGTAAGTTCTTATCTCCCATGCACGAAACATTAGCATTCCAAATGCTCCTATTATCGCTATGAAAAAGATAAGAATAAATATCATAATTAACCAATAGACTCAATAGTATAACTTACAAAAGTAGCTCCTTTTTCTTTTAATAGATTTGATATTGTTATATCAGGATTCTTAATAAAAGGTTGATCCATAAGAGTTTGTTCTTTGAAGTAAGTAGTAATTTTACCTTCAAGCATTTTCTTTTTTATTTCTTCTGGTTTGTCAGACTCTGCAACTTCTTTTTCAAATACTTCTATAACTTTAGCTTTATCATCCTCTGTGATATCTTCTGATTTTATAAAGGCAGGCTTCATAGCAGCTATATGCATAGCTACATCTTTAGCAAGTTCCTTGGAACCTCCCTTAAGAGAGACGATAACTGCACTCTTACTTCCGTGTACATAGCTTCCAAGTATTTCTCCTTCTATAACTTCTACTTTACCAAGCTCGATTTTCTCACCAACTTTCTGAACAATAGGGTTGATGATATCTAGAGACTTTGCAGTCATAGCATCTACT
>CAIRYW010000002.1 GCA_903882905.1 uncultured bacterium | reverse complement strand
TTTTTAGCGCTCTTTATTTTGTCCCGTTCACCCATGAAGATTTCAATTGATAATCTCCATGTGTTGTTCCCTATCTTTGGAAACTAAGCGCTCACATTTTTGGTTGTAGAGCGATAACCACATTTCTTTAACCCGCTTCATCAGAGATGAAACGGAGAAACGATCGACATTTAAGTCAATTGCGCCATTTAATAAAAAATGGGCAAAGACGTGATTCTCTTGAAATATTCCACGAGCAGCTTCCGCTACCCGTGCCTTGTTACGACTTACCCCCTGTCATCGAATTTGCCGTAGGCCCACACGAGGTGAGACTTTGGGCACCTCCGACTCCCTTGGGTTGACGGGCGGTGAGTACAAGACTTGAGAACGTATTCACCGCAGTATAGCTGACCTGCGATTACTAGCGATTCCGGCTTCAAGAAGTCGAGTTGCAGACTTCTATCCGAACTGGCGCCTCCTTTATAAGGGTTTGCTCCGTCTTACGACATTGCGTCCCGTTGTAGAGGCGATTGTAACACGTGTGTAGCCCAGGGTATCAGAGGGCCATGCTGACTTGGCGTCATCCCCACCTTCCTCCCAGCCCGCAAAATGCGAGCCGAAGCAAAATAAGAAAAACACTATCTACTATACTGTCTATTTCCTGTTTCTTACCTTCCAACCTCACATACTGTGGGCTGGGCGGTCTCGCCTGACACTTATAACAGGCAACAGGGGTTGCGTTCGTTACCCCACTGAAGGGAACAGTTCAAACCACGAACTGACGACAGCCATGCAGCACCTGTCCATCCGCCTTGCGGCGATTGACGTTTCTGCCAATCTTCGAATGGATTTCTAACCCTGGTAAGGTTCTTCGTTTAGCGTCGAATTGAACCACATGTTCCACCGCTTGTGCAAGTCCCCGTCTATTCCTTTGAGTTTCAACCTTGCGGCCGTACTACCCAGGCGGATCTCTTATCGCGTTTGCTTGGCCTCGAAGAGGGTCGATACTCCTCAAAGCTAGAGATCATCGTTTAGGGCGTGGACTACTGGGGTATCTAATCCCATTCGCGACCCACGCTTTCGTGTTTCAGCGTCAGGAGCGGACCAGTCACTTGCCTTCGCTTTTGGTGTTCCCCATGATATCAACGCATTTCACCGCTACACCATGAGTTCCAGTGACCTCTTCCGTCCTCTAAGCAATGCCGTTTCCCATGCAGACTCTCGGTTGAGCCGAAAGATTTAACATAAGACTAACATCGCCGCCTACACACCCTTTACGCCCAATGATTCCGGATAACGCTCGAAGCACTCGTATTACCGCTGCTGCTGGCACGAGTTTAGCAACTTCTTATTCTCCAGGTACAATCAATAACTTTTTCCCTGGCAAAAGGAGTTTACATTCCGAAGAACTTCATCCTCCACGCGGCGTCGCTCCGTCAGACTTTCGTCCATTGCGGAAGATTCTCGACTGCGGCCACCCGTAGGTGTATGGTCCGTGTCTCAGTACCATCGGTGGGGGTCACCCTCTCAGGTCCCCTAGCCGTCATAGCCTTGGTAAGCCGTTACCTTACCAACTAGCTGATAGCCCGCAGGCCGTTCCCAAAGCGATAAATCTTTACTCCGAAGAGACTATCAAGTATTAGCTAACCTTTCGGCTAGTTATTCCTGACTTTGGGGTACGTACCTACGTGTTCCTACCTCGTCTGCCGGTTGCTCCTTGCGGAGCCCCCTTGACTTGCATGCCTTATCCACGCCGCCAGCGTTCATCCTGAGCTAGGATCAAACTCTCAATAAAAATATTTACATTTGAGTGTGAACATTCGGAATGGAACAAAACAAAAGATGTTAGACATCGATAATTTTATTCCTTGCGAGAGTTTGATTTCGCTCTAATTATTTTTCCTAAAAAACTTTTTGAAATATAAGAAGATTTAAACCTTCTTATAATTCGACTTCGTTCAGATGTTGTAAATAAATTTACACATCATTCACTTGTCGAAATAGACGATTTTTAATCGTATAAACAAGTATTCAATGTTTTCAAAAAACATACTTACCAAGTGGTAAGTAGGTTCATATTATACTCAGATATCAAATGCCGTCAAGCGGATGGGATAGTTGTCAGGTTTCAGGTTTTAGTTGTTAGTAGGAATACAGAAAATCCAAATTTTACGGCTTAAAATATGAATGAAATGAGAATGCCCCGCGAGCTTTCGCTCGCGGGGCATCTTACTAACAACTCACAACTAAAACCTAAAAACTATTTTTTCTTCTTATTTTTCTCCTGCCAAGCGTCCATAGTAACCAAAAGTGGTGAGCCCAAGAAAACAGAAGAATAAGTACCTGCTGTTATACCAACAATCAAAGCTAGTGAAAACATTTTTGTAGCTTCGCCACCAACGAAAAATAGTACAAAAAGGGCTAGCAAAGTTGTAAGAGATGTGTTGATCGATCTTGTGAATGTTTGATTTATACTTTCGCCAACAATGTTTGCAAATTCCTTCTTTTCATTATGGCTGTTAGCTATACGCAAGTTTTCGCGAACGCGATCAAACACAACGATTGTGTCATGAACAGAAAAACCAAGAACAACAAGGATAGCTGTTACGAAAAGTGTATCAATTTCAACACCTTGAAAATGCCCAAGAAAAACGAAAACCCCCGTTGGAATAAGCACATCGTGAAGTAAAGCAAAAACAGTAATAAGACCATATTTCCAAGATGAAACAGGCTCAGAAACATGTCTGAATGCAAAAGTGACAAAAAGCACAATACAAATGAGAACAAGAACAATAGAGACAAGAGATTTCTTCATCGCTTCAACACCAAGGACTGGGCCAATTGATGAAAATTGTTTTACATCCATATCACCATTTTTTTGCAAAGCCTGAACCAAACTTTCCCTCTCGGCGTCTGTAATAGAACGTGTTTTAATCAAAAAACCTTTGTCCCCCATTGGTTTGACTAATGAACCAAGCGAAAGAGGTGCTATGGAACTTTCCACAACATCTCGAGTTGGAACAGTTTTTGTATATTCTACTTCAAGAGCAGCACCCCCTTTAAAATCAATCCCTAGATTAAGACCCCAAGAAAAAATTGACACAATGGAGCCGATCATAAGAATCGCTGAAATTGTGTAGAATATTTTTCTGTATTTTACGATAAACATGTTTGATAAAAATTATTTACTAAAGCCCGAACTGAATAAAAATCTTGAAACCTTACTGTCTTTTAGATTTAGAAGAAGAAGCATCGTACGTGAAGCTGTAACAGCGGTAAACATACTTGTAAGAACACCAATTCCAAATACGAAGGCAAAACCTTTTACTACAGAAGTTGAAGCAAAGTAATACAAGATTACTGCAGTAATAATACTTGATGAGTTTGAATCACGAATGGATGTCCACGCTCGATGAAAGCCTTCTCTAACGGCATCGTCCAAACGTTTACCCCTCTTTAATTCTTCTTTTGTTCTTTCAAAAATCAAGATGTTTGCATCCACAGCCATTCCAATAGAGAGAATAAATCCAGCAATACCAGCCTCTGTCAAAGTTACATTAAATAATTTGAAGATTGAAAGGTTTAATATTGTGTACAAAGCAAGAGCTACAACAGCAACAATTCCAGGTAGTCTGTACCAAAGAATAAGGAAACAAGCGATTATAATAAATGCGATTATACCGGCAAATGTTCCAGCATGAAGTGCAGCTGCACCGAGAGTCGGCCCAACAGACTGTGTAGAAAGCAAGCTAATATCAACAGGAAGTGCACCATAATTCAAATTTCTAACAAGTTCCTGAGCAGTTTTTACATCAAAATTTCCACTGATTTGCGCTCGTCCATCTGTGATTTCTTGTCGAATGACGGGAGTTGTAATGGGCTGACCATCCAAGAAAATAGCCAAAACATTTCCGACATTTTCTTTTGTGATTTTTGCAAAAAGATCTTTACCTTGAGAATTAAATTGAAGAGCGACTGTCGGCTGTCTGGTTGTTTGATCATATTCAACATCTGCGTGCTGTAAGTACTTTCCATCAAGACCAGTAGTTACAAAAGCTTGGTCTAAAGTTAAATTACTTGTTGAGGTTGCTTTTTTATATGCATCAGTTGCTAAACGAAAATCAAGCGATGGAGTTTTACCAATAAGATCAATGGCTTTTTTAATATCTGTTACACCAGGAAGTTCAACAGCTAAACGATAGTCTGTGCCACTACTTGAAAGTGTTCCACCTGTCTCTATTTGAACAACAGGCTCGGTAACACCAAAAAGGTTTACTCGACGCTCAATCACATCACGAAGTGATTGCATTGAACTGCTAACGTCAGCAGGAGCAATTTTAGACACATCTGCCTTGTAAGTTAAGTGTGTACCACCATTAAGATCCAAACCTAAATGAAATGGAAACTTATGGAAATATGAACCCGAAATATTTTCGGAAGCATATAAAGCGTATCCTAATAAAGCGCCAATTATAAGAAGGAAGGCTGCTCCTATTCGTACTTTTGTCATAGGGGCAATTATACGCAGAAATAGAAAAGTGGCAATGTGTTAAAAGATAGAAAAAAACCCTGCCGATTGATCTAGAATTTGACTAGTCGGCAGGGTTTGTGCGTTTGATTATGCTGTCTCTGGCTAGCGACCACTGAGCTCTTGTGATACTTGCTAGCTACCCGTCATAGCCTTAGTGGGCGTTTACCCCACTAAATAACTGATAGGCCGCAAACCCACATTCAGAAGACGGATCGGTGTAACTGACCCGCTTGCGTCTTCCAAAGCCCTGCTTACCGCAGAGAATAGGTATTCACGTGTTACTCACACTTTTCCGAAGAAAAGAACAGCGCTGGCACTGCAAACATATTACATTCATATATTAAATTGTAAAGTAAAATTTTTAATCTACAAAATTCTAATCCTTATTTCCCCGACCTAGATAAAAGAGTTCGTATGGTTTTTAGAATGATATTTATATCAAGAATGACTGAACGATTTTTTACATAATATAAATCATAAGCAAGACGTAGTTTAGTCTCTTCAAGAGAATGTGGTGGTAAATCTTGATTAACTTGTGCCCAACCAGAAAGCCCAGGTTTGATAGTGTTGCGCACATTGTAGTATGGTATTTCAGATGCGAGATTATCACCGAGATCACACATATCCGGCCGTGGGCCAATAAGTGAAACGTCCCCTTTTAATACATTCCAAAACTGCGGAAGCTCATCTATACGAGAATTTCTTAAAAACTTACCAACACGAGTAATTCGTGAGTCATCTTCCGTTGGCCAAACACCACCATCATTTGTAGACATACTTCGGACCTTTAAAATCTTAATTTTTTTACCACCTTGGCCAATTCTTTCTTGGGTAATAAAAACTGGGCCACCATCATCTAGCTTTATTGCAACATAAACAAAAGGCAAAAAGACGAACGACAATATTAGCCCAATTAAGGAAAGAGATATATCTGTAATACGTTTTATAATGTCATAAAACATTTTTGGTGAGGTAGAAATATTTTCCAAAAACCAATCATAACGAAGAATAAAAAACGGAACCCTTTTGAAAACGTCTTCGTAAACCTTATACATAGACATAAAACGTACATCAGAAAAAATTAAAGAATATAATTCCGGCATAATTGGCTGTATTTTGTCATGCTCAAGGTCTATTATAATCAAGGAAACTTCCTCTTTTTTAACAGTGTCAAAAATAATTTTTCCTAAATTTGAATAGTCCCCTTTTTGCAAGTCAAAAGAAGCAACAAAATTTAAACCATAATGAGTATTTTTATTAACCTCACTATAAAGTTCCTCCATTTCTTTTCCCGAACCAATAATCATTGCATTTTCAAACCGCTTTACTATAAAAAAAGATGAGAGATACAAACGCCAGAAAAATATAAAGACAAACGAAACAAAGGCATATATAAAGAGATTTACTTTTGGAGTAATGCCAAAATATGGAATAAAGTAGAAAAACAAAACTCCAATAATTGAATTTATGAGCCAAACTCTAAAAATTAAATTCGGAAGTCTGCTTTTTAGTATAACTGTGTGCTTCTCATAAAGTCCTGTTATAAAAAAAATTAAAATCCAAATTACAAAAAGAATACTAAAAGGTAAAACGTGACTGAGTAATATTTCAGATGTTGGAATTGTCTGATGACGCAAAAAAAGCGTAACCCACAGGGCGACGAAAAAAAACATTATATCCCCCAAAAAGAGCACAACAGGCTCCTTTTTATTGAGAATTGTCATTGCCAATATATGATATACCAAAGTCTAAAAAATGGCTAGCCAGCTATTGCTTGGTCTTGAAATAAGGAATGTAAATTGTGTTATAATTATTAGCACATTATTATTAACAAAAATTAAATGGAACCTAACAATGAATGTAAGTCGGTTTTTGCCAGCTGGCTTATCAAAAAAGGTATTGCAAAAGATGAGTCTGGAGCAAACATAATTATGATTATTTTTATAATAGTTTGTTTTTCTGCATCAATTTATTTAATTTTGTAGTGTTTTATAAGATAAAAAATAAGTAAAAACTATGTCAGGTATAGAATTTAATGATCAAACAAATTTAGATAGAAATAGTAGCCAACTTAGACGTGTGGCAAATACTGACCCATCCCAAAATGGTATGATTGGTTGGCTCGTGAAGAAAGGAATTGCAAAAGATGAAAATATTGGGCAATTTATACTAATCGGAATTATAATTTTTTTCTTCGCAATGTCCGCGCTAATGTTTGTTATTCTTTAGTATATTTATGCAAAAGAAAAAAGGTTTTACTCTCATCGAACTGCTTGTGGTGATTTCTATCATCTCTTTTTTGTCGTCTATTGTGCTTGCGAGTCTCAATACTGCCAGGGCTAAAGCTAGAGATGTACAAAGAATTTCAGATATGAAACAACTACAGAATGCGCTTGAACTTTATAGAAATGATCATGGTAGTTATCCAGTTCAGAATAATTGGACTAGTTGCTATTCATCTCCTGGAATTAACACAGCTTTGAGAGGTTTGATTGATGGCGGATATATAAAACAAATACCAGTAGACCCTTTTGGTGGTAGTTCCACTAAAGACAATAATTGTTGGAATTATGAGTATAAAGATGGAACTCCGCAAGGTTATTGGTGCGAAGGCGAAAACACAGGATACGCTTATTCGTTGAGGTTTACGACAGAAAACCCATTGCCATCTAGTTGGCTAAAATTTTATAACGGTCAGGGATGGCAGACGAGGGGGGGGTATGAGTATTGCATGGTTATGAAAAATTGATATTTTACCCAACAAATCCACTAGAAAATCTCTACACCCCCATGAAAAAAGTCATAATTTACCCACTTATAAAAAATCGCGGTTTTACCCTCATCGAACTACTTGTGGTGATTTCTATCATCTCTTTTTTGTCGTCTATTGTGCTTGCGAGTTTGAATACGGCAAGAAATAAAGCCCAAACTGCAAAAGCAAAGGAAGACATGCAACAGATTATGAATGCCATATCTGTAGCGGAACAGGATTCTGGTAAAACTCTAATGGGAATTACAGGTAGTAATTGTAGTGATTGTAATTGCAGAGATGTAAATTTAAGAAATATAGATTCAACAAATTCTTGTTACCAAGCTTGGTTTAATGCTATCACTAAAATAGAGGCCGCTACAAATGGCATATACAAAGGTATTTCAAATATTACCCGAGACCCATGGGGAAGCCCATATCTTTTAGATGAGAACGAGGGAGAATATGGCGGTTGTGGGCAGGATAACTTTAGATCAGTTGGCCCCACTGGGTCAACCCCTCCTTACGACAGCACCAATGTATATCCAGATGGAGTAAGGATATTTTTACCATATAGTGGTAATTCCTCTTGTAGATAGAGGTTTTTCATTATAAAAGGAACAAATAAATTCTTCGCCAGAAGGTAATTACAAGTAAATATCAATACCCCAAAAATTCATTCTTCATAAGATCTTTATGCGCAGCGTGGGAATATTGTCTCATGCCCATAAGTATTCCAAGGCCGATAAACGAAGTAAGTAAATGCGAGCCACCATAACTCATAAAAGGTAATGTAAGCCCCGTTACTGGCAATATTCCAATATTCATACCTATATGAATACAAAATTGACTCATCAAAAGAATTGCTAAACCAAGCCCATACAAAATTTCGAAATTAGTTTCACCTTGTTTTGCGTTGTGTAAAATCCTGGCAATAACTATCCCATAAAGAATAAATAAGATAATAACACCAACAAAACCCCACTCTTCAGAAAATGCTGCAAATATAAAATCTGTTTGATATTCTGGCAGAAATTGTAAACGTGACTGCGTACCAAAACCAATACCTTTACCAAAAAATTGTCCAGAACCAACGGTAACCATCGATTGGTAGGCGTTGTAACCTGCACCACGGATGTTGGCCAAAGGATGAATAAAAGTCATTATACGAGCCTTTTGATATGGGTGTAGGACAGTTCCCCACAAAAGTGCGAAGGAAGCAAAACCTACTATAAATACTAGTAACAGATGTTTTTTTGAAATTCCTGAAACCATCACCATTCCAAACCAAATTAAAAATATTATAAGTGCACCACCAAAATCTGGTTGTAACAAAACTAAGCCAAAAATAATAAAAGCATAGACACCGGAAATTATAATGTGTCGAATGTGGGCAATTTCCACATGTCTACGGGAAAAATATTTTGCTAAAACAAGAACTATAACTAATTTAGCAAATTCACCTGGTTGAATTGCAAAAAGACCAAAAGAAAACCAAGCCTGTGCACCTTTTGATATTTTACCAACGACAAAAAGTGCAAGAAGCATCCCGCAGGCGAGGGCAAAAAGGGCAGTTACAATATTTGTTCTTCTTAAGAAATGAAAATCTACAAAACTCAAAGCAAAGAAAACAACAAATGAAATTCCTGCCCATATTAGTTGTTTATCAAAAAAAGTATTCCTTCCAGTAAAGGAACTCATAGTAACTAACCCAGCCATAATAATAAATACAACAGACAAAAACAGATACCAATCTATTCTCGTGGTTTTTTTAGCATGACCCTTTACCTTTTCGAAAAGTTCCACCATCATATAAATAATTTTGGAACTATTTCAATTCTTGCGGGGATTTTGGAAAAAGGAGTTGGCCAATTAAAATTAACAGGTACAGTTTCCCCACCATTTATATTATCTATAAAAGTCCTAGAAGCTCCCATGGCATTACCATTTTCATCATAAAGTATGGCAACTACCTCAATATTTTTGTAAGAGGCAACATCTGAATTTTGAATTTTCGCATTTAAACTTGGGGTTGTTGTAGCTCCATCAAGATTAATAGAATTAACAGAAAGAGGATTATTTGTTGCTGTTTCTTTTTTCCAAATAATTGGATCTTCAAAAACGAATTCTATTCTTACGGGGGTTTGAGAACCTAAAGCTATCCCTGTCTCTAAAATCGGCACAGAACGTTTTGCTGGGATTATAGTTTCTCCGTGACGTTCATAAATTGAAATACCATCTGAATTAAAAACTCTTAAACGATAGCCAACATTATTTGCCCCAGCATTTGCATTCGGGTTTTCAATATAAGCAACAGCATTGTATACATTACTACCAACCAAGAAAAGTCTCTTCCAAGTAACAACTGGTGATAATGCCTCTGAAGAACAGACAAGTGAACATGGACCACCACAATCTATACCAGTCTCCCCCTGATTCTGATATCCGTCGTTACATGTTGGTGCTCTATATATTATTTTATAACCAATAAATGCGAATAAAATAACTAGAATAATAACAACTACTAATATAATGCTTGTTTTTCTTTTAGAAGACCATGACATTTGAATATTATATCACAACAAAAAACATCACTTAAATAAAGTGATGTTTTAAGAGTCAAAATCTTTGTTCTGGCAACTGCTTACTTTCCCCTCCATAAGAGTATCATCAGCTCTCGAGGTCTTAACTTCTGAGTTCGGAATGAGATCAGGTGTGGCCCCTCTGACGAATTACCAGAACACAGATTTCGACAAATATTACAAAAAACCTGCTTGACATGGTTTCGCGCCATTTAGCACGAAACCATAAATTAAATAGGGATAAAAAAATAAGTAAAATAATTCAAACAAAGTAATACCTAACTTTGATTTTCAGATTTCCTAATAGGAATCGGGCGATTAGTACATCTCAGCTCCACACATTACTGTGCTTCCACTTAATGCCTATCAACGTAATCATCTCTTACGGCCCTCAAACGATTCCTTATCTTGGGGTGGGCTTCCCTCTTAGATGCTTTCAGAGGTTATCCCTTCCCGACTTAGCTACCCTGCGATCCGCCTGGCGGCAGAGCAGGTACACCAGAGGTCAGTTCACTCCGGTCCTCTCGTACTAGGAGCAAATCCCCTCAAGAATCAACGCCTGCAGTAGATAGGAGACCAACCTGTCTCACGCTTCTTTTCACACATTACTGTGCGGAATGGACTATATCTTCATCTTTCTTTTGCAAGTTAAGATGGTTAACGTTTAGTCTCTACGGACCTAGATAGTTTTCAGTTGTCAGGTTTTAGTTTTTAGAAATTTAATTCCTAACAACTAACACCTAGAAACTAATACCTATTTCGTTTCCTCGGTATTGCCCTCGCTTGCGCGGTTGGGTTTCACCGATATAAGTTAACTTATATTTACTAAATTTTTGTATTACAAAAACTTCAGCAAATTTGTCATTGTATATTTCTATACAAGACCGCCGTGATAAAGATTATATAACAGTCTAGTTTCACAAATTGAAACTAATAATTCTCGACGGTTCAGACTGTACAATAGTCAAAAGTTTATCAAGTTTGTAAAGTTTTTAAAGTGAATTCTGAATTCTACTTTATGAACTTTAAAACTTTCAACTTTATAACTTCTGTACGGTCTGAACCCAGCTCGCGTATCTTTTTAATTGGCGAACAGCCAAACCCTTGGGACCTTCTCCAGCCCCAGGATAAGATGAGCCGACATCGAGGTGCCGAACTCCGCCGTCGATATGGACTCTTAGGCGGAACTAGCCTGTTATCCCCAGAGTAGCTTTTGTCCGATAATCTCCCGCGGCATCTAATGCCAACGGTCGGTTCACTATGTTCTGCTTTCGCATCTGCTCGACAAGTACGTCTTGCA
>CAIRYW010000001.1 GCA_903882905.1 uncultured bacterium | reverse complement strand
GGTAGCAGTGGTATAGCAGAATTTGTGTTTTCAGATTTCCTGAAAGATTTTATACCCATTGGATTTAGCCCTGCAATTGCTTTATTGTGGCGACTTATAAGCTATTATCCTTACCTGTTTATTGGGTTTTTTATCTTACCTAAATGGTTTAAAAGAACTCACTATAGAAAAGTTAATATAAATTAAGGGGAGTTCTATAATTTAAATCATTGTTATTCAAATAATTATAAGTATATTTGCGTATAATTTAATACGAAAACAATATGACAACACAAGAGTATAAAGCAAATGGCAAAAAGGGATTATTTGACGAGCAATTTACTATTGAACGTTTGTCTGCAATTGGCAATCCTTTAGAGAAAATAAGCAAAGTTATTGATTTTGAAGTATTTCGCAGCACATTAGAATCAAAGCTGTTAAATACAGAAAAGAAAAACAATGCAGGAGCGAAACCATTTGATGTAGTGATGATGTTTAAAATCATGATTTTACAACGCTACTATGGTCTTGGAGACAAGCAAGTGGAGTTTCAGATAATAGACAGGCTAAGTTTCAAAAAGTTTTTAGGACTGGAATCTGGCGATAAAGTTCCAGATGAAAAAACAGTTTGGCTATTTAGAGAAAACCTAACAAACAGTGGTGTTGTAGAATTGTTGTTCAGTCAGTTCATACAGTTTTTGGAAGATAAAAACCTGATATTCAATGAAGGAAAGCTTATTGACGCTAGTTTTACTGTAGCCCCACGCCAGCGTAATACTCGTGAGGAGAACGAAAAGATTAAAAAAGGCGAAGGCAATGATTTGTGGAACGACCAACCCAATAAGAAAAAGCACAAAGATATTCATGCCCGATGGACAAAGAAAAATGGAGAGAAATATTACGGTTATAAAAATCATGCAAAGGTAGATTCCAAAAGTAAATTCATCAAAAAGTTTGCAGTTACAGATGCTTCAGTTCATGACTCACAGCCTTTAGATGATTTGCTGGATAAAAGCGACAAAGGGCAACCATTATATGCAGACAGTGCTTATACCGGAGAAAAACAGAAGAAAGTAATAAGAAAGTATCGGCTTAAAAATAAAGTACACGAAAAAGGATACAGAGGAAAACCTCTGACTGATAAGCAAAAGACTAAAAACAACATAAAATCCAAAACAAGAGTAAGAGTAGAACACGTATTTGGCTTTATGGAACAGAGCATGAACGGACTTGCTGTTAAATCTGTAGGAATTGTAAGAGCAACCGGAATAATAGGACTTATAAACCTTACCTACAACTTATTCAGATTTGAACAAGTTCAAAGACTAAATTTATTAACAGTGTAATACGTTGTTAGTTAGTTAGTTAGTTAGTTAGTTAGTTAGTTAGTTGCGAATTGTTAAAAAAAATAAAAAAGTTGATTTTTGGTGTATGAATTAAAAAAATAATTGTATAATTGCTTACTTTTTCAGCACAGATTTAAACGGGTTCAGGTTTGTGTTTGAAAAATATCAAAAAAATGAATTTTTAGAACCCACCTTAAATTTGAT